>NZ_CP015039.1:3147500-3747500 GCF_002079305.1 Rhodovulum sp. P5
TCCCGCCGAAAGTCCAAGGGTTCCTGCTTAAAGCTAATCTGAGCAGGGTAAGCCGGCCCCTAAGGCGAGGCCGAAAGGCGTAGTCGATGGGAACCAGGTTAATATTCCTGGGCCAGGAGGATGTGACGGATTGTGGCGGCGTGCGTGCCTTATCGGATTGGCGCGTATCCAAGACAGTTCCAGGAAATAGCCCTCCGCCAGACCGTACCCTAAACCGACACAGGTGGACTGGTAGAGCATACCAAGGCGCTTGAGAGAACGATGTTGAAGGAACTCGGCAAAATACCTCCGTAAGTTCGCGAGAAGGAGGCCCGGCGTATGAGCGTCGGGGGCACAAACCAGGGGGTGGCGACTGTTTACTAAAAACACAGGGCTCTGCGAAGTCGCAAGACGACGTATAGGGTCTGACGCCTGCCCGGTGCCGGAAGGTTAAAAGGAGGAGTGCAAGCTCCGAATTGAAGCCCCGGTAAACGGCGGCCGTAACTATAACGGTCCTAAGGTAGCGAAATTCCTTGTCGGGTAAGTTCCGACCTGCACGAATGGCGTAACGACTTCCCCGCTGTCTCCAACATCGACTCAGCGAAATTGAATTGCCTGTCAAGATGCAGGCTTCCCGCGGTTAGACGGAAAGACCCCGTGCACCTTCACTACAGCTTCGCACTGGCATCAGGCACAACATGTGCAGGATAGGTGGTAGGCTTCGAAGCAGGGACGCCAGTCCCTGTGGAGCCATCCTTGAGATACCACCCTTGTTCTGCTTGATGTCTAACCGCGATCCGTTACCCGGATCCGGGACCCTGCGTGGCGGGTAGTTTGACTGGGGCGGTCGCCTCCCAAATCGTAACGGAGGCGCGCGAAGGTTGGCTCAGAGCGGTCGGAAATCGCTCGTTGAGTGCAATGGCAGAAGCCAGCCTGACTGCGAGACTGACAAGTCGAGCAGAGACGAAAGTCGGCCATAGTGATCCGGTGGTCCCGAGTGGAAGGGCCATCGCTCAACGGATAAAAGGTACGCCGGGGATAACAGGCTGATACTGCCCAAGAGTCCATATCGACGGCAGTGTTTGGCACCTCGATGTCGGCTCATCTCATCCTGGGGCTGGAGCAGGTCCCAAGGGTACGGCTGTTCGCCGTTTAAAGAGGTACGTGAGCTGGGTTTAGAACGTCGTGAGACAGTTCGGTCCCTATCTGCCGTGGGTGTAGGATACTTGAGAGGAGTTGCCCCTAGTACGAGAGGACCGGGGTGAACGATCCACTGGTGGACCTGTTGTGGCGCCAGCCGCAGTGCAGGGTAGCTATGATCGGACAGGATAACCGCTGAAGGCATCTAAGCGGGAAGCCCCCCTCAAAACAAGGTATCCCCGAGGGCCGTGGTAGACCACCACGTCGATAGGCCGGAGATGTAAGTGCAGCAATGCATTCAGTTGACCGGTACTAATGGCCCGATAGGCTTGATCCGATCCAGTAAAAGACAAACTCGGATCAAAAGCATACACACATGAAACTGTACTACTTGGATAACTGGATTTTCCTCGGTTTGGTGGTCATAGCGCGAGCAAAACACCCGGTCCCATTCCGAACCCGGAAGTTAAGTGCCGATGCGCCGATGGTACTGCGCCAATAGACGTGGGAGAGTAGGTCACCGCCAAACCTAGAAAAATCCAAAATAACTCTCAATACGAAAAAAATCAGGTCGCGCCAGAAGAGAAGACCCCAAAAACGCGCGGCACCGGCGAAAAGCCAATACAAAACCCTGTCGCGGGGTGGAGCAGCCCGGTAGCTCGTCAGGCTCATAACCTGAAGGTCGTAGGTTCAAATCCTACCCCCGCAACCAACGCGTCGCAGTAGCCAGTTGAATCCGGTGAGAGGCGTCCAAAGCGCCCTCCCGCAACCAACGATCGACCGGAAGTCGGGGTTTTGCTGTCCGGCTGCAAAGCGCAGGATCGCTCTCAGGTCGCCGGGCAGAACGATGAAGAGTTCGCCGTTCTGCGGCACGAGGCTGATTTCATCTAGTCGTGATCGAAGCACGTCGACGGCGGCGCCATCATCGTCCTCGGATTGCAGGTTCTCGCACAGATTCCCGATCCGATCCTGATACATTATGTCAATCGGCATCAGTTCAGACCCCTCAAGTTCACCAGTAAAACGCGTAAGTGATTGATATCGTTATGGCGAGATTGGCCAAAATGTAACTACGCGAGGGTGATCAGGCGGGTTTTGGCAGGTTCAGGGTGTCGAAGAGGTCCAGTTGTTCGGGGGTCGGGGTGGTGAGGCCGTCGAGCTTTCGGTCGGCGATCCGGGCTTCGTGGCGGTGGATGCGCGCGAGCATGTCGAGGGCGGTTCGTGGGCTGGCGTCATGTCCTTTTGCCTTCAGCCGCATGCGCATGACGCGGTAGAGGACGAGGGCGAGAAAGCAGATCAGCGCGTGGGCGCGGATGCGGTCGGGCAGCCGATGGTGGACGGGGGCGATCTCGATATCGGATTTCAGGACGCGGAAGCCGCGTTCGATATCGGCCAGCGACTTGTAGCGGGTCACGGTTGCGGTCGGCGTCAGGTCGGGGGCATTGGTCAGCAGGGCGAGCTTGCCGTCGAAGAGTTCGGCTCGGGCGACGGCGTCTTCGTCGATGCTGTAGCTGAACCGGTCGGCCTGCAGGTCTGCCTTGAGGAACCGGGTCAGTTCGGCCTCGGCCACGGCGCGCGTGAAGCGGCTATAGGCGCCGCGGTCGGAGGCGCGGCGGCCCCGCGCCGTCTGGCCGTCGTCTTGCGCATCGAGCTTGGCGACCATCTTTTCGGCCTGGGCTTCAAGTTCGGCGATGCGGGCGCGACGTCGTTCGGATTGGTCGGCGGCTCGAACGGGATCATGGGCGACGATCAGGCGATGGCCGGCAAAATTGCTTTCCGCCAGGCCGCCTTCGTCGAAGGCAAGGCCCCGAAAGGTCTCGACCAGATCGGCATAGCGACGGGCGGGGACGGCGAGGATGAACTCCAGCTTGCGGTCGTCCTGATCGGCCAGGGCGGTCAGTTCGTCGATGTTTTCAAGGCTGAGCAGGCCACGGTCGGCGACCAGGATGACACGCTGCACGGGAAACCGCTGCAACACCGTCTGCAGCATGCCCTGCAGGGTTTTCGTCTCCCCGACATTGCCGGGGTGGACCGTGTGCATGAGCGGCAGGCCGTCGGCGGTTTGCACGACGCCGAGCACGAATTGCCGGGCGATGCCACCGGTTTCCTTGTTCATGCCATAGGCGCGGAGGTCGTCGTCAACCTCTCCGTCGCCATGGATGCGCACCGTGGTCAGGTCGTAGAAGACCACGGCCAGGTCCCGATCGACCAGCGGACGGATTTGTCTGGCCAGTTCCATCTCGACCCGCTCGGCATGGTCCATCAGCGCATCCATGGCGCGGAGCAGATGTTGATGCGTGACGGTGTCCGGCATCGCCGGCATGGCGACCGTTTCCAGCCAGCGCAGGCAGCCCAGCTTGCTTGTGGGGTCGCACAACCGATTGAACACCATGGCGCGGACCAGCGCCTCCACGTCGACTTTCCGCTTGCCGGAACGCAGCGCACGGCCGAGGGCATGATCGAAACCAAGGTCCTTCCACAACTCGTGCAGGGCAAAGACGTCGCCATAGCTGCGCGCCGCCTCGTAGGTGATCTCGGCCTTCTCGGGCTCGACCCGACCCGCGGCGCGACTGAGCCCCCGGATCAGCGCATCGAGCTGGCCATCCTTCATCCCGTCCACGCGCCCCAGATTGGCCACGACGCGCAGCCGGGGCTTGCCCGCCTCGTTACGGAAGGACTCGACAATCTGCAGATAGCGACGCCCGCCGCTCTCGGTGATGCGCGTGAACATGGCATGCAGGATATCGCACGTTTGGGCGCATTCATAGGGTCTTAAACATCATAACGTGTAACTACACGACTTCGGCCGAACTGCCCACCTCGCGCGCCTTAAGCTATTGAAATCCCATACCTGCGCTGAACGCGCTCACGCAGATTCCCCCGGATTTTGTCGAAGTTCGGGGGCAAAGAGGTCGCGGACCGTGCGTTCGGAGCGCCCGCAGTTTCGGGCATGCGCCGCCGCGCCGAGACCGGCCATGAATGCGCCGAAAGCATCGATGAACTCTTGCTCGCTCAGCTTGGTGTTCCGGCAATACCGGTTCTTGGGGGTATAGGTTCTTGGCATTGCAGCCTCGCATCCGGCACGGGGTAATGTTCTTCCTGAGATACGCGGCAAAGCTTCCGGATGCGATCCGGTTTTGCGAGATTTTCCATACGAGGAGTCAGCGCTGACACCTGAACGTTGAAGCCCTTGCGGGCTGAAGGTCCAAAGAAAATGGAGCAGCCAGATGTCAAAGCCTCGCACTTCCAATGGGTTATCATGTCCCTGCTTTGGGAGGACGGCCCGATGAACGATGCGTTTCACCCGATCATCGTCGCCGCCGACTTCCAGCTTGTGCAAAAGCCCTTCTACATCGAGCGGGTCTGGAAGCCTGCCCGCGCAGCAAACAAAAATCTGCCCAGCAGCGTGGCATGGCTCAACGCGCTTGAACTTGTCTACAGCTATCACGGCAAGCTGCGCCATCTCGACGGCAGCGAATACGATGTCCCGGAAATCGATGCGATCTTTGTCGATGGCGAGAACCGTTGGATGCGCAACTTCCTTGAGGCGGATGCCACCGGCGCAGCGCCAAGACGCTTTTCCCGGCAGTTCGAACGCTTGCGCCTGATCGAGCTTTACTGCCGTCTGATCGAGCGCGGCGAGTGGTGGAACGGACCTATCCCCGCATGACCCACCTGAGAACGAGAACTGCCCCGACCCACAGCTCTGGCCGGGCTGCGCCCAGCCGGTAGGGGAATGCGGTTAGTGCCAGAGTGATGGTCAGCCCGCACAGGGCTTCGAGCCCGGAGCGGTTCGTTGCGGGCGGATCGACATGGATGTCGCCGCGGGCGAGTTGCGCGGACGCCCCGCCCGGCCAGGCATCGCGCATGGCTTCTAGCCGCCGCCAGTGCCGCGCTCGCAGCCGGGCAAAGAGGCTGAGCCCGAGCAGCAAGGCCGGGGCATAGCCCGCGACAACGCGGGCGAACCCCGCAAACGGTAGTGGCAGGAAGACCCCATAGGTCCCGGCGATCAGGGCAAGACACGCCCAGACGAGCCAGAGCAGTGCGGCGAAAGTGACGACAATCCCGAAGACCTGCCTCATCCGACCCTCAGATACATATCCAGCATCTCCCCCAGCCTTGCCCCCGCCCGCTCAAAATTCACCGGGGCAGGCAGTGCCCGGTGTTCATGATCGGGGTGGATATCGAAGAGCGGCATGCCCCGCGCATTGCGGTAACGCGCATCGAGGAAATATGCAGGGCGAAACGCCACCACCGGATGCGCCGCCGCCAGCTTGATGAACTGCGTTGCCGGATGCAGCGCCATCAACTCTTCGGGCCGGATCAAGGGCCGGGCATGAACGGCATCGCCCGCGCCCCGATAGTCAGGATCACCAAGCAGCGAGGCGCGGATTTCGGCGCTCTCATAGGTCAGGCGTTCGACCGTGGTCTGCCCGCTGAGTTCGGAGAGATAGCGGGCGGTGAAGGAATCGTTCGTGCCGAAGCACTGCACGCTGGCGGCGTTGGCGATGAAGGTTTGCCAGCGTTCGCCATAGAGATCGCGAAGCTGCGAGAAATCCTGCACCACGGCCAGCATTTGAAGGCCGAGCCCGGCCATCAGGCCAAAGCTCCGCTCGACAATCCCCAGCCGCTCTAACGCGGCCATTTCTTCCAGCAGAAACAAAACCGGCGGTTCCGGTCGCTCCGGCAGGTTGGCGATTGCATGGATCAAAAGAGCGATCAGAAGGCGCAGCCAGCGCCGGGCGCTGTGCAGCCGCCGGACGGGCAACACGATGTAGAGCGTCGTGTTTCTGCCAAGGTCCTGAAGATTGAAATCCGAGGCGGACAGGGAAGCCGACAGCTTTGCGCTTTCCAGAAAATGCGTGTTGCGCTGCGCAGTCGAGATCACGCCGCTGCGTTCCTTCTCCGCCTTGTTCATCATCCGCGCCGCCGCCGAGCGGACAAGCTCATAGGGGCTGGCTTGCATTTCTTCGAGCAAGGCGTCGAAGCCTTCGCGGTCGCGGTTGAGATCGGCGCGCAGATCGTGCAGCGTTCCGCCGGTCTGCACCTGAAACAACGAAAGACCGGCAATCAGCGTGGCTGCTTCGTCGGTCCAGAACGCCTCGCCTCCACGCTCGCCAATCGTCATCGCATCGGACAGCAGCATGGCTTCATCGAAGGCTTCATCGCCATCGAGATCGATGCTGCGAACCGGGTTCAGGCGCACAGGATCGACTCCAAGGCGCGAACTGACTGCATCATAAGGATCGATCATGACGACATTCTGCCCAAGGACATCCTGGCGATAGCGCGCCGTGATGAGCGCCAGCTCCCCGCCTTTGACATCCAGAACAACAGCAGAGCCGGGGTGATCGAGCAACCGGGGAACTGCCCCAGACACGGCCTTGCCGCCGCGTGTTGGCGCGACGATCATTTCATGGCGGGCGCCGCCATAGGTGATTGGAGTATTTGTGCCCCCGCGGGTTTCTGCGGGGAGCCAGCCCAGCAAATGATGGCCAAGGGGACCGTAGCCGCGGGCAAGAAGATGGGCGCTATCCGCCCATCTTCCCGCGCCATGCAGATCGGGATCGAAAACCCAATCGCGCGGCGGCTCCCGGCGTTGCCCCTGCATGGCACCTTTCACGGTTGATCTTCGGGACAAGGGGTGAGTTCCAGCACGGTCTGTTCCGCATAGACCTCGCTCACCACATTGAAATACCGCTCCAGATTGGGCACAGCCCCGCCGGTATCGGCAAAGAAGCTGTCCGCAAGACCCTTGAGCCAGCGGTCATCGCTTTTGCCCATGTAGTAGACGAAGGTGAAGACCCCGCGTTTTGCCAGCAGGGTCGCGGCCTCGCTATCGGCATCGAGATTGGCCCGCCCGTCCGTCAGCAGGATAACGGCCTTCTGATGATCGATACGGGCCGGATCGTTTAACCAGTCATAGGCATCGCGCAGCGGCCCGAAGATGTTCGTACTGCCCGCCGCAACCCAGCTTTCGATATCGAAGTTGTCCGGCTCGCAGGTTTGATCGCCGTCCGTCTGGTGCGAGAGAGACCAGTCCTTGGCAAAACTGCCGACCGAGCAATTCGCGCTGTCCGGCAAGGCATCGATGAATGCCCTGGCCGCACTTTTGATCCTGTCCATCTCGCTGGAAACAGAACCCGAGCGGTCCACCAGAACGGCAAAGGACATCGGCAGGATATCGGGTTCCACGACGATGCGTTTCGATGTGAAACACAAGCGCTGCCCGGCGGTCGTATAGGCGGCGAGCGATCCTTGCGGCGGAACGGTGATGTGCCCCTCATGGTCCTTAAAGAGACCGGCCACCACCAAGCCTTGCGGGGTTTCCTGAACGGCGGTGATTTCTGCGCTGCCGCCCGACCATGCGACGACAAGATCGTGCTCGACATCGATATCGTAGCCGCGCGTGATCGAAAGCCCGACGCCATCGACCATGCCGATGCTCTCCACCATTTCGATTACCCGTTCGTTTGGAACGAAGCGGGGATCGGTGCGCACCCGCAAGCTGACGTTCTGTTCGAAGGCATAAAGGCGGGCAAGATCGATGTCCGCGGTCATGGTGGGGTCGATGCGCGCGATGATCCGAAACGTCTCGCCTTGTGCCGCAATGGCCGACGCGACCAAGGCGCTAGCGCAAAGAAGAGAGGCAATCCGTTTCATCTCTCATGCCCCCCGAGGATATGGCCGAGGGCTGCGCGCGTGCGCGCCGCATCCATCAGGTCGAAATCCACCGCGCCCGCACGGGCACGTTCGATCAGCCCGGCATCGGTGAAATAGTCGAGATAGACTTCGTCCTGATCGGCATGGACATTGACCATCCGCACGACGCTTGCCTGTCCGGCAAGGTCGGCAAGCGCCAGCCCCGCCGGGGCGGATTGCGGCAGCGAGATTGTCGTCTCCCCGCTGTCGCAGGGAAATCCCGCATGGATCATCGGGCCAATACCGACAAGCTGGATATCGTCTGGCATCGTGATGCGCGCCGTCAGGCGAACCTGATCCCAGGCCAGAACCAGATCGGAGCAGGTATCGCGAAACTCGATCAACTCCAGCACGTGCTGTCCCTGATCGAAAAGCTGTTGCGGCGTGCCCGACCAACTGACTTCGGTCGGGTTGGCCGTCAGCAGCAAATGGATTTGCGTGTCCTTGGTCGCCCGGCGGCGGCGAAGCTGCGCCAACTCGCCAAAGGTAAAGCTGATCGTTTCTATGGCCGCTTCGCGGTCTGTGACGACACCGCCGTTTTCAATGACAAGGAAAATGGCGGATTTGGTTTGAGCGGCGGCGATTGCTCCGGCGCTGACGCTGAGCAAAAAGGCTGCCGTGCCAATCATGCGTTTCATGGCTTTAGTCCTTCTTCAAAGGGAAGTTTTAAGGGAGTGGACAGCCCGCACCGTCATGAAGGCGAGAACCGTATTGACGATGGCAACGACCCCGGCGACGAACACGCCGAGGCCCTGATTATTTGCGAGAAACGCCATCAGGGGATTTGCCTGAACCGTGGCAAACGGCCCGCCCACACTTTCGCGGGCGATCAGCGTGTAAAGGTTCACCGTCTCAAGCGAGAAGACGAGCGCATAGAGCGCGAGGCCGATAACTGCATAAGCCCGGTTGGTTGGTTTGATGAACCAGCTTTGCGGATCATCGAATATCCGCTCGCTCAGAATATGCGACCAGATGCCAATCGGCACGGCGATACTGAAGATCGCCAGCAGGAACGACAGCAGATGCGAAACCGTCATTTCGTCATCGACAGCGCAAAACAATGCGCCGACCGCAGGCAGGTCGCACAGATACACATCCGACATCATGCCCATGGTTTCGGAGTAGGCTCCGAACAGCATGATGAGCATCGAGAATTCCAGTGTCCCGGCAAAAGCCAAAACGAGGATGGCCCCCCAATCGAAGTCGGGATTTGGCAGACGCGGCGGACGCGTCATGATCTTTTGGGAACGGGTCGAAGGCATGCTTTCATATCCTCTTCGTCCAGTGCTGCATGTGCGATGGCCGGGAGGTCGAGCGGACTCACTTCACCGCCATCGACAATCAGCCTGCCGGGGATTTGCCGGGTGCTCTTGCAAGGGCTGGAAACGCGACAGCCAACGCTTGCAATCCGGTGGACATCTTCCAGATACGATCAGCCGTCCCGCACCCAATCGAAAGGCGGGTTGCTCCTGCAACCCTTGCCCTTCGGCGAGAACGGGTGTGCAAGCGGAAAAGGAAATTCTGCGGCGGGCGCAGGGCGCGGCTTGTCCGCGCCCGAGCCTCGGGAGACCGCTGAATTTGCTTTGCAGCGCGCCGAGGGCGGAGCCCTAAGCAAATAGGCAAAGGTGCCAGGGCATGCCAGCATGGCGTGGTCTGGCTCAAACAATGCTGTCAGGGATTTTCCGGACACGCATCGGAAGCACGCAGCCTTGTGGTGCGGTGCGAAAAATTCGGCCCTTACGCCGAACGCAAGCTGTTTAATGTATTACACATTAACACCTTGGCAGGGGAGACGCTGCGCTCTCCCCGTGCACCCCTCACGCCTTGGCTCTTGGAAGGTATCGAACCCTCCAGAGCCAACAGACCGTATCGCCGGTCAACCACTCGCAAGGGAGCCTTCGGCGCTCCCCTGCACCCCATCGATCCTTTCAGGAAGACCACGGGGCTATCGTGCCCCTTGGAACCCACTCGCAGGGCTTGGAGATATGTCTTCTCCACCTGCACCGAACCATGCACGAACGTCTGGCCGTCCGATCACCAGTCAGGGGAGCATTCTGCGCTACCCCCGACACCCCCATCGACTTGAGGGCGTTCCTACCCCCAAGACCCCCGACCATTTCATGGAGACCAACCCTGCGCGGATTGGATGCTGTCATCTTGCCGAAGACGAACCCTCTCAGCGGTCTATCGCTACCCCCAAACCCAGCTCGTCCGGCTTGGAGCATTCCCTCTCCACCGACACCGAACAATGCACAACCGGGCGCCCGATTGACCCGCGCCACACCGTGGGAACCACACGACGTAGGCGGTTTCACAGGGTAGCCCCTCTCTCATGGCCTAAGCTATCCGAGCCGCTGCGGCGGCGTTGTCGCCACGTCAAGTGCAGTCAGCGCTGTCTCAGTGCCGACTTGTGCCGTCTTCCTCATGGCTATACTATATTTGGTAAAGGCGCAGAATCTCCTGATGGCTGGTCGACGTTACGTTTCTGCTCGCACGATCTGAGGGTTAGAGTTGCTACTATACGCTTATTTCGTTCGCGATGCAGCTTTCACGTTTCACTCATCCAAATCAAATTCTCCCTCATTAAGCATTGATAGGGCGCTAAAATATTGGCATAATGTCACGAAACGAAACGGAATTTAATGAGCATCGACGTTTTCGATTTTTTCTCGGGATGTGGTGGTACTAGCAAGGGCTTTGAGCTTGCTGGATTACGTCCGGTTTTTGCATTGGACTTTGACGAGGCTTCGTCGGAGACGTTCCGGTGCAATTTTCCCGATGTCGAGTTCTACCTTTCAGACATCACTCAATTCGACTCGCGCATCCTTCGTGACCTTATTGACCGCAAGAATCTTACGCTGTTCTGTGGTTGCGCTCCCTGTCAGCCGTTTACTAGACAAAATACACGCAAACCTGAAAGTCAAGTTGATCCGCGAAGATCGCTTCTAACCTATTTTGGCGCACTTGTCGCAAGATACTTGCCCGACTACGTTTTTGTTGAAAACGTTCCAGGCATGCAGCGAATCAAAGGAAATAGCACTCTCAACCGCTTTTCAAGTAATCTAGACAAACTCGGATATAGTTCGAGGATCGGTATTGTAGAGTCGCAGGGATATGGGGTGCCGCAACGCCGCCGTCGCTTGGTCTTGCTCGCCACAAGGCATGGATCAATCAGCTTCCCACGCGAGACGCACGGCTCTGAGTTAGAAAAGCCATATGCGACAGTTCGCGACTGGATATCAGATTTTCCGCCCATCGCTGCAGGCGAAACCCATCCTGATATACCCAACCATCAGGCAGCAAACCTGTCGGAAATAAATCTGAAGCGAATAATGGCAACACCTCCAGAAGGTTCTAGGTCTGACTGGCCTGAAGAATTGCATCTGGATTGTCACAAATCAGGTTACTCGGGCCATACTGATGTGTACGGTCGTATGAGGTGGGACGGACCGGCAACCGGATTGACGACACGCTGTATCAGCTTGTCGAATGGTCGGTTTGGACATCCGGAGCAGAATCGAGCGATAAGCATTAGGGAAGCGGCCTCATTGCAGACATTCCCTACCGATTTTAGATTCTTCGGCTCTTTAGGTTCCCAGGCCAAACAAATCGGTAATGCGGTTCCAGTCCTGTTGGCCAAAACGTTCGGTGCGCAAATTGCCGACCATGCTGCAGAGCGTGCGGGATAGAGAATGGCGAAGTTCCAAACCAGAGCACGAACAGTTGACATGCTCGGACGCCAGCAAATCGCGAACGTCTCCACTGCTATCAGCGAATTATTCAAGAATGCTCATGATGCTTACGCCGATAACGCTGAAGTTGACTACTTTCGGTCCGACAACCTACTTGTAATCCGCGATAACGGCGTGGGAATGACAGCGGAAGAATTCGAGAACCGCTGGCTCGTCCTTGGGACCGAGAGCAAATATGCTCCCCAAGGCTCCAAGGCCCATGCGTATCGTCCTTCCGAAAAGCAAGAACGTGCAATCATGGGCGAGAAAGGCATTGGCCGCCTCGCAATAGCACTCCTGGGCCGACAGGTTCTCATTCTTACACGTGCTGTAAGAGAGGGGATTCAGCACGACCTTGTGATGTGTTTTATACACTGGGAACTGTTTGAGATATCTGGCGTCAATCTTGAAGAGATAGAGATACCAACAAAAACCATCTCCGGTGGGCGCCTTCCGACCTCCGCTGATGTTGATGAATTAATTGAACAAGTCAGAAAGAATGTCTTGGCACTTTCCAGTAAGGGCGAAAAAAAACAGATTGATCGAATCAAGAGAGATATCTCCGACTTCCAAGTGGACCCAAGCGATATGGATCAGTTTCTCGGCGGTCTAAGCCTCGACGAAAACAGGTCTGGAACACACTTTTATGTTGCGCCCGCAGATGAAGGGATAGCTCTTGAAGTCGAACGTGAACGGCAACAGGGCACGAAAGATTTTACAAAATTCCTGCTTGGATTCTCGAATGATGTATTCCGGGAAGTACCACCGCCACCAATTCTAACAGCCTTCCGCTATTGGCCAACGGATAGCTACTATGACGATCTCATCGGACCTGGCGAGTTCTTCACACATGACGATCTCAACACTGCTGATCACAGGATCAGCGGGAGATTCGACGAGTTCGGTCAGTTTCAGGGCGATGTTCGTATTTACGATGAGGAAATAAACAGCCACGTAATTCCTTGGTCATCGGGGCAAGGACAGCAGACTAGATGTGGCCCGTTCGAGGTGGAATTCGGCTATGTCATGGGCAAGCAAAGCGAAACAAAGTTACCTCCAGACGAGTGGAGGCGTCTGACCTCGAAGCTGGACCGGATTGGCGGCGTATATGTGTACCGTGATAGGATACGGATACTTCCTTACGGCAACTCGGATGTGGACTGGCTGAACATTGAAGAAAGGCGCACAAGGGGTGCGTCCTATTATTTCTTTTCTCACCGCCGGATTTTCGGAGCTGTCAAGCTGACAAGAGAAGAAAACGGTCTCCTTCATGAAAAAGCCGGTCGCGAAGGCTTCCAGCAAGACAAAGCCTACAGGCAGCTCAAAGATATTCTTGAGAATCTATTCCTGCAGTTGGCCGCTGACTTTTTCAGAGAAAGTGGGGGGTTATCTGAGTACTACAGTGATCAGCGCTCAGAGCTTGAGCGGTTGGAGCTTGCTCGCAGACGCCGAGAGAAGCAGGTTTCGACAAAAAGAAAGAATATTTCGGTAGATCTCGAAGGTTTCTTCGATCGGGTGAATGCGGGACTTCCACAAACCGAGCTGTCCAATCTTCGCGATATGATCAACCAGCGTATGGATGCGGCTTCGAGGATGAAAGACCCAGACACAGCTTCAAGTGCTTTGCTGGATGCGGAGAGAGAAGCGAACCGGAGGCTTTCCGAGATTCGTGAAAGCTACCGACTGAGCAAGCCACGTGGTGTGGGCCTCTCTAAAGCTCTACAGCGAGAGTGGAACGCATATTCATCTGAAGTCCAGCGACTTGACCACGAAGTGTTCGGTCCCTTCTCGAATGAGGTGTCTCAGACGCTCGGAGCCGTTGCAAAAGAGGCCAAGCTCTATGTCGATCAGCGCAAGCGGCTTGGCGCTCTTATCAAGCAGCAGGCCGAAAGCGGTAGAAAGCAGGTAACGCAAGAAGCTGGAGAGGTAAGAAACTCAGCGGAAGAAACACGTTCTTCGGCACTTAAGTTTGCGCGTGATGCGATCAGGAACATGCAAGAAACCATTTCCGGTGTTGAGGTAGATTTCAACCAGCGTGATCTCGTCGGGCTATCAGAGAGTGAGCTTGAACAGCTTCGCGACAGCTTCGAGGGTCGGATCGAAGCTGCTGGCCGCAAGAACAAGGAAACCTTGGCGAAGATACGCGATATGCTGACGGCGATCTCCAGTAATATCGCGCATGGTGCGGATATTGCTGACACCGATATGGTTGAAGCAATGGACCAAGAACTCCAGGAACTGAGAGAGCAGGCAGATGCTGATGCAGACATGGTTCAACTGGGTCTCGCAGTCGCGATTATCAATCATGAGTTTGAGTCGGCCATCAAAGGCGTGAGACGGTCGCTTCGGGAACTGCGTCCATGGGCAAGCTCTAATGATGAGCTGGCGGGTCTTTATCAGGACATCCGAAACAATTTTGATCACTTGGATGGACACCTTAATCTTTTCACACCTCTTCAGAGACGTCTGTATCGCAAAGCTATTCCAATAAAGGGATCGGACATCAACCACTATTTAAGAACCCTGTTTGAGGTTCGGCTCAAACGACATAACATAAAAATGTCTGCAACTGATGACTTTCTCTCTGCGGAGATCACGGGCTTTCCATCCACGTTGTACCCTGTGTTCGTCAACATTATTGATAATGCTATATTCTGGCTACGCGACATTAAGGGTGAAAAGCTGATCAAGCTTGACGTAAATGACGAAGGGTTTTTAATTGGCAATAACGGACCTTCCATTGGTGAGCGTGATCGCACGGCAATATTTGAGCAGGGTTTTACCAGGAAGCCGGGCGGCAGAGGATTAGGGCTATTCATCTCGAAAAAGGCCCTGCAGAAGGAGGGGATGGATATCGAGGTT
The DNA here is from genome assembly GCF_002079305.1 of Rhodovulum sp. P5. NCBI lineage: Bacteria > Pseudomonadati > Pseudomonadota > Alphaproteobacteria > Rhodobacterales > Paracoccaceae > Rhodovulum > Rhodovulum sp. P5. The sequence continues at coordinate 3,161,915 of NZ_CP015039.1, forward strand.
CAGCCAAGTTCTGCCAGCGATGGCGTTGTAATCATGATAAAGTGGCCGGAGAACGATGACGCTTCCTGATACCGTTGAGAGTTATTCGAAGTACGCAGCAGCAGAGTTTATTCAGACTGCCGTCTTTGTCGATGACCGGATTTATGAGAGGCAAGACAATACTACCGGTGATACCAAGAGTGTCGTCGCACCAAAGACCCGAAAGAAGGCGATCAAGAGTGTTGAGGCAGAAGACCCGATACAGGAGGCTGAGATCGGCGAGTCGGATAGCCTGCCGGATGCACGCGATATTGTAACGAGCTTCGCAAAGAAACAGATTGTTTGCTCCCTATATCAACCTAAGAAGACCGCTAAGTATTCACCTGAGTCGGACATTTTTCCACTCTGCAAAGCGGCTGATGTCGTTATTCTAGACTGGGACCTTTTTGGCGATGGAGGGGAACGTGCATCCGAGCTCGCTGAGGGTCTTGTGACCCAAGCCGTCAAGGACGTGCCCGAACAACTAAGGCTAATCCTCATATATACGCAAGAAGCGAATCTCTTCGACATTGCAAACAGACTTTATGAAAAAATAACCGGTAGTATCGGCGACAGCCTTGTGCCGCGACCCGAGGATGGGGGGCTAGCTTTCCATACCGAGAACAGTCGCGTCGTCGTTTTGGGGAAGCCTGGGCGGACCCGTACACAGGAGCAAGAGGCATTTGTCGTCGATGAGAGTGATCTCGCCGATGCTGCTATCAGCGAGTTTGCCAAGCTGGCTTCCGGTCTTCTCCATGCTGCAAGCTTGTTAGGCCTTTCGGAAATACGCAAGAATAGCCGGAAAATCCTCTCCAAGTTTCATCACGATCTGGATGCCGGCTTTCTCACTCATCTATCTTTGTCGCTTCCTGAAGAGGATGCCTCCTCGCACGTAATTCCACTTCTCGTTTCGGAAATCGAATCTGTTCTTGAGGATGCTCTTGCGCGCCCACTAGTTCCCAAGGGGCTTCTGGCGGACTGGTGCAATAATGTCTGGATTCCAGGAGAGCATCTGGGAAACATATTCAAAAAAGACGGCGTCGATTACAGGAAGGTAGCAAAACTTCTTTGTACCGAAGGGTTTAAAGCCGCGCGCGCCGAAGAGGATGCGACCCCGAACCCCGATGCGGAAAAGAAAAAGAACAAAAACACCAGAAAGGCTGCCCAAATATTTTTGCCCTCGGCGGATTCGAGCGCGAACCAGCGCTTTTCGCATTTAATGTCAAGCCGTACATTTTATGGGAATAAGGACAAGACGCTGAAACTTGGGAGCGTCGTTCATCAAAAGGATGATGACACTTACTTACTCTGTATTCAACCAGTCTGTGATAGCGTTCGGTTGAAAAGTGATCGTGTCTTTGTATTTGTCCAAATGGAGAAAGGTGGCGAGGGTGATGGTGACGATGCATCTCACATAGTCATTCTCTCGGATGATTCCGTTCGGGAACTGGTCTATAAGCCCAAGTCCTATCTTTGCTTCACAACTACATTCTCGCCCGACTTAGCGACGCAAGAGGTGGTGGCAAAGCCAGATGATCAAGGAGCGTTATTCTTCGAAAACACGGATGGTAAGAGATTTTATTGGGCCGACCAGCTTCGGGCTTCCCACGCTCAGAGGGCTGTCGAACGTTTTGCAAGTGATCTGTCGCGCGTGGGCCTTACAGAAGCAGAGTGGTTAAGGCGCCTCGCCAAGGACTAGGTGTGTGTTCTACCTATCTATGACCACATCTTAATACTTGGTGCGACAACGCCGTCGCAAAATACCTGAAAGCTTAGGACGTTCTTGTGACCTTCATATTCGGTTTCCTCGGCGTGTTTCACCGAACTTCGACAAAATCCGGGGGAATCTGCGTGAGCGCGTTCAGCGCAGGTATGGGATTTCAATAGCTTAAGGCGCGCGAGGTGGGCAGTTCGGCCGAAGTCGTGTAGTTACACGTTATGATGTTTAAGACCCTATGAATGCGCCCAAACGTGCGATATCCTGCATGCCATGTTCACGCGCATCACCGAGAGCGGCGGGCGTCGCTATCTGCAGATTGTCGAGTCCTTCCGTAACGAGGCGGGCAAGCCCCGGCTGCGCGTCGTGGCCAATCTGGGGCGCGTGGACGGGATGAAGGATGGCCAGCTCGATGCGCTGATCCGGGGGCTCAGTCGCGCCGCGGGTCGGGTCGAGCCCGAGAAGGCCGAGATCACCTACGAGGCGGCGCGCAGCTATGGCGACGTCTTTGCCCTGCACGAGTTGTGGAAGGACCTTGGTTTCGATCATGCCCTCGGCCGTGCGCTGCGTTCCGGCAAGCGGAAAGTCGACGTGGAGGCGCTGGTCCGCGCCATGGTGTTCAATCGGTTGTGCGACCCCACAAGCAAGCTGGGCTGCCTGCGCTGGCTGGAAACGGTCGCGATGCCCGCGATGCCGGACACCGTCACGCATCAACATCTGCTCCGCGCCATGGATGCGCTGATGGACCATGCCGAGCGGGTCGAGATGGAACTGGCCAGACAAATCCGTCCGCTGGTCGATCGGGACCTGGCCGTGGTCTTCTACGACCTGACCACGGTGCGCATCCATGGCGACGGAGAGGTTGACGACGACCTCCGCGCCTATGGCATGAACAAGGAAACCGGTGGCATCGCCCGGCAATTCGTGCTCGGCGTCGTGCAAACCGCCGACGGCCTGCCGCTCATGCACACGGTCCACCCCGGCAATGTCGGGGAGACGAAAACCCTGCAGGGCATGCTGCAGACGGTGTTGCAGCGGTTTCCCGTGCAGCGTGTCATCCTGGTCGCCGACCGTGGCCTGCTCAGCCTTGAAAACATCGACGAACTGACCGCCCTGGCCGATCAGGACGACCGCAAGCTGGAGTTCATCCTCGCCGTCCCCGCCCGTCGCTATGCCGATCTGGTCGAGACCTTTCGGGGCCTTGCCTTCGACGAAGGCGGCCTGGCGGAAAGCAATTTTGCCGGCCATCGCCTGATCGTCGCCCATGATCCCGTTCGAGCCGCCGACCAATCCGAACGACGTCGCGCCCGCATCGCCGAACTTGAAGCCCAGGCCGAAAAGATGGTCGCCAAGCTCGATGCGCAAGACGACGGCCAGACGGCGCGGGGCCGCCGCGCCTCCGACCGCGGCGCCTATAGCCGCTTCACGCGCGCCGTGGCCGAGGCCGAACTGACCCGGTTCCTCAAGGCAGACCTGCAGGCCGACCGGTTCAGCTACAGCATCGACGAAGACGCCGTCGCCCGAGCCGAACTCTTCGACGGCAAGCTCGCCCTGCTGACCAATGCCCCCGACCTGACGCCGACCGCAACCGTGACCCGCTACAAGTCGCTGGCCGATATCGAACGCGGCTTCCGCGTCCTGAAATCCGATATCGAGATCGCCCCCGTCCACCATCGGCTGCCCGACCGCATCCGCGCCCACGCGCTGATCTGCTTTCTCGCCCTCGTCCTCTACCGCGTCATGCGCATGCGGCTGAAGGCAAAAGGACATGACGCCAGCCCACGAACCGCCCTCGACATGCTCGCGCGCATCCACCGCCACGAAGCCCGGATCGCCGACCGAAAGCTCGACGGCCTCACCACCCCGACCCCCGAACAACTGGACCTCTTCGACACCCTGAACCTGCCAAAACCCGCCTGATCACCCTCGCGTAGTTACATTTTGGCCAATCTCGCCATAACGATATCAATCACTTACGCGTTTTACTGGTGAACTTGAGGTTTCAGGCCCTGGGGGATGACCAGATGGACACCGAACGACCCCATTTCCGCGATTTGACCTGCCCCTTTTTTTAGGGCTACTCGTAAATCGAGTCTGTTTTCCTTTGCAGTTGCCCCAAATCAATGGATTTACTAAGCTTTCTGAAATTTCAGAGGCGCGCCAGCACTATGGACAATGCTTACATATTCTACACAAAGCTTCTGACGCAATCAATCCTACCGCGCCTACACCGCAAGTGATCGAGCAGGAATTCGAGGCTCTGGGGGCGTGGTTGAATTCAGTCATGGAGAGCCAAAAATTGATAAAGCTAAAGTAATTAGATGCGGCGAAAGTCTGGACGCATTGTCTTCGACTGTGCAAACGCGAGGAAAGGTTTCGGTTTAAGGCGCTCTTCCTTCTGCAACATTCTTTCCAACCTGATAACAGTGTAGTGCGCAGGGGAAATGACGGATGGTGGTCTGGTCTATCGTTGTTTCGCACGTCATCGTCTTGGTCGTTGCGCCGACCGGCAGGTTTGTGTCCTGGTGGCGTTTGGCCAGTTCAATCAAGCCCTTCAGTTCGCCGGGCTGGTCGCTCGCATAACGATCCGACCATTTGATTTCATAGGCCCAGGTTGGCTTTAGCCGGGCTGGATCGACGCGCACCAGATCGACTTCAAGCTCCTGACGCCCCTTCTTCCAGCGTGCATAATGGATGTTGTGCATCTCCTCTGAATGAAACCATTGACTGAATATCGCCGTCTCGGCCATCGCCCCCATGGGTTCGTCGCCGTCCTCGATCTGGGCGAACAATGCGGATCGCATCGATGGGTTGGTCAGATAGACCTTGAAGTGCCGCATGCGCTGAAAAGTCTTGCCGGTGTCATCGACGCGGCGCACGCGCACAATCAGGAACGCCGCTTCAAGATAGTCGAGATATTTGGTGATCGTGTTCTTGGCCACACCCGAGCTTTGCGCAAGTCCGTCAAGGCTGATTTCCTGTCCGGTATGGTAGGCGATGGTCGTGAACAGCCGGTTCAGTTCCTGAATGTCCTGAATACCGTACAGGCTGGGCAAGTCGCGCAGGAGCACCTTGTCGATGATGTCGCGTCCGAGGAAGCGTTGCACATCGGCCTGAATGCGCTCGTTCAGAACGGCTTCCGGATAACCGCCGAAATTCAGGTAGTGAATAAACTCCCCGTTAAGTTTTTCGATGTCGCGGGCGCTATACCGCAGCGTTGCGCCCCTGTTGCGAGAGATGATGAGCTTGTCTTCAAGCCCGCGGAACATCAGGAACTCTGCAAAGGTCAGGGGCGGCAGGAAAAAATCGGTAAACCGTCCCGCACCCGATTCCTGGCTTTTCAGGCGCAACGCCGCTGCGGCAGAGCCCGAGGCGATGAACCGCGTATTCGGATGGCGGTCGGTCAGCACCTTCAGATGGATTTCCCAATCCTTCAGATACTGGATTTCATCGAAGATGACGATCCTCTTGTCGTCGGGGGCATGCCCCGTTTCTTCCTCGAAGAGATCGATCAACCGTTCGAGCGGCATGCCGCTATAGAGCGGCGTGTCAATCGAAACGAACAGGATGTGTGAGCCCTCGAACCCGTCGCGCAGCGCCTGATCGATAAGCTGTTTCAGCATCACGGTCTTGCCGACGCGGCGCGGTCCCATCAGGATTGTCGTGCGTCTGACCGACCAGTCGAGTGCAAGCCCGGAAAACGGCCCAAAATACGCCCGTCTTCGTTCCTTGCCGAGGTGCGGCGGAGCGTGATCCGCACCCCACCACGGGTTGTCCCGTTTCAGGCTCTTGAGAACATCTGACTTTGAAATCTCTAACATGTTCCAATAGTATCAGGGTCGTGATCTTAATGCAACGGGGGGCTTTAAGTCTCTGATGTGGCATTGGTTTTGGTGTCACGTTAAGTCATGACAGCCCGAACTTTCGGGTGGCGAGCCACTAACGGAACGCACCAAAGCCATGTTTCGAACGACCGGGCAGACTGACTTCCCTTAGCCCGCCGAGCCAGACATCAGCGCCGTTTTGTTACGCCAACCATGGCGACAACCGCACGTTCAGTCATCGCTGAAACTATCGGGATCGATTGTTGGGGAGTCAATACATAACACCACAAAGTGGTGCGAACGCTATTTGTTGCGAATTTGCTATCTCGTACCGCTAGATGCAGGGGGGCGTCAATCTCCGATCTCGTGAAAGAGGCCAATTCCCAACGGGAGCGAGCTCCTGGCACCTGCGTCTGTGCCTCACAGGTCTTCATCATCGCGGCGCGGAATAAAGATAAGGGGGCGCACCCCTCACGGGGCCGGGTGCTCGTGAACCAAGCCCGCCGATAGCGGTCTTGGCCATCCGGCTTCGCCCCCTTGCGCGAGTGTCGGGCAGCGTTGCTGCCCTCCTGGCAGGGCACGAGACCTTTGGGTCTCGCGCGTTTTCCTTTCATTGAATTGGGGGTCGATGACCCCATCACCCGTCAAGACCAAGCCCTGCGCTGACGCTTCGGGCGAAAGGCATGGAGCCGTGGCTCGGCTTCGCCTGCGCCCGCACCACCTCCATGTCTTTCGGTCTGGACGGCCTCCCCCCTCTCTTCGCCAGAGGGGCAGTTCGGTTGCATGCGCAACCGAAGATAAGGAGAAAATCAAGTGAAAGCAGATGTTTATCAAAAAGTGACCGACAAGATCGTGGCCGATCTTGAAAAAGGCGAATTGACGTGGCTCAAGCCGTGGTCCGCAGGAAACATGGAGGGGCGGATCGTCAAACCCCTGCGGCACAACGGGCAGCCCTATAACGGAATCAATGTCCTCATGCTCTGGGGCGCGGCGATGGAGGGCGGGTTTCTCTCGCCTTTCTGGATGACCTTCCGGCAGGCCAAGGAGATGGGCGCGCATGTGCGCAAGGGCGAGCGCGGCAATCTGGTTGTCTATGCTAACACCATCACCAAGACCGAGGAACAGGACGACGGCAGCGAGGAAGAGCGCAGCATTCCCTTCATGAAGGGTTACACCGTCTTCAACGTCGAGCAGATCGAAGGCTTGCCCGAACACTACTACACCAAGCCCGAGCCCATCATCGATCCGGCGCAGCGCATCGACCACGCGGACATTTTCTTCACCAACATCCGCGCCGATATCCGCCATGGAGGGAACAGCGCACACTATAGCGGCGGCACCGATCATGTGCAGATGCCGGTTTTCGAGAGCTTCCGCAGCCCCGAAGCGTATTACGCGACCCTCGCGCACGAGTTGACCCACTGGACAAAACACAAGACCCGCCTTGACCGGGATTTCGGGCGCAAGCGCTGGGGTGATGAAGGCTACGCGCGCGAGGAACTGGTTGCCGAGCTTGGCGCGGCGTTCCTGTGTGCCGATCTGGCCTTAACCCCGGAGCCGGGAGAGGATCACGCGGCCTATATTCAAAGCTGGCTGCGCTAATGACGAGCTCGTCATTACCGTAATTATCGCGAGAACGGCATAATGCGGAGGAGAATTTCGTAGCCCGTTTGATTTCAATGTGTTGGATAGGGGTGCTGTCGCCCTTGCTGCGCATTATTTGAGACTGGAGGTTCCCTTGGTTGACCCAACAAACCAAGGAAAACCAAATGTCATCATCGAAACCTGAGGAGCTTTCGAAGCTTCGCGACACCCTGCACCGGCAGCGTTACAGCCTGACGGTCATTCACAATTATTGCCTCTATGCCGGTCAATTCCTCGCTTATCTGGAGGAGCACGCGATTGACCTGCGCGACGTCACCCCGGACTTTGTCGCCGAATACTTGCGCCACGCAGTCCGGCAGTTTCAACGGGACCGCGGGCGCGCACCAGGGTCCAGTTGGGCATCGATCCCGCGGTCGGGCATTCATGCCTTGCTGCGCTCCGCTTTGCCAGAATGGCCGCCAGCGCCGCCTGCCGCAAACGAAGCAGAGCGCGTCGCCCGCGAGACCTGCGACCAGTATGAGCAATGGCTAAGGGTCGAACGCGGCCTGGCAGAACCTTCGATCAAGGCGCTGATGTGGGAAGCGCGTCATTTTTGCAAATGGTTCGTCCAGCGGTACGAAAAAGTCGGTCTTGCCGATCTGAGCGTGCGCGACGTCGATGCTTACATGGATATCAGGGCGCCGGGATTGACTCGCAAATCGCTCAAGGACGTGGCCGAACGGTTGCGCGGCTTCCTGCGCCATCTACACCGGGGCAAGTTGCATCCGGATGACCTCTCGGGTCATGTGATTGCCCCGCTCCTCTACGCCTACGAGGGCATTCCGTCGATCCTGACTGCGGATCAGATCGCGGCGGTTCTTGAGCTTGCGGGGCAGGACAGTTCGCCCTTGGGATTACGTGACCACGCGATCCTGCAGCTTCTTGCCAATTACGGCCTTCGGTCCGGCGAGGTCGGCCGATTGCAGATCGAGGATATCAACTGGCGGGCCGATACCATTCGGGTACAGCGCTCCAAATCCAATGCCTCGGACGTGCTGCCCCTGATGGAACCCGTGGGGGAAGCGATCCTGCGTTACTTGCGGGACGGTCGTCCGGACACGAATGTGCGCACCATCTTCGTGCGGAGCCGTGCGCCTTATCAGGCGATGATGGCGGGCGGCCTCTATGGTGTGGTCAAACGGCGCCTCGCTAACGCCGGAATTGAGCTTGCTGGCAAGCGCGGACCGCATATCTTCCGTCACGCCCGTGCGGTCAGCATGCTGAGGGCATCCACCCCGCGCAAGATCATCGGCGATGTCCTTGGCCACCGATCCCCGGAATCGACAGCTCCCTATCTGAAGCTTGCCACCGAAGACCTGCGTGCAATTGCCATCAACCTTCCAGGTCGGGAGGTGAGACAATGAGGCGTTGGCCCGAGGATGGCGATGAGCTCATCGAGCACTACATCGCCCGGCTTCCATTGAACTATGCGATAACGCCAATTTACTATCGGCAAGCGCTGAACAGCTTCCGGCAGGTGGCGTTGCGGTTTGGCGCAACCGACCGGCAAGCATTTGAATACTGGTTGCGCGAGCGCGGCGAGGTCTGGGCCCGTTCAACGGTGAAGAACCGCGCCCGTATTGTTACCCGCTTCCTTGATGCCCTGGCGGATGAAGGAAGGATTGGGAGCAGTCCGATCTCCGACCTTCGCCGTGACTATAATGCCCACAGTGACACGGGGTAATACGGGCTTTGATGGCCCCTGATCCCAATCAGGCACTCGAGGCGTTGCGGCAACCTCGACCGTTCGAAAGTTCATTGGGAGAGCTGATGCGCAACCATGTCGAGCGGATGCAGCGCAGGGGCTACCGGTATGAGGCGGCCGACGTCATTTGCCGCAGGTTCGACCGCTTTCTGCAGCGAAGGCCCGATCTTGATGGCCAGCCGCTGGAGATCATGCTTGAGAACTACCGCAGGACAAAGACGACCGCGAACCATCCGGCCGAATGCGAGAAATTGGCCCGTATCCTGAACAAGGCACTGTGCCATGACGATCCATCACGTCCCAAACGGCAATCGGACAACCGGCCAGCGAAACAGGTCGCTCGCGGCTGGCGGCGCCCCTATATCTACAGCTCCGAGGAAATCCAGAAACTGCTTGCGATCGCCCGGACCTACCCGTCGCCGCGCGCACCCTCGCGTCCGATCAACCTATATACCATGCTGGTTCTGGCCTATTGCGCCGGATTGCGCATCGGCGAGATTGCAAGGCTGACGCTTGGCGACGTTGACATGCAGGCCGGAACCATCGCGGTCCGGGAGACGAAGTTCTTCAAGTCCCGCATTCTGCCGCTGTCGGACAGCGCGATGGATGCTCTGCGCGTGCTTCTCGAAGCGCGGGAGAAGGCCAAGGTCTCTCGCAGCCCCGAAGCTGGCTTGTTCTGGCACGATCAAAAGAACCGCTATTACTGTCGGGCAACTATCAGCGATCACCTTGTTGCCATTCTGCGCATGGCAGGCCTCAAACCGGTCACGGGCAAGACCGGGCCGCGCATCCATGACCTGCGCCATACCTTTGTCGTTCACCGGATCCTCGAATGGTACCGACAAGGCGTGAATCCGCAGGAAAAGCTGCCGTATCTTGCAACATATCTCGGCCACCGGGATATCAACTCCACGCTGGTCTACATCACGGTGACGCAGGAACTGTTGCATGAAGCGAGCGAGCGGTTCCGGGCCTTCGCCTCGCCTGGCAACGCTGATCCGGCGGAGGTGGCATCATGAAATCTGATCCGCTTCCCCAATTGCTGCGCATGTTCTTCACCGACTGGATGGTCCAGCAACGCAACGCCTCTGTGCATACCATCAAATCGTATCGGGACACCTGGCGGCTCATTCTGCGCTTTGTCGCGGCCCGGCGTCGCAAGCCGGTTGTTCGCCTAGCGCTGAGCGAATTGACCGCGGCGGAGGTCATCGCCTTCCTGCAACATCTTGAGGTCGAACGCGGTGACACAATCGGCACCCGGAACTGCCGCCTCGCTGCCCTGCGCAGCTTCTTCGGCTTTGTGGCAACGCGCGAACCGGAACTCATGGCGCAGTGCGCGGAGGTACTGAACGTGCCGACGAAAAAAGCACCGATCCGCGCGCCAGACTACCTCGAACCCGAAGAGGTGCAGGCGATCCTGGCTCAACCCGACCGCTCCACGTTGATCGGCCAGCGGGATCATGCCTTGCTGTCGGTTCTCTACAATACAGGCGCGCGCATCCAGGAAGCGCTCGACCTTTGTCCGCAAGCGATCAGGTTCGACGCACCAGCCTGCGTGCGCTTGTATGGCAAAGGCCGGAAAGAACGGATCAGCCCGCTTTGGCCGGAAACGGTCGCCTTGCTGAGGTCGTTGCTCGAGCGAATACCGAAGCCGGCCGATGAACCTCTCTTCGTGAACCGCCACGGCAAACCGCTGAGCGCCTCGGGCGTGCGGTTCAAGCTGGCGGACTATGTCAGGGCGGCTGAAAAGACCGCGCCGACGCTGGCGGCAAAACATGTGACGCCGCATAGCTTCCGGCACGCGACAGCCGTGCACCTGGTCGCCGCTGGCGTCGACGTCACGGTCATCCGCAGCTGGCTGGGTCATGTCAGCCTCGAAACCACCAACCACTATGCTCAGGCAAATCTGGAAACCAAACGGAAAGCACTGGAGCGTGTTGAAAGACCGAAAACCGATAGTCCACCCTCATGGCGACGCGACCAAAGCGTGCTCGACTGGTTGGATACGCTCTGACGCGCATCAAAATAATGCGGAGGTAAAAAGCCTGACGTTGCTGAAAACCAGGGCCTTGGCAGACTTCCTCCACATTATCCCATCCTCGCGATAATTGAAGGTCTTGAAAAACGACAAGCGGGCGATCTTTTCCGCCGCCGCCCATGCCCAGCGTGCCGCCGATTACCTGAAAGGGCTGCAACCCCTCATCGATGAACAGGACAGCAAGGAAGAGGTCGCGGCGTAAGCCGCGGCCTTCCGCCAGCATCGAAAGGGAAAACGCATGGAACAGCACAGCATCACATGGCGCGGGATTTCGATTGAGATCACCTTCACGCCAGAAAAATTCGGGATGGCCGATCATATCGAACTGACGACTGCGGAGCGTGTCGCGCTCCCCGTCACAGAAACCGGCTACCGCTCGCACTTCCTGCCGGTCGGCATTATTACCGAGCATGGCGGCGCGGTCGCTTATGTCACCGCGTGGCTGGAGCACGAGGCCGAGCGCACGGGATGGACCGGCGTGCAGCTAAGCCTTTTCTAGCGAGGCAGAAAATTCGCGGCTGGCCGGATGGCCAGCCGCGACTGAAATAGTTCTCTTTTTGTTCCGTTTATCGTATGTTATATTGGGGTATATTCCGATTCAGCCACACCATCTAGAGGATAGAGCTCGTGACTAAGACCTACAAACCCGGCGAAAAGGCACCGCGCAGTGGGCAATACGAGATGACCGGCCCACGCGGTGGTGGAACCGGAATCGAGCGCACAGTGACCAAAGGTGAGCCGCTGCCTCCGCCACTCAAGTCCGGCCAGAAGTACAAGATGGCCGACCCAACAAAGCACGGCGGCAAGAAAGGTAAGTAAGCGAAAAGTGAAGGCATTTATCTCATACTCCCACCGCGACAGCGAAGCGCTGAAGCGATTTCATGTCCACCTCGCTTCGCTCAAACGCGAAGGCCGCATCGAGGCTTGGTATGATCGTGATATCTTGGCCGGTGACGATCTGCATGCCGAGATTAAGGAACAGATCGAAGAATCTGATTTGTTCCTACTCATGGTTAGCCCTGACTTCCTCGCGTCAGATTACTGCGTTGAGACCGAGATGAGCCGCGCCCTTGAGCGTCACGAAGTGCGCGAAGCTCGTGTGGTACCGATCATCATTGAGCCTTGTGATTGGACGACCTCACGTCTCCGCGACCTTAAGGCCGTGCCATTGGACGGCAAGCCCGTCAGCGAATGGACAAATCAGAATACTGCTTACCTAAATATTATTCAGGAGTTGCGGCGCATCTTGGACAAAGAACCGCACGCAGTTGCGTTAGATGCAGCGGTCGATGTCGATGACGTTGATCGAAAAGCGCCAACGGCGGAGCGTCGATACCGCGTCAAAAAGGACTTCGATGATATTGATCGTGCCGAATTCAGGGAAGAAGCATTCAACGCGATCAGATCTTATTTTAAAAATGCCATTGAAGAATTGAGTGCCGTTGATGGCTTGCGCGGACGCTTCGCGGACTACTCAGATACATCATTCGGCTGCGTCATTGTGAATAGCAGCCTTGGACATGGAACGGCGCACCTTACGGTGCACGGTGGTCGTGGCAAGCATAGCTTTGGTGACGTCTATTATTCGTTTTCCGAAGATGCCTCGGACAACACCGCAAATGGCTGGTTCAACATCGAAGCCGATGAATATGAGCTTCAGCTAAAGGGCTCGATGGGCTTTTCACATGAGGAGCGACGAATGAATCCCGAATGCGCTGCCGAAGCGCTTTGGGTAGAGTTTCTCGGACAAGCGGGGGTTAGCTATGAGTGATACGGTTAGATTCCGCTGTAATAATTGCGGGCATCGCTTTGAGAGCGAAGTTCTGACAGAAGAAGAAGCCCGTGAGGCTCGCCGAATCGATAAGCCGACGTCAGCGGTGAGGTGCCCTGAATGCAACAGAACAGATATTCGCAGGGGTTGGGACTAGTAGGCCATAGCGAAAGTGAAGTGCTTCGTGCGAGTGACGATGACAGACGATTTTGAGGACTATTCCGGCGATTCAGCGCCGAACTATCCGAGCCCAGAAGCAGTTGAGCCTGGGGCGCTTCATAGTGCTCTCTGCTCACTTACATTTCTCGGTGATGACCCATTTCTTAGTATGCAGGCTTTCAATTTGGGTGCTGTTGATCAGTTCATTATGGACATCGAGTACGATGTTTTGAGAGAACTGAACGAGACAGAGCGGACTCCAGTTGCATCTGCCTCGTTTCTAAATGCTCAGTCACAAATGTGGCTATTTATGTGTTATGAGATTTTACGCACTTGGCGACAACGTTGTCGGGATGTCGCCAAATGGTCGGCATCGGGTTATCTAAAAGAAAAAATCCAGTCTCTGAAGCAGGACGAAGGATACCTGCATGTTGCCAAGCAAATGCGAGCGCAGCAATTGCAGCGGGTGCTGGAAGACAGGTCTCAGATCGAACTTGCAAATGCCGATCAAAAGCGCGTTCATGTCCTTTTCACTCAACTCGAACACCTGAGAATGTCCCTTGCCAAGCATGAGGTGAGGAAGAAAAGAGGCTCTGTAGCTCTGCGGCCAGGCTACGGACGAATTAACTATCTTTGCGGCTCTTTGGATTACGAACTTGAGGTTGGAAGAGTTTCACTGGGCACACTGAACCGCAGGCAAGTTGCGGAAGGCATTCGGGCATTGCCAAGCTCGGCAATACCGTCCGATGAGGAACTCGCTTCATTCGATGATTTTATGCGGGGCCCGCCCAGTGATTTTGACGCCTTCGACTAGAAATCGCGGCTGGCCATCTGGCCAGCCGCGACAGGCGCTTAAAGCGTAAGGTCGCGCGATGCGAGTTCAACCTCGATGGCTTCGAGCGATGCGAAAGCATCAAGGCGCTCTTGCGATCCGCGTGCAGCGGACATGAAAGCCTCGAACGCATCCCGGCGAAGGGCGTGCAACTCAGCAGTGCCAAGAGCCGCAGCATCGAAATGTGAAATGAGTTTCATACGAACCTCCCTTGTTTTGTAAGGAGGCCCCGAACCACTCAGGGCCTTTCGGCCCGCTCACCCAACATTGGCCTAGATCAAGGCACTGATGGTCGGGGAGATCGTCAAAATGGATAAGGGAGGTTGCGAAGCTCGTTGGCTTCATGCGTTTGATGCGGCGCTACGTCTAGCCGAACTTCGACAAAATCCGGGGGAATCTGCGTGAGCGCGTTCAGCGCAGGTATGGGATTTCAATAGCTTAAGGCGCGCGAGGTGGGCAGTTCGGCCGAAGTCGTGTAGTTACACGTTATGATGTTTAAGACCCTATGAATGCGCCCAAACGTGCGATATCCTGCATGCCATGTTCACGCGCATCACCGAGAGCGGCGGGCGTCGCTATCTGCAGATTGTCGAGTCCTTCCGTAACGAGGCGGGCAAGCCCCGGCTGCGCGTCGTGGCCAATCTGGGGCGCGTGGACGGGATGAAGGATGGCCAGCTCGATGCGCTGATCCGGGGGCTCAGTCGCGCCGCGGGTCGGGTCGAGCCCGAGAAGGCCGAGATCACCTACGAGGCGGCGCGCAGCTATGGCGACGTCTTTGCCCTGCACGAGTTGTGGAAGGACCTTGGTTTCGATCATGCCCTCGGCCGTGCGCTGCGTTCCGGCAAGCGGAAAGTCGACGTGGAGGCGCTGGTCCGCGCCATGGTGTTCAATCGGTTGTGCGACCCCACAAGCAAGCTTGGCTGCCTGCGCTGGCTGGAAACGGTCGCGATGCCGGCGATGCCGGACACCGTCACGCATCAACATCTGCTCCGCGCCATGGATGCGCTGATGGACCATGCCGAGCGGGTCGAGATGGAACTGGCCAGACAAATCCGTCCGCTGGTCGATCGGGACCTGGCCGTGGTCTTCTACGACCTGACCACGGTGCGCATCCATGGCGACGGAGAGGTTGACGACGACCTCCGCGCCTATGGCATGAACAAGGAAACCGGTGGCATCGCCCGGCAATTCGTGCTCGGCGTCGTGCAAACCGCCGACGGCCTGCCGCTCATGCACACGGTCCACCCCGGCAATGTCGGGGAGACGAAAACCCTGCAGGGCATGCTGCAGACGGTGTTGCAGCGGTTTCCCGTGCAGCGTGTCATCCTGGTCGCCGACCGTGGCCTGCTCAGCCTTGAAAACATCGACGAACTGACCGCCCTGGCCGATCAGGACGACCGCAAGCTGGAGTTCATCCTCGCCGTCCCCGCCCGTCGCTATGCCGATCTGGTCGAGACCTTTCGGGGCCTTGCCTTCGACGAAGGCGGCCTGGCGGAAAGCAATTTTGCCGGCCATCGCCTGATCGTCGCCCATGATCCCGTTCGAGCCGCCGACCAATCCGAACGACGTCGCGCCCGCATCGCCGAACTTGAAGCCCAGGCCGAAAAGATGGTCGCCAAGCTCGATGCGCAAGACGACGGCCAGACGGCGCGGGGCCGCCGCGCCTCCGACCGCGGCGCCTATAGCCGCTTCACGCGCGCCGTGGCCGAGGCCGAACTGACCCGGTTCCTCAAGGCAGACCTGCAGGCCGACCGGTTCAGCTACAGCATCGACGAAGACGCCGTCGCCCGAGCCGAACTCTTCGACGGCAAGCTCGCCCTGCTGACCAATGCCCCCGACCTGACGCCGACCGCAACCGTGACCCGCTACAAGTCGCTGGCCGATATCGAACGCGGCTTCCGCGTCCTGAAATCCGATATCGAGATCGCCCCCGTCCACCATCGGCTGCCCGACCGCATCCGCGCCCACGCGCTGATCTGCTTTCTCGCCCTCGTCCTCTACCGCGTCATGCGCATGCGGCTGAAGGCAAAAGGACATGACGCCAGCCCACGAACCGCCCTCGACATGCTCGCGCGCATCCACCGCCACGAAGCCCGGATCGCCGACCGAAAGCTCGACGGCCTCACCACCCCGACCCCCGAACAACTGGACCTCTTCGACACCCTGAACCTGCCAAAACCCGCCTGATCACCCTCGCGTAGTTACATTTTGGCCAATCTCGCCATAACGATATCAATCACTTACGCGTTTTACTGGTGAACTTGAGGTCTAGAGTTCAAGTTCCGGCCCCGGCTCCCGTCCGTCGCGCGGTGTGCGGCCTTTCTGCCGGTCGCGCTTCGGGGATTCGGGAGTCGATGTTCCAAAGCGCAGATAGTCCGCGATAGCCCGGTTAAGCTCGTCCAGTTCATGGTTGCGTTCTGCGCGGGCACGCACGATGCGCCGCTGTAGGTCCTGGCGTTCTTCAAGCTGGCGGGCGATCACCGTGTCCCGTTCTTGCCGGTCACGGATGGAAGCTTCCCAGGCGTCGAATTCGTTCTGACGTCTGATCTTGCCGTATTTCCCGGTCATCCGGCTCCACAGACCGCCGAGGCCCTTGGGCAGTCTTGCGGCCCGCGCGTTGGTTTCGGCGATCCATCGTTTTTCCTGCTTCTTGTTCAGTTCATCCCGTTCGCGCCGATGCCGTTCCACCATGTTCTGGCGGCGCATCTCGATTGAGGGTTGAATGCGGCGGTGGCCGGACTCGGCTTCCTGCACATACTGGCGCAGTTGCTTTGTCATCCGCTGCGCTATCTCCGCTTTTACGTCATCCACCGAAGGCAGAGCCTTCGGATCGGGGATGCGGTCTTTCACTTCGCGTGTTTTCACCCCGGCATAGCGCGCAAGGGCGTAAACCTCGCCTCTGAAATCCACCGCGACGACGCCCCGCCGGTCGCCGCGGGCGAGGAAGTAGCCGCGCTCTTCAAGCGCGCTGCGAAGTGCTTTCACTGCATCCGAGCTTTCCCAGCAGGCTCGAAACATCGCCTTGATGATCCGGGGGTCTTGCTTTGCACGTTTGGCCTGTTGCCATTCTTCGCGTGTCATGTTCAGCGGATTGCGCACGGCACGATCCACCATGCCGCGGGGCATGTCCCAGCCATGTTCGAGGTAGAGGTCTTTCGAGACATCCATCAGCCGGTTCTTGAAGAACGGCATGTTGCGCGCGGTCATTGTTTCGGGATCGATGCGCGACCAGATGACATGTGCGTGCCGCCGTCCTTCCTTTTCATGGAAGACGATGGCGCGGGGCTGGTCGTCGAGGCCGAGTTTCTGTTCGGCCGTTTCGATGGCGGTCTCGAAAGTATCGATTCCGACCGCTTCTGTCTCTGGCGGGTTCAGGCTCAGCGAGAACAGGAATTTGCTGCATCGCGAACCTTGTGCGACCGCTTCTGCCTCTAGCAAAGCGGCGGTCAGATCATCGGCGATAAAGCCGCGAACCTCGTGCAGTTCGACATGTTCGTTGTCGCGGACATTCAGAAGATGCCGGGCGAGGTGTGCAGCATTTCCGCGGATCGAACCCTTGAGGATCATGGCTGTTTTCCCAGCGCATCCAGAAGGTCACGGCGCATCGCCTGTATGGCCTCGCAAGCTTCGATCAGGTCGTCTTCGGTTTCGGGCGTGACGGGAAGGGAGCCGGTGTTCACGGCCTTGGCAAGCTGGTTCACATTGCTGGCCAACCGCGAGCCGCCAAGTGCCGCCAGAACCCGCCCGAGGGCTTCGTGATCCTTGACCGGGAACTTGCCCCGCGTTTTGCGCGGAACGGCATCTTCGCCAAACAGGCAATCGCGCACATAGGCTCCGAGCGCCATTCCCGCCGCATCCCGCTCCAGACGCGCCCGTTCCTCGAATGTCAGGCGCAGGCAGAAGGGCGAGGGGTAGGGTTTCTTGTTGTTAAATTCGTCTTTCATGTCGGGTCTCTTTCAGACCCGGCATGACGGCGAAAACAATCCATCTAGGAATCTGTATTACCTACAGTGCCTTAGATGGCGTAACGCCATGCCGAGAAGTCAGGTGAATAGATCAGTAGGCTAAGTCGGTTGCGAGCCCCCGCAACCAACCTAGCCCAGCACCTCAATCTATCTTGCTAACGCGGACACGCCCGGTCCGCGCGGTCAACATCTCAACGATGCGGTCTCAACTGCGTGCCAGAGACTGCCGGCCGAGGATCGCATACCCCAGAGAGTCAGATGATCCTCGCTCCGGCGCACGAGAAAGACCGGCATGTGGTGCAGGACGCTCCGCGTTGCATGGCCGACGGCGGTCGCACGTGGGGGCAGGTTGACGGTGCGGCCGAGAAAGTGTCGGAGCGACATCCCATCCCCCTGAATGTCGATTGCGGCCCAGGCGTCCGTCTGATCGGTTACGCAGGTGCCGGGGGCGAGGGCGCGGACATGGGCGGCGAAGTCGGTCTCTGCCTGGCTGGAGCCCTCAACCATCCATTGTCCCGGCGCGGACCAGAAGGTGGCCAGATCGGGGCCGGATGCATACCGCCCCGGCCCGGGCAGGGACAGGCCGGGTAGCACGGGCGCGACCTGGCCCCGCGGCCGCGCCAGCGATACCAGCGCGATGTCGGGCCGCTCGATCAGGGTGAGTGCTCCGACCTTCCGGGTCATGGGAGCCGTGCCGCCAAGGGCGGTGAGGGGGGACAGGTCAACCACGCAGGCGCTCTCCTTCCGGGTCCACGAAATGCGGTGACACAACCCGCAGCGCGACGGACTCTCCCGCAATCGGGTTGGCCGCGACGATCACCTCGTTCATACGACTGTCGCCGTCTTCGAGGAACCCAAGACCGATGGAATGGCCCATATGCGGCGAGAAACAGGCGGACGTTACCCAGCCCTGATCGGTCGTCATGTCCTGTCGCGCGCCCTTTGTGAACAGATGTGCGCCCGGGGTGACGACGGCCTGCGCGTCCACGGGACTGAGCCCGACGAGGCGGCGCCGATCCTTTGCAAGGCCGTCTCGCCGGGACATGACCGCGCCGATGGCGTCTTTCTTCGACGACACCATGCGGCCCAGCCCGATCATCGCGGCGGTGGTTTGGCCGTTGATCTCCGCCCCCGCACAGTGGCCCTTTTCGATCCGGAGCACCGACAGCGCTTCGGTTCCATAGGGGGTTACGCCGAGATCGGCCCCTCCCTCCATCAGCCGCTGCATCAGGGCGTGACCATAGCGGGCAGGGACGGCAAGTTCATAAGCCAACTCGCCGGAGAACGAGATCCGGAAGAGCCGCGCGCGCAGCCCGCCGCAGACCGTCAGCTCGGCGCAGGCCATGAAGGGAAAGGCGTCGTTGGACAGCTCAAAGCCATCGACCACGCGGGCCAGCAGGTCGCGCGCATTCGGGCCCGCCACCGCGATTTGCGCCCACGCGTCGGTGGTGGAGATCAGGTGCACGTCCAGATCGGGCCAAAGGCATTGTCGGGCGAATTCCATGTTGCGGTAGACAAGCCCGGCATTCGCGGTGGTCGTGGTGACGACATAGTGGGTGTCGGCCAGCCGGGCGCAGGTTCCGTCGTCATAGAGAAACCCGTCCTCGCGCAGCATCAGGCCATAGCGGACGCGCCCGACCTTGAGCGTGCTCATGATGTTGGCGTAGATGCGGTCGAGGAACAGCCCCGCATCGTCGCCCTGCACGTCGATCTTGCCAAGCGTTGTGACATCGCACAGCCCCACGGCTGCGCGTACCGCTTTCGCCTCTCGGTCAACGCTTTCGCGCCAATGGGTTTCGCCCGGTTGCGGGAAATACTGCGCACGCAGCCAAGGACCGACCTCGGTGAACACCGCCCCCTGCGCCGTGGCCCAGTGATGGGTCGGCGTCAGGCGGGTGGGACGGAAGTCGGGCCCGGTATCGCCCCCGCCAAGCACCGACAGGGACACGCCGGAATAGGGGGGGCGGAAGATCGTGGTGCCGGTCTCGGGGATGGATTTGCCGGTCAGGTCGGCCATGACGGCCAGGGCGGTGACATTGGCGGTCTTGCCCTGATCGGTTGCCATGCCCAGCGTGGTCCAGCGTTTCAGATGCTCGACGGCGGTCATGCCTTCCCGTTTGGAAAGGGCCAGGTCCTTGACCGTCACGTCATTCTGGAAATCCACCCAGGCGCGGCCTTTGCCGGGGACATGCCAGAAGGCAGCCTGCCGCAACGGGGTGTCCTCGGCCTGCGGAAGGTTCGGTCCTGTTGCCGTGATGCCGATCTGCGCCAGCGCATCTTGCGCGGCGGCGGCCCCGGCGGTCAGCGCGGCGTGGGTGGAGCCCCCGCCCGCACAGGCGCCTGCCGCGATCATGCCTTTCGGCCCATCGGTACCGGGGACGAAGGCCAGCAGATCGGCGCGCCAGACCGGGCGACCCCGATGGTGAGAGGCCAGATGGATGTTGGGATTCCAGCCACCCGAAACGCCGAGTGCACCGCAGGCGATCCTTTGGGTCTTGCCGTTGCTTTGCACGTCTATGCCCGTCAGGCGGCGGCGCCCGTGGCTGTTCGCCACCACGGCCCCCGTGAACAACCTGTAGTCACCGAAGCTTCGCGCATCGGCGCGGGTGTCGATCACCGCTGCCACCGGCGCACCATGGGCCAGCAGGTCAAGCGCGGTGCGGTGCCCGTCGTCGTTGTTCGTGAAGATCGCGACGCCGTCCCCGGCGCGGGCCACGGGACTGACGGCCCAGCGATTGGCATAAGCGCGGATCGCCCCGGCCAGCAGGATTCCGGGCCGGTCGTTGTTGGCGAAGGGGATGTGCCGCTCGGTGGCCCCTGTCGCTAGAACGCTCCGCCGCGCGGTGATGCGCCAGAGTGTCTGGCGTACTCTGCCCTCTGGATCGGGCAGGTGGTCCGACACCCGCTCCACCGCGCCAAAGATGCCGTGATCATAGGCCCCGAAAACGGTGGTCCGCGTCAGGATGCGGACATTGGGCTGGCTGCGCAGTTCCGCCTCGACCCCGGAAATCCAGTCGGTCGCGGGGGCTTCGTTCAAAAGGTGCCGCTCGGCCAGCAGACGCCCGCCCAGCCGGAAATCCTCATCGGCCAGAACCACCTCGGCCCCCGCACGTGCTGCGGTCAGGGCGGCGGAAAGACCCGCTGCGCCCCCGCCGATGATCAGCAGATCGCAATGCAGGTAACCTCGGTCATAGGCATCAGGGTCCGGCAGACCGGACAGCGCCCCCAGACCCGCGGCGCGCCGGATCGCCGGTTCATAGACCTTTTCCCAAAAGGCGGCCGGCCACATGAAGGTCTTGTAATAGAAGCCCGCCGCAAGGACGGGCGCCAGCAGGTCGTACACGGAGAGCAGGTCGAGGCCCAGCGGCCCGATATGGTTCTGCGACGTCGCGGTCAGCCCGTCGAAAAGTTCTGCCATCGTGGCGCGGGTGTTCGGCTCTGCCCGCGCGCCCTCACGCAGGGTGACCAGTGCGTTGGGCTCCTCCGACCCGGCGGAGACGATCCCGCGCGGGCGGTGGTATTTGAAGCTGCGCCCGACAAGCTGCACCCCGTTGGCCATAAGGGCAGAGGCCAGCGTGTCGCCGGGATGCCCCTGATAGCTGCGCCCGTTGAAGGTGAAGCTCAAGGTCTGGCTGCGGTCGATCAGGCCGCCGGAGAGACGGGTCATGCGGAACTGTCCCGTCTTCGAATTGCGACATCGGCGGCCAGTTCGGCGCCGAGGATCTCATGCGTTACCGTATTGCGCGTGACCACCAGCCACGACCGGTCCCCATGTTCGTGATACCAAAGTTCCCGGTGGATCCCGGCCGGGTTCTCCCGAAGGAAGACGTAGTCGCAGAACGCGGCCTCGCCGGCGTCGGGCGCAGGCCGGTCAAGCAGTCGCGCATCGCCGAGATAAGTGAATTCCTGTGCATCGCGAGGGCCGAGAAGGGGGTGGGGGATCAGCATGGCGGGACCTCAGTGCAGGTTGGGCTGCGCGCCGGCGCCGCGCTCGTCGATCACGTAGCCGCGCGCGAACCGGTCAAGGCGGAAGGCTGCGGCGGTCCCGTGCGGGCAGTCGGTGGCCAGAAGATGGGCAAAGGCGTAGCCCGACGCCGGCGTTGCCTTGAACCCGCCGTAGCACCAGCCGCCGTTGAAATAGAGTCCGTCCACCGGCGTGCGGTCGATGATGGGCGATCCGTCCATCGACATGTCCATGATGCCGCCCCATGAGCGCAGCAGCCGCGCCCGCCCGATCATCGGCATCAGCGCCATTCCGCCCTCGGCCACGTCCTCGACCACGGGCAGGTTGCCGCGCTGCGCATAGGAATTGTAGCCGTCGATGTCGCCGCCGAAGACCAGCCCGCCCTTGTCCGATTGGCTTATATAGAAATGCCCGGCGCCGAAGGTGATGACATGGTCGATCACCGGTTTCAGCCCTTCGGTGACAAAGGCCTGCAGTACATGGCTTTCGATGGGCAGGCGCATGCCTGCCAGGCCCATGACACGTCCGGAACTCCCCGCGACGGCCACGCCGACCTTGCCCGCACCGATGAAGCCGCGTGTCGTCTCCACGCCCTTGACGGTGCCGTTCTCGATGCGAAAGCCCGTCACCTCGCAATTCTGGATCAGGTCGACGCCGCGCCGGTCGGCCCCGCGGGCATAGCCCCACGCCACCCCGTCATGGCGGGCCGTGCCGGCACGCGGCTGCATCAGCGCGCCCTTGATGGGAAAACGGGCGTTGTCGAAGTTGAGATACGGAACCATCCCACGCAGGGCGTCGCGATCCAGCAGGCGCGCATCCGCCCCCGACAGCAGCATCGCATTGCCGCGCCGCCGATAGGCATCGCGCTGACCGTCGCTGTGGATGAGGTTGAAGATGCCCCGCTGGCTGACCATCGCGTTGAAGTTCAGTTCCTGCTCCAGCCCCTCCCACAGCTTCATCGAGAATTCGTAGAAGGGCTGGTTGCCGGGCAGCAGGTAGTTGGAGCGGATGATGGTCGTGTTACGCCCGATATTGCCCGAACCCAGCCAGCCCTTTTCCAGAACCGCCACCCGCGTCTGCCGGAAGACGCTGGCAAGGTAATAGGCAGTGGCCAGACCGTGCCCGCCGCCGCCCACAACGACGATGTCATAGTTGGGTTTCGGCGCCGCGTCGCGCCAGAGCGGCGCCCATCCGCGGTGCCCTCTCAGGGCTTCCCTGACAACCCGAAGGCCGGAAAACTGCATGGGCCGCCTCTGGTCAGATGTCGAGCGTGTGGTCTTTTTCCCACCGCGAAAAATGCGACACGAAGGAATTCCACTCCTGGTGTTTCATCTTCACGTAGGAGGCTGCGAAATCCTCGCCCAGCATCGCCTTGAGGTCCCCGTCCGCGTCGAAGGCACGTACCGCGTCAAGCATGTTCAGCGGCAGCTTGGGTGCGTCGGTCACCGTGTGACCCTCGGCATACATGTCGATATCGTAGCGTGGCCCCGGATCGGCCTTGGAGCGGAGACCGGAGAGACCCGCCGCGATGATCACCGCCTGAAGCAGATACGGGTTCGCCGCCCCGTCGGCGAGGCGCAACTCGAACCGGCCCGGCCCCGGCACCCGCACCATATGGGTACGGTTGTTGCCGGTCCACGTGACCGTGTTCGGTGCCCATGTCGCCCCCGACAGAGTGCGGGGCGCGTTGATGCGCTTGTAGCTGTTGACCGTGGGGTTGGTGATCGCGGCCAGTGCCTCGGCATGTTTCATGATCCCGCCGAGAAAATGCGCGCCTTCGGCCGAAAGCCCGACCTCGCCGGCCTGGCCGCTGCCGCTCCCGGCGAAGACGTTGGTCTTGCCGTCGAGATCCCAGACCGAGATATGCGCGTGACAGCCGTTGCCGGTCAGCCCCTCGACCGGTTTCGGCATGAAGGTGGCGCGGAACCCGTGCTTTTCGGCGACCGATTTCACCATGAACTTGAAAAAGCTGTGCCGGTCGGCGGTCACCAGCGCGTCGTCGAATTCCCAGTTCATCTCGAACTGGCCGTTGGCGTCTTCGTGGTCGGTCTGGTACGGCCCCCAGCCGAGCCCGAGCATGTAATCGCAGATCTCGGCCACCACGTCATAGCGGCGCATCACGGCCTGCTGGTCGTAGCACGGCTTTTCGGCGGTATCGTGCGGGTCAGAGATGGTTTCGCCATCGGGTGTCAGGAGAAAGAACTCCGCCTCGACCCCGGTCTTGACGCGCAGCCCGGCATCGGTCGCTTCCGTGATGAGCTTCTTCAGCACGTTGCGCGGCGCTTGCGTGACCAGGTCCCCTTCCATCACGCAGTCGGCGGCGACCCAGGCGACCTCTGGCTTCCAAGGAAGCTGAACGACGGAGTCCGGGTCCGGCACGGCCAGCATGTCGGGATGGGCGGGCGTCATGTCGAGCCAAGTTGCGAAACCTGCAAAGCCCGCGCCCTCTGCCTCCATATCCGCGATCGCGGCGGCGGGGACGAGTTTCGCCCGCTGTCCACCGAAGAGATCGGTGAAGGAGATCATGAAGTATTTCACGCCGTTCTTCTCGGCAAATTCCGCAAGCTTGCTCATCGTCTCTCGTCCCTTCCTTCCAGTGTTCCCGAAAAGAGGGGCCGTTGGCCCCCCTTCATCTTTTCAGCCTCCTCAGAACCCCGGCTTGCCCGGATACCAGTCGGTCCCGGCCAACGGCACCTGCGCCATGGCGGCGGCCTCGATCGTCAGGGCGCACAGGTCCTCCGGTTCAAGGTTGTGAACATGGCTTTTCCCGCAGGCCCGGGCGAGGGTCTGGCATTCCAGCGTCAGCACGTTGAGGTAGTTGCGCAACCGCCGCCCCGCGGCCTCCGGGTGCAGGCGCGCCTCCAGTTCCGGGTCCTGCGTGGTGATGCCGGCGGGGTCGCGTCCCTCGTGCCAGTCGTCATAGGCGCCGGTGGTTGAGCCGAGCTTCTGATACTCCGCCTCCCATTTCGGGTCGTTGTCGCCGAGTGCCACCAGTGCTGCCGAGCCGATGGAGACCGCGTCGGCCCCAAGCGCCAGCGCCTTGGCCACGTCCGCGCCGGTGCGGATGCCGCCCGACACGATCAGTTGCACCTCACGATGAACACCCAGATCCTGCAGCGCCCGGACGGCGGGACGGATACAGGCCAGCGTCGGCTGGCCCACATGTTCGATGAACACCTCCTGCGTCGCCGCCGTACCGCCCTGCATCCCGTCGAGCACGACGACATCGGCGCCGGCCTTCACCGCAAGTGCTGTGTCGTAATAGGGGCGCGCACCGCCGATCTTGATGTAGATCGGCTTTTCCCAGTTGGTGATTTCGCGCAGCTCAAGGATCTTGATCTCCAGATCGTCCGGCCCGGTCCAGTCCGGGTGACGACAGGCAGAACGCTGGTCGATCCCCTCGGGCAGGTCGCGCATGTCGGCGACGCGTTCGGTGATCTTCTGACCCAGCAGCATACCGCCCCCGCCGGGTTTGGCGCCCTGACCGACGACGATCTCGATGGCATCGGCGCGGCGCAAATCGTCGGGGTTCATCCCGTAGCGCGACGGCAGGTACTGGTAGACCAGCTTTTCGCTATGCCCGCGTTCCTCCTCGGTCATGCCGCCGTCGCCCGTGGTGGTCGAGGTGCCGGCCAGGGTCGCACCGCGCCCCAAGGCTTCCTTGGCGTGACCGGAGAGAGAGCCGAAGGACATCCCCGCGATGGTGATCGGGATCTTGATCTCGATGGGTTTCTTGGCAAAGCGCGTGCCCAGCGTGACGGCCGTTTCACACTTCTCTCGATAGCCTTCCAGTGGATAACGCGAAATCGAAGCGCCAAGGAACAGCAGGTCGTCGAAATGCGGCACGCGGCGTTTCGCGCCGCCCCCGCGGATGTCGTAGATGCCGCTGACCGCGGCACGGCGGATTTCCGAGTTGATCTCGTTGGAGAATGTCCAGCTCTGGCGCGGTACGGTGTTCGGGGTCTCTTCCATGTCGCGCTCCTCAATACTCGTCGGCGTGGTCGATGTTGAAATTGTAGAGCTTCCGGGCCGAGCCGTAGCGCTTGAACTCTTCGGGCTTCGCATCCGCCCCGGCCCGGGTCAGCAAATCGCGCAGGAGGTCGATATGCTCCGGGCGCATCTCTTTCTCGATGCAGTCGGCGCCCAGCGATTTCACCGTGCCCCGCACGAACAGAAGTGCTTCGTAAAGGGAATCCCCCAGCGCCTCGCCCGCGTCGCCCAGAACCACAAGGGTGCCCTTCTGCGCCATGAAGGCGGACATGTGGCCGATATTGCCGTGCACCACGATGTCGATCCCCTTCATCGAAATGCCGCAGCGCGAGGACGCGTTGCCCTTGATATTCAGAAGCCCGCCATGACCGGTGGCCCCGGCATACTGGCTGGCGTCGCCCTCGATGGTGACGGTGCCCGACATCATGTTCTCGGCAACGCCCGGCCCGGCGGACCCTTCCACTGTGACCGTCGCTTCCTTGTTCATTCCCGCGCAGTAATAGCCGGTGGAGCCCTTGATGGTTACGTCCAGCGGTCCGTCCAGACCGACGGCCATCGCATGGCTGCCGCGCGGATTGGTGATGACATAGGCTTCGTTGGCCTGACCCTTCGCGGCGGCCTGAAGTGTGGTGTTGGCTTCGCGCAGATCGATCTGGCTCATATCCAGGGTAACGGGCATGGCTCAGCGCTCCCAGAAATAGACGGTTGCGGGTTCCGGCTCCCACACCTTGGCATTCGCGATGCCGGGCAGGTCCGCGAAGGCGCGGTATTCCGAGGCGAACGCGACGTAATCGTCGGTCTCCGCCATGACGGCGGGTTTGCATGCGATGGGGTCGCGCACCACGCCAAAGCCGTTTTTCGTACCGGTGACGAAGGTGAAGAACCCGTCGAGGTCTTTCAGCGTGCCTTCCAGCGCCTCGCCAAGGCTCGCCCCCTCGGCAATGCGGGAGGAGATGTAGGCGGCGCCGACCTCGGTATCGTTCTCGGTCTTTGTATGGATGCCCTTGCGCGCCAGTTCACGGCGAACGTTGTTGTGGTTCGACAGCGATCCGTTGTGCACAAGGCACTGGTCGTCGGCGGTCGAGAACGGGTGCGCGCCCAGCGTGGTCACCGCGGATTCGGTGGCCATGCGGGTGTGGCCGATGCCGTGGCTGCCGCCCATATCCCGGATGCCGAAGCGGTCGGCAACATCGCGGGGCAGGCCGACCTCCTTGAAGATCTCCATGCTGGCGCCGGCGCTCATGATCCTAAGGCCGCGTGCCTCAAGAAGGGCAATCGCCTCGGTCTCCTTCTCGGGCGGCAGGGTCAGCACGGCGTGGGTGCTGACCGCGCGCATCGAAACATCCGTGTCCAGAACCTCGGCCAATGCAGCATCAAGGCCGGGAAATGACGTCTCGGGCGTGTTGGACTGCACGGTGATTTTCAGGCTGCCGGTCTCTTCGCCATAGATCGCGATACCGGCACTGTCCGGTCCGCGATCGGTCATGGTGATGAGCATGTCTGTCAGCATGTCGCCCAGTTTCGGGCGCAGGTCATCCTGTTTCAGGAACAGGCCAACGATGCCGCACATGGGTCCTCCTTGGAATTCGGGGTGGGGCGTGTGCCTCTCCCGATCACCACTATGGAGAAATAAATATTCTTACGAGGAAAATTTTGCGCTGACGGCGGGAGTTTCTGGATACGTCGTGTGGACTGCTCAAGAAATGGGCATGCGAGATCGGGGCTGCGGTTCGCAGACCGACAGATCAGCGGCTTTGCGGATAGGTGATGATCGACAGATAGCGAATCGGAAGGGAGGCCAGTTCCTCCGGCCCATGGGGGGCATCGGAGTCGAACAGCAGCGTATCGCCGACCTCCATCCGATAAAGCTGATCGCCGTGGCGATAGCCCATCTCGCCCTCCAGCATGTAGAGCATCTCGATCCCTTCATGCTGGAAGGTCGGAAACTGGTCGGTCTCGTTCTCCAGCGTGATCATGTAGGGCTCCACCACCACGCCCGACGCGTTGGAGCCGATATGGCCCAGCAGGTGATACTGGTGCCCCGCCCGGGTGCCTGCACGGTCGATCTCCACGCCCTCGCCCGCTTTGACCAGCATGCATCCGCGCTCTTCCTCGTAGCCGGAAAACAACTGCACCAGCGGCACGCGCAGCGCATGGGCCAGACTTGAGATCGTGCCGAGCGACGGCGAGATCAGCCCGTTCTCGATCTTCGAGAGCATGCCGACCGACAGGCCGGTCTGCGCCGCAAGGTCGGCACCGGTCATGCGCTGCCGCTTGCGCAAGTCGCGCACCTGCCGGCCGATCGCGACCTCCAGGTTCTTTTCCCGGATTTCGCGAAGCGCGTGGGGATCTTGTTGAAGGACCTTGCCGTTGCGCTTCACACTCATGCTTCCCTGCTGCTGTCCGCGTGACGTTGGAAGATGCCTTTCTGCCGGTTTCGGGTCAACGGGCAAGGCCGGGCCTGCGCGCACGGCTGACTTCCCGCTCGAACGCCCCGTGTGCGCGCATGACGCCGATCGGTCAGGCGGAGCGGCGCGTGGCGTCGGTCACGTATTCAAGGAATTGCGCCTCGCTCAACGGTCGGGCGAAAAGGTATCCCTGCAAGACGCCGCAGCCGATGCCACGCAAGATCTGCGCCTGTGCTTCGGTCTCTACCCCCTCGGCCACTGTCCCGATGCCCATGGTTTCGGCAATCTCGACTATGGCCCGGACGAGATTGCGGGCGCGCAGGTCGTCCTCGACCGGCAGCACGATCCGCTTGTCGATCTTGAGCGCCGAGGGCGAGATCTCCATCAGGCTGATGATCGAGGCGTGGCCGGAGCCGAAATCGTCGATCTCGATATCCACGCCGACCTCGCGGATCTTTTCCAGATGGAAGCGGAAGGCGTCGCTTTCCTCCTCCACCAGGATGGATTCCAGCAACTCGAAGGTCACCTTGGTTCCGTCGGCCACCATGTCGCGGGCCAACGAAACGACATCGGGGTCATGCATGCGGCCCGACGAGACGTTGAAGCTGATCTTCGGCACAGAGAACCCCTGCCGCCGCCAGCGGGCCAGGATGTCGCGCGATTTCTCCATCATGATGCGGTCGATCTCGGGCACCAGATGCAGGTGGTCGGCGACACGCAGGAAGGCATCGGGGGCAACCACCCCGTCGGTCGGATGGTTCCAGCGCAGGAGCGTTTCAATGCCGACCAGGCTGCCATCGGCGGCGGAAATCTGCGGTTGGAAGAACGGCACGAACTGGTCGTTGTCGAGTGCCTCGTGAATTTCCACGGCCATCCGGCGATCATGCAGGATCTGCCGGTGCAATTCTGGCGTGAACAACTCCAGCCGGTTCCGTCCGCCGGCCTTGGCCCGATAAAGCGCGGCATCGGCAAACAACTGGATATCGTCGCTCATCGTGGAGATATCTTCCGTCCAGGCGATGCCGAAGCTGGCCCCGAAGCGGCACTGGCGGCCCTCGTGGATCAACGGCTCGGCCAGTTTAATCCGAATGCGTTCGACAAGTTTGCCCGCGTCGGTTTCGGAATTTCCGGGGGTCAGCAGGATTGAAAACTCGTCCCCGCCGATCCGGGCCCCGAAATCGCCGGCGCGCAGGCAGGACCGCAAGACATCCGCGACGCGGACAAGGACCTTGTCGCCGGCCTCGTGGCCCAGCGTGTCGTTGACATACTTGAAATGGTCAAGGTCGATCCGGATCAGGGCACAGCCTTTCGGCCCTCCATTTTCGGCACCGGAAATCCGGTCAGCGAGAATGCGGTCGTAGAAGCGCCGGTTCGGCAGGCCGGTCAGTCCGTCATGCAGGGCCTGCCGTTCGTTCTCGGTCCGCATCTGCTCGGCCGTGGCGTAGGCGCGTTTGAGTTCGGCCTCGCGTTCCACGTCTTTCGTGACATCGTGCAGCGCCCCGGTCCAGACGACATTGCCATCGGGGTCGCTGCGCGGGATGGAGGCCGCCGCCATCCAGATTTCGCCGCGCTCCGGATGGCAAATGCGAAAACGCATGTTCCACGGGGCGACATTGCGCATGCTCTCTTCGGTGCTCTCGACCAGCTTCGGCCGGTCCTCGGGGTGGACGCGCGCGAAAATGCCGTCCTTCAACGCGTCGATCTCGGCGCGGCTGTAACCGACCAGATCCTCGAACCGCTTGCTCGTATAGGGGAAGTCAAGCGCGCCATCGGCGTTGGCCCCGAATTCGTATAGGCCGACGGGCGCGATGTTGGCCATCGATGTCAGACGATCATGGGCGCGGTGCAACTCTTCCTCGCGCGCGACATCTTCCGTCACGTCCAGAAGCGCCCCGGTCCAGACGATATCGCCGTTGTCCTCGCTCCGGGGCACGGCCGTGCCGCTCAGCCACAGGGTGCCGCGTTCGGGATGGCTCATCCTGAAGCGGATGTTCCACAAACCCAGCGTCCGGGCGCTTTCCTCGGTCTTGGCCATGACCTCGGGCAGATCCTCTGGCAGTACCGCGTCAAAGACGCTTTGCGGATCGCTTTCGATACGGGCAGCGTCGATGCCGACAAGGTCGACGAAACGTCCGCTGCAATAGGGGAAGTCGAAACGCCCGTCATGCGCGCGGCGGAATTCGTAAAGCCCGGCGGGCGCAACATCGGCCACAAGCGTCAGCCGGTCATGCGCCCGCTTCAGCGCCTCGGCCGTTTCGGCGACACGCTGTTCCGCAACCATCTGGTCGGTGATGTCCAGAATGCTGCTGTAGAACACGATTGCGCCGTCGGGCTGCGCGCACGGGGTCACCGACGACATCACCCAGCGTTCACCTTCCGTGGGATGGTTCATCCGGTGTTTGAAGGTGACCGGGCTCAGGGTGCGGCCGGCCCGCTCCAGCGTTTCGTGAATGCGCGGCAGATCGTCAGGATGCACATACCGTTCGAAGGCAGAGCCGTCGGCCGCGATGTCCTCGGCGGGGACGCCGCTGATTTCGGGCAGTCTGGCGCTGAAATACGGGCAGTCGATCTTGCCGTCGGCCGAAACGCGGTATTCGAACAGGGCGGTCGCCGAGTTGTCGGTCAGCGTGTTCAGCCGCGTATGGGCAAGGCGCAGCTCCTCTGCCGCCTCCGCCATGCGCCGTTCGGCGGCCTTCTGGTCGGTGACGTCGTAGTTCACCCCTAACGCGCGCAGGGGTTTGCCCATGTCGTCGACAAAGACCCGCGCCCGGGCCCTCATGACCCGTGTATCGCCGGCCGGGATGACGATGCGGAACTCGGTGTCATAATCCTCGCCAGAGGCGACGGCGGCTTTGAACTGGTCCTCGGAGCGCTTCACGTCGTCCGGATGGATGCGATTTCGCCAGCCTTCATAGTCCCCCTCGAACGATCCGACAGGCACGCCGTAAAGGCTGTGCATCGTTTCGTCCCAGACGTTCCGCCCGCTGACGAAGTCGAGATCCCAGATACCGATCTTGGCGGCCCCGGTGGCAAGGCGCAGGCGCTCTTCCAGCAGACGGGACCGATCCGCCGCCTCGACCGCGCGCTGCTGGTTGGTCATCTGTTCGGTGATGTCGCTGACATTGCCGTACCAGATGACCGATCCGTCCGCTTGCGCAAAGGGCAGGGCCGAGATGCGGACCCAGGCTGTTCCGCTTTCGGGATGCAGAACCCGCACCTTCGTATCGAAGGCTGTCAGGGCCGCCGTCGCCTCTGCGATCTTGTCTGTCAGGTTGAGCCGGTCCCCAGGTTCCATCAGGGTAAAGGCTGCGTGCCAGTCCGCTTTCAGCGCTTGTGCCGTCGTGCCGAACAGTTCCGGCATGCGGGCACTGAAATAGGGAAATGCTGCCCTGCCATCGGGTTGTTCCTGCCATTCGAACACCGCTCCGGGCATGTTGTCGGCCAGACGGTTGAACCGTTCCTGCGCGCGCCGGGCTGCGTCCGCCGCCGCGGCCAGACGATGTTCGTAGTCCTTCCTCTCGGTGATGTCGAAGGTCGTCCCGCAAATCAGGGGATGCGCGCCCTCGTCCTCACGTCTGAAAGGCTTGGCCACGCTGGTACACCAGACCCAGTGGCCATCGACATGGCGCAATCGGTGATCGACGCGGGCCTCGGCCTTCTGGCCGGAGATCATCGCCGAAAGCTCTGCCTGCACCCTTGGCAGATCGTCAGGATGGATGAGCGAGAGCATTCCGGTCAGGCTCTTGTCGCTTTCCTGATCCTTGCGGCCGGTGATCGTGCCGAATTTCTCGTTCCGAGTGAAGACGCCCGTGGCAGGGTCCAGATACCACGGGGCGACGCCGGCATGTTCCGTTGCAACATGCAGCAGACGTTCGCTTTTCTCCGCCACGCTCAGGGCCGTTTCCGCCGCTTGCAGGGCGTCAAGCAGGCGCGCCTCGTTCGCTTTCCGCTCGCTGATGTCGGCAAGGCTGCCACAGATCAGTGCGGGAAACCGGTCATCGGTCACCGGATACTGTCTGGCCGACGCTTCGAACCACTTGTAGGTGCCGTCCTTGCAGCGAAGCCGGTAGTCGACTTCGTAGCGGTCGCTTTTACCCTCGCACAGGCGCCCGATCTGTTCGGAGGCGAATGGCAGATCATCGGGGTGGATTCGTTCCCGCACCCATTTGCCGTCGATTTCCACCTCTCCCGGGGCGAAGCCGAGCAGTTCGAAATAGGCCTTCGTCACCCACATCTCTCGCCGGTCCGGATATGTGACCCACTGGGCGAAACCCGCGTCCTGGGCGGCCGCGTGCAGGATTTCCGGGCGGTTGATGGGACTTTCGTCGGGGGAAGGGGAGGCGGCCGTTTTGGTCGCAGCCGCCTCCCGATCCATGAGTTGCAGGGACACGGCGACCATTTCGCCGCGGACGACAATGCCGGCCACGGAGGCATGGATGCGGCGGCCATGGCCGCCGCCGGGCGCGGCAAAGGCGACGTCCTGCGGCGCCCCCTTGGCCTTCAGCGTCTCAGTCGCCTGACAGATGATCTTTGCACTCTCGTCGCCCATCACATCGCGCAGGGGGCGCTTTTCGCATAGCGGCTCCGTCCAGCCCAGAAGTCGCGCGGCCGGCCGGCTGGCCCCCAAGACCTCGCCCTCGGTAGAGGCGACAAGGACGGGGTGATCCAGTGTCTGCACGAGCTGGGCGACGATGAGATGCTGATCTTCCATGAGGACCCTGGAACAACTTTTGGGCAATTGCCATTCTTGAAGCAGACACCCTAATCATTGCCTAAAGAAGGCGATTATCGAGAGAGTCCGTGGCAAATTGTTAACATCTGTGGTTGCGGAACGGCGCGAGGGCAGCGGGCGAATCGCCTTGGGTCATGCCGCGCGGCGTGTGGGCTAGGTGTTCTGGCGGGGCGAGGTCGATCTCGCATGCCGAATCGGTTCCGCAAGACGTCGCAAATTCGGTAACGTAGCCAATGGCAATCCCGGGGGTTGAACGCCATTGTTCCGGGAAAGCGCGGCATTTCCTCTTCAATGCGTCTGATCTGTGCCCTTTTCAGAGGGCACGGTAGGCATATATAAACGGGTCCAACGCGAACACCGCCCGCCCTCCGGAGCCTGCAAACCGTGATCGACGACCTTCGCATGATGGCCGCCATGGGAGACGACCCCGATCAGGAATCGGGTGTCATCACCAAGACGCGCCCCAAGACGCAGCGCCCGCCGCTTTACAAGGTGCTGTTGCTGAACGACGACTACACGCCCATGGAATTCGTCGTCCATGTGCTGGAGCGGTTCTTTGGCATGAGCCATGCACAGGCGTTCGAATTGATGCTGGTCGTTCATAAGAAAGGCGTGGCGGTCGTCGGCGTGTTCTCGTTCGAGGTGGCCGAGACCAAGGTTGCGCAGGTGATGGACTTCGCCCGCCGCCATCAGCACCCTCTGCAATGCACCATGGAAAAGGAATAGGGCTGAACGCCCGCCGATGGCTGACACCCGCCTGACCCTCGCGCTGGAGAGCGGCGCCGCAAGCCTGCCCGCTGACGGCAGGATCGTTGTTCTTGGCCCGCCGGCCGGGGCAGACTTGGCGGCGCTGCCCAAAGGGCGGGTGCAGATCGTTCAGGGTTTTGCCCCGGACCACACGGCTTGGGCCGGGCGGGGCTGGGATGTCGCGATCAAGGCCCAAGGGGACTTTTCGGCCGCGTTGGTGTTCATTCCCCGCGCCAAGGCCGCGGCCCGCGCCCGCGTTGCCGAGGCGCTGACCCTGTCCGGCGGCGGACCCGTCATCGTCGATGGCACCAAGACCGACGGGGTGGACAGCTTGCTGAAAGCCTGCAAGGCGCAGGGTGCCGATCTCTCGGCGGTGTTCGCGAAGGCCCATGGCAAGGTCTTTACGCTGACCGGCGACCCGGCGGATTTCTCTGACTGGATGCCGGCAGAGGTCGATCTGATCGACGGGCGCTATCGCACGGCGCCCGGTGTCTTTTCCGCCGACGGGATCGACCGGGGCTCGGCCCTGCTGGTGCAGGCCCTGCCGCCGCGGCTGAAGGGCCGAGTGGCCGATCTGGGGGCGGGCTGGGGCTATATCGCGGCGGAGGTTCTGGCCGCCCATCCCGAAATCGCCGAGATGCATCTGGTTGAGGCGGATCATGCCGCGCTGGAATGCGCCCAGGCCAACGTCGCCGACCCGCGTGCCCATTTCCATTGGGCCGATGTCGCGGCATTCTCTCTGCCCGCGGCCGCCGATGTCGTGCTGTGCAACCCGCCCTTTCATGTGTCGCGCGCGGCGGACCCCGATATTGGCCGGGCTTTCCTTGGTGCAGCGGCGCGCAACCTTGCCGCGCATGGCAAGGCCTTCATTGTCGCCAACCGGCATCTGCCCTATGAACGGGACCTTGCGGCGCTATTCGTCGAGGTCGAGGAAATCGGCGGCGATGCCGGTTTCAAGGTCTTGCGGGCGGCGCGTCCGCGCAAGGGCGGCCCGGCGCATCGGCCGCGCCGATCCTGAACCAAGTCCACGGGAGGTTCACCTCATGTCGTTCTCCATCAGCGGAAAGACCGCCATCGTGACCGGGGCGGCCAATGGTGTCGGTCTGGCCATCGCCCGCCATTTCGCCGACCGTGGGGCCAATGTCATGCTGGCCGATATTGACGAACCGCGGCTTGTCGATGAATGCGGCAAGGATAGCGAGGGCGAAGGCAACATGCGCTTCTTCGCCGGCGATCTGCGGGAGCGGTTGACCATCGCCAACCTGCTGTCGGCGACCATCGACGCGTTCGACCGGATCGACATCCTCGTCAATGCAAGCCGTCAGGTGGTGCCCTCCGACCCGCTGGACCCCGATCAGGACGCGGTTGAATCGCTTCTGCAACAGAACCTGATGACCGCGCTGCGCCTCAGCCAGATCGTGGCCAAGCGGATGATCCGGCAGGCCGAGCAGGATGCGCTGGAGGAGGGGACGGCCGGCTGCATCGTCAACCTGTCTTCTATCGCGGCGCGGCGCACGCATCCCGATCTTCTGGGATATTCCGTCAGTACCGCGGCGCTGGACCAGTTGACCCGGTCGATGGCCGTGGCCCTTGCCCCGCACCGGATCCGGGTGAACGGGGTGGCGTTCGGCTCTGTCCTGTCGGCCAGTCTGAAGGACGTTCTGAAGGAACATGCCGACTACCGCGCCGACATTCGCGATCACACGCCGCTTGGCCGGATTGCGAAACCGTCCGAAGTTGCCGAGGCAGTGCAGTTCCTGGCCTCCGAGGGGGCACAGTTCATGACCGGGCAAATCCTGACGGTGGATGGCGGGCGGACGCTGCTTGATCCGGTGCACGCCCCGGCGCACTGATCCGTCAGGGCGCCTTCTGCCGGGATCGTGCAATCGCCGCACGGGTGCGCGCCACGGCGATCGGCAGGATCGCCGTCAGCACCAGCAGGCGGAACACGTGATGCACGGCGACATAGGCGGGATCGGCATTTAGCAGGAGCGACATTGCCATCATCGTCTCCAGCCCGCCGGGGGCGAAGGCGATCAGCGCCGTCAGGATCGGCAAGCCCAAGAGGTTTGACACCAGCGCCGCAGCCAACAGCGAGATCAGCGCGGCAAAGCCGGTCAGCATAAGCGATGCGCCCAGCGCCTGCACGAACATGCGCAGCGTGACGCCAGAAAACCGGGTGCCGATCATCGTGCCCATCGCCACGAAGGCCGGAACCGACATCCAGACCGGCAACCCGCCCGTCACCACGCCCGAACCTTGCGCAAGGGCAGACAGGCCAAGCCCCCCAAGCAGCAGAGCTGCCGGAACCTTCAGCCGCAGCAGCCCCAAACCCAGCACCGCGGACCCGGCCAGAAGCGGCAGAAGCGCCACCATCGGCATCGCCCCGGCCCGCGCCACCGGCACCGGCAAATCGCCATGGCCCAGAAGCGGGGCAAGGAAGGGCACGATCAGGGTCAGCGACAGGACCCGCAGGCTCTGGATCATCGTCACCCGCGGAAGGTCGGCCTTTACATCCGTGGACAGGCTGAGCACGAAACTCAGATGGCCGGGGCAGGCGGTCAGAAGCGCGCTCATCCGGTCGAAGCCGAAGATGCGCCGCATCAGACGGGCCCCGAGAACCAGTATCACGATCACGGCAAGGGCCAGCACGATCAGGCTCAGCGGCCAGCGGCTGGCGGTGTGCAGCGCCTCGGGGGTGACGCCCGCCCCCATGTTCACCCCGATGGCAACGAAACAGGTGTCCCGCAGCCAGGCCGGCATGTCCGTGCGCCCGCCCGAGATGGAAAACACCGTGACGGCCAGCGCCGGCCCTGTCAGGTAGGGCGCCGGCAGGCCAAGGGCGCTGGCGCCGGCCGCGCCGAATGCGCCGATGGCAAGGGTGACAAGCGTGGGCAGAAGGGCCGTTTGAAACGAAGCGCGCATTCCTACCAGAAACGGATCGCCGCGCCCAAAGTCAATCGGCCTTGGGTCTATGGCACGAAGCGCACAGATTCACCCTCCTGGGGACTATCGTGTTGACTTGCGGGCCGCTGTGCCGCATCGCCATGCCCCGAACGCATCGTTTTGGAGCGGAACCATGAAAATTGCGATGGTCGGTACCGGGTATGTTGGGCTGGTGTCCGGTGTGTGTTTTTCCGATTTCGGACATGAAGTCATTTGTATCGACAAGGATCCCCGCAAGATCGAGATGCTGGAACGCGGCGAGGTCCCGATCTACGAGCCCGGCCTTGACGAGGTGATGGCGCGCAACGTGGCTGCCGGGCGGTTGAGCTTCACCGGCGATCTGGCCAGCGCGGTCGCCGGCGCCGATGCGGTTTTCATTGCCGTGGGAACGCCGACCCGTCGCGGCGACGGGCACGCGGATCTGACCTATGTGATGGCCGCGGCCGAAGAAATTGCCAACGCGCTGACCGGCTATTGCGTCATCGTCACGAAATCCACCGTGCCCGTCGGCACCAACCGAAAGGTTGCGGATGCGGTGCGTGCTGCGAACCCGGCGGCCGATTTCGATGTGGCGTCCAACCCCGAATTCCTGCGCGAAGGCGCGGCCATCGACGACTTCATGCGCCCTGATCGCGTGGTCGTCGGCGTGGAAACCGACCGCGCCCGGGACGTGATGGCCGATATCTACCGGCCGCTCTTCCTGCGAGAGTTCCCCATCGTCTACACCGATCTGGAATCGGCAGAGATGATCAAATACGCCGCCAATGCCTTCCTCGCCACCAAGATCACCTTCATCAACGAAATGGCGATGCTGTGCGAAAAGGTCGGCGCCGATATCAAGGCGGTGTCCAAGGGCATGGGGCTGGATGGCCGGATCGGCAACAAGTTCCTGCATGCCGGCCCGGGCTATGGCGGGTCTTGTTTTCCCAAGGATACCTCGGCCCTTGCGCGGATCGGGCAGGACTATGCCTCGCCTTGCGCGATCACCGAGACCGTCATCGCCGTCAACGACAAGGTCAAGCGGCGCATGATCGACAAGCTGGTCGATCTGTGCGGCGGGTCTGTCAACGGCAAGACGGTCGCGGTCCTCGGCGTGACGTTCAAGCCCAATACCGACGACATGCGCGAGTCTGCCTCTCTGACCATCGTGCCGGCCTTGGTCGGCGGCGGTGCCAAGGTGCGCGTGGTCGATCCCCAGGGGCGACGGGAGGGGGAGGCACTGTTGCCCGGCGTGGCATGGGTCGAAGACCCCTATGACGCCGTTGCCGAGGCCGACGCCGTTCTTCTGCTGACCGAGTGGAACGAGTTCCGCGCGCTGGATTTGTCCCGGATCGCCAAGGCGATGGCGACCCCGCGCATGGCCGATTTCCGCAACATCTATCCGGTGGAGGATGTGCAGGGCGCCGGGTTCGAGGCCTATATCGCAATCGGCCGCAAGGGGTTCGGGCTTGAGGACTGATCGGTCATGGCCGATCTTTTCTTCCTCGCCTCCAAGATCGTGTGGGGGATGCTGAGGGCCGATACGCTCATCGTGATCCTGATGGGGGTCGGCGTGGTCGCTCTTCTGCGCGACCGCGCTGTCCTTGGGGCCGTCTGCGTTGCACTGGCCTTTGTCTCGGTTCTGGTCGTCGCGCTGACGCCGCTGCCCAACAGGCTGCTATACAGTCTTGAAAGCCGTTACCCGGTGCCGGACCTGACCGCGCCGGTGGCGGGCATCGTGATCCTTGGCGGGGCGGAAGACCCGACCTCCACCGCCGAGTGGGGGCTGCCGCGGGTGAACGAGGCGGGCAGCCGTTTCCTTGCCGCGCTCAGCCTTGCGGAACGCTTTCCGGATGCTGCCGTGATGTTCACCGGCGGCAGTGGAAAACTGTCCGGATCCGACATGCCCGAGGCCGAGGTCGCGCGCCTGATCCTGACCGGGGCGGGGCTGGACGACGACCGGCTGATCCTCGAAGGGGCCTCGCGCAACACGGCGGAAAACGCGGCCTTCGCGGCGCGCGCCGTCCCCGACCGGACCGGCCGTTGGGTACTGGTGAGCAGCGCCTATCACATGCCCCGCGCGGTAGAGACATTCTGCGCCGCCGGCTGGCGGGACCTTGTCCCCTATCCGGTGGATTTCCGCAGCCGCAAGCGCCTTCGGCTGACATGGCAACCGGCGGAGCAGTTCGTTCTGCTCAACCTTTCGCTGAAGGAATATCTGGGCCTTGCCGTCTATCGCGCGACGGGCCGGGCGGTGCATCCGTTGCCCGACGGATGCCTAGCCGCGCAATAGGTCTTTCGCCACGGCAGCGCAGGCCCTAAAACCGCCCCATGCCGATCACCCTTGCCAGCCTTGCCGATCTCGACGCGCTGGAGTTCGATGAAATCATCGACGCCCGCTCGCCCGCCGAATATGCCGAGGATCACGTTCCCGGCGCGATTTCCCTGCCCGTTCTGGATAACGAGGAACGGGCGCAGATCGGCAAGATGTATTCCCGCGAAAGCCCGTTCAAGGCCCGCAAGGCCGGGGCGGCACTGGTCGCGCGCAATGTCGCCCGGCATATCGAAACGGTGCTGGCCGACCGGCCTAAGGGCTATCGCCCGCTGGTCTATTGCTGGCGCGGTGGGCAGCGGTCGGGCAGTTTCGCGCTGATCCTTCAGCAGATCGGGTGGCGGGCCGACACGCTCGACGGTGGGTGGCGCAGTTACCGCCGTCTGGTGCAGGCCGCGCTTTACGAACAGCCCTGGCCCGGCCCGGTGATCGTGCTGGACGGCAACACCGGTACGGCGAAGACGGAGGTTCTGGGGCTCCTGGCCGAAGCGGGGGTGCAGGTGATCGACCTTGAAGGTCTGGCCAACCACCGCGGATCGCTGTTCGGTGCGATGCCGGGCGGGCAGCCCGCGCAGAAGGGCTTCGAGACGGCGCTGGCCATGGCGCGGGCGCGTCTGGACCCGACGCGCCCCGTGGTGGTTGAGGCAGAGTCGAGCAAGATCGGCCATATCAACCTGCCGCCGGGGTTGTGGGAGGCGATGAAAACCGCACCGCGGCTGGCGATCAGTGCGCCCCTTGCCGCGCGGGCGGCCTATCTGGCGCGCCGGTACCGCGACGTGACCGAGGACCCCGCGCGGCTGTTGGCCACGATCGACGGCCTTGCGCCACAGCACCCGGCCGAGCGGATCGAGCGCTGGCGCGCGTTGGCCGGCGCGCAGGCGTTCGAAACGCTGGCCGCGGAATTGATGCAGGATCACTATGACCCCCGCTATGGCCGTCAGCGCGCCCGGTTCGACGACCAGCCTGTGCAGGAGGTCGACCTTGCGGCGCTGGATGAAGCCAGCCTGCGCGCCGCCCTGCCGGACATCGTGGCCCGGATCGACGGTCTTGCCGGGGCGATGCAAATGGTCTGACGTGCCGTCTGGCTAACCGTCCCGTGCGAGATCGTGGAACGGCCGCATGAACTTGCGGTCGATATGATCCTTCCAGCGCCAGACCCACGCGCCCTCGACCCTCAGGGAAAGCCGGTCGGCGGCGGCCCGCTTGCCGCCCATCGAGATGAGTTTCAGATAATCGCGCTGCGGGTGGTAGGGTTTGCGCCCGTCCCCGGTGATCTCTGCGCGCAGGTTGTGCAGCAGCACGGGGGCCTCGCGCACGGCGTAGACGCCGGCCTTGGGCCGTGGCGCATGGCTTAGATGCGCGCAGTCGCCCACGGCGTAGAGGGCCGGGTCGGTGACGGAGCGGAGCGTTTCATCCACCGTCACGAAGCCGTCGGTCAGGTGCAGCCCGGTTGCCTTCAGCCAGCCCTGCGGGCGCGACCCGGCTGCGCCGATGACGATGCCGGCCGGGATGGTCTCGCCGCCCTCCAACGCCGTCCCCGTCGCGGTGATCCGCCGGATGGTGATCCCCGCCCGCAAATCGATGTTCTGCGCCCGGATCTGCTCCATCAGGGCGGCTTTCGCCCCGCGTCGCACGTCGCGCAGGATATCCTCTGCGGCGTCCAGCAATGTCACCTCTGCGGACAGCCCGGCCTGCATCAGTCTGTGCCGTGCGGCCAGTGCCAGTTCGACACCCGCAACGCCTGCCCCGATGACGGTGACCCGCGGCGCAACCGCTCCCGCCCGGGCGCGGGCGACGAAGTCTTCCCACGCTTGCGCAAAGGTGCCCAGCGGCTTGGCCGGGATGGCGTGATCGGCAAAGCCGGGCAGGTTGGGCAGATCGGAGGTGATCCCGATGTCGAGCGAGGCGAGGTCATAGCGGATCGGCGCCTGCCCGTGCAGATGGACCATCCGCGCCACGCGGTCGATGCCGTCGGCCCGCCCGGTGATCAGACGCGCGCCCGCATACCGTGCAAGGGGGGCAAGGTCGATTTCCAACTGCTGACGGGTGTAATGGCCCGCGATCAGCCCGGGCAGCATACCGGAATAGGGCGCGGTCGGGCCGGGATTGATGACCGTCAGGCGCACCCCCGGCACCGGTGCCTTGCCCCATGCCAGCAGAACCAGCGCATGGGTATGCCCGCCCCCGATCAGGACAATATCGCGGGGTCGGGACGGCAGGTTGTCGTCGCGTCCTGTCATGGCCCGCGCCTAGTCATAGCCCGTCATTTCCAGATAGCCGACGCCGGAGCGGTTGCCGGTCACCTGAACCGGCCCCTCCCAGTAGTCGACCGCCGTGTCCATCCAAGCGCCGTCGTTCAGCGCCTCGATCTCGATCTCCAGATCGCGCGCGGGCAGGGCGATCCGCCAGCGAACCGGGATCGTGCGCCCGGCGACCTCGTCACTGCGCAGGGGCGTCATCGTAACGGCCCCCTTGGCCAATGGCGTTGCCGCCCCATCCCTCGCGATCCATGTGCCTGTGGTGTAGTCGCCACTGTCGGCGCGCAGGCGAAAGGCCATCAGCTTTGCCCCGTCGTCGAAATGCAGCGACACCCAGTCCCAGCCCTCTTGATCGGCGTCGAGCGGCTGGCTGGACCATTCCCGGTCAAGCCACCCCTTGCCAGTCACCTGCACCTCTCCCTCTGGCAGGGTCAGGGTGCCAGACAGGCGATAGAAGGGCTGCGAATAATAGTAGCTGGCATTCCCCCGATCCGATTTCACGGAATAGCCCGCCTCCCCATGCAGGACGAGGGGGCCATCGGCGGTCAACGCAAGGTCATAGGCAAAGTCCGGGGCGCTGGCCGTCAGGGTCAGGGCCGACAAAGGATCGGCGTCCGCCGGTGCGGTGCTTTCCATGCGCCAGTCGTCGATCCATGCCTCAAAAGGTTCCGGGGTCACGCCCCCCTGTCCGATCCCCCCGCGGGCCAGCCGCATCGCCGAATAGTGCGCGGTCGGCGTGGTCAGCCCCGCATTGCCCATCCAGATATGGGTGGCCTGCCATCCGGTGCCGTCGTCCCGCGGGGCCAGCGCGTTGCGGAAAAGCGTCCACTGAATGCCATAGCCTGTGCCATCCTCGCCGGTCAGATTCGCCGTCAGATACCACCACTCGATCCGGAACCCGGGATGGGGGCCATGATCCTGCGGGAAGGTCAGCGCATGCCCGCGTTCGGGCAGGGTATACCCGTCGGCCGTTTGGCCAAGGCCCGCAAAACCCTGCGCAAAGGCGGGCAGGGGCAGCAGCAGGGCCAGGATCAGCGCCCTAGCGTTCATCGGCAAACACCTTCAACAGCGTCGTGGGTTGCAGCCGCGCCAGCCGCCATGCGGGCCAGGCCGCGGCCAGACCGGCGGCGGCCAGCGCCAGCGCCGCCAGCCACAGCCAGTCGGCGGGAAAGACATGCATCGGAAGGCGCCAGCCAAACGCCTCCACATTCACCACGGCCAGCAGGACCCAGGCCAGCATCAGGCCCACGGGCAGGGCCAGCACCATGGTCAGCGCGGCAAGCAGAAGTGCACGCAAGAGTTCCAGCCGGGCCAGCCGCCCCCGCGTCAGCCCCAGCGCCCAGACCGGGGCCAGTTGCGGCAGGCGCATGGTCGACAACGTCAGAAGGCTGGTGAACATCGCGAACCCCGCTATACCCATTGTCAGCACGTTCAGCGCAGCCGTCACGGCAAAGGTCTTCTCGAACACCATCAGGGAGATTTCCTTCACCTTGCCCTGATCGATCATGTTGTCCTGCGGCAGGCCGAAATCTTCGGTCAGCGCGCTGCGCAGGGCCGGCACGGTCTCGGGATCGGTGCGGATGGCATACCGGCGCCGGTCAAGATCGGGGTAGAGGGAAATCAGATCGGCCACGCCGATGATCACCTGCCCATGCGGGTTGCCGTAATCGGCGTAGACGCCCACCAGCGGCCGTTCCGCCCCGCCGGGCAGGGGAATGGTCTCGCCCAGATCAAGGTCTTCCCGCCGCCAAAGCTGTTCGTTGATGATGGCGCCCTCGCCCCGGGCCAGCGTTTGCCAGACATCGGGGGTGCCAAGGATCAGGGGCCAGTTGTCGGGATAGGTGCGGTGGTCGGCCACACCATAGATTTCGGCCTTGGCGCCCAGCACCGGCCCCTCGATCTTCCAGATCGGCAACAGCGCATCGGTCCGGGGCGTCAGCCAGTCGCGCAACCGCGCGGCCTCGTCCTCCGTCCGGGCGGTGACATAGAGTTCGGAGGGCAGGCGCTGGTCCAGCCATTCGGTGAACGTCACCCGGAAACTGGCCACCATGGTGCCCACGCCGATATTGGCCGACAGGGCCAGCAAGAGCGCCATCAGCGCCAGGGACAACCCCGGCACCTGCTGCCGCGTATCGGCCCAGAACCAGTGGCTGAGCACGCCGCGGCTGACCCGTTCCGCATTGCTCAGGATGACCGACAAGGCCGCCGGAAGCGCCAGCGCCGCCGACAGCAGCAGCGCGCCCAGAAGGACGAAGCCGCCCACGATGCCCTTGCCGAAGAAGAGCGCCAGCAGGGCCACGACGGCCAGCGCCCCGGCCAGCAGGCCCTGACCGGTCAGCGCGCGGGCAGAGGCGCGCGCCCATGCCCGCGGTTGCGCGGGTGCCAGAAGCGGCAGGTGCCATAGACGGTACAGGCTTTGCGCCGCGGCCACGCCCGCGCCGACCATCGCGATGGCCAGTCCGCCCAGCCACCATTCGGGGCGGAGCGACAGGCTGCCCGACACCGAGGCCCCGTAAAGCCCCCGCAGCGAGGCCGCCACATCGGGCAACAGCGCCGCGGCGATGACATAGCCAAGCGCGATGCCCCCCAGACCGGCGACCAGCGCCAGCAGCATCACCTCCGCCGCCAGAATGCTGACCAGTGTTCTCAGCGGCAGGCCAAGGGCGCGCAGCGTGCGGAACATCGGGCGGCGCTGCTCGAACGCTAGCCCGATGGCGGAATGCACGATGAAGAGGCCCACCGCGAAAGACAGGAACCCGAAGGCCGTCAGGTTCAGGTGAAAACTGCCGGTCAGTTGCGCGACATCCGCCTGCTCCTGCGGGGCGCGGCGTTCCAACCCCGGGGCGATGTCTTCCAGCGGCGGCCGGCCCAGCGGTTGATCGGGCAACAGCAGCAGGCGTGAGAGCTTGCCCTCCGCCTGCAAAAGGGTTTGCGCGATCCCGACATCGGCAAAGACGATGCCCGGGGCCATCCCCTCGGTCGCGACAAGCCGGGGCAGGCCCTCTTCCCCCGCAAGATCCGCCACCGTTTCAGGTGCGGCGAAACCCAGCCCCGGCGGGGTCAGGAACTCAGTGATCTCTCCGGTTTCGCCGACCGCAGGGGGCAGGCTGTCTTG
Organism: Rhodovulum sp. P5; assembly: GCF_002079305.1. Lineage (NCBI taxonomy): Bacteria > Pseudomonadati > Pseudomonadota > Alphaproteobacteria > Rhodobacterales > Paracoccaceae > Rhodovulum > Rhodovulum sp. P5. The sequence continues at coordinate 3,206,059 of NZ_CP015039.1, forward strand.
CGGCGCGGTGAACGGGTCGATGCCGTAGACCTGCACAGATTTGCCCGCGTGGGACCATCGCCCCTCCATCAGGGGGGAGACCAGCCACCCGGCCCGGCGCAAATCGACATAGACCTGTTGGGAAAACCGTTGTCCGTCACGGGGGGCCAACTGCTCCAGCCGGTCCTGCCCGAGGATACGCGCCGCCCGGTCATAGCTTGCGCGTGCTTCCGCATTGATGGCCTGCACGCCCGACCACAGCGCGGTGGCCAGCGCCAGCCCCAGCAGAAGGCTTGCCAGTTGCAGCGGATGCCGCCGCCAGTGGGACAGAAGCGCGGACAGGGCAGTGCGGCGCATCAGGCCAGCCACCCGCCAGACAGATGTACGCGCCGACCAAGGCGCCCGGCCAGCCGCGGGGAATGGGTGACCATCAACAGACCGGCCCCGGCCTCTGCCACGAGTTCCAGCATCAGGTCCAGCACCGCGTCGCCCGTCGCCTCGTCCAGATTGCCGGTCGGCTCATCGGCCAGGATCAGCGCGGGGCGCGCGGCCAGCGTGCGCCCGATGGCCACCCGTTGCTGTTGCCCGCCGGAAAGCTGTTCGGGATAGCGGTCCATCAGGGGCGCAAGGCCCAGCCTGTCGGCCAATCGGTGCACCTCTCCGGCATTATATCGCCCTGACAGCCGCGCCTGAAAGGCCAGGTTGGCCGCAACGTCGAGCGACGGGATCAGGTTGAACTGCTGGAACACCAGGCCCACGGTCGTTCGGCGCAGGGCGGCAAGCTCTGCATCCTTCGCCGTCTCGATTGCCTGCCCGTCGACGGACAAGTGCCCGCTGTCGATCCGGTCAAGCCCGGCACACAGATGCAGCAACGTGCTTTTGCCTGATCCGGATTCCCCGGTCAGGGCCACGGTTTCCCCCGCAGCGAGGCTGAAATTGACGCCGCGCAGAACCTCTACCCGCGCGCCGCCGCTGTCATGGCTCTTGCTGACCTGTTGCAGAGACAGAAGCATACCGCCCCTCCCGATCCTTCGACATGCCTACCTAGCCTGTCTGCCGGTCACGGACACCCCGAAACGACCGGACGGGGTGCCGCAGTCGGGGCGGGCGGGCCAATGGCCCGGCTCAGTCGAAGGCGGTGCCGGGCTTGATGCCCAGTTTCTTCAGCACGATGGCCGCCGGGCAGAACCCGGTAAAGGAACTCTGGATCAGGTTCACGCCGACAAAGGCGGTGAGCAGATACCACCAGCCTGACACCCAAGTGCCAAGGGCCAGCGAAAGCAGGATCATGAAACCGGCGAAGGTCATGATGGCGCGGTCGAGGGTCATCTAGGATCTCCCTGTTGGAATGCGGCCGAAGAGGGGGCCCGGCGGAAAGTTAATGCGGCGATGCGTCAAATTCAACGTGGCGCATATTCCGGTGCCGGTCGGCGAGGGCCGAACAGGCCGACGGGGCGCGCTCGTCCCCGGTGTCGCGGAAATGCCCGATTTCGGTCCTCCTTTGGTCCCTCTGTCCGCGTCTGGTTGGAGCAATCGCAATGTTCATCTGGGCAAAGCCCCGGACGGCCGGTTTGATGGAGGGGTTTGCTTTGAGCATGATGGTTGACAGCGGCATTCACGCACCGTCCCGGTTGATGCCGGGCCTTTCGGGTCACCCGCGCGGGGTGTTCGGTGGCGTCGACATCGAGTCGGCCGTGCAAAAGGTCAGGAACGCCGGTCTTGCGCGAAACGGGTGGACATGGGCCATCGCATCGGCGGGTCTTGCCGTCGTTCTGGCCGCGCTGATCCTGCACCCCGCCGTCCATGTGCCGGAAATCGTGCCGGGCACCGACAAATACGTCCATGTCGCGGCCTTCGCCAGCCTGATCCTGCCCGGGTCGCTGTTCCACCCGCGTGCCCTGTGGTGGCTGGCCCCTGTGATGCTGGCCTTTGCGTCGGCCACGGAATATCTGCAAGCCTTCGTCGGCCGGAATGCCTGTTGGTCCGATGCTGCCGCCAATGCCCTTGGCCTTGCCGTCGGGATCGCCCTGGGCCTGTCGCTGTCCCATGTGGCGCGGCGTGTGCGCGCCGCCCGGGATGCGGGCCCTGCACTGTCTGTCGCCTGAGGGCCACCGCGGCCGCGCGGGCCGCTGACAGCGGCACGGCCTGCCGCAACCTCCTGCCGGCTCGGTGCCATTTCACCTTGGGGTGCGCCCCTGCGCGGCATTTACGATCCTTCTGCTGTCCGCCAGAACCGCTGCCGAACGCATGCGCGACCGGAGTCGCGCGGCACGCCGGCAACAGGGAGGCTGAGACATGGCAAACCCGCTTTTCGACACGCTGTTCGGCCGCCATGCGGGCCAGGGCACCCCGTTTCTGCACCTGCCCGATGGACGCATCGTCACCCATGACGCCTTCCTTCGGCTCGCTGCCAAATTCGCAAACGGGCTGACGGTCTTCGGGTTGAAACCCGGCGACCGGCTGGCCGTACAGGTCGAAAAATCGGCAGAGGCCGTGGCGCTTTACGCCGCCTGCGTGCAGGCGGGGGTGATCTTCCTACCTCTCAACACCGCCTATACGCCCGACGAGGTGTCCTATTTCATCGAGAACAGCGGCGCGCGGCTGTTCATCTGTGACGGCCGCAAGATGGGCAAGCTGACCCCGGTGGCAGAGGCCGCGGGCGCAAAGGTCGCGACGCTGAACGCCGATGGCACCGGCAGCTTCGCGGTGGCCGCACGCACCCGGCCCGATCAATTTGAGACGGTGCCCCGGGCAGAGGACGACCTCGCCGCGTTTCTCTACACGTCCGGCACCACGGGGCGGTCCAAGGGCGCGATGCTGACCCAAAAGAACCTTTTGTCGAATGCGCAGGCGCTGGCCGACACCTGGCGCTTCACCGCCGATGACGTGCTGCTGCATGCCCTGCCGATCTTTCACAGCCATGGCCTGTTCGTCGCGATCAACGTCACGCTGCTGGCGGGGGGCGCGATGATCCTGTTGCCGAAGTTCGACACCGACGCGGTGATCGCCAACCTGCCAAAGGCCACGACGATGATGGGGGTGCCGACCTTCTATACGCGGTTGCTGGACGACGACCGTTTCACCCGCGATCTGGTGGGGCATATGCGTCTGTTCGTGTCCGGATCGGCGCCACTTCTGGCCGAGACGCACCGGCAGTTCGAGGACCGCACCGGCCATCGCATCCTTGAACGCTACGGCATGACCGAGACGAACATGAACACCTCCAACCCCTATGACGGCGAGCGGGTCGCGGGCACCGTGGGGCTGCCCTTGCCGGGGGTGGAGGTGAAGGTCTGCGATGCCGAGGGCGCCGCCGTCGCGCCCGGCGAGATCGGCGTGATCGAGGTGCGCGGGCCGAACGTCTTCAAGGGCTACTGGCAGATGCCCGAAAAGACGGCCGAGGAGTTGCGCGAGGACGGTTTCTTCATCACCGGCGATCTGGGGCTGATCGATGACCGGGGCTATGTGCACATCGTTGGCCGGGCGAAGGACCTGATCATCTCGGGCGGTTACAACATCTATCCCAAGGAAATCGAACTGGTGCTGGACGACCAGCCCGGCGTTCTGGAAAGCGCGGTGATCGGCGTGCCCCATCCCGATTTCGGCGAAAGCGTCGTGGCGGTTCTGGTGCCCGCACCGGGGGAAAGCCCCGACATCGAGGCCATTGCTGCAGTGCTCCGGGAACGCCTGGCCGGCTTCAAGCAGCCCCGCCACTTCGAAGTCGTCGATGAACTGCCCCGCAACACAATGGGCAAGGTGCAAAAGAACGTGCTGCGTGACCGCTACGCCGCCCTGTTCGGGTGACGTCAGGCTAGCGGATGACCACGCGCGGGGTGGCCGCCTCTGCCACCTCTCCGATGACGGAGGCATGGGCAAACCCCTGGTCGGCAAAGAGCGCCAGCACGTCGTCGAGTGCAGACCGTGCGCAACTGACCAATAATCCGCCACTGGTCTGCGGGTCCGTCAGAAGCGACCGCTCGGTCTGGGCAAAGCGTTCGGGCAGGACGACATCATGGCCGTAGCTTGCCCAGTTGCGGCCCGAGGCCCCGGTCGCGCAGCCCTGATCCAGCAGCGCGCGCACCTCGTCCATCACGGGCACGGCGTCCCAGTCGATATGCAAGGCGCAGCCCGCGCCGCGCGCCATTTCCATGCCGTGCCCGCCCAGACCGAAGCCCGTGACATCGGTCATCGCATGCACGCCCTCTAGCGCCGCAAGCGCCGGGCCGGGGGTGTTCAGGCGGGTCATCGTGTCGATCAGTTGGGCATAGCCCCCATCGCTCAGCAGCCCCTTGCCGAAGGCGCCCGACATAACCCCGCTGCCCAATGGTTTGCCCAGCACCAGAACGTCGCCGGGCTGTGCCCCGGCATTCCGGCGCACCTGATCGGGATGGATCACGCCAAGGGCCACCAGTCCATAGATCGGCTCCACCGCGTCGATGCTGTGCCCGCCGGCCACGGGGATCCCGGCCGCGGCGCAGGTGGCCCGCCCGCCGTCGAGGATCCGCCCGATGGTCTGCGTGGACAGCGCGCCCAGCGGCATGCCGACCAGCGCCAGCGCCATGATCGGCCTGCCGCCCATCGCGTAGACGTCGCTGAGCGCATTGGTCGCCGCGATCTGGCCGAAATGGAACGGGTCATCCACCATCGGCATGAAGAAGTCGGTCGTGGCCACCAGCGCCTGATCGTCGTTCAGCTGGTAGACCGCCGCATCGTCCGACGTCGCTGTGCCCACCAGCAGATCCTCCGGTATGGGCAGGTCGGCCGCGTTGCCCAGCAGTTCAGACAGGACGCCCGGCGCGATCTTGCATCCGCAGCCGCCGCCATGGGCCAGCTTTGTCAGGCGTTCTTCACCGGCGGGGATGTCGAGGGTCATGGGCGATCTCCGGGTCTGGCGTATCGGGCAGCACCAGCGATAGGCCCGTGCCGGGCGGAGGTCAACGCAGCGCCGGTCAGAGGGCCATCATCGGCGCGGCGGCCGTGCCCGTCAGATCCGTATCACGCCGCAGCGCCGGGGGCCCCATAGCGTTTCAGGATGAACTGGGCGAGGTCGTCCACCGGCATCGGCCGGGCAAGGGCAAATCCCTGCAGCACCGAACAGCCGATCTCGGTCAGCAACCTGACATGGTCTTGGGTCTCCACGCCCTCTGCCACGACCTCGATGCCAAGCGCGCGCCCGATTTCGACGATGGCCTTGACCAGTTGGTAATGCGGCTCCGACCCGGTGATCGGGGCGATGATTGCCCGGTCGACCTTCATCGCATCCGGCCCGACCGAGATCAGCCCGGCGATGGAGGCGCGACAACTGCCGAAATCGTCGATTTCGACGCGGATGTCGTTTTCCTTCAGCGTGTCGATGGACCAGCGCAGGGCCTCGCTGAGGGTGTCGAGCGACATCGATTCCAGAAGTTCGATCGACACCTCGGTATCGGGGTCGATATCGGCCCGCAGGCTTTCGGCAAGGTCCTGATGCATCAGCCGGTCGGCGGTGACGTTGAAGCTGATCTTCGGCATCAGGATGCCGCGGGCCTTCAGCGCCCGAAGATCGTTGGCAGAGCGTTCGAACAGAATCCGGTCGATCCGTCCGGTGACCTTCAGTTCGTCCGCATAGGGCAGGAATTCGCCCGGTGACAGAAGGCCGTGTTCGGGATGCTGCCAGCGGCACAGCATCTCCACCCCCCTTAGCGCCAGCGAGCCGCAGTAGAACTGGGGCTGATAGAACGGCACGAATTCGCGCCGCTCGATCCCAAGCAGGATCTCGTCCGACATCTTGCGGCTGCGGACCATCTGGTGCTGCAGATCGTCGTTGAAGAAGGCGTATTGGTTCCGCCCTGCCTTCTTCGCCCGGTAAAGCGCCATGTCGGAGTTCACCAGCGTCTTGCGCGCATCGAACCCCGCCCCCTGGCCGAAGGCGATGCCGATGCTGGCGCCGATCCGGCAGGAATGGCCCTCATAACTCACGGGGTTGGCAAGATCCTCGACGATGCTGCTGGCGACGGCCTCGACATCCGCCTTGTCCGGGCCGCCGAGAATGGCAATCAGGAACTCGTCACCGCCGATCCGGAACGTGTGCTCGCCGGATCCTGTTCGCATTCTCAGCACGTCCGAGACATGCTGAAGGATGAAATCGCCGGCGTCATGCCCGATGGTGTCGTTGATTTCCTTGAACCGGTCCACGTCCACATGAAGCAGGGCGAAATCCTCGCCGTTCCGGCCGGATGTCTCGTCGATCTCGGACAGGAAGTCTTCGGCAAAGCGGCGGTTGGGCAGGCCGGTCAATGCATCGTGGCGGGCCTGATGCTCGATCTCCCGGTTGGTCTTTTCCAGCGTCTTCATCTGACACTCGATCTGGGCCTTCTGGTCGGCGTTGCGCAACAGAAGCTCGCGGCGTTCGATATTGGCATTGCGCAGGCGTTCGATGGCCTCGGCAAGGCGCCGGAAGCCCGCCCCACCGCCTTTCAGGACAAGGCGCCGTTCGGTCGCGCCCTGTGCAAGGTCAAGGATCGCAGACGTCACCGTGGCCAGCGGGCGCGCGACATGGCGGTTCGCGGCAAATGCCGCCGCAATCACCGCGACCGCGACCAGCAGCAGCACGGCAAAGGTGCTTTTGGCAAAGACGCTGATCCAGTGGCTGGCCGACAGGCGCACCTCTTCCGTCGTGGCGGTGATCGAGGTGCCAAGCCGGTTCAGCAGCGCGTCGTATTCCTGTTCGGCCGACCGGCGGGCAAAGGTCGCGGCATGGGCGTTCGACCAGGTTTCTTCCGCCTCGGCGACCAGCCTGCGCAGGCGGTTGATTTCTTCCTCCGACTGGTTGCGAAGGGTCATCACATGGGGCAGGCGCAACCGGGTCTGCACGATCCGTGCGCGGACCTGGCCGTTCAGGGTCTCAAGGTCGTCCAGCGGTGTCGTGGCCAGTGTCGCCGCCATCGCGCGGGCTTCGCTGAGGGCCAAGTTGACGCGGCTGATGGCGATATCGCCCGTCCGCAGGCTGCGAATGCGGTTGCGCTCGTCCTCGCTCTTGTCGACGGTTTCCTGCAATTGCCGGGTCAGTTCCCTGTAGCGGGTTTCGGCGGCGCGGGAATAGGCCTCGGACGCCCAATAGGCGTTCTGGGTCAGCGTGTTGATCGTGTCGGGGCCGGCCTCGGACAGCACCGCGAGGCTGGCGCGAAGCCGGGCCGTCGACGGTTTGCAGATATTCGCGGTTTCGCCCTCCTGTTCCGGGGTACAGGGCGGGGGAAGCTGTTCGAGCTTCGCCTCGATGCCCTTCAGCGGCACCTCCAGCCCGGTCTCGGTGCCCTTGAACCGGTCAAAGCTTGCGATGTGGCGGCGAATATGTTCGGCGGTCACCATCGCGCCGAACAGGACATGCAGCCGCTCTGTGATGATGCGCTGCTCGTCTTCCAGTTCTTTCGACGCCGTGGTCGAGGCCGCAAGGTCCAGCCGGGCAAGTTCGGCCTCGTGCCCGACCAGCGCGGCGACCTGGTTGAGGGCTTCGTCGAGGTTCGTCATCGCCCGGGTCGCGGTGTCGGCCTGGCTTGCGGCAACGATGAAGGCCGTCAGGGTATCGGCGGCGATGATGCCGGAGTCGTCGGCAAAGCCATTCCCGGGATCGGCAAAGCGCAATGCCTCGATCTTGGCGGAGAGAACGTCGAAGGCCGCAATCGCACGTTGCTGGCCTTCGGGGTCGGGCGACTGGCGATACTGGCGGATGGTGCGGGACAGATCCTGCCGGGCCGCGTCGACCGCCTCGATCGCGCCCCAGCGGTCGACCTGACCGCTCAACTCATTGATCGATGTCCACGCAGCGATCCCCAACAGGAACACGCCCAGAACCGTTGCCGCGATGGCTTGGTTCAGGCCGTGTGTCATGGACGTGCCCTGCGCCAGGGGCCGGGCGATCCAGTCTGTTGGGGCGCGCAGCTTCATGTGGCGCAGATCAGCGACACACCATGACCAGGCCCTGGTCGCGGTTTGCATGCATACTGAAGCAATGGAAGTCGTACACTTCCTGCGTGTCGTAGTGGTACCACTTCAGCACCGCGTCATCCTCGATATCGGCGGCGGCCCAGACACGCGGCCAGACCAGCTCGCCGGTCAGGTCGGGGGTTTGGGAATAATCCGCGGCGACCATTTCGGGTTCGCGATTGTCGGCGATGACGGTCGACCCGGTGAACAGGTTGACGCCCTGGCGGGAGTGCACGAACGGCAGATCGGGGTCATAGACGGCCTGCGTGGCGGCCTCGATGCCGTCGCGGTCGATGATCTCGACCAGCGCCTTGGCCAGGGCGCGGCCTTCTTCCTTGGTGCCGAGAACCGGCGCGGCTGCGGCCGGGACGGCGGCAATGGCCAGGATGACGGGCGTCAGGACTTTGCGGAGCATGTTGGGAACCTCTCTTCGTGTTTCCGGATGTGAGTGCAACTGCGGTTACAAAGCCGATTGTTCAGACGTCAGAAGGGCCTCACTGTGGCATTGCGATGGCGTGTGGGATCGGGGCGAATTCCGCCGCCGGTCTTGCACGACCCGGCGTTTCAGATCGGGTGAAGCGCCGGTCGGTGGTTTCGATGGGCGGGCGTTGATCTCGCATTCCGCGGGTCAGCCCGCCCCTGTCTTGGGTCTCTGGGGTCAGAAATCCTGCCACGCGCTTGCATTCGCGACCTGCCGGGTCTCGAACGTGGCGTGCTCGACTGGCGCGGGGCTCGCGCTCGGCATGAACTCCATCGCCCCTGTGTCGATCAGGCCCGCGCTTGGCGCTTTCCCTTTCAGTTGGAAACGGGCCACGATGCCTTGCAGGGTGTCGGCTTCCTGTTTCAGCGTTGTGGACGCGGCCGTCGCCTGTTCCACCATGGCGGCGTTCTGCTGGGTCACCTTGTCAAGCTGGGTAACGCCGACATTGATTTCGCCGATGCCCACCGATTGTTCCTGAGCGCCCGAGGCAATGTCGGAGATCAGTTCCGCGATATTGGCGACCCGTTCAACGATATCGGTCAGCGCCTCGCCGGTCCGGTTGACCAGCGATACGCCGGAATCGACATGGTCGGAACTGGCAGAGATCAGTTGCTTGATTTCCTTGGCCGCGTCCGAGGAGCGCTGGGCCAGCGCCCGCACTTCCGAGGCGACGACGGCAAACCCGCGCCCGGCCTCGCCCGCGCGGGCGGCCTCGACGCCGGCGTTCAGGGCCAGCAGGTTGGTCTGGAAGGCGATGTCGTCGATCACGCCGATGATCTGGGTGATCTCGTCCGACGACTTCTTGATTTCCGACATCGCCCCGATGGCTTCGGTAACGACACGGCCGCTTTGCTCCGCATCGGTGCGGGCATCCTTGACCACCTTCTCGACCTCGGCCGCGCCTTCCGCGGCGGAGCGGACGCTGCTGGTCAACTCATCCAGTGCGGCGGCGGTTTCTTCCAGCGTTGCGGCCTGGTTCTCGGTCCGCTGCGACAGGTCGTCGGAGGCCGAATTGATTTCCTCGGCGCGGGTGTGAATCTCGGTCGCGTTCTCGACCACCGTGCCCATCAGGTCGTTCAAGGTGTCGATGGTGGCGTTGAAATCCCGGCGAAGTTCTTCATAGGCTTCCGGGAACGGATCGTCGAGCGAGCGTGTGAGGTTGCCAGACGACAGCGCGCGCAGCGCATCGGCAAGATTCGAGACGACGAGATGCTGTTCGGCCGCGCGTTCCTGACGTTCGATTTCCGCGGTCTGGCGCTCTTTTTCCATCTTCGCGCGCTCGATCAGGCCATTGCGGAAGATCACCAGCGCCTCGGCCATGCGGGCGATTTCCCCACCCATCAGGCGAAAGCCTTTCACCTCTGCCAGATCGCCATGGGCAAGCCGGTGGGTAACGCGGGTCAAGCGCGAAATCGGCCAGATGATCAGGAACCATGTAAAGACCGGTGCCACGAGGAACAGCACAAGACTGGCGGTTCCGATCATGTTCATCCGACGCTCTGCCGTGGCGGCCTGGGCAAGGATGGCGTCGCCCGCCGATGCGGCCTGTTCGACCATGCTGTCAGCATGCATCACGGCGGTCGGGGCGATCCGGCGCAACCATGCGCCCGCGGCCCGCGACGTGGCCTCGGCGCTCATCTGGGCGTCCAGCATGGCCAGCCGGATCCCGACGACACCGGTTTTGGGGTCGGCAATCGCCAAAAGTCGGTCGAGCTTTTCGATGATGTCATCGTTGAGGAACGCGTTTTCCTTGAGGTCGACGATTTGCGCCGCTGCCGCATCCAGACGGGCCTGGGCCTCTTCGGCCGCGTCGAAGTCGCGGGCCGTGGCGCCGAGATAGGACACCGCGACCAGGCTTTCGACGGCAAGCGCGACCTCGTCGGAATCCCGAAGCTGCTGCACCTCGTTCTCGAGAAGGCGGTGAATGGCATCGCGGTTGAAGATCGAGGCATCCTCGGCGCTGACCATCAGGTTGTAGGTCAGATCGTCGATCGCGATGCTGAGGGCGATATGGCTGCGGTCGCGAAGGGCCATGATTTCCTTGCGGAAGCCGTCCCGCGCGCGGAACCCCTGGCGCGCTGTCTGGGCAAACGCGTCGCGGGCTTCCTTCAGCGTTGGCAACTGCTCGGCGACCGCGTTGGATTCTTCAAGCGTGGCGAGCAGGCCGTCCAGTTTCTTCAGTGAAGAGGTCGCCGTGTCGCGCAGGACGGTGGCAAAGGCCTTTTCATCGGTCGTGGCAAGCGCAAGGGCGATGCCGGTCAGCAGGTTGATCTCGCCCCGCGCCTGCAGGATCAGCGAAGTCGCGGCGAAATCGTATTCCAGCATCGCCTCAAGGGTCTGGGACACGACATCGATGGTCTGGTCCCCGGCGAGGTTCATGTCATAGACCGCATCGTCGGACAGCTGTTGCAGCAGGGCCCGCGTCTCTTCGGCCAGTGTGGTGAACGCCGCCAGTTCGTCAAGCAGCATGTCCCGGCGTGAGAAGTTGGCGCCAAGTGCGCCTTCCATCTCTTCTGCCGCGGATTCGAGGCCGGTTAGCAGTTCCTCGATCTCGGCCACGGTTTCGGCGGGCAGGTTTTCCATCGCATCCGCCAGAGAGAACATCTGGATCTCCAGATCCTCGGCGGCCATCTGCAATTCGCCGGGGTCTTTCGCCAGCAACATGTCGGCGACGGCTGTCTGGATGTCGCCGGTGAAACCGATGACCGTCTGGCTGTCCTGAATGCCGGGCAACTGCTTGCCCAGCAGGTTGTTCAGTGGTCCCGAGAGGGAATGGAAGACGTTCAGGCCGATGAAAACGGCGACGGCAGTCATGGCGCCCATGGCAAGCAACGTGCCCGAGATTTTCAGGGCGAGACTACCGAGTACATTTGAAAGAAACCTGCGCATGGGACCCTCCGCGCTGCGCTGAAGGAGATCGGGTGCGGGCCGGCCGGGTCGCGGTCGCCCTGCGGTGTTAGCTGTCTGCCTCGGGTACGGGCCGTTCGACTGGTTCGAAACGGCCGTCCGGGCCGATCCGGCTCAGGTACACCTGATCCAGACCCTGATTGTCGCCTGGGCCATAGGCGAGCCGAAGCCCGCCAAGGTCGAACTCGCCCAGACCGGAAAGGGCCTTTGCAAACCCTTCGCGGGTCAGCCAAGGTCCGGCGTTTTGCAGGGCGCGGATCGCAACGCGCCCCGAAAGATAGCCCTCCAGCGACGCGAAGCCTGGTTCGGCCTCGGCGTCCAGTTCGGAAAGGGCTGCGATGAACTCGGCCACGACCGGCAGGCTGTCATCCCACGGGAAGGGCACGACCTGGCTGATGATGACGCCCGCGCCATCGGCACCCAGCTCTTCCGCCAGAGCCTTGGAGCCGACGAGGGAGATGCTGGCATAGTCCGGCGTGAAGTCGTGATACTGCGCAACGTCGATGAAGGTGGCCACAGCCATGTGGGTGCCGATGAAGAAGACGGCCTCCGGTTCGGCCTTGCGCAGCTTGAGAACCGCAACCTTCACGGCGGCGGTGTTGCGGGTGTAGGTCTCCTCGGCGACGAGGGACAGGCCGCGCTTGCGCAAGGAGGCCCGGACCGCATCGCGCCCGGTTTCGCCGAACGCGTCGTCCTGATACAGGATCGCGACCCGTTCAAGGCCGCGCACATCCGCCAGATGCGCGATCGCGGCTTCGACCTCGGCGCCGTAGGTGCTGCGGATGTTGATCACATTGGTGACCCACGGGGCGCGTGCGAAATCGGCGCCGGTCATCGGCCCGATCACGGGCAGCCCGGCATGGCTGGCCATCGTTTGCGTGGCCTGCAACTGGGCGGTGCCGACCTGCCCGATCAGGGCGATATGCTCATCCCCCTCGATCACGCCGGCAACGGCGCGAATCGATTCTTCGGGCTCATACCCGTCGTCGAAGCTATCAAGCTGGATCGTCCGACCGTGAATGCCGCCGGCCCGGTTCGCCTCTTCGAAGGCGGCGAGAATACCCTGACGCAGGCCGGTGCCAAGCTGAGCCGAAGGCCCTTCCAGCACCGCCACCTGGGCGAAACGCACGGTCGTTCGGTCGATGCCACCCGCGGCAAGGCCGGTGGTGGTCGCGGCAAGAGAAAGGATTGCGAGGGCGAGTTTGGCTGCAGGATGCATGTCGGGCTCCGCCTGAACGTCATTCATCGAAGACCAGTAGCCCTTCAGGTCTTAACAAGGCGTAGTGGATCACCGGACCCTGCGGATATAACGCGGCGAACTTTAGCGGAATGGTAGCGTTTCGAGAGGTCACGGGCGCGTGCAGCCGCGCGTGCGACGCAAACGGTAGGCGGGGTCAGGGCCCCGGAATCCTTGACCTATGTCTTGTCGGTCGCGGTGCCGCGTCAGTGAATAATCGCCTCGTCACGCACGAACATGTTGTCCCACGCGCGGTCGATCAGATCGGGGGTCATCTGGTAGGGAATGCCTTCGAAATCGCAGATGGAGATCATCTGGTCGATCAGGAACCCCGGTTGGTAGTTGGCATAGTCGTTGTCGATCAGCGGGTATTTCTCATCCAGAAGGTAGCTCAGCGTCGCCTGGTCGACGGGCATTTGCTTCTTTTCAGCGACAAGATTGAAAATTTTCAGGAAATCCGCCTGGCACGGGCCGTCGACCTTGATCTTGAAGAAGATCCGGCGCAGCGCGGCGCGGTCGAAGATCTCGTTGGGGTGAAAGTTGGTGGAGAAGATCACCAGCGTGTCGAAGGGGACCTCGAACTTCTCGCCCGATTGCAGGGCAAGGATATCGCGGCTTTCCTCCAGCGGCACGATCCAGCGGTTGATCAGCGCCTGCGGCGGTTCCGCCTGTCGGCCAAGGTCATCGACGATGAAGACGCCGCCGGTGGATTTCAGCTGCAAGGGCGCCTGATAGGTGCGGGCCGTGGGGTTGTAGACGAGGTCGAGCATCGACAGCGACAACTCCCCCCCCGTGACCACGGTCGGCCGGTCGCACAGCACATAACGCGTGTCGAACCGGCTGGAGGTGCGGCGCAGCGATGTCGGGCCGTCCACCAGTTCCTCGGCCGCGGAATGCACGATGGGGTCGTAGACGGTGATCACCTGTCCGGCATATTCCACGGCGCGGGGGATATAGATCCGATCCCCCAGCGCGTCGCGTATCCCGTTGGAGATGGACGATTTCCCGTTGCCGGGCGGGCCGTACATCAGGATCGAGCGTCCCGCGCCGACCGCGGGGCCAAGGTGGCCCAGCAGGTTGTCGGGCAGGATCAGATGGCCCATCGCGGCGGTCAACTGGGCGCGGGTGATCTGGATGTTGCGGATCGACTGGCGTTGCACCTGTTCGGCATAGACATCCATCGGCACGGGCATCGCGCCGTAATACTCCGACTGTGCCAGCGCATCCTGCGCGCGGGCCTTGCCCGCCTCGGTCAGTTGATACCCCATCTCGCCGCCGGACCCGGCATGCAGCGTCCCTGTCGCCTCCAGCAGCTTTTGACCCCGGGCCAGATCGACCAGTTCCTGCGTGACCGTGACCGGCAGGCAGATCGTCCGGGCGATTTCCGTGACCATGTCGAGATTCTGGCGGAACACCGTCTTCAGAAGGATGTCGCGCATCATCACCTCGGGCAGGCGCATGTCGGCAAGGCTGCGCGGCGCTGGCGGGGCGATGACGGAGGAGGTTTGCATGTTCATGGGCGACCTCGTCGATTGCGGCGTGTCGAAAAGTTGCCGTCCGTTTCCGGCAAATCTTGGGCGCCCCGGCGCAAGATGGCGACAATTGCGTCTTTCGAAACCGTTCCTTCAGGACTTGCCCGGCAGAGAGGACAGGACCCTAGCGGGGCAGGACATGTCACGGCCCAATCCCTTTACGCTCGCCTTGCTGATGGCCGCGATCCTTGCGGTCGCGACGGGTCTTGGGCTGCTCAAGGGCGCGCTTTACCCGACATGGCACGAGGCCGACCTGCTGCACATGGCGCAGATCGTCGAGCGTGAAGCCGCCGGAGAATGGCCGCATCTTGACTTCATGACGCCGCTCGGCGTGCTGGCCTATGCGCCGATCACCCTGTTCGTGCGGCAGGGGTTCACCTTGGCCGAGGCGTTCGTGCTGGGGCAGGGGCTTGTCGGGGCTCTGCTGTTGCCCGCGGCAATGTGGGCAGGGTTCAGCCGTCTGTCGCAGGCCGCCGCATATCTGTTCGGGGCCGGGATGATGATCATGTGCGTCGCACTGGTGCCCGCCCATGCCGCGCCCGGGATCTCCCTGTCGATGAGCTATAACCGCTGGGGTTGGGCCATCGGCTTTACCGTGTTGCTGGTTGCGGTGGTGCCGCACCGGGGCAGGGGCTGGTCGCCGATGGTCGATGGCATGATCCTTGGGCTTGGCCTTGCTGCGCTGGCCCTGATCAAGATGACATATTTCGTGGCGTTCCTGCCGGCGGTTCTGCTGTCGCTCTGGATCCGGCGCGACCGGCGCGGGGCTGCGCTTGCCGCCGGGTCGGGGATCGCCGTGGTGCTGGCCGTGACCGCCATGGCGGGCATCGGGATCTGGCCGGCCTATCTGGGCGATCTTCTGACCGTGGCGCGGTCAGAGGTGCGGGCCTTTCCGGGGGAGAGCCTGGCGGTGATTCTGGGCGGCACGACCGGTCGGGTTGGCACCGCGCTTCTTCTGGTCGTTGTCATCTGCCTTCGCCGTGTCGGGGCGATGCAGGCCGGTCTTCTGCTCTTGGTCGCCGCTCCGGGGCTGGCCTATGTGACGTTCCAGAACCACGGAAACGAACCTGTCTGGTTGTTCTTCCTTGCCGCGCTTGCGTTGGGGGCAAGTGTAACGCAGGGGCGGGATGAACGATCAGGCCCGGCGCAAGCCCTTGCCGTGGCGGGGTGGATCGCGCTTGCGCTGTCCGCGCCCGGCTTCATGGCGATGGCGGAAAGCCCGCTCAGGAATTTCTCGACCGACCGGGAGGGGATGGTCGAAATGCTGCCGGGCGATCAGGGGCTGTGGGAGCCGGGGGGCCGCGTTCTGCATGTCCAGACCCGGGTCAGCCGCCCCTTCGCTGCAACGGAAAGCCAAGACAACGCTGGCGCACGACCCGAACCCACATACCTGAACGGCGAGCCGTTGGAGCAGTGCCGGTTGTTGAGCGGCCTGGTCGGCTGGTTCCGGGGCATCGGGGAAGAGTTGACGGAGGCCGGTTTCGGGGCGCGGCGGATCTTCGTGGCCGATCTGCTGAACGGCTATTGGCTTTACGGCGGCGGCGTACCGTTGCCCGGCGGTGCGCCGTGGTATTACGGGGGCTTGCCGGGGCTCGAGGGGGCGGAGTTCGTTCTGGTCCCGCAATGTGCCGCGCGCCCGGACGTCAGGGCGCTGATCCTGACCGAACTGGAAGACGCCGGGATCGTGCTGAGCGAGGCCGACCGGACGGACGACTACATCCTGATGGCCATCACGCCGTCGCTTGCCCTAAGCACGAGATAGAAGATCAACGCGCCCGCCAGCGCCAGGCCCATCGGGAAATCCCGGTCTGTCCACGACGCCCAGTCGGGCAGGGCGCGACGCACCGGGGCCAGACGTCGGATGCCGCGATGGGTGATGAAGGCTGCGACCAGTACCACGGCGAACAGCATCAGGAACCGCCCAGATTCGTCGGCAGCCAGGAAGGGCGCCATCGCTGCGGCGAATTTCGCATCGCCCGCCCCGATCAAGCCAATGGTGCTGGCCACGAAGCCGATGCCAAGCACAAGCACCAGATGCAGCCAGCGCCACGCCCAGACATCGATGGGCAGCGCGATCAGGCCTACGGCCGCGTAGACGACAACCAGCGCGACCACGGCGCTGTTGGGGATCTTCATGTACTTCATGTCGCTCCACGCCACCCAGATCGCGATGGGCAGCACGAAGGGCAGGAACCACAGCGCGTCATTTGCGGACAACGCCACCGCCGCCGCCCTAGCCGCGGCTTTCGAGCGCTTCCAGCGCCCGGACTGCTTCCTCGAAATGCTGCGGGCTGGTTTCGATCGCGTCCTGCAAGAGCCCCTTGCCCAGTGCCACATCGCCCTGCTTGATCGCCGTCAGTGCCAGCGTGTGATAAAGCTGGGCGCGCTCACCCCGGTTTGCCTCGATCACCGGCAGGGCATAGTTGCGTTGCGCGCCGCGGGCCAGAACGAGGTTGTTCTTCGCCGTGAAGAGCGCGGGGTCATAGGTCAGCGCCTCGACGAACAGGCGCTCCGCACCGGGATAATCGCCGCGGGTCAGCTTGGAATAACCCCAGTTGTTCAGGACTTTCGCTGGTGTCGTCGTCAGCCCCGCCGCGGTTTCATAGTAACTGTCGGCCTTGTCCCACTGGCCATTGCTGTCGGCGATCATCGCCTCCAGCCGGTAGCGTTTGTAGGTCTCATGCGTCGGCGGGACGCCTTTCAGCACCGTTTCCGCCCTGGCCCAGTCGCCCGTGCGGATCAGGGCATCGGCATGGTCGACCTTGTCCTCGGCAGTGGCGGCCCGGTGCGCGGCGACCTTGGCCCAGATCGCTGCACCCTCGGTATTGCGTTTCGCCCGGATCAGCGACCGCGCAAGTCCGCGCTGCGCGTCGATATTGCCGGGGTTTTCTTTCAGGGTCCGTCGGAAATAGGTCGCGGCCTCGTTGGGGTCGGCCACGGTCATCATGATGTCGTTCATGGTGCCCTGGTCAGCGGCCAGCACATCCTGCACGGCCCGTTCGACCTCCACCGGGGTGGTCTCGGCACAGGCCGTCAGCATGAGCGCCCCGCCGGCGCACATCGAAAGTAGGATAGATCGGCGCATTTTCCTGCGTCCCTTGCTGCTCTGCCCTCAGTGGGAGGCGACCAGCCGGTACGTTGCGCTGCCCTGCCTCACCAGTTCGTAATCATTATTATTGCGTGTATCGTACGACGGAATTTCGGTTTTTGCGATAGCCAGTCGAAGATTGTGCCGGATGTCGTCCGATTGGCCACTGTCGAGCGCGAAGGCGGTTTCAAAGACGCGCCTCGCCTCGCCCGGCTTGCCTCTCTCGATCAGCACGACGCCCAGATTGTTCCAGGCGGGTACGAAGCGGTTGTCCTTGTCCACGGCCTGTCGCAACTGGCGTTCGGCCTGACCCAGACGGCCAAGGCGCAGATTGGCCGATCCGATGGCGGACAGGACCTCGGCGGTCAGGCCCTGTTCGGCGCCAGCGCGGTAGAAAGACTTCAGCGCAAGGCCATAGTCGCCCGCGGCCATCAGGCGATGGCCTTCGACCATCGCATTCGCCGCGGTGTGTGGCTGGTCCGCGCCGGATGAGGCTGTTGGCCCCGCCAACTGGCAGGCAGATAGTGCGATTACCGCGGCCAGCGCCAGGCCGCGAAAGGCAATGTCAGAAAGACGAACCCGAAAGCGTTTCATAGATGCTGTGGATCGAGGGGCCGATAAGCGCGATGAGCAGCGGTGGTACCGTGAACATCATCGTGCCCAAAGTCAGCTTGGTTGGCAACTTGTTCGCCTTTTCCTCGGCCCGCATAACCCGCTTGTCCCGCATCTCGGCCGCATAGACCCGCAGCGCTTCGGCAATCGAGGTGCCGAAGGTCTGGGATTGAACCAGAACCGTCACGAAGGAGGACACGTCGGTCACCCCGCAGCGGTCGGCCATGTCCTTTAGCACCTGCACCTTGTCCTTGCCGGCCTTGATCTCGTGCGCGACGATCTCGTACTCGTCGGCCAGATGGGGGAAGCCTGCGCGCATTTCCTTTGCCACCCGGATGATCGACTGGTCCAGCGATTGCCCGGCCTCAACGCAGACCAGCATCATGTCGAGACTGTCGGGAAAACCGTTGGTGATCGATTCCTGCCGCTCCTGCACCCGGCGGCTCACCCAGTATTTCGGCAGGTAGTAGCCCGCAGCACCGGGAATCAGGACCGTCAGGATCATGTTGGTCGTGCTGGCCCCGGTCGTTGAGTGTTTCACGACGGCGAAGATCAGCCCCACCAGCAGCAGCCCGATGCCAAGCGTCAACTGGGCGAAGTAATAGACCCTGACCGAGGATTTGGAGCGATAGCCCGCCTGCATGAGCTTCATCCGGACCGCCGAGAACTCCGCATCATCCTGCGGTTCGAGGAAGTCTGCGAAGCGGTCAAGCTTGTCGGCCTGAGAGCTTTGCCGCAGGGCCGTCGAGGGCTCGCGGACCGTCGCGGCCTTCATCTCGCGTGTCTGCTGGCGCAGCTTGTCCAGCGGGTCGGGTCGCCTGCGCAACAGGGCCGGCAGTGTCAGGGCGATCATCGCCACACCGATAACCCCGATGGCATAAACCGGCGCCAACGGGCCAAGCCGGTCTGTGAGAAGGACGGTCAGCGTATCGAGCATTTGCATCGCTTGCGTTTCCTCAGACCTTCACGTTGACCATGATTTTCATGAAGATCACATTCGCCACGAGGAACACGCCGACCCCGATGGCGGCGGGAATGAAGAACGGCGTGTCCTTTACGTTGTCGTAGAAGTCGGGCTTCAGCGTCACGAGGCCGACGATTGCCGCGACCGGAAAGCCCGACAGGAACATGCCGGACCATTTCGCCTCGGCCGTGATGGCCTTGACCCGGCGAAACAGCTTGAACCGCGCGCGGATCACCTTGGCCAGCCCGGCCAGAACCTCGGCCAGATTGCCGCCCGACTGCTGCTGGATGCTGACCGCCACGGCGAGAAACCGCATGTCCTGCATGTCGACCCGTTCGGCGAGGTCTTTCAGCGCCTCGGACACATCCCTGCCATAGGCGGCCTCGTCCGCAATGACGCCGAATTCGGTGCCCAGCGGATCGGGGACTTCCTTGGCCACGATGTTGATGGCGGAGATGAACGGATGGCCCACCCGCAGGGAACGCACCATCAGTTCCACCGCGTCGGGAAGCTGTTCCTCGATGATCTGCAGCCGTTTCGTGGCCTTGTTCTGGACCCAGACATAGACCCCGCCCACGCCCATGGCGACGGACACAAGCGCGCGGACAGGCAAGGGCGCCGCGGTCCCGACGGTGAGCGCCAGAAAGGCGACCCCGGCCAGAAGGACCATGATGGCGATCAACTGGCGGGGGGAAAACGCGATATTGGCCTTTTGCGCCTTGTCGGCCAGCATCGCGTAAAGCGGGATTCCCCCGGCCTGCATGTGCTGGGTCATCTCCTTGCGAAGCTGTTCTAGCACCTGCTCTCGGCCGTTGCCCTTTTCCAGAAGTTCCAGCCGGCGGTTGACCTTGGCGTTCAGGCGGATCGACTTGCCGAAAACCGTCAGATACAGCCCTTCGACCAGCGCCAGAACCGCGACGAAGATCAGCGCGTAGATGATGAGTTCGCCGCCGACCTGCATGGGCTCAACCTCCCATATTCGGCTCGAACAGGCTTGCGGGCAGGTCGTCTCCCCACTGGCGGAACCGGTCGGAATAGTGGCTGCGCACGCCCGTGGCGGTGAAGCGGCCGATGATCTTGCCGTCTGCCTCCAGCCCAAGGCGTTCGTAGCGGAAGATTTCCTGCATCGAGATCACCTCGCCCTCCATGCCCGTCACCTCGGTGATCGACACCATCCGGCGAGAGCCGTCCTGCAGGCGGCTGGCCTGCACGATCAGGTTGACGGCGGAGGCGACCTGGCTGCGCACGGCCTTCAACGGCATCTCGATCCCGGCCATCGCGATCATGTTCTCAAGGCGGCTGACCGCGTCGCGCGCGTTGTTGGCGTGGATCGTGGTCATCGATCCGTCATGGCCGGTGTTCATCGCCTGCAGCATGTCGATGACTTCCTCGCCCCGAGTTTCGCCGACGATGATCCGGTCGGGCCGCATCCTGAGCGCGTTCTTCAGGCAATCGCGCTGGCTGACCGCGCCTTTGCCCTCGACATTGGGAGGGCGGCTTTCCATGCGTCCCACATGGGTCTGCTGCAGTTGCAGTTCGGCGGTATCCTCGATGGTCAGGATGCGTTCGGCATCGTCAATGAACGAAGACAGGGCGTTCAGCGTCGTCGTCTTGCCCGAGCCCGTGCCGCCCGAGACGATGATGTTCAACCGACACGCCACCGCGGCCTGAAGATAGGCGGCCATCTCCTCGGTGAAGGCGCCGAAACGGACCAGATCGCCGATCCCCAGCTTGTCCTTCTTGAACTTGCGGATCGAGACCAGGCTGCCATCGACGGCAATCGGTGGCACCATCGCGTTGAAGCGGGACCCGTCCGCAAGCCGGGCATCGACATAGGGGTTCGATTCATCGACGCGGCGGCCCACCGCCGAGACGATCTTGTCGATGATCCTTAGCAGGTGCTTTTCGTTCTGGAACGTGATGTCGGTCAGTTGCAGCTTGCCGCCCCGTTCGACGAAGATCTGCTTGGGCCCGTTGACGAGGATGTCGTTGACCGTGTCGTCCTTCAGCAGCGGCTCCAACGGTCCAAGGCCCACGACCTCGTCGAAGAGTTCCTGGTTCAACTGGGCGCGGTCTTCCCGGTTGAGGACGACGCCGAGTTCGTCCAGCCCTTCGCCCGAAATGGCATTGATTTCGGTGCGCAGATCCTGTTCGTCGGCATGTTCCAGCGCGGCGAGATTGAGGTCTTCCAGAAGACGTTTGTGCAGTTCGATCTTGAGTTCGCCCAGACGTTCGCGGCGCTTGCGTTCCTTGTCGGACACGGGGGCGGCGTCGGCAGGCGCGGTGGCGGGAAGCGGCGCTGTCGTAGGGGAGAGCGTCGGCCCCGACGTATCCTTCTGTCTGGCTGCGGGCTCCGCCGCCTGCATGTCGGTCTTTCTGTACCTTGAAAACATCGGGTCTGCTTTCCCCTCAACTCTCTGCGTGGGCGGCCTGTGCGGTCAATTCGAACAATGAGACTGCGAGCTTTTGTATTTCACGGCGCAAGGGCGATTTTCCGGCGCTGTTTGCCAGGGGCACGCCCTCATCGCCCGATTGGGCGACCATCTTGCCGCTGTCCGGCAGAAGAATGTCGATAGCGATATCCAGGCTTTCGGCCATGCGCTTCACCCGGCTTCTGGCCGAAAGCTCGGAACGTTTCGGTGCCCGGTTCATGGCAAAGCGCAGCCGTTCGAAAGGCAGTTCCTCCGCCCGGAGCGCTCGGATGAGCCGGACCGTGTTCTGGGCCGAGCGCATGTCGAGTTCCAGCAAGGCGAAGTAGAGGCTGGCCTTGGTCAGAACGGCTTCGCTCCACTGAACCAGCGTTGTGGGCATGTCCACGATCACGAAGTCGAACTGCCCCCGGGCCATGTCGATCAGCGTCCTGACGTCGTCCGACGAGATCAGGTCCAGCGGCAGGATGTCGGCCGGCGCGGTGAGAACATGCAGGTCGTTGCCGTAGGTTTGCAGCGCCTGCATGAAGCTATCGCTGTCCATTGCCGAGATATCGGACAGCAGTTCGAAGACGGCCTCTTTGCGGGGAAGGTCCAGATAGGTCGCGACGGAACCGAATTGCAGATCCAGATCGATCAGGCAGACACGCTTGTCGCGGTCTTTCGCCGCCAGGGTCAGTTCCCAGGCCAGGTTCACCGCGAAGGTCGAGGCGCCGACACCCCCGGCAAGACCGTGGACCGGCAGGACCACGCCGTCGCGGTCCGGTTTCGAAGCGGTGGCCCGTCTGTGTGCGGCTTCTGCGGCGGCGGGCGGCGGCGGGTCGGCGCGCCTTGCGCGGTCGATGGCGTCGTGCAGGGCCCCTTCGGGCAGGGGATAAGGGACGAAATCGTCGGCCCCTTCCCGCATCAGCTGGTGCAGGGCGATGGGGCTGACATCCTTGACCACCACGATGACCTTGACGCCGTTGGACTTCGCCGTCCTGACGACGCGGCCCAGAAAGCCAATGTTCTCTTCATCCTCGCCATCGACGGCAATCGCGATGAATTCGAGCCCAGCCGCTTCGGGGTGATCGAAAAAGTCGATGATGTCCTGAAGGCCGAGGTCCCCCCAGTTTTCACCAAGCTCCGCCCCCATATCCTCGACAAGGAGGTCGAAGTTGCGGATATCGCGCGACACGGTACAGGCGGCGATCGGTGCGGGATCGGGATGCAACGCGGCCGTCCTTGTCATCTTTTCCATTCCTGCCTTGGGCACAGACGCCCCGGTCGCGCGCGCCGGGGTTTGTCTGAACGCAGGCGACTCGCCCACCTGCGCACGGCTTTGGTCAGTGAAGAAACATGGCGCGCAAAATGGGCGACATTAGGGCCCATCGCGCGGAATTGTTTGAAAATTGGCAATGCCCCTTTGTGACCGGTACGGCACCGGTCGCGTCGAGTTATTCGTCGCCTTGTTTCTGGACCCGACCGATATAGCGGTTCCGGTAGGCGCTATGCATGTAGGTCCCATCGTGGATCATCCGGTGGGGCGCGACAAAGCCCGCAACCTCGGTAACCGTCCGGCGGTTGCGCCGTTCGCGCCCTTCGGTGACGATCAGCGGTTGCGTGTCGCCGTAGGACACGACTGCCTCCAGCCGGTTGCGCGCGATGCCCCGCGATACGAGGAAGTCGACGGCCGCCTGTGCCCGGCGCAGACCGAGGCGTTTGTTGTATGCGGGCGTGCCGACCTTGTCGGTATGGCCGTAGACGCGTATCCGGGCATAGGGGTATTGCTGCAACCATGCGGCCTGTTGCGCCAGCGCGGCACGGGCCATGTCGTCAAGCGCTGCGCTGTCAAAGGCGAAGGTGATCATGCTGGGCACCTCGGCGGCAAAGCGGCGCGTCATCTCGATGGCCAGTGTGCGGTCGCCGGACATGGTGAGCGTGTTGTTCAGCGTGGGCGTCCCGAAATGCCCCTCGTCGAGACTGGCACCGACTTCCGCTTCGCAGCCGGACAGGGCGACGGCGGTACACAAGGCAAGCAGTTTCAGGCGTGTGCGCATGGGGCCTACTCCATCACATAGCCATAGGGGCCGCGGAAATCCTGCCGGGCAATTTCGCCAGCCGCCCCCTGGGTCGGGGCATTCGGCGTCCCCATCCTGCCGAACAGGAAGAAATCCCGCTCGCTGGCGGGGCGCAGCCGGTCGGTGGGCAGGGCCAAAGCCTCGCCCCGGGTCGGGGTCACAAGGTGGGCGGTCACGATGATGACCAGTTCGCTCTGGTCACGCTGGTAGTCGGCGCTGCGGAACAGCGCGCCCAGCACGGGAACATCGCCGATCCACGGCACCTGCGTGGCAAGGCTTGTGAAATCGTCCTGCAGAAGACCCGCGATGGCGAAGCTTTCGCCGTCGTGAAGTTCGATCGTCGTTTCCGTCTTGCGGCTGGAAAACCCGCTGATCGTCAGCCCGCCGCTGCTGAAGGTGACGGACGGGTCGATATTGCTGACCTCGGCCTCCATCTGCAGGTTGATGTTCTCGCCAACGACATTGGGCATGAAGTCCAGCGAAACGCCGAAGGGCCTGAATTCGACCGAGACATTTCCGTCCTGACCTAGGACCGGAATGGGATAGTCGCCGCCGGCAAGGAAGCTGGCATTGTGGCCGGACAGCGCGGTGAGGTTCGGCTCCGCCAGCGTCCGGATGAACCCCTTCGTCTCCATCGCCTCAAGCAGCAGGTTGAACTGCATGACACCGGCCTGCCCGCCGATCTGGAATATGCCGGCGCCTGTTGCCGCCGTGGTCAGCGCATTCGCCTGAAACGTCGTGTCACCCCCGTCGACCTGACCGCTGACCCCGAAATTCGCACCAAGGCTCTTCGCGACGGAGCGGTTCATTTCGGCGAACCGGACATTCAGCATGACCTGCTGGCTTCCGGCCACGGACATCATGTTGGAGACCTTCTTGGGCGCATATCGCTCTGCCAGCCCCATGGCCCGGTCGATCACCTGCGGGGAACTCACCGTGCCGGACAGAACAAGCCCGTCATTGGCGGCCCGCACCTCGACCGGTTCGCCGGGCAGGATCTCGCGCAGCCGTTCCTTGAGTTCGCTTATATCCAGCGTGACGCGGACTTCGACATTGGCAAGAAGCTGCCCTTCGGCCCCCAAAAGCGTCAGCGTGGTGCGGCCCGGTGCCTTGCCGAGGACATAGATGCTGCGGTCCGACAAGGTCGAGATGTCCGCGATCGCGGGGTTGGAGATGGACAGTTCCGCGAAGATCTCTTCGCTCTCGACGATCACGGCACGGTTTACGGGCACGTTCAGTTTGCCCGAGGATGTGGCCCCCATCGTTCGAAGGGCTTGTGCCTCGGGCGAAGAAGGTTGCGCAAAAGCTGCGCAAAGGCCAACAAGGCCTGCCGCAAGCAAGCGTGTCGCTCTCATGTGATCCTGCCTTTCCGATCACGCCTCGGGCCGGGTCTTTCGCCCGGTTTGCATGCAATGATGCTAGAAGTTGTGCAGTCTTGCAACGATCAGCCAAAGGGGGAGCCTTGTGCCTGTGTGCATCAGGCAACATCAGGGCGCCTAGGTGACAGACCGCGCACCGGGCGTCGGGCGCGGTCTGTCGCGGATTTGGTTCGGCCGAGAGGTCAGTTCGTGCAGGGGATCGGCATGTCGACAACTTCCGACCCGCGGCGGGTGCGGATGGTGCAGACCTGCGCCTGCTCCTGCGCGATCACGGGGGCGTCTTCGATGCCCAGAAGGATGTTCTGGTCTACTTCCACCGCCTCTGCCACGACGTCATCATAGGCGCCGACAAGCGACAGGGACAGGCGCCCGGTGGATTGTGCCTGCGCGAGTGCCGCAACCTGCTGCGGTGTCGCCTCGACCGTGATGGTGCGCGCGACCTTGGGTTTCATCGTGTCCTCGTCGGCGATCTGATCGACGGCGATCAGCCTTATGCCGGTATCGATCAACTTGGTCACCTGCCGGCCTTGCGCATGTCCCGTCCAGTAGACATCCACCTTGTCGCCCGGGCGAAGGAATCCCGAAACGCCGGAGGTCACGTCGACGCGGATCGCGAAGGCCCGCATGCCGCGGCCAAGCCGCGAGGTGATGCCGGCATCGGCCCCGGGTTCGGTGACCTTGACCCTCAACAGCGGCTCGCCGGCCTCCATCGCCCGCAAGACGGTTCGGAATTGCGGCCCACCCTTCGGAAACAGGTCTTCGGCGGTCTGGAACGTCCCCTCTGGCATCGATGCCGTCGGCCAATGCACTCGGCGCAGATCATCAAGGGTAATCTGCTGGCCATAGCGCAATGTCGTCTTGGCCACGACCACCGGTTCGACCTTGATTTGTTTGGCACGGGCGGCCCGCTCTGCCGCCAGTTCGGTTTCGTACTGGCCGATATAGGTCTGCGCCATGTAGACAGCGAAGCCCGCCAGACCGAGCCCAATGACGAGGACAAGTCCGAACATCAGACGCATGGCTTATCCTTTCCGTTGTCGTGTTTTAAAATACCAGTCGCGCGGCTTAAGATGTGTGGCCTTTTATAGTAGCGCCCGATTGCGGCGAAACGCCGATACTTGCTTGCCGGGCGGAGGGCTGTTGGTGAAAGGCATTGGTGCTATTTGTGCCCGCGGTTTGATATTAAGGCCGTGTAGAAAACACAGGCCGCATCTTTTGGATGCGGCCCATCACAAGTGAAAGTTCATTTCACAGTGTCATGTTATTCTTCGAAGCCGAGCGTGCCGAGATCGACGATTTCAGCGCCGGTCAGCGAAGCCTGGATCTTGCCCGCCATGCTTGTCACGCCGCCCTGCACGGTGCTGAGCACCGCAACGCCAAGACCAACGATCGCAGCGGTCAGGACGACCCAGTCCACGGTCACGGCGCCAGATTCATCGTCGCGGAAATTCTTGATGCGTTCGAACAGTTTCATGTGATCCCTCCAGAAGGATGCTCGCCTATTTCACCTTGCCCTTTCGACGTTTTGCGGGAGCGAATTCATCGCGATCCGCATTCGCCTTGGCATGCCTATATAAGGCCACTCGAATCGGGCGAGAGTTTGGCTCAGGCTTGTCAATTTACGAGATATGAGAGGAATTCGCGGAATGGTCCGCAAATATACAAAAAATGGAAACAAATTTGCGGCTTTTGCGCGATGAGGCGTGGTGTGCCGGCCGCCTGTGGGACGCCATGAAAAAGGCGGCACCTGTCAATGCCGCCTTTCCGCTCGTACGCCGTTCCGATTATTCGGGTTGGCAGATCTCGCGCCGCCCGATGGCGATGGCCGTCCGGACCAGCAGGAAGGCGATCACGACCACCAGCAGGCCAAGCAGTCCGCCGCCCAGATACTGATGAAACTGCGACCCGGTCTTCATCGAGTACAGGAACGTCGCAATGGTCAGCGCGGCCAGCGGGAACGACAACGCCCAGAAGGACAGGGCGAAGGGCAGCCGCAGGATCTTCGGCAGCTGCGTCGCCACGATCAGCGCGAAGACATAGGCCGCGTTGATCAGGACCCGCGCCATGTCGTCCAGTTCCACCGCGGCGCCGTGCATCCGAACCCATGAGATAAACCCGACGGCCGGCGGGGCGATCAGGATCACCAGCGTCGGCTGCAAACGGCTGGGCAGCGGGTCATGGAAGGTCAGCCGGTTCATCACCAGCGCCAGCATGACGACCCAGAACAGAATGCCGCCCGAGAAGAACAGCCAGGAGATATCCATATAGCCCAGTTGAACCCCGGCGATGGGGACAAGGATATTGCCTACAGGCGGAATGAACCATGCCGCGCTCAGATGGCCGGGTTTGAAGTGGCGGTGGCCGATCCAGTCGGAAATGACCAACAGCGACAGGATACCCTGCAACGTGGTGCCCGCGATCCAGAGCGGTTCGGCGATATCACGATACCCGTCACCCAGCAAAGCGATGGACATCAGGATCATGGAGATCGAGATCGTCGGGAAGAAGGCCAGACGCACGGGGTGATGCCATTCCCAAGCGGCCATCTTGAAATGGAACATCACCTTGAGCAGGTAGCCCAGCGCGACAATGCCAAGCAGCCCTGCCGAGGCATACATGACATAATGCGAATAGTGGTACTGCGCGGGGATCGGCAGGGCGGTCTCGCCCGCATGCAGCGCGAGTGTCAGGCCAAACATGCCCATCACCGTCGCGAAGAAGGTGATGGGGTAATGGGCCAGGCGGCTTTCCTGCGCGCCGGTTTCGATGTCAGCAGATGTGCTCATCCGGTTGGAGCCTCCTTGCTCATTAACGGTCCTCCTCGGGCCGCCGCATGAATGCCTGAACCACGTAGGCCAGGAAGATCAGGCCGCCCGCCCCCGCAACCCCGGTCAGTGTCAGCACAATCAGATCGATCGGTCCCCCGATGTCGGAGAACCCCGAATTCGTCATGTACTGCACGAACAGGATCGCGGCCAATGCCCCGATTGGTGCCGTCAGTTCGGCACGCGCAAGATAGCGGCCGACGATGCTGCGGTCACGAATCAAAACAAAGATGAATGCGAAAGTAATCAATAGCGCGACCAGAACCATAGACCAAAAAAGCGCGGTCCCGAACATTTCCTGGAAGACAGCGATCAAAGTTTCGAGAGTGAGTTCCTTCATCGTTGCGTCTCCTTACGCTTTGCCGCGCAGCATGGCGTTGTAGGTGGCTTTCAGGGCGACTTCCTTCATCAGCCATGAAATCCAGAGTTCTTCCAGCGGCGCGATGACACCGGGGAAGGAGGGGGTGAGGTTGTTGCGATAGTCGAACTCCACCAGCATCGCGCGGCCCACCCGCGTGATCATCGGGCAGGAGGTGTAGCCGTTGTAGATCGCGGGACTGATGCGGCCCTCGATATCGGCGACAAGGTGATCTTCGACCACCGGCACCTGCCATTTGACCGAGGCCGCTGTCTTGCCCTTGGGTACGCCGGCCACGTCACCCACGGCAAAGACGTTGCGATAGCGCGCATGGCGCAGCGTTTCCTTGTCGACCTCGGCCCAGCCTTCGTTCACCCATTTGCCGTCTTGCCAGGGCAGGGGCGAGTTGCGGATTACGTCGGGCGCCACCATCGGCGGAATGACATTGGTGAAGTCGTAGTCGATTTCCTGATCGCCTTCGGGCGTGTCGAAAGTCAGGATCTTCTTGCCCGGGTCGATGGCCTTGAGCTTGTGGTCATAGCAGGGGCGCACGCCACGGTCCTCGAACAGCATCCGGACCTTTTCGTTCACGATCGGGACAGAGAAGAAGCCGCCGTTATGGGCGGCGTAGTGGATTTCGACCCGACCGCGGCTGCCCTTCTTGCGGGCATAGTCATCGGTCAGGAAGGTGTATTTCAGCGGCGCGCCCGCGCATTTCATTTCGGTCGCCGGGCGGTAGAAGACCGCCTTGCCGCCCTCGTCGGTGAAGCGGTCCATCGCGCCCCAGGTCGCGGCGGCCTGTTCCGGGCCCGCATAGACCGCGCCGATGCCGTTGGTGCCGACAAGGTTCATGTCGAACCCTTCGATGGCGTCCCAGTCAAGCTTCAGGCCTGTGGCGAGGATCAGGAAATCATAAGCAATCGTCTTGCCGCCGGTGGTGACGATCTTGTTGCCCTCCGGGTCGATCTCGGCGGCGCCCTCCGCCACCCACTCGACCCCGCGCGGCAGCCATTCCTGTGTGCCGGACACGGAGTAGTTGGCGGGTTTCAGCCCCGACGCGATCAGCGTGAAGCCGGGCTGGTACAGATGCCGCTTGCGCCCGTCAACGATGGTGATCTTGGCGCCGTCCAGCCGTTCGACCAACCGGTTGGCCATGGCCGTGCCCGCCGCGCCAGCGCCAAGAATGACGATCCGCGCCTTGGTCTTGACCTTGTCGGCACGCGCCGGGCCGGTGGCGCCTGCCAGCGCCAGACCGCCCGCGGCCATGCCGAGGAAGGCCCGCCGCGAGGGGGTGAAATCGTAGGGGGCTGTCATGCGTCTCCTCCACCTTAACATTCGAATAGTTGCATGTGTCGGTCGTCGTATATTCACAACGATTACCCATGTCAAAGACTCATCTTTGGTGAGGGACAGATTCTGGTGGGGTCCGGGGCGGATTTCAGGCGCAATGACGTCGGCCGGTGCCGAGGCCAGAACGTCAAGGTCTGTCACTCATCCGTGTTGGATATACGCTGTCAACGCGATGTGCATTCCCGCACCTTTCTCACCTCAATCTCACCGTTCTGTGCATTTAAAGGGAGCGTGTTTGGGTGCATCTCTTGCGCATCGGACGGCGCAAGTCTTCCGACTGACCAACCGAAGAACCACAAAGAGAAATGGAGTTCGATATGAAACGTCTTGTTCTTGCTTCCGCACTTGCCATGTCCGTCGCGGCGCCCGCCCTTGCCGACGGGGTGAACACCCTGAACGCCTCGACGATGAGCCAAGCCAGCGGCATGACCGCAGACATCCTGCGCAACGCAGCGCGGTCCAGCGACGACGGCATCGACCGGTTGTTCGCTGACGACATTGCTGCGCCGGGGGAAGTGGCCAAGCCCGTCAATGCTCGGGCGGCGCGCATCCTGAAAGAAGGGGCGCTGGCGAGCGACGATGGGATCGACCGTTTGAGCGCCGGCAAGAAGTACGGCACATCCTTTACCGGCGAACCCGTAAGTGCGCGCATCAAGGCGATCCTCAACCCGCCGAGCATCAACCGTGACGGCGAGAACAGCTGATCATGCGCGCCGAAGACCGTGCGGGGAGTAGATGTTCATCTCCCCGCACATGAGAGAAACCGCCCGGCCCCAAGGGCCGGGCGTTTAGATCAGTCAACGATCGTGGCTTCGGTGGCCGCCCGGATCTCGTCCTCGCTCACGCCCTCGGCGCATTCGACGATCTTCAGGCCACCTTCCACGACATCCAGCACGCCCAGATTGGTGATGATGCGGTCCACGACGCCGGTGCCGGTCAGGGGCAGGCTGCATTCCTTCAACAGCTTGCTGTCTCCATGCTTGTTGGTGTGGTCCATCACGACCACCACGCGGCGCACCCCGGCGACAAGGTCCATCGCGCCGCCCATCCCCTTGACCAGTTTGCCGGGGATCATCCAGTTGGCGAGGTCCCCTTGTTCCGACACTTCCATCGCGCCCAGGATCGCCATCGCGATCTTGCCGCCGCGGATCATGCCAAAGCTTTGCGCGCTGTCGAAATAGGCCGAATGGGCCAGTTCGGTGATCGTCTGCTTGCCGGCATTGATAAGGTCTGGGTCGACCTCGTCCTCGGTCGGGAAGGGGCCGAGGCCCAGCATCCCGTTTTCCGATTGCAGCGTGACATGCACGCCGTCGGGGATGTGGTTGGCCACCAGCGTCGGGATACCGATGCCAAGGTTCACATACATCCCGTCTTTCAGTTCCTGCGCGGCGCGTGCCGCGATCTGGTTACGGTCCCAGGGCATCAATTGTTCTCCTGTTCGTTTCTGGTCGCGAGGCTTGCCATCAACTGCGCCGTCTGCGTCACCAGCAATGGTATCTCTTTTGTCGTCTCAGAGCCGAAATGACCGTCGGCCACGCGTTGCGCCACTGCGAGGAACTCCGCCGCCTCGTCTCCCAGGGCGGCGACACCTTCGAAAAATTCGTCTGGACTTGCCATGGCAACGCCGCTGACTAAGCCGCGCGGGTGGTGCGCTGTTCGATCCGTTTCTCGTGCTGCCCCTTGATCAGGCGGTGCACGTAGATGCCGGGCAGGTGGATGTGGTCGGGGTCAAGCTCTCCCGGCTGCACGATCTCCTCCACCTCGCAGACGCAGACCTTGCCGCACATCGCGGCGGGCGGGTTGAAGTTGCGGGCCGTCTTGCGGAAGACAAGGTTGCCGGTGGTGTCGGCCTTCCATGCCTTGACGATCGACAGATCGGCCACGATCCCGCGTTCCAGGATATAGGTTTCGCCGTCGAAGTCCTTGTGCTCCTTGCCCTCGGCGATCTGGGTGCCGACGCCTGTCTTCGTGTAGAAGCCGGGG
Organism: Rhodovulum sp. P5; assembly: GCF_002079305.1. Lineage (NCBI taxonomy): Bacteria > Pseudomonadati > Pseudomonadota > Alphaproteobacteria > Rhodobacterales > Paracoccaceae > Rhodovulum > Rhodovulum sp. P5. The sequence continues at coordinate 3,237,205 of NZ_CP015039.1, forward strand.
ATGCCGCAACCGCCCGCGCGCATGCGTTCGGCGAGCGTCCCTTGCGGGTTGAATTCCAGTTCCAGTTCGCCGGACAGGTATTGCCGCATGAACTCGGCATTCTCGCCGACATAGGAGGAGATCATCTTTTTCACCTGCCGGGTTTGCAGCAGGATGCCGATGCCGAACTCGTCGACGCCGGCGTTGTTGGAGGCAAAGGTCAGGTCCTTGGTGCCCGCCTGTTTGATCGCCTCGATCAGCAACTCCGGAATGCCGCAGAGCCCAAAGCCGCCCGCGGCGATGAACATGCCGTCGAACAGCAGGCCGTCCAGCGCCTCCTCCGCGCTGCCATACACCTTGTCCATGAAACGCTCCCTGTCTGGTCCTTTGGCAAAAGTTGTGGCGAAGGGGCAGGGGGGAGTCAACGGAGTGCTGCGGATGCGAGAGGTGCGTTCGGTGGGGCCGGAGACTGGAAGCGCCGCAACCATTTACAGCGGGGCGCGCGGTATCACCTTGGCGCGTGGCCGTCTTCGTTGACCAAGAGCAACACCTTTTTCCGTTCGCCGGGTGAAAGTTCCTTGATCACAGACAGCACGCGCTTGATCTGGTCCGGAGTGAGGTCACGGTTTCTTACATCCACCACAACGACGTGGATGCCGGATTTTTGGGATGTATGCCGTTTCAGGCTCGCCCTGAAGTTATCGAACTGGGTCTCGAAGAACGCGTGCCGGGGAGGAGAGCAATCGTCGTAAACCTTGTCGACGGCCCCGCCCGCGCCGCGGCTAACCCAATCGCCGCCGATGTTCTTCTGGCTCCGTTCCAATCGCTTGCCAAGGACGTGTTCCAGTGCATTGGCGGTGTTTGCCTCGTTCGAGCGGTAAGCCCCTTCGCCCTGGCCGCCCTGATCCGGGTCCAAGCCGAGATGGCGCAGGTGAAGGAGGCGGACAAGCCGGGAACGTCCTTCCTTCAATTGTGTTTCCTCATTTGCCATTTTCGCCCTCCATATCCCTTGGCGGAGGGTACCACTCTCGCAGGACTCGAGCAATCTGGACGGGTATTGCTGGGCGTCGCTTTGTCCGTTCGGGATATGCCGGTTCGCTCAGATGATCCGCACCTGCGCGCCCACCGGCGTGATCGCGAAAAGCTCTGCGATCATCTCGTTGTAAAGCCCGATGCAGCCATCGGAGGAGGGGCGCCCGATCTTGCGCGTGTCATGGGTGCCGTGGATCAGGTAGGCGGGCCAGGACAGGTACATCGCATGGGTGCCCAGCGGGTTGCCCGGCCCTGGCGGCATATAGCGAAGGTCGGGATTTCGTTCGAGCATCGACGCCGTTGGTGTCCAGTCGGGGCCGACCTTCTTGCGGGTGACGCGGGTATAGCCGCGCTTGGTCAACGCGTCGCTGATCGGTACGGAGGTCGGGTAGACGCGGTAATCCTCTCCGTCCCCGCTCCAGAAATGCAGGGCGCGGGCGGGCGTGTCGGCCACGATCGCGGCCGGGCCCAATGTGTCGAAGTGATCGCGCCAGTCCTGTCGCCGGAACATCGCCGTATTGCGACGGGCAAAGCCCGTGGTCTCCGCCCGCAAGATCGCCGGGGCCGCAACGCAATACCCAACGGCGACCAGCGCCGCGCGCCGGGACATCTTTATCGAAGTCATGTGACTGCCTTTTTCTGCTCGCCCCCTCACACTGGCGCTGCGATGCAGAAATGGCCAATCACTTGCGTTCACCGACAGGTGCGCAGGCGCGGCGTCAGGACGCCTCGTCGCTGTCCTGCGCTTCCTTGGTGGTCTTTTTCTTGGTCGTGGTCTTCTTGGCGGTGGTCTTTTTTGCTGCCGGCTTCTTCGTCGCGGCACTTTTCGCCGCCGGTTTCTTGCCGCCCTTCTTGGAAGCCTTCTCGGCGATCAGTTGCACGGCCATTTCCATGGTCACGTCGGCGGGTTCAACGCCCTTGGGCAGGGTCGCATTGACCTTCTCCCATTTCACATAGGGGCCATAGCGGCCGTCCATGACGTTGACCGCGCCGCCGCTTTCGGGATGCTCGCCCAGTTCGCGGAGCGGTTTGGCGGTCGTGCCGCGCCCGCGGGTCTTTTTCTGCGCCAGCAATTCCACCGCGCGGTTCATGCCGACGGTGAACACCTCCTCCACATCGGGAAGGTTGGCGTATTTCTTGCCGTGTTTTACGAAGGGGCCGTAGCGGCCGATCCCGGCCTCCACCACCTCGCCGTCCTCGGGGTGCGGGCCGATTTCGCGCGGCAGGGACAGAAGCATCAGGGCCTTTTCAAGGTCGATCTCCTCGGGCGCCCAGCCCTTGGGCAGGCTGGCGCGCGGGGGTTTCGGCTCTTCCTCGGTCGGCTCTCCGCGCTGGACATAGGGGCCGAAGCGCCCGACGCGGAGCGTGATCTCGTCCTCGCCATCATGGCCCAGAACCTTGCCGTCAAGCTCTGCCGTGGCGTCATCGGTGGGCGCCGACAGGGGCCGCGTGAACCGGCATTCGGGGTAGTTGGTGCAGCCGATGAACGCGCCGCCGGAGCGCGCTGTTTTCAGGTTCAGCCGCCCGATGCCGCATTTGGGGCAGATGCGCGGGTCGGTCCCATCCTCGCGCGGGGGGTAGAGATGGGGCGCCAGAACCTCGTCGATCTTTTCCAGCACTTCGGTAATGCGCAGATCGGCCGTTTCGGCGATGGCGGCCGAGAAATCCTTCCAGAAGCGGCTGAGGACATCCAGGTAGGCGCGTTCCCCGGCCGAGACGTCATCCAGTTCGTCTTCCAGGTTGGCGGTGAATTCATAGCCCACATAGCGGCGGAAATAGTTGGTCAGGAACGCCGTCACCAGACGCCCCTTGTCCTCGGGGATCAGGCGGTTCTTGTCCTTGCGGACGTAGCCGCGATCCTGAATCGTCGTGACGATCGAGGCGTAGGTGGAGGGCCGGCCGATCCCCAGTTCCTCCATCCGCTTGACCAGCGTCGCCTCGGTGTAGCGGGGCGGGGGCTGGGTGAAATGCTGTTCCGGGGTGATGCCCTGTTTGGCCGCGGCCTCGCCTTCCATGATCTGGGGCAGGCGCTTGTCTTCGTCGTCCACGACGTCGTCGCGGCCTTCTTCGTAGACCTTCAGGAAGCCGTCGAACAACACCACCTGACCGGTCGCCCGCAGCACCACCTGCTTGTCGCCACTTTCCACATCCACGGTCGTGCGTTCCAGCCGGGCGGCCTCCATCTGGCTGGCGAGCGTCCGTTTCCAGATCAGATCGTAGAGCTTGCGCTGGTCGTCATCGGAAACCTTCAGCTTTCCGGCGTCCCGGGTCATGTCGGTGGGCCGGATACACTCGTGCGCCTCTTGGGCGTTCTTGGCCTTGTTCTTGTACATCCGCGGGCTTTTCGGGACGTACTCTTCCCCGTAGCGGTCCTTGATCGAGTCGCGGGCGGCCATCACCGCCTCGGGCGCCATGTCGATCCCGTCGGTCCGCATATAGGTGATATAGCCAGCCTCATAGAGCCGCTGCGCAGATTGCATGGTCTGGCGCGCGCCGAAGCCGAATTTCCGGCTGGCCTCTTGCTGGAGCGTCGAGGTCATGAAGGGCGGGGCGGGGTTGCGGTTGGCCGGTTTCGCTTCGACAGAGGCGACGGTGAACTCGCGGCTGCTGATCGCCTGAACGGCCAGTTCCGCGGCGGTCTCGTTCTCGATGTCGTATTTGTCGAGCTTCTTGCCGCCCAGAACGGTCAGCCGCGCCTCATAGGTCTGGCCGCGGGGCGTGGCGAAGACCGCCTTGACCGTCCAGTATTCGCGGGCGCGAAACGCCTCGATCTCCATCTCGCGCTCGACGATCAGGCGCAGGCAGACCGATTGCACGCGGCCCGCCGATTTCGCGCCTGGCAGCTTGCGCCACAGCACGGGCGACAGGTTGAAACCAACGAGGTAGTCCAGCGCACGGCGGGCCAGATAGGCGTGGACCAGCGGCTCATCGATGTCGCGGGGGTTCTTCATCGCCTCGGTCACCGCGGATTTGGTGATGGCGTTGAAGACCACGCGCTTGACGTCGGTGCTTTTCTTGATCGCGCGGCGTTTGCGCAGGGTTTCCTCAAGGTGCCAGGAAATCGCCTCGCCCTCGCGGTCGGGGTCGGTGGCGAGGATCAGCGCGTCGTCGTCCTTCAGCGCGTCGGCGATCGCCTTTACATGCTTGCGGGAGTCCGTCGCGACCTCCCATGTCATCTCGAAATCATGCTCGGGGTCGACCGAACCGTCCTTTGGCGGCAGGTCGCGGACATGGCCGTAGGACGCCAGAACCGTGTAGTCATCGCCCAGATATTTGTTGATTGTCTTGGCTTTGGCCGGGGACTCGACGACGACGACGGGCATGAAGATCCTTTCGACTCGGGGGAAGAGGTCGGCGGCGCTAGATGTGGCCGGTGCGACGGGTTTGTCAATGCGGGCATCCCGTAACTTGTCCCCTTGCCCCGTCTTTTGGGCAGGGGAACAGGGCCCGGTCGGGCGGTCGCGGTCAATCGCAGCGCGACAGCAACCCACCCGGCGCCCGGGCAATCCGGCCGTCCAGTTCCAGCATGACCAGCTCGGGTGCGACACGCCCCGCCGGCAGGTTCAGATCGCGGATAAGCTGGTCTTCGGCCAGCGGCGACGGGCCGAGCCGAGACAGGATTTCCTCGTGCAGCGTGCTGATATCGGCAGGCGGGGGACGCTGGGCTTGCACCGGGGCCTCTGGCACTTCGGCGGCGCAGGGGGTGGGGACTTCCGCAAAAAGATCGGGCCTGTCCGGCCGGCCGCAGGTTGTGGCCAAGACCTCGATCACGTCGTCGGCCCCGCGAACCAGAACCGCCCCGTCGCGGATCAGCATGTTGCACCCTGCGGCGCGTGCGTCGAACGGGTGGCCGGGCACGGCCAGCACCTCCCGCCCCTGGTCAAGGGCGGTGCGTGCGGTGATCAGGCTGCCGGACCGTGCCGCGGCCTCGACCACCACAACCGCGCGTGCGAGGCCCGCGATGATCCTGTTGCGCTGGGGGAAATGCCGGGCCTGCGGGGTGAGGCCCGGCGGTTGTTCCGTCAAGCGCAGGCCCTTTTCGCCGATCTCTTCGGTCAGCGCGGCATTCTCGGCGGGGTAGGCGATGTCAATTCCCCCAGCCTGAACCGCCACGGTTCCGGTGTCCAGCGCGGCCATATGGGCGACCCGGTCGATGCCGCGGGCAAGCCCCGAAACGATCACATGGCCCTGCGCGCCCAGGTCTTCGGCCAGCCGTCGCGCCATGCGCGTGCCAAGCGACGACGCATTGCGCGCCCCGACAAGGGCCACCATGGGCCGGTCAAGCAGGTCAAGCCGCCCCTTCGCCCAAAGAAACGGGGGCGCATCGGAAAGGTCGATCAGCGCTTGTGGATAGTCCGCCCCGCCGAAGAACAGCGGCCGCGCGCCCAGTGCCAGCCCCGCGTCCAGTTCGGCCCGGGCTGCGGCTTCGGAAAACGGGGCATAATCGTTCACCCCGGCGGCCCGCGCAACGCTTGGCAAAGCGTCCAGGGCGGCCGCGGCGCTGCCGTGTTCTGCGACCATCCGGTGAAAGGTCGTGGCCCCGACCCGTCGCGACCGGATCAGTCGCAAGCTCGCCACAAGTGGCTCTTCCTGCGATGAAACCCGGATCGCCTCGTGCTTCAGCTTCCCCACGACACCGTCCTCCGTTCCGTGCGGGGCGCAGGTTGGCCGCGAAATGGTTAACGAGACATGAATGCGAAACGGTTTCGATATTGGGGGAGTGGAGGGAGAGGCCGGCGGATCGTCGCGGGTGGGCATTTTTCGCCGCATCTGCCGGAAAGAAAAGGTCGCGCCATTTTCTGGGCGCGACCGGATGAAGCGAAGCTACGGTAACCTGGGAGTCTTCCCGGGTGGGTGGTGCGAGGGGGTGGTAGGAAGAATAATTCTCCGCGTTTCCGTAACTCCGCATCATCCTGATATGCACTTTGCGCCGAAGAGAGTTAACAGAAGGTGAACGGCGAAGGGAATAATCGCCTTAAGCGCGAATTTTTCTAAACCGCATGAATTCACGGGCGGTCTGCCCTAGCTTCCGGCGCCCCCGACCGTCAGGCCGCCAATCAACAGCGTGGGTTGCCCGACGCCCACCGGCACCCATTGACCGGCCTTGCCGCAATTTCCGATTCCGGGGTCGAGGGCCATGTCGTTGCCGATCATCCGGATCTGTTTCATCGCGGTCGGCCCGTCGCCGATCAGCGTGGCCCCCTTGACCGGGGCGCCGACCTTGCCGTTCTTCACGCGGTAGGCCTCTGTGCAACTGAAGACGAACTTGCCGTTGGTGATGTCCACCTGTCCGCCGCCGAAGCCCACCGCATAGATGCCATCTTTCACTTCGGCCACGATGTCCTCCGGGTCGGCCTCTCCGCCCAGCATGTAGGTGTTGGTCATGCGCGGCATCGGCGGATGGGCAAAGCTTTCGCGCCGCCCGTTGCCCGTCGGCGTGACCCCCATCAAGCGGGCGTTCTGCCGGTCCTGCATGAAGCCCACGAGAACCCCGTCCTCGATCAGGACATTCTTGCCAGAGGGTGTGCCCTCGTCATCGACGCTGATCGACCCGCGCCGGTCGGGGATCGTGCCATCGTCCAGAACCGTTACGCCCTTTGCGGCGACCTGTTGGCCCATCAGTCCGGCAAAGGCGGAACTGCCCTTGCGGTTGAAGTCGCCCTCCAGCCCGTGGCCCACGGCCTCGTGCAGCAGAACGCCGGGCCAGCCATTGCCCAGTGCCACGTCCATGACGCCGGCGGGCGCGGCTTCGGCCCGCAGGTTGACCAGCGCGATGCGCAGCGCTTCCCGCGCGGGCGCTTCCCAGTTGGCCCGGTCGATCAGTCCGGTCAGGCCCGTGCGCCCACCCCCGCCGTGACTGCCGGATTCGCGGCGGCCGTTTTCCTCGACGATCACCCCAACGTTCAGACGGGTCATCGGGCGGGTATCGGACAACAACGTGCCGTCCGGGCGCAAGATAAACACCTCTTGCAACGACGCGGCCAGCGTGGCGGTCACCTGCACCACGCGGGGGTCGAGGTCGCGGGCGAAGGCGTCGATCTCGCGCAGGGTATCCAGCTTCACACCGAAGCTGGCATCGGCCATCGGGTCGGCATCGCTGTAAAGGCGGCGGTTGGTCGGCTGGGGCGCGTCGGCCAGCGTGCCGCCACCAGCGCCGACGGCCAGCCGGGCGGTTTCGGTCGCGCGGCGCAGGGCGGCCTCTGAAATCTCGGTGGAATGGGCATAGCCGGCGGCCTCCCCCTTCACCGCGCGCAGCCCGAATCCCTCTGACGCGTCATAGCTGGCGGTGCGCACCCGACCGTCGTCGAAGCTCAGCACCTCCGACCGGCGGCGTTCCAGGAACAACTCGCCATCGTCGGCCCCGTGGGTGGCATCGCGCAACATCGCCAAGGCCGCATCCTGATCCAGCAGGCTGTCGAAGGGGCGGAAAGGCGGGTGCTGCATGGCGGGATCCTCGCTCGCGGGGCTGTGATGGAAAAAAGGTGGCAGATTGTCGCAGTTTTGCTTGTCTCTCCCCCCTCAATATGTTTCTCTGAATGCACGATACAACGACATGAGCGTCGTCTCCGCAAACTGTCGTGAAAAATGGCGGAAAATCTCGCCAAAGGGAACCGGGATAGGCGCAAGGATCGTCAGACGCCGCGCTCGGGTTCGACTGCCGGGCGTTCCCACTTGCTGGTCCGGTGCTGCACGCTCCTGCAGCGCCGGACCACAAGACCAAATCAGCAAGCAACAGCATTTAGCCGGGGTGACACTGCCTTGGGTCTGGCGTATCAGGCGACGGACTGAAGGAAGGCAGGCTGATGCGTTACGTGTCCACCCGGGGGCAGGCCCCGATTCTTACATTCGAAGAGGCCATGCTGACCGGCCTTGCACGCGACGGGGGGCTCTATGTTCCCGAAACGGTGCCGGGCATGTCGCCTGCGGATATCGCGGGGCTGGCCGGTCTGAGCTATGAGGACGCCGCCTTCCGCGTGATGAAGCCCTTCGTCGGGGACGCCTTCACCGATGCGGACCTTCAGGGAATCATCGCCCGCGCCTACCAGGGCTTCGACCATCCCGCCCGCGCGCCATTGACCCAGCTTGGCCCCAATCACTTCCTGCTGGAGCTGTTCCACGGGCCCACGCTGGCCTTCAAGGACTTCGCCATGCAACTGATCGGCCAGCTGTTCCAGACGGCGCTGGAACGGTCGGGCAAGCGGGTGACCATCGTCGGCGCCACCAGCGGCGACACCGGAAGTGCCGCGATCGAGGCGTTTCGCGGGCTCGACAATGTCGATGTCTTTATCCTCTTCCCCGAGGGACGGGTGTCAGAGGTGCAGCGCCGCCAGATGACCACGCCGTCAGAGGCGAACGTGCACGCGCTGGCCCTGAAAGGCGATTTCGACGATTGTCAGGCCCGCGTGAAGGACATGTTCAACCATTTCGAGTTCCGCGACGCGGTGGGCCTGTCGGCCGTCAACTCGATCAACTGGGCACGGGTGCTGGCACAGGTGGTTTACTACTTCACCTCGGCGGTGTCGCTTGGGGCGCCGCACCGGTCCGTCGCCTTTACCGTGCCGACGGGCAATTTCGGTGACATCTTCGCCGGTCAGATCGCCCGTCGGATGGGCCTGCCCATCGAACGGCTGGTGATTGCCACCAACCAGAACGACATCCTGCACCGGGCGCTGTCCGGCGGGGCGTATGAGACCAAAGGGGTGACCCCTTCGATCAGTCCGTCGATGGATATTCAGGTGTCGTCCAACTTCGAACGCGCTCTGTTCGACGCCTATGGGCGCGACGGCTCTGCGGTTGCCCAACTGATGGGTGAACTGAAGGACAAGGGCGGCTTTTCCATCAGCCAGGGCGCGCTGGAATGCCTGCGCGAAACCTATGCGTCGGGCCGCGCATCGGAAGAAGAAACCACCGCCACGATCCGCGCCACCCATGCCGCGACGGGCGAAACCCTTTGTCCGCATTCCGCCGTCGGTGTGAAGGTCGCACAGGACCAACCCGCCACCGCGACGCCGATGATCACGCTGGCCACCGCACATCCCGCCAAATTCCCCGACGCGGTCGAGGACGCGACCGGTCAGCGGCCCCCCTTGCCCTCCCGCATGGCGGACCTGTATGAGCGGCCGGAGCGGGTGACGGCCGTTGAGAACGACCTTGCCGCGCTTGAAGCTCTCATCGAAGAAAGGCGCAAGCGTTGAGCGTCGAACTCCACAGGCTGTCCAACGGCTTTCGTATCGTCACCGAGAACATGCCCGGGCTGAAATCCGCGGCGCTGGGCATTTGGGTAATGGCCGGCGGGCGCGACGAACGTCCCAGCGAAAACGGCATTGCCCATTTCCTTGAGCACATGGCGTTCAAGGGCACCGACAAACGCACGACGCTTCAGATCGCCGAGGCGATCGAGGATGTGGGCGGCTATATCAACGCCTATACCTCGCGCGAGATGACGGCCTACTACGCCCGTGTGCTGGAGGCCGATGTACCGCTGGCGCTGGACGTTCTGTCCGACATCCTGCTGAATCCCGTTTTCGCACCCGAGGAGATCGAGGTCGAGCGCGGTGTGATCCTGCAGGAAATCGGGCAGGTTCTGGATACCCCCGACGATGTGATTTTCGACTGGCTGCAAGAGGTCGCCTATCCCGAACAGGCCATCGGGCGCACGATCCTGGGCCCGGCAGAGCGGGTCAGCGGCTTTTCGCGGGACGATCTGTTCTCCTTCATCCGCCGCCACTACACGCCGGAACGGATGATCCTGTCGGCTGCCGGTGCGGTCGATCATGCAGAACTGGTGCGTCTGGCCGAACAGACCTTCGGGCATATGAAGCCAAGCACGGCGGACAAGCCCGAGCCTGCGAGTTTCACCGGCGGTGAGCGGCGCGAGGTCAAGTCGCTGGAACAGGCGCACATGGCGCTGGCCTTCGAATGCCCCGGCTATCGCGATCCGGGCATCTATACCGCGCAGATCTTTTCGACTGCGCTGGGCGGGGGCATGTCCTCGCGCCTGTTTCAGGAACTGCGGGAAAAGCGGGGGCTTTGCTATACCGTCTTCGCGCAGACGGGCGCCTATGCCGACACCGGCCTGATCACGTTGTACGCGGGCACCAGCGGCGAACAACTGGGCGATCTGGCAGAACTGACGATGGCGGAACTTGCCCGCGCCGCCCATGACATGACCCCGGCCGAGGTCGCGCGGGCCCGCGCGCAGATGAAGGCGGGGCTGTTCATGGGGTTGGAAAGCCCGTCGAACCGGGCCGAACGGCTGGCGCGGCTGGTGTCGATCTGGGACCGTATCCCGGATATCGACGAAACCGTCGCCCATATCGACGCGGTGACCACCGGCGATGTGCGAGAATTCGCAGGACGTCTTGCCGGTTGCGGGCGGGCAGCGCTTGCGCTTTACGGCCCCGTGGCGAAGGCGCCGGCGCTCGACGCGCTGCAAGGCAGGCTCGTGGCCTGATGTTCGGGTTGCGGCGGAAGGTCCGCATCGAGACCGCGCGCATGATCCTACGCCCGCCCATCCATGCCGATTTCAACGACTGGACGGTGCTTCGGGCGGAAAGCGCGGGGTTTCTGACGCCGTGGGAACCGGCGTGGTCCAAGGATCATCTGCTGCGCAAGGCCTTTACCAACAGGGTCTACTGGGCGCAGCGGGCGCTTTCTTCGGGCTCTGCCCTGCCGCTGTTTCTGATAAGGCGGGCCGACGATGTGCTGTTGGGGGCGATCACGCTGGACAACATCCGCCGCGGCCCGTCGCAATCCGGCACCTTGGGCTACTGGGTCGGGGAGCCTTTCGCGCGGCAGGGATACATGCGCGAAGCGATCGAAGCCGTCGTCCAGCATGCGTTTATCGAGCGCGACATTTCGCGGATCGAGGCAGCCTGCCTGCCCGAGAACGTGGCGTCACGCGGCGTGCTGGAGAAATGCGGGTTCAAGTATGAGGGCGTGGCCCAAAGCTATCTGCAGATCAATGGCCGCTGGCGGAACCATGTGCTTTATGCCAACCTTCGGAGCGATCGGCGCGGACGAACCGCGACGGGTTGATCCGCTGTGCCTGTCATAGGGAATGCCACATAAACGCAGACCGGTCGCAAGGGGGGGTGCGAAAGGCCGGCTGGCGTCAGGCGGTGGCGTCTGCCAAGGCGCTGGTGTCTTCGGGACGCAGAACCTCGCGCAGGATCAGCATCAGGGCGCCAAGCGTTCCACCCAGCCAGTAGGCGAGTATGATGGTCAGCAGGCTGGGCCCGAATGTCATCGAGGCGATGAATGCGGAAGCAACGCCGGAGAAGATCGATATGAGGATCAGAGCTATCAACATGGGTTCCATTGGTGCCGACGAAAGACGTCGAGATTTGGGCAGACTGGGGGAAACATGTTGACATCGGGTTACCGAACACACGCCCAGACACAACCTGACATTGATTCCGGGCGTTGTCCCATGTGACATTTTCGTGGCGGCACTTCAACCAAAAGCAGTGCTCCGCGGGGCCCGGGGAAAGCGTATGGGTTTGACCGACTTACGGATATCGAGACTTGGCATCGCAGGGGTTCTTGCCGATGCAGCCGACGGCGTGTTCAGCGAAATCACCCAGGGACGCATCCTGGCCCTCGCCTTTGCCCTGCGCCAGACCCCCGGGGTGACAGAGGTCGTGCCGGGCATGAACAACCTGCTGGTCGAGGCAGACCCAAGGCAGTGTACGGCGGACGCAGTCGAGACCCTGCTGCAACGCCTGTGGCATGAGGTAGAGCCCGCGCCAAGCCAAGACCGGCTGATCGAGATCCCAGTGGTCTATGGCGGCGCCGCGGCCGAAGATATCGGTGCGTGGGCTGCGCATGCTGGCCTGTCGGTCGATCAGGCTATCGCACGCCACGCCGCAGGCCACTACACCGTGGCCGCGGTCGGGGCGATGCCGGGCTTTGGCTATCTCTCTGGGCTCGATCCGCAGCTTGCAATGCCCCGGCGCAAGGTGCCCCGCACGCGGGTCGTCGCGGGGGCGGTGATCGTGGGGGGCGCGCAGGCAGCGGTTATGCCGATCACGGCGCCCTCGGGCTGGCACATCATTGGCCACACGCAGGTCAAGCTGTTCGACGCCGACGCCGCGGAACCGTGCCTGTTTCAGCCCGGCGATCGGGTGCGCTTTACCGTGAAAGAGATCCTGGCATGATCGAGGTTCTCAGAAGCGGCCCGGCCAATTGCATTCAGGATGCCGGGCGGCCGGGCCTTCTGCATCTGGGGATCAGCCGCTCGGGCGCAATGGACAGGCTATCCTTCGACATGTCCAATGCGCTTTTGGGCAATCGGCCCGATGCCGCGGCGGTCGAGGTGGCGATGTTCCCTTTCTCGGTACGGAGCGATGTTGACACCTGTGTTGCGGTGACCGGTGCCGATGCGCGGGCCGACGTCGACGGGCATCGCCTTCCGCCCAACTGGGCCGTGCCGGTGCGCGCGGGGGCGGTTCTGTCGCTTTCGCCCCCGGACCGAGGGATGCGCACCTATGTGGCGTTTCGGGGCGGGGTCTATGTGCCGCCTGTCATGGGGTCCCGCGCCACGGATCTCAAATCCGGTTTCGGCGGGTTTGACGGCCGCGGCCTGGCGAAGGGGGATCGTTTCGCCCTTGGAGAGGCCAATCCGTGCCGATTGCCGACGGCGGGGCGCGGGGCCGTGCTGCCTGCCGACATTGCCTCCGACTGGGCCGCGCTTGCAACCGGCGCTGCGGTCGGGGTCATCCCGGCGGCGGAGTTCCAAGACTTCACCGAGGGAAGCCGCGCGCAGTTCTTCAACGCCAATTGGCGGGTGGGGCATCAGGCAGATCGCATCGGCTATCGCCTTGAGGGGCCAGAGCTGACCCGAACGGAACCGCGGGAATTGTTCTCACACGGGCTCTTGCCGGGTACGGTGCAGGTTCCGGCCTCTGGTCAACCGATCATCCAGCTTGCCGATGCCAATACCTGCGGCGGCTATCCCAAGATCGCTGCGGTCGTCGCGCCTGATTTGTGGAAGATCGCGCAACTGGGGCCGGGCGGGCATCTGCGCTTTCGGATGATCGAGCCCGAGGTTGCCCTTGAACGAATTAGCGCTCAGGAAAGCCTGATCGCGAAACTGCGCAGCGCGGCCCTGGCGATGTGAACCGCCCGGCTATTCGTACACGAGAACCGGGTTGCGCCGGATGGAGCGGTCTAACCGGTATCGGGACGCATCCGCCTGTGGTTCCACCGGAACGATCGCGCTTCGGCCGTCGCCCCAGCGTCGGTTCCAGCCGGTGAGACGCCCATCGGCCCCATAAACCGGCCTGTCGGTCCAGGCTGCCGACCAGTAGAGAAGTGGGTCGTAGTACTGCCCCCGGCGCGTCGCATCGTAGTCGATCAGCGACAGGCGGCGCGTGCCGTCCTCCGCCGCCGTATAAAGCCTGCGCTGATGGGTCGGGAAGTCGACCGAGACGAAGGCCGGGGCGCTGTCATGTATCCCGTTATTGGCGAACACCCCGATATCGACACGGGATACCAGCCGTCTGCTGCGTTCCTCATCGCCATAGCCAGGCCGGCCATAGACGGGTTCGGGGAATGCGTCGTGCCATCTGATGCGGATGCGGGCGGTTTGTCCGTCCGGGCCTTGCGGTTCGATCTCGACCAGCGCGGGGTTGCCGTGCAGCAGGCGCCATTCATAGGTCAGGGGGCGGTTTCCCGGATTGACCTGTGGCGAGGCAGTGACGACCAGTTCCTTTTCCCATTCGAAACCACGCCACAGCCGGGCAACCGCCGACAGGGTGTCGAACAGCCGTTCCGACCGACCGTCCAGCCCGGCAGTCTCGGCAAAGTCCTCCCGCTCCACCCGAAGCTGCAGAACGGGCGGGATCTCGTCGGGTTGCATCTGGTTGGCGTGTCCGACCATGCGGCCCGGCCGAAGCTGATCTTGCGCAAAGACCGTGGGATGGGCCGCGCCGCTCAGATACGCCTCCCGGCTGGAGACCGTTTTCAGGTTCCGGCGCATGATCATCTGCAAGGTCGGCACGACAAGCCCGTTCTTGCGCATCACGTCCATCGTTTCGCGGGGAAAGGCCGCCAGCGTCATCGCGAAGGCCCGCAGAAACCCCTTGTCGGTGCCCGACGACCCCTGGCTAGTGACCGTGTAGGGCCAGTTCGCCGGGAATGTGTCATGGGCATCGTGATCGCGGTGTTCGGGATAGATATAGATGTGGTTGTTCTGGTAGAGCCGCGCCGAAAGCGCAGGGCCGTCTCCGCTTGTCATCAATTGCCGGGTCTGGCTTCTGGGGGCGTCGCCCCCGGTGATCGCGGTCGAGGAATTGCCGAAGACAGCGGCGGGAAGGACCAGCGGCCCGGCCCGGCCATAGTCGAACCCGCGGGCCTTCAGATCCGGCCCGTAGCGCAGGAAAAGCAGGCGCGGGAACTCCTCTGGCCTAATGATGGAATGCCCACGGTCGCGATTGTCGTAAAGGATGCCGTGAAACCCGTTCACCGCGCCCTTCGCGTTCAGATAACGCAGCAGTTGGGCACCATCCTTATTGTTGCCGGGGCCCACGATGGGCAAGGTCATGTCCGGTTCGGGCAGGGTCAGGCCGAAGGCGACGAACTGGCGGGCGCCGACGGGGATCAGATCCGCGGCCTTTAGCACGACATCGGCCGCCCGGGCCATCTGACCGGCTGCCAGCAGGACCAGCGCTGCAATCCATAACAGAAATACGCATTTCATGGTGCAATCTTTACGGGAACCGACCGTAGGGTCCAGCCCCGCGGGCATCCGGATCGGGCTGTGCAGGTCGCGTTTCACCATGTCCGTCCCGGCGGGGCGTTTCAGCGCGTCGTTCAACCGGCGCAGACGGCCGAACCGAGGCTAAACCACCCGGATCACGTCCTTGTCCACGGCCAGCAGATACCCGCGCCGGGCCACGTTGCGGACCAGCAATTCACTGACGATCTGGTTGCCCAGGGAGTCGCGCAAGCGCTTGATCCGGGTCGCCCCGGCGGCTTCGTCGCAGTCTTCGACCGCGCGGCCGGATATCATCGCCTCGATCTCGGCGCCCGAAAGCATGTCGTCGTCCATCCGCGCTTCGGCCAGCACCGAAAGCGTCTCGATAGCCGCCGGTGTCAGCGTGAAGGCCATGTCGTTCAGCAGCAGCGCGTTTTCGGCGCGGATGATCATCAGTGACGAGACCCGTATGCCGGCCCTTTCGATTTCCGACATGCTCCGGTTCAGGGTGACAATGGTGACCAGGAACATCAGTGCCGCGATCAAAAGGCCGGTGGCCAGCAACATCAGCACGAAGATCACCATCCGGTAGGAGGCCAGGACCTCGGAAAAGGCGGTGCCGGACTGTGCAAGGATCTCCAGCAGCTTGATCTCGGCCCCGGTGGTCAGGTTGTCGTTCTCGATGAACAGGCGCTCGACCCGCGCGTTGAAGGCATTGGCGTCGGGCAGGGTCAGAAACAGCAGAACGGCCGTGGTCAGCAGGATCGCGACAATGGCGGCAATGCCGGCAACGACCACCCATTGCGCCCGAACCGGGGGTTTGATGTCTCCGCTGCCGCTCATCCTCGCTGCCCCGGACTTCATCGCCCTGGCTCAGTATTTCAGGAAGTATCCGCCAGCGCTGGCCTTGCGCTGGTCAAGCCCGTCGGCCCCGAAAATCGACATCACGTTCAGCAACTGCCATCCGGCGCGCCCAAGCCGGCGATCGATTTCGCGCGTGGCCGCGTCGCGGCTGCCGCAGGCGGCCGCGGGCAGTTCCATCACGCCGTAATGCAGGCGCAGGGGGCTGTCCTGCTTGGCCTTGTAGTCGGCATAGCAGTCCGCCGCGGCCGACGTCGCGAGGACGAGCGCGCACAGAAGGATCGAAGGGAAAACACGGGGTGCCATGCCCGAAAGCATGGGGCAGGCGGCGACGCTATTCAATAACAACCGCGCGGGGGCGGCCTTTTCACGGGGCGTCATCCGATAACAGGGCGTCGTCATTGCCTGACAGCGGGCACCGGCGGGATCGTGGGGCATCGCAACACGGAAAGGACATTCCCATGATCCGTTATCTCGCAATCCCCGCCCTTTCGCTGGCGCTGTCTGTCACGCCCCCGCTTGCCACACCGGCGCGCGCGGGCGATGCCGATGCGCTGGCTGCCGCCCTTCTGGGGGCCGGTGTGCTGTTCGTGATCGTTGAGGGGCTGGGCGACCGGTCTGCCCGGGCGGCACCCCGCCACGTCGTTCGCGACAGGCCCATGGCGCCGCGCGCCCACGGACATCGCCGTCATCCGCCGGTGACCCGGCATAGCGGCCCGCGCGGCGACCACTGGCCACGGGCACAGCGCTGATGAGAAAGGGAGGCGGCGCTTGCCCCGTGCCGCCTCTGCCCCTTGCCACTCTGCCCCTTGCGGCGGGGACGGTCCCGCGCTTTGATGCGCGGCATGCAGCAGCTTTCCCCCGATTTCACGTTTGAACGGCAGGCATTCGCCCAAGGCATGCGCGTCGTCGTCGGGGTGGACGAGGTGGGGCGCGGCCCCTTGGCCGGGCCGGTGACTGCTGCGGCCGTGCGTCTCGACCCAGACGCGATCCCGCCCGGGCTTGATGACTCCAAGAAACTGACGGCGGCCCGTCGCGCCGAACTGGCGGAGGCGATCCGGGCCGTGGCCGAGGTGTCGGTCGCCCATGCCAGCGTCGAGGAAATCGACCGGCTGAACATCCTTCAGGCCAGCCATCTGGCGATGTGCCGGGCGATCGCCGGATTGTCCACGCGGCCCGATTTCGCCCTGATCGATGGCAACCGCCTGCCGCGCGATCTGCCTTGCGCGGGACAGACGGTGGTGAAAGGCGATGCGCGTTGCCTGTCCATCGCCGCGGCCTCTATCATGGCAAAGGTGACACGCGATGCGCTGATGGTGGACCTTGCGCAACACTTCCCCGGCTATGGCTGGGATAAAAACGCCGGTTATCCGACCCGCACGCATCTTCAGGCGATTCGAGATATCGGGGTCAGCCCATACCATAGGCGTTCATTCAAGCCCGTGCACAATATCTTGTATCAAGAGAAATCCATAACCCCCTGATTCAAAAAAGAAATTGACGGCGAATCGGGTTTGACTCACATTTGGGGCCAACAATGACGCCGAAGACATGGCGCCTTTCAGAGGCAACTGACCAAGATGACCAAAGCCAAGGGGGCGGCGCAGCTTCCGCTCAACACGATTCTGCCCGGCGATTGCATCGAGGCGATGAATGGCCTGCCCGAGGCCAGCATCGACCTGATTTTCGCCGACCCGCCCTATAACCTGCAGCTGAAAAGCGAACTGCACCGGCCCGACAATTCCAAGGTCGACGCGGTGGATGACCATTGGGACCGGTTCGACAGTTTCGCCGCCTATGACAGCTTTACCCGGGGCTGGCTGGCCGCCGCGCGGCGGGTGCTGAAACCCAATGGCGCGATCTGGGTCATCGGCAGCTATCACAACATCTTCCGCATGGGGGCAGAGTTGCAGAACCAGGGCTTCTGGATTCTGAACGATGTCGTCTGGCGCAAGTCGAACCCGATGCCGAATTTCCGCGGCAAGCGGCTGACCAATGCCCATGAAACGCTGATCTGGGCCAGCCGTGACGAAGGGGCGAAATACACCTTCAACTACGAGGCGCTGAAATCCCTGAACGAGGGCGTGCAGATGCGCTCCGACTGGGTGCTGCCGATCTGCACCGGGCATGAGCGGCTGAAGGACGACAACGGCGACAAGGCGCATCCGACGCAAAAGCCGGAATCCCTGTTGCATCGCGTTCTCGTGGCAACGACCAATCCTGGCGACGTGGTGCTTGACCCGTTTTTCGGCACCGGCACGACCGGCGCGGTGGCCAAGATGCTGGGCCGCGATTTCATCGGGATCGAACGGGAAGCGGCCTATCGCGAGGTGGCCGAGAAGCGTCTTTCCCGCGTGCGCAAGTTCGACCGGGAGGCGCTGATGGTCTCCACCTCCAAACGCGCGGCGCCCCGCGTGCCATTCGGCCAACTTGTCGAACGGGGGATGCTACGCCCGGGCGAGGTTCTGGTCTCTCCTCGCGGCAAGACGGCCAAGGTGCGTGCCGACGGCACGCTTGTTGGCGACGATGTCACCGGATCGATCCATCAGGTTGGCGCGGCGCTGGAAGGCGCGCCCAGTTGCAATGGCTGGACCTACTGGCATTTCCGGCGGGAGGGCAGGACGGTCCCCATCGATTTCCTGCGTCAGCAGATCCGGGCCGAGATGGGACATCCCGGCACCTGAGGCATTCACGATTACCGCCTGTGCCCGCGGTTTCCGGCCGCGGCACGCGACTGCCCCGCCATGCCCATGGCGGGGCACTTTTTTCGCGCGGCTTTTCAGAACTGTCGGGGCCCGGCGGCCCGGCTACAGTACGAGGCTGCCATAGGGCGGAAGATCCGCCCCGTCGCGGCGCGCCTGCTCATAGACGCCGCGCAACTCGTTCAGGGCCTTGCGATAGGTCTCTGCCGAGTCTGCCAGTTCATAAAGATCGGGGCCTTCCTCCATCGCATCCATCGCCGCTTCCTCGTCATCGACCACGCGGGCCAGCGCCTGGATGGCGGTCATGAGGGCGATCTTGCTGATTTCGACCATCGTCTCCGCTCCCGTATCCTAAGCCGTTGATCAGATGGTCCCGGCCAGTTGCTTTTGCCGAACGACGCAATTGCGGGCAAGGTTGTCCAGCGCCCCGCGCAGGGTCACCGGGCTGACCGTGCCGCCCGTAAGAACCTCGATCTGGTAATGATGCGGGTCAGAGCCGCGCTGGACGACCTGCAGGCAGGCGGGCAGCGTCGTTCCCTCGGGCATTTGGAAGTAGTTCCATGACCGGTAGCCAAGCGCGCCCTCATAGTCGTGCAGGGATGTGCCGCTTCCGGTGTCCATTTGGCCATCGGTGATCGACCAGTCCTGGCGCGAGCGTGTCTCTCTCACGGTCTTGCCGTGCTTGTCCTTGACGATCTCGCCCGCCCGGTTCCGCTTGGCAACGGTCCAGTATCGCCGTTCGATATCGCCGTGAAGGATGCCGGCAGCCGGTTCTTCGCCGTCGACGGCCCACACGCCCTTCTTGAACTGCCCCTTGTTGGCCGCCCGGTAATAGTCCTTGTCGAGTGTGGCCATCGTCTCCTCCCTGTTGCACGGTTTTTAAAGCTTTCAATCAAGGCGCACTATTTTATACGAATTGTACGCAAATCACCCCATTCTCGCAACAAGCTTCGCCGTCATGTGCCGTCGACGCCGGGGCATGTCCTGCCCCCAGTCGGGTTGTCCGCACGGCCGCGCGGGCGCCCCCTCGGCAAATCCGGTTCCTGCCCTACATCTGGCGAAAGTACAGGAGGACACGCATGAAGCTTCTGGTTGTTGGTGCCAGCAAGGGCATCGGGTTTGAAACCGTGACATACGCGCTTGAACGGGGGCATGAGGTCCGGGCACTTGCCCGGAGTGCGGACAAGATGGCGCTTGACCATTCCCGGCTGGATAAGATCGCCGGCGATGCCCGCAACCCCGAGGATATCGCAGCCGCCGTCACCGGCGTCGATGCCGCGATCATGACCATCGGGTTGCCCAAGAACATGGAGACGCTGAAGCGCACGACGCTGTTTTCCGATGCCACGCGGGTGTTGCTGACGGCCATGTCGGGCGCGGGGGTAAAGCGGCTTCTGGTCGTCACGGGCTTCGGCGCAGGCGATAGCAAGGCCAAGTTCAGCTTTGTCGAGAAACTGCCCTTCGATGCACTTCTTGGCCGGGCCTATGCCGACAAGACCGTGCAGGAGGAGTTGATCATGGCCTCCGACCTCGACTGGACCATTGCGCGGCCGGGTATCCTGTTCTCGCGGCCCATGACGGGCGAATACGAGGTGCTGGTCAAGCCAGAGACATGGCATCAGGGGCTGATGTCGCGGGCCAATGTCGCGCATTTCCTGATCCATGCGGCCGAGGACGGGACTTATGTGCACCAGACGCCGGTCTTGATCCGCTAGGGATGCCGTCAGCCCGCGGCAAGCGCGCCGCGTGCCAGGTCAAAGGCCTTGCGCATCACCGTGGGCAGGTCTGATGGGCGAAAGGCAGCCTTTTCGACGAACGCTCCGCGCAGGGGCGTGACGGTGTCGGGCAGGGTCGCCACCCGCAGGGCCAGCCGCAGGTGGAAATGGGTGAAGGTATGGCGGACCTCGGCGCCCAGCGGTTGCCAGTCGGCCGGGGCGGGCGGGGCCTCCATCGGATGGGTTTCGGTCCAATCCGTGCCCGGCCAACCCATCATGCCGCCCAGCAACCCCTTTTCGGGACGCCGTTCCAGAAGCCAGGCCCCGTCGGCGCGTCGGCCGATATAGGCAATGCCAAGCCGGGTCGGCTTGGGCTTTTTCGGCAGTTTGCGGGGCAGGTCCGCCGCAATGCCCTGCACCCGTGCCGCACAAGGCCCCACCCACGGGCACAGCCCGCAGGCCGGGTTTTTGGGTGTGCAAATCGTGGCTCCCAAATCCATCACAGCCTGTGCATGGTCGCCGGGCCGCCTTTCCGGTGTCAGTCGCGCGGCAAGCGCCGTCAATTCGGCCTTTGCGGTGGGCAGCGGCGTCTCGACGGCGAACAGGCGGGCCATCACCCGTTCGACATTTCCGTCCACCACGGTCTCGGGCCGGTCGAAGGCGATGGCGGCAATGGCCGCGGCGGTGTAGGGGCCAATGCCGGGAAGCGCCAGCAGGTCGGCATGGGCATCGGGAAACCGTCCGCCATGGGCATCCGCCACGATCCGCGCGCATTTCAGCAGGTTGCGCGCCCTGGCGTAATATCCCAGCCCGGCCCATTCCCCCATCACCTCGGCATCCTCTGCCGCGGCCAGCGCACCAACGGTGGGCCAGCGCGTTGTAAAGCGGTGGAAGTAGTCCTTTACCGCGGCAACCGTGGTCTGTTGCAGCATCACCTCTGACAGCCACACGGCATACGGGTCCGGCTGCACGCCACGTGCGCGGTCTTGCGGCCCCACCCGCCATGGCAGGTCGCGGGCGTGCCGGTCATACCAGTGCAGAAGCGTTTGGCTCAGCTCTTCGTCACGCAATCTTTATGCCTTTCTTCGGGTCAATTCTCTGGCTGGCCTGTGCCCGCGCCCCTAGGATAGGGTTCAGCAAAGGGAATGACAGCCATGGCCCGACAAGGCAGCCGGGAAATCCATCGCAAACGCGGTTTCGCGCATGCATCCAGCCTGCTTCAGGCCCGCATCCGGCGGGTCGGTGAAAAGCGGGGTTTTGCCGTGTCGCGCCTTCTGACCCACTGGGCGGAGATCGTGGGCGAAGACATCGCGCGTATCGCGCGCCCCGTCGACGTGAAATACGGGCGCGAAGGGTTCGGCGCCACCCTGACCGTGCTGACGACCGGGGCCAATGCCCCGATGCTGGAAATGCAGAAAGAGGCGCTGCGCGAAAAGGTCAATGCCTGCTACGGCTACGCCGCGATTTCACGCGTCCGCCTGACCCAGACCGCGCCGACCGGCTTTGCCGACGGGCAGGCGGAGTTCGCCCCGGCCCCGAAATCCGCGCGGTCGGCCCCTGACCCGGTGGTCAGGGCGCAGGCAGCAGAGCTTTCCGCCGATGTGCAGGATGATGGCCTGCGCGCGGCCCTTGAAGATTTGGCGGCGAATGTCCTATCCCGCCCGAAACGTTGAGGAGAACCCGAACATGATCCGCAACATGAGACTTGGCCTGATTGCGCTGGGCATCCTTGGCGGGGCCTGGCTGGCCACGTCGCACGTCCTGCCCGGGCTATCGCCGGTCGGTCCGGCACAGGCGCAAGACTCCGCCGCCGATACCGTGGTCGTTACGCCCTTCACGCTGGGCGATCCCGACGCACCGATAAAGATTTCGGAATACGCCTCTTTCACCTGCGGGCATTGCGGGCATTTCCACGAGGAGGTCTTCAAGAAGCTGAAGGCCGACTACATCGACACCGGCAAGGTCTATTTCACCTATCAGGAAGTCTACTGGGACCCGTACGCGATCTGGGCAGGTCTTCTTGCGCGTTGCGGGGGGGAGATGCGGTTCTTCGGCATAGTCTCCATGCTTTATGAAAAGCAGGGCGAGTGGATCGATGCCAAGGATCCCGGCAAGACCGCCGAGAACCTGCGCAAGATCGGCCGCACCGCGGGCCTTGGCGCCGACGAGATGGAACAGTGCCTGAGCGATGCGGCCCTTGCCACGGCGCTGCGCGACCGGTCCGACAAGGTGTCGGCACGCGACGGGATCACCGGGACGCCGTCGCTGATGATCGACGGCGAGCTTTACAAGAACATGCCCTATCGCAAGCTGAAGCAGATCCTCGACGACAAGCTGAAAGGCTAGGCCGGTGGCCGCACCTCTTGCGGGGCTGAAGGTTGTCGAACTGGCGCGGATTCTGGCCGGGCCCTGGGCCGGTCAGGTGCTGGCCGATCTCGGTGCCGAGGTGATCAAGGTAGAGGCCCCGGAAGGCGACGACACCCGCCGCTGGGGCCCGCCCTTCGTGCACCGTGACGGGCATCGCGAAGCGGCCTATTTCCATGCCTGCAACCGCGGGAAGCAGTCCATCGCGGTCGATTTTCGCACCGATGACGGGCAGGCGCTGGTGCGCGACCTGGTGGCCGGGGCCGATATCGTCATCGAGAATTTCAAGGTCGGCGGGCTTTCGAAATACGGGCTGGACTATGCCAGCCTGTCAGAGGTCAATCCGCGGCTGATCTATTGCTCGATCACCGGCTTCGGGCAGGATGGGCCTTATGCCCATCGCGCGGGCTATGACTTCATCATTCAGGCGATGTCGGGGCTGATGTCGATCACGGGAGAGCCCGATGGCCAGCCGCAGAAGGTTGGCGTGGCGGTCACCGACATCTTCACCGGCATCTATGCCGCGACCGCCATTCTGGCCGCCGTTCATCAGCGCGAACAGACCGGGCGGGGCCAGCAGGTCGACATGGCGCTCTTTGACGTGGCGACCGCGATCACCGCCAATCAGGCGATGAACTATCTGACCACGGGGCAGGCCCCGCATCGGATGGGCAATGCGCATCCGAACCTTGCCCCCTATCAGGTGTTCGATTGCAGGGATGGCTTCCTCATCATCGCGGTTGGCAATGACGGGCAGTTCGGGCGGCTTTGCCAGTTGCTGGGGCTGGAGGGTCTTGCCGCCGATCCGCGTTTTGCATCCAACGCCGACCGCGTGGAAAACCGGGCGGCGCTGACCGCGGCCCTGACAACTGCAACGACGGGCTGGCCCAAGGCCGATCTGCTGGCCGCGTGCGAGGGGCAGGGCGTTCCTGCCGGGCCGATCAATGATATGGCCGAGGTCTTCGCCGATCCGCAGATCATCCATCGTGGGTTGGTGGCGACGCGCGACGGGGTGCCGGGGCTGCGCACGCCGATTGTCTTCTCGGATGCGGAACTGGCGCTCGACCATGCCGCGCCAAAGCTTGATGAGCACGGCCAGGCAATCCGGTCCCGGCTCAGCCCGGGCCGAGACCGATCCGGCTGAGGCCCGCCTCGAGCGGCGCCCAGTCGTCAAGAACCAGCCGCACGGGAAGCGTCAGGACTTTCTGTCGGAAATCGCGCGGCAGCCGCACGGCGTCCTTTTCGGTCGTGACCATCTGCGCGCCCAGCAGCTTTGCCTCCCCCTCCAGCCGGGCCATCAGGGCGGGGGTCAGGGGCTGGTGATCCTCCAGCGGCTCGCCACGCTTCAGATCGGCGCCAAGGCCCCGGAGCGTGGCAAAGAACTTCTCCGGATGACCGATGCCGGCGAAGGCCAGAACCGGCATGCCCTGCCAGTCGATCCCGGTCTGCAAAGGATGCAGCGCGCCGCGCAGGTGGGGCACGGTCAGGGTCTGGCCCCAGGCGGCGTCGAACTGGCGCTGTGCCGGGGGGGCGCCGATCGACAGCACGCAATCGGCGCGGGCAAGGCCCACGCCCAGCGCTTCGCGCAAGGGGCCGGCGGGGATCACGCGGCCATTGCCGAACCCTTTCACGGCATCGACGACGACCAGCGACAGGTCCTTGGACAGACCCGGATTCTGGAACCCGTCATCAAGGATGATCGCCCCGGCCCCGGCCGCGACGGCCGCGCGGGCCCCCGCTGCCCGGTCCTTTGCCACCCATGTCGGCGCGAACGCCGCCAGCAGCAGCGGTTCGTCCCCGACCTCGGCCGCGGAATGGACCCGCTCCTCGACCCGGACCGGCCCTTCCAGCCGCCCGCCATGGCCGCGGCTGACGATATGTGCCGTCACCCCCCGCGCCATCAGGCGCATGGCGAGTGCGATCACGGTCGGTGTCTTGCCGGTGCCGCCCGCGTTGATGTTGCCCACGCAGATCACCGGAACGCCGGGCCGTTCAAACGGGCCCTTGGCCAGCCTGCGCGCCGTCCCGCGGGCATAAAGCGCCCCCAGTGGCGACAGCAGGCGCGGGACAAGCCCGGGCCGATCCGGCGCGCGATACCAGAAGGCGGGCGCGCCCATCAGGCAGTTTCCGATTCCGACAGGACGTCCAGCATGCGTTCCACGATGCGGTCGGTCGATTTCGTGCCTTCGGTCGAGATGTCCCAAGCATTGCGCGCCATGACGGCGGCGCGGTCCGGCGCCAGCAGTTCCGACAGCGCCTCGGCCAGCGAGATCTCATCCCGGACAAGCCGCGCGGCCATCGCATCCCCCAAGCTGTTGTAGCGATCTGCGTACGGGCCAAGTGCAGGCCCATGCAGGATGGCCGAGCCGAGGGCCGCGGCCTGAAACGGGTCGGGGCCGTCATTCGCGCCCAACGTCCCGCCAAGGAAACTGACCGGGGCAAGCCGCAGCCACAATCCCATCTCACCCTCCTGATCGGCGACGTAGATCTGGGTTTCGGCCTCAGGCTCTTCGTTGTCGGAACGAAGGGCCACCAGCCAGCCCTCCGCACGTAGACGGCGGGCCAGATCGGCGCCGCGTTCGGGATCGCTCGGTACCAAGATCAGCAACAGCCGGTGCGCATGACGCAGGACGCGGGCATGGGCGGCAACGACAACCGGGTCCTCGGCCGGGCGTGTGCAGGCGGCCAGCCAGACGGGACGCCCGGCAATGAGTGCGCCAAGCGCACCGCGTTCGGCCGAATTGCAGCGCAGGACGGCGCTGCCGCGGGACAAGGGCTTGCAGGTCGCGATCCGGTCTCGCGGCAGGCCCATCGCGGCCAGTTGCGCCGCGCCATCCGGGGCGGTCACGAAGATCCGGTCGAACCGGTTCAGCAACTGCCGGTTCGCGACGGCGCCGATGCGCCACCGGCTGCGCCAGGCTTTTGGAATATCGGGCAGGATCAGGAACAGGGCGGTGCCACGTGCGCCCGCATAGCTCAGCGTGCTGGCGGGAAGATGGGCGGGGTAGAACAGCGCGATGTCCGGCCGCCAGCGGTCCAGGAAGGCCGTGCTTGGCCGAAGGCCTTCGCCCGGACCCGCGGCGCACAGCACATCGGGCAGGTCCGGCAGGGACGCTGGCCAGTCCGGTACGCTGTTTTGGCCGGTGACGAGAATGGTCAGGTCGGGGTCCCGGTCGTCAAGCTGGCGCAGAAGTTCGGCAACTTCCGCCTGCGCGTCGGGCGGCGGCGCATGCACCCAGACCAGCGGCCCATTGGGCCGCGTGGCGTTCGATCCGCTGTGTCCCGCCATTGGCCGTCCTGTCAGGCGCCCAGTTCCTCGGTCGGGCCAGCCTCGAGTTCCTCGTCGCGCAGTCGGTGAATATGGGCGATGAAATAGCGCATATGGGCGTTGTCGACCGTGCGCTGGGCCTCGGCCTTCCAAGCGTCATAGGCGGTCTGGTAGTCGGGAAACATGCCCACGATATGGATGTCGTTGACGTCCTTGAAGACGGTGTGGCTGGGGTCGATCAACTCGCCACCGAAGACGAGATGCAGGCGTTGGGGCATGGGGTTCTCCGGTCCTTCTGGATGTGTGGCTACCCTAGATCATGCAGGTGCAGCAGGAAAGGGGATCAGGCCAGTCGCGCGACCAATTCGCCATGGAGCATCGGCGCACCCGCCAGAACGCCGTGCGATGTCGGCCTTGGTCCATCGAAGCGCAGCGGGCGGCCTGCCCGGTCGGTCACGGTGGCGCCGGCCTCTGCCGCGATCAGGCTGCCTGCGGCGGTGTCCCAGTCCCAGCTGTCGCGCAGCGTGATCATGGCGTCGTAACGGCCCTGGGCGACAAGGCAAAGCCGGTAGGCAAGAGAGGCCCGCAGGGACCGTCTGACCCGCGGCGGCGGCCCGGCCCAGTGCCCGGGGTCGAGGGCCGGGCGCGCTGTCAGGATCGATGCGCCGTCCAGTTTGGCACGTTGGCTGGCATGGATCGGCCGGTCGTTCAAACGGGCCCCGGCCCCCGCGGCGGCGGTGTAAAGCTTGTCGGCAACGGGCAGATAGACCGCCGCGGCGATGACCGTCCCGGCCTCTGCCACGGCAATCGCATGGGCAAAGCTCTTGCCGCCCTGGATGAAATCCCGCGTTCCGTCGATGGGATCGACGATGAAACAGCGCGCAGCCGTCAGGCGCCCGGCATCGTCCTCGGTTTCCTCCGACAGCCAGCCATAATCGGGACGGGCAGAGAGAAGCCGCTCGCGCAGCATGTCGTTCACGGCGATGTCGGCCTCGGTCACCGGGCCCTGCTTGTCGGGCTTGTCCCAAGTCTGCGGATCGCGCCGCCAGTAGTGCCGGGCGATGGCGCCAGCCTCTTGCGCGGCCTCGGTCAGCAGCGCAAGGTCAGTCCCCGGCAAGCGTCAGACCCTCCACCCGCAGGCTGGGCACCCGGCGGGACAGGTGATCGCGGGCGTCATTTGCGGGCGTGATCCGGCGCAGCATGTCGGGCAGGCTGCCCGCGATGGTGCATTCGTTCACCGGATAGGCGATTTCGCCGTTCTCCACCCAAAAGCCCGACGCCCCGCGGGAATAGTCGCCGGTGTTGGGGTTGATCGTGCTGCCGATCAGCGAGGTGACCAGAAGCCCGGTGCCCATCTCGGCCAGCAATTCGTCCCGGCTGGCGGTGCCCGGTGTCAGGGTCAGGTTGCCCGCGGCGGGCGAGGGGGGAGAGGAGGTGCCGCGCACCGCGTTGGCGGTGCTTTCCAGCCCCAGCTTGCGCGCCGTGGCAAGGTCCAGCACCCAGCCGGTCAGGATGCCCTTGTCCACGATCAGCCGTCGCGCGGTGGGCAGCCCCTCGGCGTCGAACGGGCGGGAGCCGGAAATGCGCGGGCGGTGCGGGTCCTCGACCAGCGACAGCGTCTCGGGCAGGACCGGTTCGCCCAGCAAATCCCGCGCCCAGGATGCCCCCCGCACGATGGCATTGCCGTTGATGGCCGACAGCAAATGCCCGATGAGAGAGCTTGAGATACGTTCATCGAACAATACCGGATAGGCACCGGTTTTCGGTCTGCGGGCGCCTGCGCGGGCCGCGGCGCGCTCACCCGCAAGCTGGCCGACCGCGGAAGCATCGAGCACATCGCCCTGGAAGACGCGGGATTCCGCGTGCCAGTCACGCTCCATCCCGGTGCCGGTGCCGCTGATCGCCATGCAGGACACCGACCGACCGGTGCGGGCATAGCCGCCCGAAAACCCGTTGGTGGCGGCGATATGCAGGCGGCGGTTGCTATATCCCGCGCTACAGGAGTCGGCCTGGGATACCCCCGGCACGGCAAGGGCGGCGGCCTCTGCCCGGCGGGCGTCGTCCTCCAGCGCGGCCGGGTCGGGTTCGGGCGATGGATCGGCGAGTTCCAGCGCGGCGGTGTCGAAGTCACGCGCAAGGGCCGCAGGGTCCGCCAAACCGATGGTTGCGTCCTCAGGCGCCTCGCGGGCCATGGCGACGGCGCGCTGGGCCATCTCGGCCAGTGTTTCCGCCCGGGCATCGGAGGCCGAGACGCAGGATTGCCGCTGTCCGATCAGCACCCGCAGGCCAAGATCGATCCCCTCTGCCCGCTCTGCCTGTTCCAGCACGCCCTTGCGCACATCGATCGACAGCGAGGCGCCTTCGGCCACGATTGCATCGGCGGCGTCGGCCCCGGCCTTTCGGGCGGCGTCGAGAAGGGCATGGGCCAGGGTTTCGATATCCTGTGGCATTGGACCTCCTGCTGCGGATTGATGATCAGCTAATACGTTGACCCGACGGGAACAAGGCACCGCGACATTCGCGGTGTCCCGCCCCGGCGCGCGATAGCGGGCGGCAGACCCCGCTCAGCGCAGGCGCTGGCCGTTGGCAAGGATCTTTCCGTCCCCCGTCACCTCGATGTCGGAGATCAGCGTGTCGCCTTCTGCACCGGGCCGGGCGAACATGCCCACCATCATCCGGATGCCGGTCGCCTGATCCCGCGGCAACAGCCCCATCCCGACCAGTTTGTCCAGCAGCGCATTGCCGCCCGCAAGCCGCAGGGCAAGCTTGCCTTCCGGTTGCGGCATGCCCTGCTGGCCGATCTTCTGGCTGTTGTCGAAGGTGAACGCACCCTGCCCGGCAAGGTCGACGCCCGCCACGCTCAGTTGCAGGTCCTTCACGTTCAACGCGGACAACTCGCCGGGCATTTCTGTTGGCTGAACGCTGTCGGCGTCGGTGATGTCGACCAGCCAACGCGCCTTGCCCCCAAGGTCGAGCACCACCGTCGCGGGATCGCGGGGCAACTGCCCGGTTGGGTCGAACATGGCCCAGATCGCATTGTCGATCTTCAGCCCGTCCAGTCGGGTCAATAGTGCGAAGTCGGCCGGTTCGTCTGTGCGGAGCAGCGGCATTTCAAGGCGGAACGCGCTTTCGGCCACCTCCATCTCGATTTGCGGCAGCGGGATTTGCGTGCCACTGACGGCCATCTTGGTGTCTGTCGCGACCACATCGTAGGCCATGGCCCCCTCCGCCAGCGCAAAGTCCAGTGTTCCGGGGCCCGACGTGACGGCGATGTTGGTCCGATTGTCCTGTTCGGCGGTGTCCATGGCATAGGACAGCCCGCCATGCATGACCCGGCCTTTGGATGACAGACCGGCGGCCAGCATCCCGGCCGGTGTCGTGCCCTCTGCCCCCGCCGGAACGGTGCTGACGGAGGATGAGGTCACGTCGCCAACCTTGCCGGTCATGGTTAGGGCGATTCCTTGCGCGGCATCGGTCACGGCCATGGCGAGGGTCGCCAGCTTGGTGGTGAAGTCCGCCGCGACCTGCTGGGCCTCGTTCCCCGACACGACATAGGTGCCCGCCGTATCCATCGCGGCCATTTCCAGCGTGACGTCCTTTGGGGTGCCATCGACCTTCATCATGTCCAGCCGCAGCGCGAGGTCGGGCGCCGCCATGTCATAGGCAATCGTCCCGGTATCGCCGCTGGCGGTCATTTCCAGACCGCTTTGCCGGACGGTCATGTCCATCTCTATGCGCTCACCCGTGTCCGAAACGGCGACCACCCGCAACGGCATCGCATCCGGAAACATCACGGCAACGGACCCGTCACTGCGTTCCGACAGGACAAGCGTGCCGAGCGCGAGCGATGTGCTGGCGCCCTCGGTCGAGGCGTTGACCAGTCTGGCCTCACGGATCGTGAGGGTGTCGCCGGTCTCGCTCTCTGTCCCCGACAGGGTCTGACCCGACCGTTCGGCAAGATCTTTCCAGGCGGCCCAGACCTGTTCAGCGGTCACGTCGGCAGAGGCCACGCCGGTGCAGGCAAGGACAACGGCAAGCGCCCCGGCAGAGGCGGATTTGAGATGTGTCATCGGCGGGGTTTCCTGTCTGGGGTCTGTGCGAAACCTGCGTCACTCCCGCATCGGCTGTCAACGGCACGTTGCGCTGGCGTGTGCCGGAGCGCTGGGCTAGGACTCGTCAGAACAGGTGGATCGGCCGACGGAGGGTCAGATGGCTGACATGACAGGCAAAAGCGTCCTGATCACCGGTGCGAGCCGGGGCATCGGGGCGGCAGCCGCGCGGGCCTTTGCCGAGGCGGGGGCGCATGTCGCGCTGGCCGCGCGCAGCGAAGAGGCGATTGCTTCCATCGCGCGGGAAATCGGCGGAAACGCGCTGCCGCTGCCCTGCGACGTGGCCGATTTCGGCGCCGTGTCCGACGCGGTTCGGGCCGTGGTCAAGTCCTTCGGACGGATCGACGTTCTGGTGAACAACGCCGCGGTGATCGAACCGATCGCGCGGATGGAAACGGTCGACCCGGCAGAGTGGGCAACCGCGCTCGACATCAACCTCAAGGGCGTTTTCCACGGCTTCCGCGCGGCGATGCCGGTGATGGCGGCCATGGGGGGCGGCACGATCCTGACGATCAGTTCGGGGGCCGCCGTCAGCGCGATGGAGGGGTGGAGCGCCTATTGCACCGCCAAGGCAGGCGCCGCGATGCTGACCCGCTGTGCCGATCTGGAAGGGCGGGAAAAGGGCATCCGCGTGATCGGCCTGTCGCCGGGCACCGTCGCGACCGACATGCAGAAGACCGTCAAGGAAAGCGGGGTGAACCCGGTCAGCCGTCTGGATTGGTCCGACCATATTCCGCCCGCTTGGCCCGCGCAGGCGCTGCTTTGGATGTGTACGCCCGATGCCGACGAATTCCTTGGCCGCGACGTCGCGTTGAAGGAACGGGCGATCCGCCGCCGCGTGGGGCTGCCCACATGATCGTGCTGCAAGAGGATGGGCCGCGCTGGACGGTCACGCTGGCCCGGCCCGACAAGGCCAATTCCCTGACCCGGGCCATGCTGCTGGAGCTTGAGCAGATCGTCGCCTCTGCCGCCGAGGCGAAGGTCGCGTCGCTGGTTATCACCGGGACCGGCAAGGTCTTCAGTGCCGGCGCCGATCTGGATGAAGCGAAGGCGGGCCTCGCCACCGATGGGGTGTGGGAGCGTCTTTCGGCCGGGATCGCGGCGCTGGATGCGCTGACCGTGGCGGCGCTGAACGGCACGCTTGCGGGCGGGGCCTTTGGCATGGCGCTGGCCTGCGATCTGCGCATCGCCGTGGACGAGGCGAAGTTCTTCTATCCGGTGATGAAGCTGGGCTTCCTGCCGCAGCCGTCTGATCCGGGGCGGCTGGTTGCGCTGGTCGGCCCGGCGCGGGCCAAGATGATCCTGATGGGCGGGGCCAAGATCACGGTGGACGAGGCACTGCTGTTCGGTCTGGTCGACCGGATCGTGCCGAAACAGTCCCTGATGAAGGAGGTGGAGGCGCTGACGGCCGATGCCGTGGCCGCAACGCCGGAACACCGCGCCGCGATAAAGGCGATGTGCTGCTAGAACAGGGGCCTAACGCCGCCGCCGCGGGCCCGGTGTCTTGGAATGAAAACCGGGCGGGCGCTTTGCCACCCATGCGATGAATTTCGCGAGCCGGGGATGGGCGCGCAGGGCCTCGACGCTGTTGTACTCCCGCGCAAGCTCCGCCTCTGTCAGGGTGGCATGGATTTCGTTGTGGCAGAGCTGGTGAAGCCGTACGACCGGCCCGCCCTTGCCGCCCTTCAGCTTGGGTGTCAGGTGATGCAGGCTCTGTTTCGCGGTTGGCGGGATCGGGCGGCCGCACAGGGGGCAGATCGGATCGTCGGTCATGGGGCGCGAAGATGATGCGGGGGCAGCCGTTGGACAAGGGGCAAGGTATCGAAACCGTCGATGCGCTGGTGATCGGGGCGGGGCCGGCCGGGCTGATGGCGGCGGAGGCGCTGGGCGCGGCGGGTCGTGCGGTGTTGATCGTAGACGCCAAGCCGACGCCCGCGCGCAAGTTCCTGATGGCGGGCAAGTCGGGGCTTAACCTGACCAAGGCGGAGCCGACCGACGCGTTCCTTTTTGCCTATGCGGAAAGCGCGGCGCGCTTGACCCCAATATTGGCCGCGTTCGGGCCTGAAGACGTTTGCGCTTGGGCCGAGGGGTTGGGCCAGCCGGTTTTCACCGGCAGCACCGGGCGGGTGTTTCCCAAGGCGATGAAGGCTTCTCCGCTGCTGCGCGCATGGCTGGCAAGGATCGGGGCGCGCGGGGGCGTGTTCCGCAACCGGTGGCGTTGGACCGGCTGGCAGGACGATGCTGCTCTGTTCGACACGTCCGAAGGGCCGCGGGGTGTCGTTGCCGGTGTCACCGTTCTGGCGCTCGGGGGCGCAAGCTGGGCACGGCTGGGCTCCGACGGGCGCTGGTCTCCGGTCTTGGCCGAGGACGGGGTGCCGGTTGCTCCGTTTCAGCCCGCCAATGTCGGCCTGACGGTCAATTGGTCCGCGCCGATGGCCCGCCAGTTCGGGCAGCCGGTCAAGGGCGTCGCACTTCGGGCGGGGCAGGGGCCGTGGCATCGGGGCGAATTCGTGATTTCCGCCCGCGGTCTGGAAGGGGGCGGCATCTATGCCCTTTCCCGCCATTTGCGTGACGGTGCGCCGCTTGTCGCCGACCTGATGCCGGACTGGAGTGCGACGAAGATCGCCGACAGGCTGGCGCGGCCGCGTGGCAAGGCGAGCCTGTCCAACCATCTGCGCAAGGCCCTGCGGCTGGACCCGGCGCGGCTGGCGCTGCTGATGGAATTCGGTCGGCCGCTGCCAGAAGGGCGCGACCTTGCCCCGCTGATCAAGGCGTTGCCGGTTGCCCATGCCGGGCCGCGTCCGCTGGATGAGGCGATTTCGACCGCGGGCGGGGTGTGCTGGTCGGCCGTGGATGCCGACCTGATGCTCAAGGCCCGTCCGGGCACCTACGTCGCCGGCGAAATGCTGGATTGGGAGGCGCCCACGGGCGGATATCTTTTGACCGGCTGCCTTGCCACCGGGCGCTGGGCCGGGCAGGCGGCGGCAAGGCGCCTTCAGGCGGCCAGAGCGCGTTGATAGGCGGGCCGTTTGCGCATCCGCTCCAGATACGCCCCCAGCCGGTCTTCAACGATGGGGAAATGCGCGGATTCGGCCCAGTCACCGCAATGGGTCAGGATGATGTCGGGCACGGTCATCCGATCACCCATCAGGAACGGCCCGGCTCCCATCCGATGTGCCAGCGTGTGCTGGCTCCGCTCGAACTCCCATTTCAGGCTGTCCTTGATGGCGTGTTGGCGCATCTCTTTCGGCAGGACGAAGGTGTGCCGCGCTGCCATCCAGAGGGCAGCGTCGAATTCATCCAGCAGGAACTGGGTCAGGCTGTCCTGACGGGCGCGATCGATGCTGCCTGCGGGAAAGGTCAGTTGCCCGTGTCGGTCCGCCAGATAGGTCAGGATCGCGGTGGAATCGGTGATGGGCACATCGTCAACGATCAGCACGGGCACCTTGCCGGCGGGGTTCAACGCGATCACATCGTCAGAGCGCGGCGGGGCTGGCAGGTGGGCATACGGGACCCCCAGTTCCTCCATCATCCAAAGCACGCGCCGTGCCCGGCTGTTTCCGCTGCCGATGACCCTGTACATGTCGCGTCCTCCCTGACGATCTGTCCTGTGTCCCACGGGACAGGGCCCCCGTCAAACGCCTGTCAGGCCCGGCGCTTGCCCAGTTGCGCAAGGCGGAACAGGCTGCGCTCCATCAATGCCATCTGCGGCGCGCGGGAGGAGGAGCGCAGTTGCAGGTCGGTGTCGATCAGAAGGGAAAGCGCGGTCTCCAGATTCGCGCGGCCCCAGCCTTGTGCCTGACGCGTCATGCTGTCCTTGACCTTGAAGGGCACGGGCGGGCGTAGCCGCTGGATGCCCGTGGCCGCGCCCTCTGGGTCACTGGCTGCGGCATGCAAACGGCGGAAATGACGGGTCGCGGCGATGCATAGTGCGACGGGGGTCACGCCCTGGGCCTGCAATCGCCGCAGGATCGGGCCGATCTCGCCCCGGCGGCCCTCGGCCACGACGTTGATCAGGTCGTCGGCATCGGCCTCGGTTGAGCGGGGGGCGCAGGCGGCGACATCCTCGGGGCTGACGGGCGTGGCATCATCCAGCTTGTAGAGCGACAGTTTCTCCACCGTTTGCCGGAAATCGCCGGGGTCGATCTGTGTTGCCAGATCCAGAAGCGCCCCCATCGCGGCCCGGTCCAGATCGCCCAACCCGGCCTGGGCCAGCATCGCCTCGATCTCGTCCCGTCCCGGGGGATCGTCATAGATCGCCGCCGCATAGGCATTGGTATGCCCCTCGAACAGCTTGCGCAGGGCAGAGCGGGGGGCAAGCTGCCGCGCGGTCACCACCAGTTGCGCGTCGCCGTCCTGCCAGTCTGCCAATGCGGCCGCGATGGTGTCGGCCAACCCGTCGGTCGCCTCGTCCACGAAAACCGCGCGCGGGCCGGGAAAGAACCCGCGGGCCTTCAGCGCATCGGCCAAGGCTGCCGGGTCGCTCCGCACCTCGGACGCATGAAGGCGGGTCAGCCGCAATTCGTCCTCGGCACCGGGGCCAAGCAGGGCGGCCAGAACCTCTTGCCGTTTCAGCGCGACGCGCATCGCGTCCGACCCATAGATCAGAAGGCCGATGCGCTCCGGTTCGGGCCGGGTGAAGTACCGGGTTGCCGCGCGCCCCGAAAGCTTCATTGCGGCAGCGTGCCCGCGACCCCGATCAGCCGCGTCACCAGATCGTCGGCCAGCACCGTCATCAGGCGGCGTTCGGCATCGCGCTGTGCCGCAAGGGTGGCGACGGTGCTGTCCGCCGTCGAATAGGCCGAGAAGTTCGTGACACTGCCGGAGTGGACGACCTGACCCGTGGTGAGGTCAAGCAAGCGGTACGCCACCGTCCCCACAAGGTGATAGCGGGTCGTGTCGGTCGTATTGGCGACCCGGTCACGGGTGGTTTTCACGTCATAGGTCATCCGGTATCGCGGCGTGCCGGCGCGGCCAAGGCGGTCTTCCAGCCGCTCGACCAGCGCGAAGTCGTATTTGTCTTTCGGGTCGTCAAAGCCGATCCGGTGGCGCAGCGCGGTTGCCACCCCACCGGTACCATAGACGGGGCGGAACCCGCAGGCGCCGCACATCGCCAGCGCGGCCAGCCCGGCCAGAGCGGCTCTGCGATCAGACCACGACATTGACGATCCGGCCCGGAACCACGATCAGCTTTTTCGGGCTTCCGCCTTGCAGCGCCTTCACGACGGCCTCGTCGGCGAGCGCCAGCTTCTCAATTTCCTCCTTGGCCATGTCCTTGGGCACGCGGATTTCCGACCGTCGCTTGCCGTTGATCTGGATCGGCAGGGTCACCGTGTCCTCGACCAGCAGGGCAGGATCGGCCTTGGGCCAGGGCGCGTTGGCGATCAGGCCCTCGCCGCCCAGCATGTCCCAGACTTCCTCCGACAGGTGGGGGGTCATGGGGGCCATCAGTTGCGCCATCACCATTGCGGCGTCCCGCCGCGCGGCAAGCGAGGCGCTGGATTTGGCCAAAACATTCGTGAAAGCATAAAGTTTTGCGACCGAGGTATTGAAGCCGAAGCTCTCGACGCCCATAGTCACGTCATGGATCGTCTTATGCAGGGCGCGGCGCAGGGTTAAATCGTCTTCCCCCTTGTTCGCCGCGCCCTCGCATTTTCCTGAATCCTCTGATTCGTAAGACGCGATCCCGCCCTCGTTCAGTTCCTCGGAAATGCCGTGCGCGATGCGCCAGACCCGGCCCAGATGTTTATAGGCGGCTTCGGCCCCTGCGGCGGTCCATTCCACGTCCCGCTCCGGCGGGCTGTCCGACAGCATGAACCAGCGCGCGGTATCGGCCCCGAAGGCGTTGATGATGTTCACGGGGTCGACGACATTCTTCTTCGATTTCGACATCTTGGCAGAGGGGATGATCTCGACGCCTTCATTTTCGCTATCGTCCTCGGACAATTGCGCACGAACGTCGTCGGGGTTTTCAGGATCCCGACCTGCTCGTTGCATCAGGTAGCGGCTTACGGCGCGTCTCTGACCCGTGTCATCAGTCAAAGTTACGACATCCTCGGGGAATAGGTAGAGATTGCGGCGAACCGCTTCGTCGGCAACTGCGCCGCTGCCCTCGACGGGAGGCCCCCAAGCGCCAAGGCGGAGATAGATCTCGTGCGTCACCATGCCCTGTGTGAAGAGCGCGTTGAACGGCTCTTTCGCCTTTTCGGGCAGGTGGCCGGTGATGTGCATCGCCCGTGCGAAGAAGCGGGAATAGAGCAGGTGGAGAATCGCATGCTCGATGCCCCCGATATACTGGTCGACATTCATCCAGTACTCGGCCTCGCCGAGATCGGTGGGCGTCGTCAGATGGGGCGCGGTGAAGCGGGCGAAATACCACGACGAATCGACGAAGGTGTCCATCGTGTCGGTTTCGCGCTTCGCCGGCGCCCCGCATTTGGGGCAGGTGCAGTCCCGCCATGTCGGATGACGATCCAGCGGGTTGCCGGGGATTGAGAAATCGATCGGCTTGCCGCCCTCGTCATAGGGCAGCGCGATGGGCAGGTTTTCCTTCTTCTCGGGCACCACACCGCAACTGTCGCAATGGACAACCGGGATCGGGCAGCCCCAATAGCGTTGGCGGCTGAGCCCCCAGTCGCGCAGGCGGAACTTGGTCACGCCCTGGCCGACGCCGTTTTCTTCGCAAAAGGCGATGGCGGCATCCACGGCCTCTTCCCCGGTTGCGATCTCGTCCCAGGCGAAGGCTTTCAGCCAGCGGACCTTCTCGGTCTTCGGCGGCACGAAGGCGTCGTTTTCGACCGGCTCGCCGTTTTCCAGCGCAACGAAGGTATCGGTGACCGGCAGATCGTACTTCCGCGCGAAATCGAGGTCGCGCTGGTCATGGGCCGGGCAGCCGAAGATCGCGCCGGTGCCATAGTCCATCAGGATGAAGTTCGCGATGTAGACCGGCAGTTCCCAAGCCGTATCAAAGGGATGGCGGACGCGCAGACCGGTGTCGAAGCCTTTCTTCTCGGCCTTTTCCAACTCCTCCTCGCTGGTCCCCATCTTGCGGCAATCGGCGCAGAACGCGGCGATTTCGGGATTGTCCTTCTCCAGCGTCTTGGCCAGCGGATGGTCGGGCGAGATGCCCAGAAAGCTTGCCCCCATCAGCGTATCGGGCCGCGTGGTGTAGACCTCGACCCGGTCGAAGCCCTCCGGCGGGTCGATCAGCGAGAACGCCATTTGCAACCCGCGCGACTTGCCGATCCAGTTGCGCTGCATCAGCTTGACCTTCTCCGGCCAGTCGTCCAGCCCGTCGAGCGCGTCCAGCAACTCCTCCGCGAAGTCGGAGATCTTGAAGAACCACTGGGTCAGTTCGCGCCGCTCGACCGTCGCGCCAGAGCGCCAGCCCTTGCCCTCGATCACCTGCTCGTTGGCCAGAACGGTCATGTCGACCGGGTCCCAGTTGACGGTGGCGTTCTTGCGATAGACCAGCCCCGCCTCAAGGAAGTCGAGGAACATCGCCTGCTGCTGACCGTAATATTCCGGGTCGCAGGTGGCGAATTCGCGGCTCCAGTCGATGGAAAGCCCCATCGGCTTCATCTGTTCGCGCATGTCGCGGATATTGCCGTAGGTCCAGTCCTTGGGATGGCCGCCCCGTTCCATCGCGGCGTTTTCCGCCGGCATCCCGAACGCGTCCCAGCCCATCGGATGCAGCACGCTGAACCCGCAGGACATCTTGTAGCGCGCGATGACGTCGCCCATCGTGTAGTTGCGCACATGCCCCATATGGATACGGCCCGAGGGGTAGGGGAACATCTCCAGCACGTAGTATTTCGGGCGTCCTTCCTCGCGTTTCGCAGTAAAGGTGCCGTCCGCGGCCCAGGCTTCCTGCCATCGGGGCTCGATCTCGCTGGGGGTATAGCGCGCCATGTTTGGGGTCCTTGCTCAGTCAAACGCCGGGCGCGATGGCCCGGCGTTGTGATAATCTTGCGGTGTCGGGCCGTCCAGTGCCGGATCAGAGCTTCCCGTCGCGGATTCGCAACTGCCGGGCACGGGTCAGGATCGCATCCTCCACCGCGCGGGTCGTTGCGGCATCTACGGGCCCGCCGCGGGTCGCCAACGCAACCTTGAGCGAACGGGCCTCAAGCGCGGGGTCCTGCACATAGACAGTCGCGCGATAGGCGCGCCTGCCGCCGGGCGGTGTGCCGTAACCAGTTGTGATCACGCCGGAAAACGGATCGACCGACTGGATCGGCAGGAAATTCAGCACATCCAGCGAGGCCTGCCAGAGATACTTGTTGACCTCGACCGTGGTGTTGGGATCGTCCCTGTCGCTGAACAGATCCCAGATGGTGGAGCGTTTTTCGCCCTCGACCAGCGGCGTGTTTTCGCGCTGCCGTTCGATGCTGGCCTGCCGCGCGTCTTCCCGGGCGGCTTGCTGTTCGGGGCTGGTGTTCCGTTTGAACAGGCCCCCGCCGCCGCAACCCGAAAGGCCCAGCGCCAGCGCCCCGATCAGAACCCCGCGCATCATCGTTTGGAAGGTCATGGATGTCTGCCCCGGCAAGTCTTTTTGCGTCTTTACCGGAGGGCGTCTGGCCGGACAAGTTTTTTCCCCGTCGGCAAATTCCCGCGCTGGGCGATGCGGTGTGGCACGGCTGCATCAATCCGGGGCGTCCTTTCCGACCGGGTCCGCAGTTTCTTGCAATTCGGGGGGGCAAGAGCCAAACCGGATGCATACTCAGATCGGATGCCCCGACCTGAGGTGCATCTTGAAACGAATGAGGGAAAAACCATGAAAAAGGTTCTCCTTGCGACGAGCGCTCTGGCCCTGTCCGCCGGTGTTGCCTCCGCTGAAATGACCCTGAAGGGTTCGGCTGAAATGGGTATCTTCGGTGGCGACCTGTACGGTGCTGCCAACGACGCCGCCCAGTTCCACAACGATTTCACCCTGACCTTCGACGGTACGGGCGAAACCGACGGTGGCATGTCCTTCGGCTTCCACATCGAAGTTGAAGAGTCGAACGGCTCGAACGCCACCAACGGCAACGCGTCCTACGACAACGAGTACGTGTTCATCTCCGGCGCCTACGGCACCCTGACCCTCGGTGAGA
The DNA here is from genome assembly GCF_002079305.1 of Rhodovulum sp. P5. Taxonomy (NCBI): domain Bacteria; kingdom Pseudomonadati; phylum Pseudomonadota; class Alphaproteobacteria; order Rhodobacterales; family Paracoccaceae; genus Rhodovulum; species Rhodovulum sp. P5. The sequence goes on from NZ_CP015039.1 coordinate 3,276,026, forward strand.
TCGACAGCGCCTACGACAAGCGCCTGACCGAAGTCGCGCTGGCCGGTGGCACCATCACCGACGACGAAACTGTCCATTCCGGCTTCTCCGGTAACTCGGAAATGGACGGCATGTACGACAACCAGATCCTGCGCTACGACTACTCGTTCGGCGCCGCTGGCCTGTCGTTCTCGATGGAGCAAGAAGCTGACGGCTCCGACGCCGCTGGCATCGACCCGGTCTACGCCCTCGGCTTCAGCTACGACATCGAGCTCTCCTCCATGTCGATCGGCCTTGGCCTCGGCTACATCACCCAAGATGAATACGGCGACATGATCGGTGTGTCCGTCATCGGTGAAATGGAATCTGGCTTCTCCGTTGGTGTGAACTACTCCAAGCTCGACCTCGACGGCGCGGGCAACGATTGGGAGCACTTCGGTATCGGCGCTGCCTACACCATGGACGCGTGGACCGTTGCTGCCAACTACGGTAGCTACGACTACGACGCCGGCTTGGACGAATCCGGCTGGGGCATCCTCGTGAACTACGACCTGGGCGGCGGTGCTGTCATTCAGGCCGGCTACGGCTCCAGCGAAAACGACGGCCAAGTGGCCGGCGCGGACCTCGAGTCCTGGTCGTTCGGTATCGCGATGTCCTTCTAAGTCTTACGACTTGGTATGACGGAGAGAGCGGGCCTTGTGCCCGCTCTTTTCTTTTCCGGGCGATTTCCGCAGGGGCAAATCGACAAGGGGTTTCGGCCATGCTAAGCCCAGCCGGCCCTGACCTGTATTTGACCCATGCCGCCTGTCGACCCCGCACAGCTTAACCGCCTTTACCAGAATGCCCTCCGCCGCCAGTCGGCCGGGGATCTTGACGGTGCGGCCGAGCTTTTGACCCAAATCCTTGCGGCCCGCCCCCGGCAGGCCGAGGCGCTGTTCCAGATGGGGCGCATCGCGATGGCCCGGGGGGCGCCCAAGACCGCCGCCCGGAATTTCGCCAAGGCGGCCGAGGTCAAACCGGCGGAACCCGCGATCTGGACGGCCTATGCCGAGGCCGTGGCCGCCATTAACGACAAGGCGAAGGCCAAAGCGTTCATCAAGAAAGCCAAGGCCGCGCGGCTCGCCCCCCGGCTGCTGGCAACGCTACAGGATATTCTGGCGGGTGCGCGCAAGGCGCCGGTCTCCCCCCTTGGCTCCGCCGGGCCGGAACATGTGCAGGCCTTGCTGGCCCTTGCCAATTCCGGAAAGCCGGAGGCAGCGGAAACGCGGGCGGCCGAATTGCGCAAGGCGCATCCGGACTCCGCGATACTGGCCGATATCCACGGCAATCTTCTGGCCCGGTTGAACAGGCCCGACGCCGCGCGCGAGGCATTCGAGACCGCGCTTCGACTGGCACCGGATTTCGTCGAGGCGCGGGTGAATTTCGGCCGGTTTCTGGTGGATGCGGGCGATCTGGCCGCGGGCGTTTCGCATCTGGAGGCGGCCGTCCAAATGGCGCCGAAGCACGGCCCGTCCCTCTTGGCGCTTGGCACAGCGCTTGCGCGTCTGGGCGACACGGAAGGGGCCATCGCTATCCTGACCCGCGCCGCCGCGGCCTTGCCGAAAGCGCCAGAGCCGCAGGTCAGGTTGGGCGAGGCGCTTTTGGCCGCCAAGGATTTCGGCGCCGCAGCTGTCGCGTTCCGCAAGGCGATCGATCTTGGCGACCGGCGCCCCCGGGTTCACGAAGACCTTGCCCGGGCGCTCGACGGCTCGGGCCAGCCCGAGGCCGCGCTGGCCGCCCATGACGTGGCCGTGGCCGCAGACCCGTCCCGGGCAGAGGGGCACGGGCGGCGCGCGATCCAGTTGCAGACGCTGGGACGATTCGACGAGGCGGAGGCCGCCTTTCGCCGTGCCATCGAACTGGACCCGCATAACGGCGAAGCCTACCGGATGCTGGTCAAGGGGCGCAAACTGAAGGACGGCGATCCGCTGATCGCCGAGATGGAGGCGCTTGCCGCCCGTCCCGACCTGACCGACCACAGCCGGATGAACCTTGCCTTCGCCCTTGCCAAGGCGATGGAGGATACCGGCCGAACGGACCGCATCTTCCCGTTTCTGCATGAAGCGAACGCGCTGATGCGCAAGCTCTACCCCTTCGATATCGCCGAGCGACGGGCAGAGATCGACCGGGTGAAGGCCGCCTTCGACGGGGTCGACTATACCCGCTCCGTTCCGGGGACGACCGACTATGCCCCGATCTTCGTCACCGGGATGCCCCGGTCGGGCACCACATTGGTGGAACAGATCATCGCCAGCCATTCCCGCGTCACAGGCGGGGGTGAGTTGGGCTTCGTCGCGCCCACGGGCCTGAGGATGCTGGATGACGGGGCGGGGGGGCTTCGCGCCCTGTCGGATATGGCCGACAAGGACATCGCCGGTTTCGGCCGCAAGGTCGAGGCGCATTTCCGGATGCGCCTGCCCGGATCGGATCTGGTCACCGACAAGTCGATCCAGACCTATACGGTGGCCGGTCTCGTGCGGCTGGCTTTGCCGAAGGCCCGCATCGTCGTCGTGCATCGCGACCCGCGCGATATCGGGCTGTCGATCTACAAGAACGTCTTCGCCGAAGGCACGCATCGCTATGCCTACAACCTGCGCGACCTTGGGCAGTATTATCGCCTGTATCTGGAATTGATCGATTTCTGGCGGGCGCGTCTGCCCGACGGGTTCTACGAAATCGCCTATGAAGACCTCATCGCCGAGCCCGAGGCGCAATCGCGCGCCCTGATCGCGGCCTGCGGTCTGGAGTGGGAGGATGCCTGCCTCGATTTCCACAAGACCGAACGGCGGGTTTCCACGCTCAGCCTGCATCAGGTGCGCCAGCCGCTGTATGCAACCTCGATGAAGGGGTGGGAACGGCATCGCGACGATCTGTCGGACCTGATCGAGGCCCTGGGCGACGTGATCGATTGAGAGGTGAGGGATGGGACTTCAGGACATCAAGGACCGGGTGACGAAGGCCGAGGCAGAGGCCGGGCGCGCGCCGGGATCGGTGACACTGATCGCGGTGTCGAAGGTGCAGCCGCTGGAGCGGGTCGAGGCCGTGTTGGACGCGGGGCAGCGCATCTTTGGCGAGAACAAGGTGCAGGAGGCCGCGGGCAAATGGCCCGATTTCATGGAGCGTTATTCCGGTGTGGAATTGCACCTGATCGGCCCGCTGCAAAGCAACAAGACCCGGGCGGCGGTAGAGTTGTTCGATGCGATCCACTCGGTCGACCGGCTGAAACTGGCGCGTCGGATCGCTGACCATGCGCAGGAACTGGGCCGGTCGCCTGATATCTTCATTCAGGTCAATACCGGGGAGGAGCCGCAAAAGGCGGGCATCCTGCCGACCGAAACCGATGCGTTCGTGGCCGAGTGCCGCGCGCTGGACCTGCCGGTGCGGGGCCTGATGTGCATTCCGCCGGTGGACGAGACGCCAAGCCTGCATTTCGCCCTGCTGGCCAAGATCGCGGCCCGCAACGGGCTGGAGGGGCTGTCGATGGGGATGAGTGGGGATTTCGAACAGGCCATCGCCCTTGGCGCCACCCATGTTCGCGTGGGCAGCGCGATCTTCGGGGAACGGGATTACGGCTGAGGGGCGCGGGCCGATGGCCGCACCGCCGCCAAGGGTACCGCCGCGCTGGTTCGCGGCGGCGGTTCGGTCCGTCAGGCGGCCGTCATCGAACTCAGGAAGTTCCGGACCCGCTCCGACAGCGAAACGGCCTCGCCCGAGACGGTCGTGACAGCCTCTTTCAGCGTGTAGGACGTATCGCCAGAGCGGTCGACGCGGGCGCTGACATCGTGGATCATCTGCGCCATCTCGTTGGTGCTGGTTGCGGTCGCCTCCGCATGCTGGGAGATTTGCTGGGCGGCGTGCCGCTGTTCTTCCACGGCGACGCGGATGCTTTCAGAGAAGCTCTGGACCCGCCCGACGCTGTCACCGATGCCCGAGATACGCGACGCGATTTCATCGGTTTCGCTCTGGATGCGCTGGATGCGCTCGGTGATCGATCCGGTGGCTTCGGTGATCCGTCCGGCCAGCGCCTTGACCTCATAGGCGACGACGGCAAAGCCTTTGCCGGCCTCGCCTGCGCGCGATGCCTCGACCGTCGCGTTGACCGCAAGCAGGTTGGTCTGCTTGGCGATTTCCGAGATCAGGTTTACCACTTCGCCGATTTCCTCGGCCGCCGATTGCAGGGCTTCGGCCTGCGATGAGGAGGTGACGGCGGTTTCCGATGCACTGGACGCGGCCGTCGCGGCATTGTTGACGTCATTCGTGATCTGCGAGATCGAGGCCGAGAGTTGCTCGATCGCCGAGGCCACAGATTGCGCGCTGGTCGCGATCTGGGAGGCGCTGTCGGAAAGTGACCCAGCGCCCTGACGGGCATGGCCGATTTCGGTTGTCATGCCGCCGGCCGCTTCGCCGAGTTGGCGCATGGACGAGCCGAGAATTTCAACGAAGTTGCCGACATCATCCTGAAAACGCTTGCCCAGTTCCTCTTGCCGTTCGGCATAGGCGTCGGACTGCGCCTCGTGGAAGGCCGTCACCGCGATTTCAGTATCGAGCATCAGGACACGCGACAGCGCGTCGATCAGCTTGGTCGGATCCTTGCTGCCGAAGACCCCGAAGCGCGGCTGGCATTTCTTCAGGACGATCCCCTGCAGACGGAGGCTGACCCGGGAATAGGAGGCGACGTAGTGGCTGATCGGCAGGCCGATCTTGAAATGCACCTTCCCGACCCGCTCGGCACTCGCGAAATAGTCCTGGGTAAAGTCGTCCATGAACATTCGCGTCCAGTGCTCTTTCTGCTTCTTCTTGGCGTGGTCGCGCAAACCCTCTTTCGTGAAATACCCCGCCCAGTCCGGCGTGTTGGAGACCGTGTCGTAGAAGTCGGCGAGAACTTCGTCGAGATGGGGGACGACCATCTGGCCAACCTCACGGACCATTGCCCGCGTATCGCCCTTCAATTCATAGGCCCAAAGACGGGCTGGTTTGCGCTTCTTCATGGTAGGGCTCGCTCTCCGGCTTGCGGCACTCGGTTCCGAGCCGCACTATCACCAGAGAGTTCTTTCGCTGACGTTACCGGGAAAGAAGCTGTTTAGAACTTTAAATGAAAAGGCCGCCCGAACGGACGGCCCTGCGGTGCCAAGGGGGGGGCACCCCACTTCAGGATTTCAGGGGACCGATCATCATGATCATCTGTCGGCCTTCCATCTTCGGCATGTTCTCGACCTTGCCGATCTCCTTGACGTCCTCGGCGACCCGTTCCAGCAGGTCACGGCCAAGATTCTGGTGCGCCATCTCGCGGCCGCGGAATCGCAGCGTGACCTTCACCTTGTCGCCGTTTTCCAGAAACCGCACGACGTTGCGCATCTTGACATCATAGTCGTGGGTGTCGGTGTTCGGGCGGAACTTGACCTCCTTGACCTCGATGATCTTCTGTTTCTTGCGCGCCTCGGCCTCGCGTTTCTGCGTCTCGTACTTGAACTTGCCGAAGTCCATGATCTTGCAGACGGGCGGTGTGGCGTTGGGGGAAATCTCGACAAGGTCAAGCCCGGCCTGCTGGGCCAGTTCAAGGGCCCGGGCGGGTTTCACGACGCCGACATTTTCACCTTCTGCGCCGATCAGGCGGATCTCAGGGGCGCGAATGCGGTCGTTGACGCGGGGTCCGGTTTCGCGCGTGGGGGGCGCGTTGTGCGGTCTGCGAGCTATGGTGCCATTCCTTTTGTGGCTTCGATTGGGTGGTGCATAAACTACCGTTCGAAATCGCGCGTTTCAAGGCGGATTCGCTGGGGTTTTGGACCTGCGGCCCCGTGTTCTGCCGTCAGGCAACCGGGCGCCACGACCGATAGGGCAGGGGCGTAAACGAAAGATGCCCCGCCGGCGGTGGGCCAGACGGGGCACCCGTGATCGTTTTCGGGACGGTTCAGCCGACGAAGGCCTTCTCGACCACGTATTCGGCGGGCTCGGAATTGGCGCCCTCGCGCAGGCCCCAGCCTTCCATGATCGCCATCACGTCCTTGTTGAAGTCCAGCGAGCCGCAGACCATCGCGCGGTCGATCGCCGGGTCCATCTGCGTGCCGTCCAGCCCCAGATCGGCAAAGACCTTGCCCGAGGCGAGGTTGTCGGTCACCCGGCCCATCCACTTGGATTCTTCACGGGTGGTGGTGGGGTAGTATTTCAGCTTGTCGCCGACGAATTCCCCGATCAGCGGATCCTCGGGCAGGCTTTCGACCAGTTGCCGGCCGAATTCCAGTTCCGCCACCTCGCGGCAGGTGTGCATCATGATGACTTCGTCATACCGCTCATAGGTGTCGGGGTCGCGCATCAGGCTGGCGAAGGGGGCGATGCCGGTGCCGGTGGCGAGGAACCACAGACGCTTGCCGGGCAGAAGCGCGTCAAGGACAAGCGTGCCAACGGGCTTGGGTCGCAGGATGATCTCGTCGCCTTCCTTGATGTGCTGCAGGCGGGAGGTCAGCGGGCCGTCCTGCACCTTGATCGAGTAGAAATCCAGCCCCTCGTCCCAGGACGGCGAGGCGATGGAATAGGCGCGCATGATCGGTTTGCCGTCGTCGCCGGGCAGGCCAATCATCACGAACTCTCCCGAACGGAAGCGCAGCGTCTGCGGGCGCGTCGTGCGGAAATAGAACAGACGGTCGGTGTAGTGGCGTACCTCGGTCACGGTCTGTGCGTCGGGCAGGGCCTTCTTTTTCTTGGTCTCGGTGTCGGTCACGGCAGTCTGCTGGTTCATGCTGTCCTCATGCAGCGGGACGGTCGCCCCGCTCCTTTCCTTCTAGGTATCCTCCTCGGGCGGGGAAACCCCCTGTGGCGCATAGTCTGTGGATGCGTCCTGCACAACCCGTCCGCCGGTGTTTCCCCGATTGCGACGTCTTGAGCCATGACTCAGATCAAGGCTGATTGTCGCAGGCTCGTGTCGGCGGGTCTTAGGAAAAACTTAACGGTTCGATGTCCTAACGTGTTGGACCTTGCTTAATTCCATTGGAAAGGGTCTGCATTACAGCCATCATGGGAAAGGGGATACCCGCAAAAATCCCGTTAAACGTGTGTTTTTTGAGGTGATCCAAAATGTCAGCGGGGACATATTTACACAACGCACTGTAATTTCGAGTGCAATTCGTGAGTGAGTCTCAGGCTAAACCTTACAAAGACGTAATGAGGACATGAATTCAGATGGATTTGGAAACCGCGAAACAAAGTTTGTGCCAGCGGGGGTGGCTTAGCCGCGTCCCGAAAGATTTTTCAAAACGACTGCTTGAGAATGCAAGGCTGCGCCGTGTCGAACCGGAAGAGGCCCTGTGCCACATGGCCGATCCGTCGGCCGACATGTTCGGCTGCGCAGACGGGCTCGTCTCCGTGTTCCTCGATGCGGGTCCGTCGGCGGCGCGCCTCGCCTTCGTTGCCCATCCGGGGTACTGGGGCGGGACGATCGGCACGGCCGATGGCGTGCCGCGGCGCGCCAGTCTGTTTGCGCGCACGCCGGTCACGACCCTGTCTGTGTCCCTGTCCCATGTCGAGGCCATGGCCCGCGAAGATGGTGACACATGGCGCTATGTCTGCATGAATGCGGCCAGTCACTTCGACAACCTCGCGCTCTTACTTCTTGCGAATGTACACCAGAATAATGACGTCCGTGTGATGATCACGCTGCGCCGCCTTTACGATTTCAATGACGGAGAGCGGAACTTCCCAGTCAGCCAGTCCGAGATTGCGGAAATGGCGGGCCTGTCGCGGAACTCGGTGAACCGTTCGATCGGGCGGCTGGTGGCACAAGGCCTGATCGAGGCCGGGTATGGCTGGCTGCGGATTACCGACCCCGACGGGATCAAAGCAGCGCTCAACCGGGCGCATCTGCCGTTCTGGACATCGAAGGACGCCAAACAGGCCTGATCGCGACGGACCTGTCCATTTGGTTACATCTTCTTACCGGTTGCCGGTTTTGCTTGAGGCCCGGGCCATCTTGGGCAATAGTCCCAAGTCACGCGTCCCCTGGGGAGTGGGCGCGTGTGTTGCGTTGGGACAACTGGTTAACCGGGAGGCAACCATAATGAAATTTCTGACTGCGGCCGCCGCCGCCGCGGCGCTGACCTTTTCGGCCGGCGCCGGCCTTGCACAATGTGACGATGGCGAAATCGTCATCAAGTTCAGCCATGTGACCAATACCGACCGTCATCCCAAGGGGATCGCGGCGACTCTTCTGGCCGAGCGGGTCAACACCGAGATGAACGGCACCGCCTGCATGGAGGTCTATCCGAACTCCACGCTCTACAACGACGACCAGGTGTTGGAGGCGATGCTGAACGGCGATGTGCACATGGCCGCGCCGTCGCTCTCGAAATTCGAAAAGTATACGAAGCAGTTTCGCATCTTCGACCTGCCGTTCATGTTCAAGAACGTCGACGCGGTGAACGCCTTCCAGGCCTCTGACATCGGTCAGGCGATGAAGGAATCGATGGCCCGCCGCGGTCTGCTGGGCCTTGCCTTCTGGCACAACGGCATGAAGCAGTTCTCGGCCAACAAGCCGTTGGTGATGCCCGAAGACGCCGCCGGCCTGAAATTCCGGGTTCAGACCTCTGACGTTCTGGTCGCGCAGATGGAGGCGCTGAAGGCCAGCCCGCAGCCGATGGCCTTTTCCGAGGTCTACGGCGCGCTGCAAACCGGCGTTGTCGATGGGCAGGAGAACACCTGGTCGAACATCTACGGCCAGAAGTTCTTCGAGGTGCAGGACGGCACCACCGAGACCAATCACGGCATCCTCGACTATCTCGTCGTGACCTCGGTCGAGTGGTGGGACGGGCTTGACCCGGCGGTCCGCGATCAACTCGCAACGCTTATCGCCGAAGTGACCGAAACCCGGAACGCGGAATCCGAGGCGGTCAACCAGGAGGCCAAGCAGGCGATCATCGCGGCCGGCGGCGTGGTGCGCCAGTTGACGCCCGAACAGCGCGAGGCCTGGGTCGAGGCGATGAAGCCGGTCTGGACCAAGTTCGAGGGCGATGTCGGCACCGACAACATCGCCGCCGCGCAAGAGATCAACGCGCAGCACTGATGCGCGTCTGACAGGATCGGGGGCGGCCCGCTATCAGGGCCGCCCTCTTGGGGGATTTTTCGAACAACTGGGGGCCACCGAAGATGAGCGCATCTTACCGGCCGAAAACCGTGCTCGGGCGTCTTGTGCACGCCTTCGAGGAGACGGTGATCGCGACGCTTCTTGGGCTGATGGTGCTGGTCACCTTCGTCAATGTGGTGCTGCGCTACGGATTCAACACCGGGCTGATCTGGGGGCTGGAGGTCACGCTGGCCTTGTTTGCATGGCTGGTGCTGTTCGGCATCGCCTATGGGTTCAAGATCACCATGCATCTGGGCGTGGATGCGCTGTTGAACACGGTCACATCGCGCGCCCGTCGGGTGTTGTCCCTGATCGCGCTGGCCATCTGTATCGCCTATGCGGCCCTGTTGATGAAGGGCGCCTATGACTACTGGGCGCCGTTTGCGAACCTTGCCCCCACCACGGGCCGGTGGTTCCCTACCGGCTTTGAAGAGATGAAACCGTGGGACTATCGCGGTTATGTGCCGACAGAACGCGTGCCGATGCCGGAAATCCTGCGCGGCCCCATCGAATTTCTGTTCCTCCCCGAAGGCGAGGACCCGTATGAAAAGCTGCCCGTGGCGGTGCCTTACACGATGATCCCGGTGGCCGTCGCACTGATGCTTTATCGCCTGATCCAGGTTGGCATCCGGATCGTGACGGGCCGCCAGCAGGGCCTGATCGTCAGCCATGAGGCCGAAGACGCGGTCGCCGAAACTGCTGCAGAACAGGGGCACTGAACCATGGATGTCGCACTGCTTTTCGCCATGGTCGTCGGCTTCCTGCTGATCGGCGTGCCCATCGCGGTATCGCTTGGCATGGCGTCGATGCTGTTCCTGCTGGCCTTCTCCGATGCCTCGCTCGCTTCCATTGCGCAGTCGATGTATCAGGCGATGGCAGGGCACTATACACTTCTGGCCATCCCGTTCTTCATCCTTGCGTCTTCGTTCATGTCCACCGGTGGCGTGGCACGGCGGATCATCCGTTTCTCCATTGCCTGTGTGGGGCATCTGCGCGGCGGGCTGGCGATTGCGGGCGTCTTCGCCTGCATGATGTTTGCCGCACTGTCGGGGTCGTCACCCGCAACCGTTGTGGCCATCGGCTCCATCGTCATCGCGGCGATGCGGAAGGTGGGATATACGCGGGACTTCGCGGCGGGTGTAATCTGTAACGCGGGCACCCTTGGCATCCTGATCCCGCCCTCCATCGTGATGGTCGTCTATGCGTCTGCCACGGATGTCTCTGTCGGGCGGATGTTCCTTGCCGGTGTCATCCCGGGCCTTGTCGCCGGTCTGATGCTGATGGCTGCGATCTATATCATGGCCCATATCCGCAACATGCCCAAGGGTGAGTGGCAGGGCTGGGGGGAGGTCGCGGCGTCGTTCCGCGAAGCCTTCTGGGGCCTGATGCTGATCGTCATCATCATGGGCGGCATCTACGGCATTCCCGGCGTCACCGGGGCCATATTCACCCCGACCGAGGCCGCGGCGGTCTCCTCGGTCTATGCGTTCCTGATTGCCGTCTTCGTCTATCGGGACATGGGGCCCTTGGCCGCTCGCGATGGTGGCGCGCCGAAGACGCTGCTGCAGCGGCCCTGGGCGCTGGTGACTGGGTTCGTGCACCGCGATACGCAGCGCACGCTTCTGGATGCGGCGAAGCTGACCATCATGCTGATGTTCATCATCGCCAACGCGCTGATCCTGAAGCATGTCCTGACCGACGAGCAGATACCGCAGAAGATCGCCGGCGCGATGCTGGAGGCCGGCTTCGGCAAGATCATGTTCCTGATCGTGGTGAACCTGATCCTGTTGATCGGCGGACAGTTCATGGAGCCTTCGGGCCTGATCGTGATCGTGGCGCCGCTGGTGTTCCCCATCGCCATCGAACTGGGGGTGGACCCGATCCATCTGGGCATCATCATGGTGGTGAACATGGAAATCGGGATGATCACGCCACCGGTGGGGCTGAACCTGTTCGTCACCTCGGGCGTGGCGGGGATGCCGATGATGCGGGTTGTGAAGGCCGCGCTGCCGTTTCTTGGCGTGCTGTTCGTCTTCCTGATCCTTGTAACCTATGTGCCGTGGCTATCGACATGGTTGCCCACCAGCCTGATGGGGCCAGAGATCATAACGAACTGACCCGGCGCAGCCGGTTCGCTCATCACCCCACAACAGATACGGGACGCGGCTGTCGCGCGTCCCTGTTCGCCCGAATCCTGCTACACTTCCCTTGGGAAAAGCGGCCCGTGGTGCGCTTGCGCCCGGGCCATCGCAGGGAGATCGACGATCGTGCCGTATGTTGACGGATTCGTGGCTGCTGTGCCGGATGAGCGGAAGGACGCCTATATCGCCTATGCCAAAGCGGTATGGCCATTGTTCCGGGAGTTTGGGGCCAGCGCCGCCTGGGAATGCTGGGGGGATGACGTGCCGGATGGAGAATTGACCTCATTCGCGCTGGCCGTGAAGGCGGAGCCGGGCGAGACGGTCGTATTCTCGTGGACGATCTGGCCGGACAAGGCGACACGCGACGCGGGATGGGGCCGGATGATGGAAGATCCGCGCATGGCAGAGCTGGGCGAGATGCCCTTTGACGGAAAGCGCATGATCTATGGCGGGTTCCAGCCGATCCTGCGTATGGGAGAGTCGTTGGCGGGCTGACAGCGCTTCGGCGCATCGTCTGCCCAAGACCGTTTGAGGGGCCTGCCGCCCCTCAAACGACGTAGATGCTACTTCGGTCCGTGTCGGCCTCAGGCCGCTTCCAGCGCCGCGATGATGGCGGAGAAATCGGCGGCCTTGAGCGAGGCACCCCCCACCAGCGCGCCATCGACATTGGACACCGCAAAGATCTCGGCGGCGTTGCCCGGTTTGACCGACCCACCGTAAAGCAGGCGGATCCGGTTGCCATCGTCGCCGAACCGTTTGGTCAGTTCCGCGCGCATGAAATCATGCACCTCGGCGATCTGGTCCAGCGTGGGCACCCGGCCGGTGCCGATGGCCCAGACCGGTTCGTAGGCGACGACCACGGTCTTGCCGTCGACGCCAGTATCGGGAAGGGAGCCTGCAAGCTGCGCCTCGATCACCGCCAGTGTCTGGCCCGCGTCGCGCTGGGCCTCTGTCTCGCCCACGCAAACCACGGCCACCAGTCCCTCGGCCAGTGCGGCCTCTGTCTTGGCGCGGACAACGGCGTCCGTCTCTGCATGGTCGGTGCGCCGCTCGGAATGGCCGAGGATGACATAGGTCGCGCCGGCATCCTTCAGCATCTCTGCCGAGATGTCGCCGGTATGGGCGCCCGAGGGTTTTGCGTGGCAATCCTGACCGCCAACCGCGACGGCGCTGTCCACGGCGGTGTGGAGCATGCGTTCGATCAGCGTGGCGGGCGGGCAGATCAGGATGTCGATATTCGAGGTCATGTAGTCCATCGACAACTGGACCACTTCTTCGAGCGACTTGCCCGTGCCGTTCATCTTCCAGTTTCCGGCCGCCAGCTTCTTGCGCATGTGTATTCCTCCCGGGAAGTTTGTTCGGCGGTCTTCCTAGGGCATTTCGGCACAGGGCGGAACGGCCTATTTGAGCGCAGGCAGGATCAGCCTTCGGTGGTCTCGTCGATGTCCTTGAACTTGATCGATTCGCCGCAACCGCAGGCATCCACCACGTTGGGGTTGCGGAACTTGAATGCCGATTCAAGCAACGAGGTCTCGTAATCGATCTGTGTCCCGAAAAGGAACATCTGCGCCATGGGCGCGATGGCGACCCGCGCGCCGTCCTGTTCCACCACCTCGTCCAGCGGATCGAGGTCGGCGACATAGTCCATCGTGTATTCCATCCCCGCACAGCCGCCTTTCTTGACGCCGATACGCAGGGCGGCCGCGTTTTGCTTGCCCATGAGCTTCGCGACCTGCGCCGCCGCGGCGGGGGTCAGTGTGACGGGCGGATTTCCGGGGGTGCCGAACATGGGTGTCTCCTCTTCTTGGAGAAAAGCTAGGGTCTCGGCGGGCGGCGCTCAAGGGCGAAATGTCGCAACGGGGGCTTGGCCGACGATTTGGGGACATCGAACAGGAAGAAGGGCAGCCCGGTCGGACTGCCCCCCTGATGTGGTCTGTCGGGATCAAAGGCCCATGCAGTTGGCGTAATAGGTCACGGTCGCCGGCCAGTCGGAGAACATGCCAACGATGCCGACATCCTGCGCCAGAACGTCGAGCAGTTCGAAATAGACACCGTCATTGTCGGTGACACCCTCGATCGACTGGAAGTACCAGCCGCCCCCGCTGGCCAGCGGGCCGGAGCGTTCCAGCGTCCATGTGATCATCTTCAGGCCGGCGGCCTTGGCTTGCTTGGCCAGTTCAGAGGGCACGATCTCGCCGTCTTCCTCGGTCACCAGCATCCACATCGGCGGAGCGATGTAGTTCACGCCCATGCCCTTGAGTTCTTCCATCGTGTTCGGCCATGTGGCCGGGTCCATGTGGTCGTAACCTTCGATGTCGTATTCATCCATCAGGTACACGGCCTGCGCGCCGAAGTCCGGCTCATTCTCGATCCAGTAGAGGATGTCGTCGAGGTTGAAGGACTGCGCGAAGACGTCAGAGGCCGGAACGCCAGCGGCCTTGTATTCGTCGATCATCTTCTGGGCGTAGTCCTGCTGGCTGAAGCCGTCGAAAGGCATCTCGACCGAGGGGGACTTGAGTTCCGGGGTGAATTTCACGCCCAGCGCCTTGAACAATTCGATCGAGTCCTTGTGAGTCATGATCGTGGCGTCGCCCGCGTAAAGCGTGGTCCGCCAGTCGGCGACGCCGCCCTGATAGGCCGCCGGCGTGGTCGCGGACTTGTCGGCGGCATCCATCTTCGGCGACAGCGACTGGAACTGCTCCAGCGTCAGTTCGGATGTCCTGCACTGGGCCTTTGCTCCGGTAGAGCCGCCGGCGGGCGTGAACGGGGTGACACAGGTATCGGCGAGGTCCGTCACCAGGATGTTGGTCGTTGTGGCCAGATCGTTCTGGGCGTGGCGGCAGACCAGTTCCTTGTCCTTGGTGAAGGTCACGTCGCATTCGACAATCCCTGCGCCCATTCGCGCCCCTGCGACATAGGATTCGCGCGTGTGTTCGGGGAACATCAGCGCCGCGCCGCGGTGGCCGATGGAAAAATCGCTGCGCTTCGGCGTCTGGCCAAGGCAGGCGGCCAGCTTTTGCTTCAGCGGGCCGTCTTCCATCCGGTCGACAAGGTAGGCCGGGCGTGGCCCGTACTCGATATCCGCGGCAAGGGCGGGCATCGCGGATGCCACCAGCAGGGCGGTTGCCGTCAGGCGGGGGAACGTCATCGAAGTCTCCGTTCTGGATCAGTTATCAGACGGAATCGATGTGACGTTGGTCTGTGACGGCCGCGCGACGTTCGCGTTACGCTTACATGAAGCCCAATTCGAGACGCGCCTCGTCGGACATCATGTCCATGCCCCAGGGCGGGTCCCACGTGATTTCGACATTGACGCGGTTGACCCCGGCCACGGGTTCGATCGCCTCGGCCAGCCAGCCGGGCATTTCGCCCGCCACGGGACAGCCGGGCGCGGTCAGCGTCATGATGATTGTCACCGCGTTCTCGTCATCGATGTCGATGGTGTAGATCAGGCCGAGATCGTAGATGTTCACAGGGATCTCGGGGTCGAAGACACTGCGGCATGCCTCCACGATCTGATCGTAAAGCGGATGGTCCGTCGAAGACGGCTTGATGAGGGGCGTGCCCTCCAGCTTTTCCTGCGGCTCGGACATGGTGACTCCTGCATTTCTTACAAAAGACATAAGGAATACATGTCGCGGCGTCCAGATCCGGTTTCATCACCGGCGGCTGGTTCGGGGGCCTTTCCACTGTTAAGCTGAAAAGAGCGGCACCGGTCCGCCGGGGCCGGGCCTTGCAGGGAGGACGTGCAGATGCGATCGGCTATCATCTGGGGCGCGGTTCTTGGCCTTGTGGCGGCGCCGGTGCTTGGCGGGGTTGTCGACGACCTTTTGTCCGAGGCGGACGAGATGTGTGCGTCCTACGAACGGGGCAACTTCTCGGAAGGGGACGCGGTGTCCCGGGTCGATCTGGATGGCGACGGAACGCTCGACACCGTGATCGACGAAAGCCGGTTTTCCTGTAGCTCGGCCCTGTCGATCTTTTGCGGCTCGGGCGGATGCACGCTTCATGTCGTGATCGGGGAGGAGGTCTGGTCCTTTCAGGCGGAAGACTGGCGCATGATCGAATGGGAGGGGCGTCCGATCCTGCTGATCGCGCGCGATGGCGGCTGGTGCGGCGGCGCGGGCGCGCAGGTCTGCTATGAGGCCGTGGTGTGGAGCCACGGCGACATGCTGACGGTGATGCCTCAACCGGAATAGGCCGCTGGTCGCGAACCTCAGTCGGTCAGCGCGGCGGCTAGCCCGTTCAGCATGTCGAGGCATTGGCCAAGTTGCTTGATCGCGATGTATTCGTCCGGTTTGTGGGCCTGCGCGATGGACCCGGGCCCGCACAGCACCGCCGAACAGCCGAGGGACTGGAACAACCCCGCCTCGGTCGAGAAGGGGGCCGTTTCCGCCGCCGTCCGGCCCGTCAGGTCGCCGATCAGGTCGCGCGCGGGGTTATCGGCCTGCGGCTCCAGCCCGGCAACCTCGCCGATCACATGTGTGACGATGCTGGCGTCGGGGTGGACGGCCCGCATGTCGGGCAAGAGGGTGTCGTCGACGAAACGCGCCATTTCATCCTTGACGAAGGACATGTCGGCGGCCTGCACCGGGCGCATTTCCCAGCACAGTTCCGCATGACCCGGGATGACGTTATGGGCATGTCCCGCCGCGATCCGGCCGATATTCACGGTGGTTTCCGGCGGGGTGAAGGGGCTGTCCGACGGTGCGCGGGCCTTCAGTGCCTCGGCCAGTTCCATCAGTCGCGCGGCATAGCGGATCGCCGCGCCGGCCGCGTTCACCCCGGCGGCGGGGGTCGACCCGTGCCCTTCCAGCCCGTGGAATTCGACCGTGTATTCGCAGCAGCCCTTGTGCGCCTCGACGATCCGCATTGCCGTAGGCTCGCCCACGATGGCGATGGCTGGGCGCAAGTCCCGCGCGGCGAGTTCCCGGATCAGCGCCTGCGCACCAAGGCATCCGACCTCTTCGTCATGGGTCAGCGCGATATGCAGCGGGCGGCGCAGGTTCAGCCCGGCATAGGTCGGGGCCATGGCAAGCACGCAGGCGACGAATCCTTTCATGTCGCAGGTGCCGCGCCCGAAAAGCCGCCCCTCGGCCTCATGCAATTCGAACGGATCGGTCGACCAGTCCTGTCCGGCCACCGGCACCACGTCGGTATGGCCCGAAAGAACGATCCCGCCATCGGTGTTGCGGGGCCCGAAGGTGGCAAACAGGTTCGCCTTGTGCCCGGTTTCGTCGTGAAACAGGTCGACCCGGGCGCCCAGTTCGCCCAGCATCGCGGCGACATGGACCACCAGTTCAAGGTTCGACTCCGACGACACCGTGGGAAAGGCCACCAGGTCAGCCAGGATCGCGCGGGTCTGTTCCAGCGTGGCCATCAAGGTTTCACGAACAGCTTGCGCGGGCGGTTGCAGAACGTGTGGGCCGGGCCATCCTCGCGGATCAGGATCGACTCGGTGATCTCCAACCCCCAGGTTTCCATCCACAGGCCCGGCATGAAATGGAAGGTCATGCCCGGCTCCAGCACCGTGTCATCCTCGGCGCGCAAGGAAATCGTCCGCTCACCCCAGTCCGGCGGATAGGACAACCCGATGGGATAGCCACAGCGCGCACCCCGTTCGATGCCCGCCCGTTCCAGCACCGCGTTTAACGCGTTGGCGATGTCGCGGGCCCGGTTGCCGGCCTTGGCGGCCCAAAGTCCCGCCTCGATCCCTTCGATCAGCGCGGCCTCGGCGCGGATCATGTAATCCGGTGGCGTCCCAAGGAACACCGTTCGGCAGAACGGCGCGTGGTAGCGCCGGTAACAGCCGGAGATCTCGAAAAACGTCGCCTCGCCCCCTTCAAACGTTCGCCCGTCCCATGTCAGGTGCGAGGCCGCGGCATCCGTGCCCGAGGGCAGCAGCGGCACGATGGCCGGGTAATCGCCCCAGTCCCCGTCCAGCCCGGTCAGCGCGTCGCGATAGATGTCGGCCACCAGTTCGTTCTTGGGAAGGCCCGGCTCGATCCGCTCCACCACCCCGTCGATGATCTTTTCCGAGATCTTCGCAGCCCGGCGCATGAAATCCAGCTCTTCGTCGGATTTCACCGTGCGCTGCCAGTTCACCAGGGCGGTCGCGTCGACAAGGTCCGCCTCTGGCAGGCTGTCGCGCAGGGTCACATAGGCCTTGGCGGAGAAATAGTAGTTCTCCATCTCAACGCCCACGCGCTTCGCCCCATAGCCCAGATCGCGGATGATGCCCGCCAGATGCTGCATCGGGTGTCGTTCGCTCGACTGCACATAGGCGTCGGAATAATGGGTGATGTGCACGCCGGCCATCCAGACCGTCCTGACCGCGCCATTGGCATCCATCTGGCGGCCCCACCACATCGGGTCGGCATCGTGGAACACCAGTACCCCCTGATGCACATAGAACGACCAGCCGTCATAGCCGGTCAGCCACGCCATGTTCGAGGGGTCCTCGACGAACAGGATGTCGATGCCTCGCTCCTCCATCGCGCGGCGCACAAGGCCCAGCCGCCGGTCGTATTCCGCCCGGCTGAAGGGGGCTCGGCCCTCGGTGGCATAGCCGAACTGGACGATTTGGTCGTTCATCGCACAAAAGCTCCTTCCCGTCCGGTCGGGGCCTTTCGGGGCCTTGGGACGGGTAACGGTCACAGGGTGTGGGGCGGGCACGCGCCACCCGATGTGACAAGAGGGCCAAAGCATCGTCAAGGGGCGGTGCGATGCCAACGGCCGGGATCCGGGCGGGACGCCTAACAGAAAGGCACGGGCACGGGGTGGAGACAGCGGCCCGCTTCCGGTAAGGCTGGGCCAAGCCGGGGAAGACCCCCCGCATCTGCCGCAACGCGCCGCTGAGGCCCGGACGTTTGGGCCCGGCGCAAGACGAAAGGACAGCCCGATGCTGAAGAACGACATGCTGGAACAGTGGGACCGTGAGAACTTTTTCCACCCCTCGACCCATCTGGGCCAATTCGCCCGCGGAGAGGCCCCCCAGCGCGTGGTCACCGGCGGGCAGGGCTGTTTCATCGAGGATCGGGAGGGTAACCGGTTCCTCGACGCCTTCGCGGGTCTTTACTGCGTGAATGTCGGTTACGGCCGGACCGAGATCGCCGAGGCCATCGCAGAGCAGGCGAAGGAACTTGCGTATTACCACGCCTATGTCGGCCACGGGACCGAAACCAATATCACGCTGGCGAAGATGGTGATGGACCGCGCGCCCGATCACATGTCCAAGGTCTATTTCGGGCTCAGCGGGTCGGACGCGAACGAGACCAACGTGAAACTGGTCTGGTACTACAACAACATCCTCGGCCGGCCGGAGAAGAAGAAGATCATCAGCCGTCGGCGCGGCTATCACGGTTCGGGCCTGATCACCGGCTCGCTGACCGGGCTGGCCGCCTTCCACAACAAGTTCGACCTGCCGCTTGACCCGGTCCTGCACACCGAGGCCGCGTATTACTACCGCCGCCCCGATCTGGATATGACGGAGGCCGATTTCGTGGCCTTCTGCGCCGCAGAGTTGCAGGCGCTGATCGAGCGGGAGGGCGCGGACACCATCGCCGCCTTCATCGGCGAACCGGTCATGGGCACCGGTGGCATCGTGCCCCCGCCCGCCGGCTATTGGGAGGCGATCACGCCGATCCTGGAGGCCAACGACATCCTGCTGATCGCCGATGAGGTCGTCACCGGCTTTGGCCGGCTGGGCACCATGTTCGGCTCCACCCATTACGGGCTGAAGCCTGACATCATCACCATCGCCAAGGGGCTGACCTCCGCCTATGCGCCACTGTCGGGCTCGATCATCTCCGACAAGGTGTGGAAGGTGCTGGAACAGGGCACCGACGAAAACGGCCCCCTGGGCCATGGCTGGACCTATTCGGCCCATCCCATCGGCGCCGCCGCGGGCGTGGCGAACCTGAAACTGATCGACGAGATGGGGCTGGTTCAGAACGCAGGCGAGGTCGGCGGGTATTTCACCGCGAAGATGGGTGAGGCCCTCTCCTCCCACCCCCATGTGGGCGAGGTTCGGGGCGAGGGGATGCTTTGCGCCGTGGAACTGGTGGAGGACAAGGCCTCCCGCACCTTCTACGACCCGCCGATGAAAACCGCGGGCGCCGTGGTGGCCGAAATGGCGAAAGAGGGCGTCATCTGCCGCGCCATGCCGCAAGGCGACATCCTCGGCTTCGCGCCCCCGCTGTGCCTGACACGGGAAGAGGCCGACCGGGTGGTGGATGTGACGGCGAAATCGGTGAAGGCGGTGCTGGGGTAGGGGCTATACGGCCGGCCGAAAACCTGCCAGAACCCCGAAGGTTTCGCCGCGGGGTTCTGGTGCGGTCAAGGCATTGAAATCCAGTCAGCCTTCGGGCGTGGCCAGAAACGGTCGTTTTGTAGTGGCATACACGATTATTGCATGTCGTCGGATACCCCAATCATCTGGTCAGTGACTTTTCCTAGGGCCTCGTCAAACGCTGGATGCATGTTCGCGAGCGTCGTAAGAGCCACAGCCATCATCGCGGGATCGTGTGGTTCGGTGATGGCAGCGGCCTCAGCTACCTTCATTGCGGTCTGATGTAGCGCGCAGTCTTCATCGAAAAATGCGTAGTTGAAGGTTATGACGCCGATCAGGCTGACTTTGTGATTTGCAATGCAAGATCCAGGTTCGACAGCGACATCTGATATTCGCGACCAGCCGCCAAAAATTGCTGAAAGAGGAATTGACAAGAGAATTACTGCTGTGAGCTGCTTTAGGGGGCCAAGCTGGATGAAACGAATCCAGATATTTGAAATCAAGTTCATTCAGCCTCCGCCACTTCGTTTCAGCTAGCTTTTCGATAATGCGAAGTTATTTCGCTCATGGGGATGAGGCAAGTGCAGGAATTCTCGACTGCAACTCTTCGTCGGATTCGGTGTGTCCTTGATCAAGGTCTGGATATTGCGCGCGGGTTGTGACCTCGGCAGAGACGACCGTTGTTGCCAACTTTCCGATGTCAGATGTCGTTTTCATGGCTCTCCTCATCGCAACGCCCCCGTCTCCCTCAACGCCTCATACTTCCCCTGATCCCACCACCAGTAATCCGTCCCCCTATCATAGGGCGGCTTGTTCGCCGGTTTCCCGAACACGTCCCAATAGGCGATCCAGTGCGACCCCTTGTACCAGTTCGGCACCCAGATGTGCTTGGCCCGCAGCACCCGGTCCAGCGCCTTCACGCGCACGCGCAACGTCTCCCTGTCCTCTGCGGCCAGCACCTTCTCGATCAGCGCATCCACCACCGGGTCGGCCAGCCCTGACAGGTTGTTGCTGCCCTTCGCGTCCGCACTTTCACTGCCGAAGAGCGTGCGCAGTTCGATGGAGGGGCTCATCGAAAGAACGTAGCGCGCCACCGTCACGTCATAGTCGAAGTCGTCCTGCCGCTGCTGCATCTGCGCGGCGTCGACCTGGGTGTATTTCGCCTCCACCCCCAGCCGGGACAGGTTGTCGATAAAGGGCAGCACGATCCGCTCGAAGGCCGGGCTGTCGGAGACGAATTCGACGGGCAGCGTCTCGCCCTCCGCATTCCGGCGCAGGCCCTTGGGGTCGACATGCCACCCCGCCGCGTCCAGCAGGGCCCCGGCCTGCCGCAGCACCGCCCGGTCGAGGTTGCGGTCGGGGCTTTGCACCTTGGGCACGAAGGCGGGTTCGGAAAACACCGCGTCCGGCAACTGGTCGCGAAATTCCTCCAGCACCGCCAGTTCCGCCCCCTTCGGCAGCCCCTCTGCCTGCATGTCGGAGTTTTCCCAGAAACTGTCGGTGCGTTCATAAAGCCCGTGAAACAGCCGCTGGTTCGACCATTCGAAGTTGAACATCATGCCGATGGCTTGCCGCACGCGCGGGTCGGCGAATTGCGGCCGCCGCAGGTTCAGCCAGAAGCCCTGCGCGCCGGATGGTCGGGCGTCCTCGATCTCCTCCCGCTTGATCCAGCCCTTTTCGAGGGCCGGGAAGTCGTAATTCGTCGCCCAAAGGGCAGACGTGAATTCCTCGTGGAACAGGTATCCGCCGGTCTTGAATGCCTCGAACGCGCCGGTGTTGTCGGCGTAGTATTCGTACCGATAGCAGTCGAAATTGTTCTTGCCGACATTCACCGCCAGATCGGCCCCCCAGTAATCGGGGTTGCGGCAATAGGTGATGGCGCGCCCGGCATCGACCTTTTCCACCACGTAAGGCCCCGACCCCAAGGGCGGTTCCAGTGTCGAGCGGTCGAATTCCCGCGTCGCGTAGAAATGCGCGGGGATAATTGGGATTAACCCGACATCGGCGATCAGGTCCCGCGTCGCCGCGCCGTCCGCGAAATCGACCCGCACCTGCCGCGGCGACAGGGCGGTCACGCTGGCGACGTCTTTCAGCCGGATGCGATATGTCGGCGATCCCTCCGCCTTCAGCGTCTCAAGTGTGAACATCACATCGGCGGCCGCCACCGGGGCGCCATCGGCAAAGCGCGCGCCCTCGCGCAGGGTGTAGATCACCCATGACCGGTCTTCGGGATAGGTCACGCTCTCTGCCAGCAGGCCATAGACGGCGTCGGGTTCGTCATAGGCCGGTTCCATGAGAGAGTCGTAGATATGGTCCAGCCCCTGCGCCGGCTCACCGGCCAGGATGAACGGGTTTAAGCTGTCGAAGGTGCGCGAGGCGCCGGTGCCGCGAAAACTCATCGTGCCGCCCTTCGGCGCGTCCGGGTTCACATAGTCGAACTGCGCAAAACCGGCGGGGTATTTCAGCGCCCCGAAGGCAGAGATGCCATGGCGCGTGACCGTGTCTTCGGCACCCGCCGCGGTGGCCCAAAGGCCGGTGATGAGCAGTGCGATTGTCAGACGTCGGGCCATGGCGGTCGTCTCCCTTGTGGCCCGAAGGAGGCTAGCACGCGCCGCGGAAATGCCAACAGGCACGGGCGCGTACGTAAATCCGGCCCTTCTTCTTGGTCGAAATACCCAAATCCCGACAGCTACCACCGGCGCGGCGCTGGTAAGCCGGGACCGCCTTCACACCGCCTGAAACATCGGGAAGGTGACGCCCAGCGCCCAGGCCAGAAACAGCCCCAGCCCGATCCCCGCCCCGGCAGGTCGGGCGGTGGACCGGCCAACCCAGCCGCCCATCATGCCGAACAGCAGAAAGAACAGCAGCACCACCGGCAGGATCACCAGCAGGAAGAACAGCCGGTCGAAATCGAGCGCCACGGCGATGCCGAGCGAGACGAGGAACGCCCCACGCGCGGTCAGGCTGCGCCAAAGCGGTGCCCGCCCGCCCTCGACCATCAGGGAGTCCGACAGCATGTAGGGCACCGTGCCGACGGCCATCGCCGCGATGATCAAAAGCCGGATCGGGATCGGGAAGAAGCTGGTCACATACCGGTCCATAGCCAGCCCGAAGACGAAGATTCCATAGAAGGCGACGAGACCGGCCAGCATGAGGATGCGCCGGACCTCGTCCCGGCTGGGCCAGCGGACCTCGTCCCACCATGCCAGCATGGCAAGCACCACCATACCGTAGACGAAGAAATGCATGGCCAGATACTCCGCCACCAGCACCGGCAGGAACCGCGTGTCGACGGGGGACAGGACCAAGGGCACCACCACCGCGGGCAGCAGCGCCACGATCAGGAAGCGCTTGTGCGACAGTGGCACGGGCCGCGGCTCCTCGGTGCGTTCACGCAGGCGCGCCAAGGGCCAGCCAAGCGCAACGATGCCCGCCAAAAGAAGCGCCGTCCAGCCGCCCATGTTCGCGACCGGCCCGTCGCTTTGCCGCCCGAAGGTCGCATCCAGCCACGCCCGGGCCTCTTGCAGCATCACGGGCGACCAGATCACGCCGACATGCTCCACATGGGGGGCGAGGATGGCGCGGCGCCCCGTGCCCTCGGCCGGGTCGCCCACGGTCTCGCCGAATTCGGCCTCGGGGTCGGCGCGTTCCAGCGCGGCGCGCGCGTCGGGGATCAGCCGCCCTTCCCACGCGCCCTGCACCATCAGCAGGTTCGGCGGATCGGTCGCGGTGATACTGTCGTCCGACATCGACACGGCCACGGTTGCCGCCAGCCGGTCATCGACGCGGGCCTGCCGCACGGCGATGTAACTGCCCATGGAATGGCCAAGGATCGCTACCCGCCCATCGGCCCAGGGCTGGTCCAGCGCGGCGTCGATCACGCGTTTGGTTTCGTCCATCAGCAGAAGCGCCGTGCCCTCGGGGCTGTCCAGATCGCCCGACATCGGCACCGGGTTGCGCCCGTGGCCTTCATAGTCGAACGCGACGGCCGCATAGCCCGCCCGTGCCAGCGTCAGCGAGGTCGCCTGCATCAACGGCCGTGATCCGGCGAACCCGTGGGAGACGATGACCACCGGCGCGGGGCCGCTGTCCTTCATCCGGTAGACCGTGGTGGGCGTTGTGCCCGTGCCCGGAACCGGTTCGATCAGGACCCCGGCCCGTTCGGCCTCCAGGTGCCAGACCGATACCGCGATCGCGATCAGCGACAGGATCAGAACGGCCCAGCGGGCCGGCGTCAGCCGCCAGCCGAAACGGTGATGTACCGGCGCCGTTTCGGCGGACGTGTCGGGATATCGGGTGGCAGGGCGCATCGGCGCTCCTTTCCTTCCTGTCGGTGTCAGACGCGATTTACCGATAGGTAGGGTGGAACACGCCCCCCGGCGAGAGCGTGAAGATCTCGCACCCATCCGATGTCACACCGATGGAGTGTTCGTATTGTGCCGAAAGCGATTTGTCGCGGGTCACCGCCGTCCAGTCATCGGCCAGCACCTTGGTTTCGGGCCGGCCCAGATTGACCATCGGTTCGATGGTGAAGAACATGCCTTCCTCCAGCACGGGCCCGGTGCCCGGCTGTCCGTAATGCAGAACGTTCGGCGGGGCATGGAACACGCGGCCCAGCCCGTGGCCGCAGAAATCGCGCACCACGCTCATCCGGTTGGCCTCGACATAGGTCTGGATCGCGTGGCCGATATCCCCGAAGGTGTTGCCGGGCTTGACCGCCTCGATCCCCTTGAAAAGCGCATCATGGGTGACCTCGATCAGCCGTTCGGCCTTGCGCGAGAGTTTCCCGGCCACATACATCCGGCTGGTATCGCCGAACCAGCCGTCGACGATAACGGTCACGTCGACATTCAGGATGTCGCCGTCCTTCAGCGTCTTCTCGCCCGGAATGCCATGGCAGACGACATGATTGACCGAGATGCAGCTGGCATGCTGATAGCCCTTATAGCCGATCGTGGCCGACCGTGCGCCCTTGGCCTCGACCAGTTCGGTGATGACGCGGTCGATTTCACCGGTGGTCTGGCCGGGCCGGATCAGCGGTATGATCTCGTCGAGGATCTCAGCAGCAATCCTGCCCGCCGCATGCATGCCGGCGAAATCTGCCGGTTCGTAAATGCGGATATTGTCCTTTGTGCGACGGCCGCCCGATCTTTCGTCCAAGGGGCTTCTCCTTACCTAATTGGTCCCAACTGATAGGACGGTGCGGCGACAAATTCCAGTACCCGCTAGGACGCGGGGTCCAGATGCACCTCAATCGCGTCGGCCATGTCGATGCCGTCGGTGCCGATCTTGGTCCCATGGCACAGGATCTGCACCCCGGCGTCGTGTGCCTCGCGGCAGGCCTTGGCATAGGCCGGGTCGATATCGCCGGCCAGACGGAAGCGGCGGCAGTCGGTGCGCTGGACAAGGTAGACCAGAACCGACCGGTGCCCGGCGGCGACCATCGCGGCCAGTTCCTCCATGTGGCGCGCGCCGCGGGTGGTGACGCTGTCGGGAAACTCCGCCCAGTCGTCGGTGCGCCGCAGGTGGACGTTTTTTACCTCGACATAGGTCTGGGGCAGGCCCGGTTCGGTCAGCAGGAAATCAACGCGGCTTCTCTGCCCGTATTTCACCTCTGCCCGGATGCCGGAATAGGAGGCAAGTTCCGGGATATGTCCGGCCTCCAGCGCCTCGCGCACCACGCGGTTGGGCAGGCTCGCATCGATGCCCGCCCAGTTGCCGCCCTCCAGTTCCACCAGCCGCCAGCCATAGCGCAGCTTGCGGCGCGGATCGTCGTTCGGTTCAAGCCAGACGGGCAGGCCCGGGTCTTTCAGGCCCAGCATCGCGCCGGGGTTCGGGCAATGGGCCACGACCTCTTCGCCGGTGTCCAGCGTGACATCGGCCAGAAATCTGTTGTACCGGCGCGTCAGCCGGCCGCGGACAAGGGGAACCTCGAAATTCATGGCTCGCAGGTACCGCCCCGAATGCGCGGCGACAAGGGACGCGTGACGCTGGTGTCCGCGCCCGAGACGCCCCTTTCGCCCCAATTGTCGGCAAGTTCCGCGGCGATGCCGCCAAGGCGCACATTTCTCAACCCCGTCTTCAGGCTTTTCGGCAACTGGGTTGAGACGGGGCGAATGTCCCGATAGATGCTATGCAGGGCCTAAACCCAAGGGCGAACGCGATGTTCGATGTGATGCGCGGCATGACGGCACAGATCGCGGGGACGATCCGCGACCTTGCGCCCATCGTTCTGGTGGTGGGGTTCTTCCAGATCGTCGTGCTGCGCCAGCCTGTCGATGGGCTCGGCGAAATCGCCTTTGGCCTGCTGTTCGTGATGGCGGGGCTTGCGATCTTCATCCAGGGGCTGGAGATGGCGCTGTTCCCCATCGGGGAATCGCTGGCCGACGCCTTCGCGCAAAAGGGCTCTCTCTTCTGGCTTCTGGCCTTTGCCTTCGGGCTGGGCTTTGGCACGACGGTGGCTGAACCGGCCCTGATCGCCGTGGCGGCCGAGGCGGCGGGCATCATGGCCGAGGGCGGCGCGATCCCGAAAACCGAAAGCGCGACGGAGGGCTATGCGCTGGCGCTGCGCTATACCGTGGCCGTGTCGGTGGGCACGTCCATCGTGATCGGCGTCTGGCGCATCCTCAAGGGCTGGCCGATCCAGTGGTTCATCATCGCGGGCTATATCCTTGTCGTGGCGCTGACCACCGTGGCGCCCGCGGAAATCATCGGCATCGCTTACGACTCCGGCGGGGTCACGACCTCGACCATCACGGTGCCGCTGGTCACCGCACTGGGCGTCGGGCTGGCCTCTGCCATCAAGGGGCGCAACCCGATGGTGGACGGTTTCGGCCTGATCGCCTTTGCCAGTCTGCTGCCCATCGTCTTCGTGCTTCTCTTCGGGATCGTGGTGCAGGGATGACAGGCTGGGCAGATCATCTTCTGGCGACCTTTCTGGGCACCCTTCGGGACGTCGCCCCGATTGCCGCCATTCTGGTCGGCTTTCAAGTCGGCGTGTTGCGCCGCAAGGTGCCGCATCTGCGCAAGGTTCTGATCGGGTCCTTCTACGTGGTCCTGGGGCTGGCGCTGTTCCTCTTCGGGCTGGAACAGGCCCTGTTCCCGCTGGGGGAGATGATGGCGCAAAGCCTGACCGACCCGGCCTTCGTCGCGGGCGGCAAGCCGGTCGCGTCGCTGGTCTGGCACGATTATTACTGGACCTACATCTTCGCCTTTGCCATCGGCTTTGCCACCACCATCGCCGAACCTTCGCTGATCGCCGTGGCGCTGAAGGCGAAGGAGGTTTCGGCGGGCGGCATCACCGCCTGGGGGCTGCGCATCGCGGTGGCCATCGGCGTCGCGCTCAGCCTGTCGGTGGGGACGTTCCGGATCGTCACGGGCACGCCGCTCTATCTCTATATGATCGTGGGCTATCTGATCGTTGTCGTGCAGACGATATTCGCGCCGCGGATGATCGTGCCCCTGGCCTATGATTCCGGCGGGGTCACGACCTCGACCGTCACGGTGCCGCTGGTGGCCGCGCTTGGGCTGGGGCTCGCCTCCACCGTGCCGGGGCGCAGCCCGCTTCTGGACGGTTTCGGACTGATTGCGCTTGCGAGTCTCTTTCCCATGATCACGGTGATGGGCTATGCCCAGATCAGCGCCTGGCGTGCCGGGCGCGTGCGCGGTGCAAAGGACGCCGCGGCGGAAGGAGGGCCGCCATGAAATTCAAGATGATCCTTGTCATTACCAAGGACGAGAAGACCGATCTTGTGACCGAGACGGCCCGGGCCCACGGGGCCACGGGCATGACGGTTATCACGAATGTCCGGGGCGAGGGGCTGAAGCCGAAGAAAAGCTTCATGGGCCTGACCGTCGAAGGGCAGCGCGACATCGTCATCCTGCTGGTGGAAGAACATATCAGCCGCCACATCCTGGAGGAAATCGCGCGCGCCGCGGGGTTTGAGAATGAACCGGGCGTCGGCGTCGCCATGCAGATCGACATCGAGGACGTGATCGGCCTTGGCACGCAGATCGCCTCGATCCGCCATGAGATCGAGGAGGAAGACCTGTGACCGGGCGACAGTTCACATCCGTGGCCGAGGTGATGAGCCAAAAGTTGCAGACCATCAACGGGCTTGCCACGGTGCAGCAGGCCATCGACCAGATGAAAGAGGCGCGGGTCGGTTCCCTGATCATCGAACGCCGCCACGACGGCGACGAATTCGGTCTGGTGACCGTCTATGACATCGCGGCAAAGGTTGTCGCGGAAAACCGCAGCTTCGACCGGGTGTCGGTGTATGAAATCATGACCAAGCCGGTGGTGACCGTCTCGGCGGACATGAACATCAAATACGCGATCCGGTTGCTGGCGCGGCTTTGCATGACGCGGGCGCTTGTGACCAAGGGCGACGAACTCGTCGGGATCGTCACCCAGCGCGACATGGTGGTGCGCTTCGCCGACGACAGTCACCGGCCCGCATGATTGTCTGGCTGGCCGGCTGGACCCGCCGCAAGGACGCGATCTTTCGTGCGGTGACTGACGCGGCCGGCGGTGGCACGCGCCTTGCCGTCATCGGGCTGTCGTTCCGGGGGTTCCCCGAGACACGCGCACGAACCGAGGCCGCGCTGGCCGTGGCCAAGCGGCAGCCCAAGGGGTGGCTGGGACGGCGGCTGAAACGGGCGCTGATCGGGGCGCAATACAACTGGTCCCGGCGCTATTTCACCCGCCACCGCGACGCTGTTGCGATGTGCTGGAACGGGCTGACGGGATCCCGCCGCGCGTTCATGGAAGGCGCGCGCGATGCCGGGGCCGGGCGGCTTTATGCCGAGCTGGCGCCCTTTCCGGGGCGTGTGACGCTGGACCCCGCTGGGGTGAATGCGAAAAACGGCCTGCCGCGCGTGGGGCAGTTCTACCTCGACTGGGCGGCGAATAACCCTGACGACGCGGGGCAGGACTGGCGTGCGCTGGGCGCGGGCTGACCGCCCGTCCGTCTCGCCGGGCGGATGTGGGGCAGGGCGATGCGGGGGCGCTGGCGCAGGCCGGTCGGTTCCTGTTCTGCCCGTTGCAGGTGCCCAATGACAGCCAGATCACGCTGTTTTCCGGCTGGACCGGCAGTGTCGAGGGCATGATCGCTGCCCTTGCGCGCACGGCCCGCGCCCTGCCCGAAGGCTGGCATATTCGGCTGAAGGAACACCCCTCGGCCCGCGTTTCGCTGGCCGGGGCGCTGGACCGGGCGGTTGCGGACAGCGGTGGGCGGCTGGTCGTGGACAACGCGACCGACAGCTTTGCCCAGATCTCGGCCTCAGACGGGGTGATCACGATCAATTCCTCAATGGGATTGCAGGCGTTCTTCTTCGACAAGCCGGTCATCGTTCTGGGGCAGGCGTTCTTTGCCATCCCTGGCCTTGTCACCTGTGCGGGCTCCGAGGCTGCGCTGGCCGAGGCGCTGGCCGCCCCTGATCGGTTGGATTATGACCCTGCCTTGCGCGCGGCGTTCATGTCCTATCTCGACCGGGTCTACTACCCCCGTGTCACCGACTTGCCCGACGGTCGGGTCGAGATCGACGCCGACGCCCTGGCCGCGAAACTCCGCGCCGCGCGGCGCTGAACGGGCCTTTCGTCCGGCGGGGCTTTGCTGTATGGCTGCCGCCCGTTACCTATTTCCGATGTCAGAGGAGCCACCCGATGGGCTACAGGGTCGCCGTTGTCGGCGCCACGGGGAACGTGGGCCGCGAAATGCTGAACATTCTGGCCGAGCGCCAGTTTCCCGTGGACGAGATCGCAGCGCTTGCCTCGCGCCGGTCTCTCGGGACCGAGGTCAGCTTTGGCGACAAGACCCTCAAGACCCAGGATCTGGCGCAGTTCGATTTCACCGGCTGGGACATTGCCCTTTTCGCCATCGGTTCTGGCCCGACCAAGGAATACGCGCCGAAGGCCGCCAAGGCCGGCTGCGTGGTGATCGACAACTCATCGCTCTATCGCTACGACCCGGACATTCCGCTGATCGTGCCGGAGGTGAATGCCGACGCGATCGAGGGCTATGCCAAACGCAACATCATCGCCAACCCCAACTGCTCTACCGCGCAGATGGTCGTGGCGCTGAAACCGCTGCATGATCGCGCGAAGATCAAGCGCGTCGTGGTGTCGACCTATCAGTCGGTGTCGGGCGCGGGCAAGGAAGGCATGGACGAACTTTGGGACCAGACCAAGGGGATGTATGTGCCCGGGCAGGAAAAGGACCCCGCCAAGTTCACCAAGCAGATCGCCTTCAACGTGATCCCGCATATCGATGTCTTTCTCGATGACGGCTCCACCAAGGAAGAGTGGAAGATGGTCGCCGAGACGAAGAAGATCGTCGACCCCGCGATCAAGGTCACGGCCACCTGCGTGCGCGTGCCGGTCTTTGTGGGCCATTCCGAGGCGATCAATATCGAGTTCGAGGACTTCCTCGACGAGGATGAGGCGCGCGACATCCTGCGCGAGGCGCCGGGGATCATGGTGGTCGATAAGCGCGAGGACGGCGGTTACGTCACCCCGGTCGAATGCGTGGGCGATTTCGCCACCTATGTCAGCCGCATCCGGCAGGATTCCACCATCGAGAACGGCCTGAACATCTGGTGCGTGTCCGACAACCTGCGCAAGGGCGCCGCGTTGAACGCGGTTCAGATCGCAGAAGTCCTCGGCCAACGGGTGCTGAAGAAGGGGTGACGAGCGCCCGGAAAACGGTCCGGGGGACCGTTTTCAGCGAGGAACGGGCGGAGCCCCGATACGGCCGCGGTCCGGGGCGTCAGCCCTGGCGACGGCTCCCGGGGGAGCGTTCGAGCCTCGAACGGGCGGAGGCCCGGGGAAGGCCCGGCCCAGTGGGGCAGACCCGGCCAAGGCTGACCGCCACTTCTCTCCATCTTTATAGGAAACGGATGGTCCGGCGGGGTTGATTGCTGCGGGGATCGGCGTCGTCTGTGCGGCAGCGGGAAGACCAGCGCGGAACAGAGGGGCGTCAGCCCCGCCCCGCCGTGGCCCCTCTGCCGAGGCTAACGCCCGCGCCGACCACCCTCAAACCGGCAAGAACCGCCCCTTTTCGGGATCGTAGCATTCCACCACGCCCGCGCCGATGTCGTTCCACAGCCCGTGCAGCGCCAGTTCCTCGGCCTCGACGGCGGCCTGGACGAAGGGGAAGCTCATCAGGTTTTCCAGCGACACCAGAACCGCGTCCTTTTCCATCGTCTCCAGACGTGCGGCCTCATCCTCGATCCCGGCATGGCGGTCATAGGCGGGGCGCAGGATGTCCATCCAGCGGCCGATGAAGCTGGTCTTTTCCTCAAGCTGGGGCGCCTTGCCCGCGCACATGTCGTGGCAGCCGCGCACGCCCCCGCAATTGGAATGCCCCAGGACCAGCAGGTTCGCGACCTTCAGCACGGTCACCGCATATTCCACCGCCGCCGAGGTGCCGTGGTAATCGCCGTCCGGCGCATAGGGCGGCACCAGCCCCGCGATGTTGCGATGGATGAAGAACTCTCCCTCATCCGCGCCGAAGATCGAGGTGACGTGAATCCGCGAGTCGCAGCACGAGATGATCATCGCCCGCGGGCGCTGCCCGTCTTCGGCCAGACGGCGGTACCACGCCTTGTTCTCGGCATGGGTCGTCGCCTTCCAACCGTGATAGCGCTGGACGAGATATTGCGGCAACGGGCGGGCGGTCTTCATTCCGGTCTCCATCTTCTGTTCGGTGTCGGTGAATAAAGGGCATTTGGGGGGAATTCGAGGGATTTCGGACACGGCCCGAAACGCTTTCTTGACCCTGCCGCGCATAGGGTGCCCGCGGTGGGTGTGGTGATCGGAGGGTATTGCGTGTCGCCTGTATTTAATTTGCGGCCGGATGAGCCGTTACGGCTCGATTCGGAGCGTCTGGCGGACATGTTCGTTGATCTGGGCGAGGCCCGGGCCGAGGGCCTGATCGAGATGTCCGTCGGCCGGATCGAGGAATTGCTGGCCCGGCTCGCGATTGCCGCGGAGGACGGGCGGCCCGAAACCTGTGCCGGTCTGGCGCGGGAAATTCGGGCGGTCAGCGACATGATCGGGTTGTTGAGCCTGTCCTGGGCGGCCCGGGGTGTGGAACGCGCGGCGCTGTCGCGCGATCCTGTGGCATTGGCGGCAACGCGGGACCGGCTGCGCCGGATGGCGCTGCGGTCGTTCCGGTTGACAGAGGAGCTTCGGCACCGGTCCGGCTGATACGGCTTGCGGGCGGCACACAGGCAGGTAGGGTCGGGGCATCCCTGACCTGATACCTGTAGGAGGCCTTGCCCATGCCGCCCCGTTTTGCCGATCCCTCCGACGCGTCCCTGCCGCTCCACGTGGTTGCCGAGGATCGATTGGACGATTGGCGCAGTGCGCTGCCGCCGATGCAGGCGGCGTGGCTCGATGCCGTGGGCTTTGCCGCGGCCCCGGGAGAGGTCCAGCCGCTGCCCGCGGCGGGTGGCGGGCTTGCCGGCGCGGTGGCCGGTTATGGCACTGCCAAGGCGCGGGCGCGCGGGCGCTTCCATCTGGCGGGGGGCGCGGCGCGTTTGCCTGCAGGTGCCTACCATCTGGAAGCCGATCTCGAAGGTCCCGCGCTGGAGGCCGAGGCGCTGGGGCTTCTGCTCGCCGCCTATCGGTTCGACCGGTACAAGACCCAGAAACCCCTTGCCGCGCGGTTCAAGGCCCCCGCAGGGATCGACGCCGCGCGGGTGGAGGCGATGGCAGCGGGCGAATGCCTGACCCGCGACCTGATCAACACGCCTGCCTGCGACATGGGACCCGAGGCGCTGGAAGCGGCCCTTTTCGATCTGGCCGCCCGCCACGGGGGCACGGCGCGGGCGATCCGGGGCGATGACCTGCTGGCGCAGAACTTCCCCCTGATCCATGCGGTCGGACGTGCCGGGCCGCAGGCGCCACGGCTGCTGGAGATGACTTGGGGCGATGCCGGGCCGCGGCTGACGCTGGTCGGCAAGGGGGTGTGTTTCGACACCGGCGGGCTGGATATCAAGCCCGCGGCGTCGATGGGGTTGATGAAAAAGGATATGGGTGGCGCGGCCACCGTGCTGGGGCTGGCCGACATGATCATGGCGCTGAACCTGCCCCTGCAACTGCGCGTGTTGGTGCCCGCGGTGGAAAACAGCGTGTCGTCGAACGCCTTTCGCCCGCAGGACATCCTGACCGCGCGCAATGGCCTGACGGTGGAGGTAAACAACACCGATGCCGAAGGGCGGCTGGTTCTGGCCGATGCGCTGGCCCTTGCGGCAGAGGAAGACAGCGACTGCCTGATCTCGATGGCCACGCTGACCGGCGCGGCGCGGGTGGCGGTCGGCCCCGATCTGGCCCCGTTCTACACCGATGACGACGCGGTCGCCGCGGCCTTGGCGGGCAAGGCCGGCGATATGGCCGACCCGGTTTGGCGGATGCCGTTCCATGCGCCTTATGACACGATGCTTGAACCGGCGATCGCGGATCTCGACAACGCGCCCTCGGGCGGGTTTGCGGGTTCCATCACCGCGGCGCTGTTCCTGCGGCGGTTCGTGGGACAGGCGCGCTATGCGCATTTCGACATCTATGGCTGGCAACCCGCCGATGCCCCGGCCCGGCCCAAGGGCGGCGTGGGGCAGGGCGCGCGCGCCATTCTGGCGGCCTTGCCCGAGGTTCTGTGCCTGTGACCGGCGACCGGCGCGAAACCCCGGCCAACACGCGCGTCGCCGCCGCGCATCTTGCTGGGCTCGTGCAGGCCCCGCGATATGCAGACCCGGTGACCCAGCGTGTGACCCGGCCCGTGACGGATCTGTTGCGGGACCCCGGCGGCGCGCGGGACCGTCAACTGGTGCTGGGCGAGGGGTTCGAGGTACTGGAAATCCATGACGGCCACGCCTTTGGCTGGGCCGCGCGGGACGGGTTCGTGGGCTATGTTCCGGCCGACGCCCTGTCGCCCGACGTGCACGAGCCGACCCATATCGTCTGCGTGCCAGCCAGCCACGCCTATTCCGCGCCCAACCTGAAAAGCCCCGAGATCTCGGCGCTCAGCTTCGGCTCTCGCCTGCGCGTGGTCTCTGCCAGCGGGGCGTTTTTTGAGACCGCGCAAGGCTGGTTCGTGCCGAAACCGCATCTTCGCCCGGCCAATGCGCCCTTTGCCGACCCCGTGACCGTGGCGCAGTTGTTCTTCGGGGTCCCCTATCTCTGGGGTGGCAACTCGGTCTGGGGGATCGATTGTTCGGGCCTTGTGCAGGCGGCGTGGCTGGCCTGTGGGCTTTCCTGTCCCGGTGACAGCGACCAGCAAGAGCGCAGGCTTGGCATGGCGATGCCGGACGGCACCCCGTTCGAACGGGGCGACCTTTTGTTCTGGAAGGGTCATGTGGCGCTGGTGGTGGCAACCGGGGTGATGATCCACGCCAACGCTCACACCATGTCTGTGGCCTATGAAAAAATCCCCGACGCCATCGCCCGGATCGCCGCGCAGGGCGACGGAGAGATGACGGCGCACAAGCGGGGCACGGCTGAAAGCGATTGAAGGGGCAGCGGCTGGTCATCCTGACTTTCGCAAGAACCACGACCGGCCGAATGCCCCGAATGGGCCGCCCCTCGCCCCCATTGATCCAAGAAGGTCCCGGCGCGCGCAATGTTTGAGACAGGGGGGATGTGTTATGTTATCGTTAATAGCGCCTGAATTTGGCGTTAACGGGAACCTTTGAGCGTTTCCACCATAGGGAGTGTGAATATGAAGACGATTTGGACTGCGGCGGCCATTGGCCTGCTTGCCTGCGGGGCACAAGCCGCAACTTTGATTGGCGATGAAGTTACCTTTGAATGCACCAATTGTGGGCCTCCCAGCAGCGATACCTTTATCGTGACCGATGGCTTGGGCCCGGAGATCAGCCCGTTTTCGCAATGGAACGTGGATGTCGAAGAAGACACCCTGCTTGCCGAATGGACCTTCGACGCCACGATCATCGACGTGGTCTGGATCTGGTCCGATCTCGATTTCGGGACGGGTATCACCGGGGCATCTTTCGATCCCAGTTCGACCTGGGGCACGCTGGGGTCGCTCAGCTTCACATCCGATAGCGTGACCTACATCAACGATGGGGGGGAAAACACGGTCTCGGTCGGTGACTACTTGCTGATCAACATCGAAACCTCGCAAGTGCCGCTGCCCGCCTCTTCCCTGCTGCTTCTGGGCGGACTTGGCGCGGCCGCATTCTTCCGCCGCGCTGCTGGGCGTTCGACCCGCGGCTGAGCGGTATTTTCATTTGAAACCCCTCCTTCCTGCGCGTCGTGGGAAGGAGGTCGTGGAACCGGTTGCAGCATGCCGTTGCGCGCAGGCGCCCCAAACAGGCTGCTGAAAAACCAGAGCCCCCGCCGTCGCAAGAGAAAACCCTTCCTTGTAAGCAGCAATGCAGCAGGCAAGTAGGGCGGCGCCCTCCCGCGGGAGGGTCGGGCGCGGCCCGGTCTGGTCGCCCGGACCAGCTTGGGCACGATGGTCCGAAAGGGT
Source organism: Rhodovulum sp. P5 (assembly GCF_002079305.1). NCBI lineage: Bacteria > Pseudomonadati > Pseudomonadota > Alphaproteobacteria > Rhodobacterales > Paracoccaceae > Rhodovulum > Rhodovulum sp. P5. The sequence continues at coordinate 3,311,078 of NZ_CP015039.1, forward strand.
TCGGCCGTAGGCGCATGTCGTGTGCTTTTTCAGCAGCCTGCTAATCCACGGGGCGGATCAGTTTCTTCTCCAGCACGCGCAGCACGGTCTTCAACTCCTGCCCGCGCTTGAGGATCTGTCCGTCCATGCCGATCACCGCATACATGCCCTGACGATTGCGCAGTTTCGGGCGTTTCTCGATCCGGTAAAGCGGATGCTCGGCGGTGCGCCGGAAGATCGAGAAGACCGCGACCTCCCGCAGGCAGGAGATACCGTAGTCGCGCCATTCGCCCGCGGCGACCATCCGGCCGTAAAGGGTCAGGATCACGCCCAGTTCGGCCCGGTCAAAGGCCACCTGTTCAGGGGGGCAGGCACTTGGGAACGGGGTGGGTGGCACGGCGTTCATTCAGGCAGGGTGCCGTCATGGCGCGGCCAAATCAAGCCTCGCCCTGATCTTGCCGTGAAATTTCCCCCACAAGGACCGTGGCGTTCCGTGTTCGTGCCGGGATTGGGGGGGATATTAGCATCATAGCGAAGACGCTAACCCGGTGCCGCGGTTTTTTCAGCCCCCACCCAGCCTGCGGCACCGGGACCTTCGCTGGCTCCTCCCTTTTCAATATACACCACGGCCTCAGCCGAACTGCCCCTGGCAGAACCAGCCAGAGGACATCGCGCCCCCATGGGCGTAGAACAGCCACAGCCGCACCCCCGCATCCGTTTCCACCCGCCAATAGTCGCGCGGGCCGGACCGCCAGGCTGGGTCGTCCAGCCACCATTCCGGGGCAATCCGTTCGGGTCCCGTCGCGCCTTCGGCCCGGAACAGACGGCGGCGCCAGCGAAACTCTTGTGGCGGGGTTGGGCGGTCAGGGGCGTGCACGGGTTCGGGCGGGAACAGCAAAAGCGGCCGGGGTCGGTCGCGGTTGGGCCAGTCCGCGACCGGGGCCGACCAGGCGGCCTGAAGACGCTGATAGCCCTTTTCGGGGATATGGCTTTCGGCCGGTGCGACGCGTGTCACGGCCTCCAGCCCCACGCGGGCACCGATCCGTCCGATCAGGTCGGCAAGCCCGGTGTCGTTGCTCTGGCGTGCCGCGGCGGCGCGGGCGGCCTCGACATGGCCGGCATGCTGGCGGGCCTGCAGGGGCTCTGTCACATGTGCCTCGATCCGCAACCGGTCGATGCCGGGGCCCGCGTCGATTGCGCCCAGCTTCAGCGCGAGCAGCGGGCGCATCCGCTCCGGCATATCGGCGGGGCAGGCAAGGCCAATCTCGACCTCCTCCATCCCGTGATCGCAGCGGAACGCCTGAAGCCGCAGCCGCCGTGCCCCTTGGCCCGCCACGCGCAGGCGGTCGCACAGGGCGGGCAACAGGCGGTCGATCCCGGCCAGAAGGTCGGTCTCGAGCCCGATCGGGTCGGGCAGCGACAGCCGTACCGCGAAATGCGGCCGCGGCCGGGAGGGCGAGACGGGTTCGGGCACGGCCCCCAGCGCCTGATCCAGCCGCAGCACCAGATCGCGGCCAAAACGGCGGGCAAGGGGGGCACGGGGCATGCCAAGAATATCCTCCACCCGCCGCAGACCCAGCCGGGCCAAACCCGCGACGGTGTCGTCAGACAGGCGCAGTGCGGCCAGCGGCAGCGGGGCCAGCGCCTGCCGGGTCTGGCCGGGCGGGGCGATCCGGGGGGCGTGGTCCGCGCTGTCCACCGTCGGTACCCGTTGCCAGACGGCCCGCTTCGCGGCACGGGCGCGGGTGGCGCGTGCCTCCTGCGCGATGGCATCGCCGGACCGATGGGGCGTGGCGGCCCGCCCGGCATAGCGCGCCAGCGCCCAGGCCGCGCCGCGGGTATCGGCCAGCCCCGTATGCACCGTCAGGCCCAGATCGGCGCAACTCACCCGTATCTCGTCCAGCATCGCCGCCTCTCCACCGAAAAGATGCGCGCATCCGGTGATGTCGAGGACCAGCGCATCGGGCGGTTCCTCCGCCACCCAGGGGGAAAACCGGCCCGCCCAGCGCGCAAGGCTGCCCAGAAACGCGGCCTCGCCGGCCCCATCGGCGGGACGGGTCAGCAGGGTGGGGCAGATCGCCAGCGCATCGCGCAGGGGCTGACCGTGGCGCAGCCCCGCCGCCCCGGCTGCCGCGTTGAGCGAGGTCAGAACCTGCGCGCCGTTATCCTCGGCCACGATGGCGAACGGGCCGCTCGGCAGACCACGGGCCCGGCGCTGCACGCGTTCGGCGGCAAGCCGTGGAAACCATAGCGACAGGATACGGCGGGCGGGCATGGCGGCAGCATGTTCCTTATATGTTCTCACTGTACGCCTTAGGTGCGGGGGAGTCGAGTCGTGCCCACGACGATGTGACGGGACGCTGCGCGCCCTCTGTATTACCTTTCAGTTGTGCAATCAGGAGATCCGCATGACCCTCAAACGCATTTCACAACTGACTGTCTTTTCTCTGGTGGCTGCGGCGGCAACGCTGTCCTATGCCGCCGATGCGACCGAACCCACGGTCAAGGCCCGCCAGGAGCTGATGGAAAAGATCGGCATGAACACCAAGCTGATCAGCCAGATGGCCAAGGGCGAAAAGCCCTTTGACGCAAGTGCCGCGCAGCAGGCCGTGGCCACCATCGCCGAAAAGGCCGGCGAAACCCCCGCGGCATTCAAGACGCAGGCCGACGATCCGGAATCCACCGCCAAGGCGAATATCTGGGAGGATTTCGACGATTTCACCGCCAAGTCCGAGGCGCTGCACAAGGCGGCAATGGCGGCCGATGTCAGTTCGCTTGACGCGCTGCGGGCCGCCTTGCCGGAAATCGGCAAGACCTGCAAATCCTGCCACGACGATTACCGTACCAAGGACTGACCCGGGTTCGACCTGATCATCCCACATGCGCCGTCCGCCAAGTGCGGGCGGCGTAGCCGGTATTCGCCGGATAGCGGTTTACCGCGGCTGTTTTCGCGGCCATGTTTACGGCATGACGGGTGTGGGTCTCCCTCACCCCACACTTTAAAAGAGTAGTCATGCCCAACGAAAAGCCCCGCCTTCTTGCCGTCCTGATCGACGCCGATAACATCCCCGCCCGCCATGCCGAGGCGATCCTGAAGGAGGTCACGTCCTTCGGGGAACCTGCGCTCCGCCGTGTCTATGGCGACTGGTCGGCGGACCGGTTGAAACCCTGGGCGGAGAAGGTGCTGGCGCTGGGTCTGGTGGCGCATCAGGAAACCGCGAACACCAAGGGCAAGAACGCCTCTGACATCGGGCTGGTCATCGACGCGATGGACATCCTGCATTCGGGGCGGTTCGACGGGTTCGTTCTGGTGTCGTCCGACAGCGATTTCACCCGCCTGGCCAGCCGCATCCGCGAACAGGGGCTGGACGTGATCGGCATCGGAGAGGCGAAAGCGCCGGTCAGCCTGCGCAACGTCTGCAACCGGTTCGTCCTGATCGAGAACATCGTCGAGGAACCCGCGACCGCGCCGAAGGGCCGGGCCGACGCTCCGACCGGGACAAAGCGCCCGCCTCAGGAAGTGACGGACCTGATCGTCCGGGCGATGGACAAGATCAATCAGGAAGACGACTGGTACACGCTGGGCCAGATCGGCCAGTTCATCACCGCCGACAATCCCGATTTCGACACGCGAACCTATGGCAAACGCAAGCTGTCGGACCTTGTGCGGGAGTTGAAACGGTTCGAGACCAAGCGCGTCGGCAACCAGTTGCATATCCGGCGGCTGGATTAGCAGGTTGCTGAAAGACCAGAAAACCCACCGTCGCAAGAGAACACCGTTCCTTGTAAGCAACGATGCAGCAAGGAAAGTAGGGACGCGCCCTCATTTTCGGCCGCCGTACTCCGCATGAGTGTCAGCCTGTTTCAGAGGCACCAAGAAGATGCACCGGCGCCTCTTCGCGCGTGGTTGAGCGATTACCAAAAAGCTGGGTCTTTCAGCGGCTCGACACAGGTCGGTGGCCCCTGAAGCGGCATGAGTGCCCTGGTCGTCAGCGATCGCCCGAGCCATCCCTCCGGATAGGACAGTGGGAGCGGCGCCCGGGCGATGTCTTCGGTGATGTGCTCGAAGCCCAGTTTCGAATATAACTTGGGGTCACCGTAGGTGAGGGCCACATCTACACCGTTCTCGCGCAGGCTCTTCATGCCGTGTGACAACAGAGCCTGGCCGATCCCTTTGCCCTGCTGCTGGGGGGCGACCGCGGCGGGCGAAAGAATGAAGACCGTGCGCTCGTCATCAGCATAGATCATCCGCGTGAAGATGACGGCCCCGACCAGCGTGCCATTGCTGAGGGCCGAAAACACGATGATGTCATCCGGCGCGACGCTGTCGAACATCCGGGCTACGAGACCGGCGATAAGATCACCTTCGGTTTCCCCTTCGGAGGCGGTGAACGTATCCTTGAACAGGCGGATGATGTCATCTGTTCGATTTGCGTGGCTGTTGGTGAATTCCATTGTGGTGCCTTTTGGCCTGTCATCGTTGATTGAGCTGCGCGCGCACGGCCTTGATGCCCTGCCGCGAGACGCGGTAGGGCGCGCCGTTCCGCGAGCAAACGAAGCGCCGTTTCTTCAGACGCAGAAACACATCAAGCGTGCAGTCCGTCAGGACATGACCGTCGCGTGTGTAGCAGGTGATGGCGTGTATCTTGCCGCCCGCGCCCCTGTCATGGTGGATAGCCCCACCAAGGGCGAGTTCATGCAGAACACGCTGCTCGTGCCTTGAGATATTCAAAGGGATGTCTCGATTTCATGAGAGTGCAGAAACAACAACACTCAGCCGAAAGCGTGAGTGTCATTTTGGTTTCGGCGTTCCCGTATCGTTAGACCGGGAACGGGCTTATGCCCGGGACTCTTTCATAAAATCTCCATAGCGAGAGGTGCTCTACCTCTCCCTGCGTCGAAAGTAGGCGTCCAGTTAAATCGAGGCAAGCCTCTTCTCGCTGTCGAAGAGTCACAGCGGCAGATGAACAACGGAGGGTGATCATGGACACGCCGCCAAAGGCAGGTTTGTCTAGGCGGGCCGCTGCGTGACCACGGGGCCCCTTCGGGCCTCGCCCCGCGGTTCTGACCTCCATCCCACCGCCCTCATATCCTCACGCCCCATACCGCGCCATGAAGGTCGCCAGGGCGCCGTCGATCACGCGGGTGATCTCGGCCTCCGTGAAGGTGACGCCGACGCATAGCAGGCGCCGCACGTGAAGATCGGCCTTGCACAGTTCCACGAACTGGTCGGCCGCCAGCCGGGCGTCATCGATGCAGAGGTCGCCGCGATCGGAGGCCAGCCGCAGGAAATCGGCGATCTGTTTGCGCAGGGCGCGCGGGCCGGTCTCGTAGAAGGCCGCAGCCAGTTCGGGGAAGCGGTCGGCCTCGGCCACGCAAATGCGGAACATCGCCTGATTGAAGTCCGACAGCAGCGACGCGACGAGATGGCGGGCGGCGGTATGCAGAACCTCCGCCGCTGGAGCGGACATGTCGATCTCTGCCAAGGCCGCGCCGGTCTGCCGCTGGCACTCCCGCTGGAAAACCTCCAGAAACAGCAGCCGCTTGTCGGGAAAGTAGTTGTATAGCGTCGCCTTGGACACACCGGCCGCGCGGGCGATGTCGTCGACGCTGGCGCCCTCGAACCCGTCGCGCAGAAACACGCTTCGGGCACCTTCCAGCACCTGATCGAATTTCCGGCCTTTCTTGATCGCTTGCGCGACGGCGGTCATCTGCAATTCCCTGAGTGGCCCCCATGGTAGACCATGGATTTCGCCAGAGGCAAGGCGGCAGGGGCGTCGAATCGCGCAGTGGCGTTTTCCGCCGGTTGCGGCAATGAACCGGCTTGTCGCCTGCGCGGCCCTTCCTAACTTTAGAAATATTCTAAAACAGGAGTCCATCCATGATTCCCGGTGTCAGTCAGCGCCGCCGCTTCTCCGACCTCAACGAGCAGGAGATCCTCGCGCTTGCGATCTCCTCCGAAGAGGACGACGCCCGCATTTACCGCAGCTATGCGGAACAACTCAGGACCGACTTTCCCGACTCCGCCCGGATCTTCGAGGGCATGGCCAAGGAGGAAGACGCCCATCGCAACCGGCTGATCGAAAAGCACCGGCAGCGGTTCGGCGAAACCATTCCCCTGATCCGGCGCGAGCATGTCTCGGGCTACTATGCCCGGCGGCCGGTCTGGCTGGTCCAGAATCTGGGGATCGAGCGCATCCGCGAAGAAGCCGAGATGATGGAGCGCGACGCGCACCAGTTTTACATCAAGGCCGCGCAGCGGACCTCTGACGCCTCCACCCGGAAACTCTTGGGGGAACTGGCCGCGGCCGAGGCCGGGCACACCGCGGCGGCCGACACGCTGACGGGCAAGCATCTGGACGAGGACAGCAAGGAGCAGGAAGCGCGGACCGCCCACCGGCAATTCGTGCTGACTTGGGTGCAGCCCGGGCTGGCGGGTCTCATGGATGGGTCGGTCTCGACGCTGGCCCCGATCTTTGCGACCGCCTTTGCCACGCAGGATACGTGGACGACCTTCCTTGTCGGTCTGGCGGCCTCCGTCGGGGCGGGGATTTCCATGGGCTTTACCGAGGCCGCGTCCGATGACGGGGAAATCTCGGGCCGCGGCTCGCCCATCAAGCGCGGCATCGCCTCTGGCGTGATGACGGCGCTCGGTGGGCTGGGCCATGCGCTGCCCTATCTGATCCCGCATTTCTGGACCGCGACGATCATTGCCATGGTCGTGGTGTTCGTCGAACTTTGGGCGATCGCGTGGATCCAGAAGAAATACATGGACACGCCGTTCTTCCGCGCCGCGTTCCAGGTCGTGCTGGGCGGCGCACTGGTTCTTGGGGCAGGCATCCTGATCGGCTCGGGCTGATCGGGCAGGCGTTGTTGGGCCGTCAGTTCCGGCGGCCCAGAAGCGCGCCCAGAACCTCTTTCAGGATGTTGTCGGCGGCGTTGTCGCGGGACTCTCTGGGGCGGGCCTCTTGCCTCGGCTCGCCATTCCGTGGCGCGTCGGGGATCAGCATCGGCAGCGGCCGGGGCGGCAGGCCCTCATGCACGCGCAGCATGGTCGCGTGCCAGATCTCGGCCGGCAATCCGCCCCCTGTGACGCCGGTCAGGGGAGAGTTGTCGTCATACCCCATCCAGACACCGGCCACGTAATCGGCGGTAAAGCCGATAAACCATGCGTCGCGCGCGGCCGACGTCGTCCCGGTCTTGCCGGCGACCTGCCAGCCGGGCAGTTTGGCGCGCTGTCCGGTGCCGGCCTCCACCACGCGGTTCATCATGTAGATCAGGCTGCGGGCGGCGCGTTCGGAAATAACCCGCTCGCCCATGCCGCCGGCCTGGTCCATCAGGGGGGCGCGGTCGCCCTTCAGGCGCAGTTCGACGAACCCGTAGGGCGTGACGCTCGACCCGCCGTTCAGGATACCCGCATAGGCGCCGGTCATGTCGATCAGCGTGGATTCCGAGGCGCCAAGGGCCAGCGCGGGGCCAAGGGCCAGATCGCTTTCCAACCCGAAATCCGCGGCGATCTTGCGCACGTTTTCGCGCCCCACGGCCTCTGACACCTTAACGGCGGGGATGTTCAGCGAATGCTGCAATGCTTCGGTCAGGGTCACCCGCCCGCGAAAGTCGCGGGAGTAGTTCTTGGGGCTGTAGGGGCCGGAGCCGGGCACGTCGATGGTGAAGGGTTCGTCCAGAACCGTCGCGTTGGGCGTATAGCCCAGATCCAGCGCCGCGGCATAAACGAAGGGCTTGAAGGCCGACCCGGTCTGACGCAGCGCCATGGTCGCCCGGTTGAACCCCCCGATGGCGGTCTTGCGGCCGCCCACCATGGCGCGCACTGCGCCGTCGGCCGACATCACGACGACCGCGGTCTCGGCCTCCGATCCCTTCCGAACCTTCGTCGCAAAGACCTCTTTCACCGCCTCTTCCGCGGCGCGTTGCAGGCGCGGGTCATAGGTGGTGCGGATGATCACGTCTTCGGTGGTGTTGCGGGTCAGGAAATCGGGGCCCGAGGCCATGACCCAGTCGGCGAAATATCCGCCCGAGCGGGATTCTGCGGCCTGCGACAGTTCCGCGGGATGCGCCTTGGCCAGCAACGCCTCTTTCGCGGTCAGATAGCCCTGCGCCTGCATCAGCCCGATGATCAGGTTCGCCCGGTCGCGGGACCGTTGCAGGTTGTTGGTGGGCGCATAGGTCGTGGGGGCCTTCAGCAGCCCGGCCAGCATCGCCGCCTCTGCCGTGTCGACCTGATTGGCCGACTTGCCGAAATAGCGCTGGGCGGCGGCCTCGAACCCCCGCGCGCCCGCGCCAAGATACGCGCGGTTAAGGTAGATCGTCAGGATCTCGTCCTTGGAATACTTCGCCTCCATCGCCATGGCGAACAGCGCTTCCTTGGCCTTCCGCCAGAGCGTCGTGCGGCGGCAGTCGGCCTCATAGGCGGCCTCGTTCTTCCACTTCGCGCGCTCGTAGGGCACCCCAAGGCACAAGAGCTTCGCCGTCTGCTGCGTGATGGTGGACCCGCCATGGCCCGACAGCGGCCCACGCCCCTCGGCCAGGTTGATCCGGACCGCCCCGGCGATGCCGCGGGGTGAAATGCCGAAATGGCGGTAAAAGCGCCGATCCTCTGTCGCGACGATCGCGTTCTTCAGAACGGGCGCGACGGTTCCCGCGGTGATCTGGCCGCCGAACTGTTCCCCCCGCCAGGCAAACACCTCTCCGCTGCGGTCCAGCAGCGTGACAGAGCCGCGGGTGCGCCCGTCAAGCAGCGCGGACATCTCGGGCAACTGGGCATAGAAGTAGAGAACGGCCAGCGCGATCACCAACGCGACCGACAGCGCAAGACGCGAGGTCAGTTTCCACACCAGCGCGACCAGCCAGCCGATCAGCCGGCGAAACGCGGCCACAATGGGGTTGCGCGTCTTGCGCCGTGTCGTGCGGCGGCTTCCACCACCCGACCCGCGCCGGGTCGGGGTCCGTTTGCTCTTTGTCGTCTTGCTGGCGGTCTTCTTGCGAGGACGCCGTTCCGCGACCAAAGGGGGGGTCTTCCGGCCTTTGCTGCCCATTGCCGTTTCGACTGCCTCTGTTTTGTTTTGCGGCAGGATAGCCTGCCTGCCCGGAAATGTGGAGTTCCTGAGAGGTCAACTTTCCGACTTTCCAATCTGCTCAAGAAATGGTCATTAAGTATCTTGTGTGCAAAAAATGTGCATTAACTTCCTGTTTGGCGGCTTCTTGAGCGATGTAAGAGCTTGCCCCCCCGCGCCGTCGTGCCGTTCCTAGCCGGCGTGAATCCCGCAGGGGCTCCTGCCAAACCGGAAAGGTAGTAACAGTGAAACTCATCATCGCTGCAATCAAGCCGTTCAAGCTGGAGGAAGTGAGGGAAGCCCTCACTGCAATCGGCGTGCGCGGCATGATGGTGACCGAGATCAAGGGCTTCGGCTCTCAGTCCGGTCACACTGAAATCTATCGCGGCGCGGAATACGCCGTGAACTTTGTGCCCAAGGTGAAACTGGAGATCGTCGTGGCCGCGTCCATGGCAGATCAGGTCGTCGAGACCATCGCGAAGACCGCCAAGACCGACAAGATCGGCGACGGCAAGATCTTCGTTCTCGACGTGCAGCAGGCGGTGCGCGTGCGTACGGGCGAACTGAACGACGACGCGATCTGACGCGGACGTAAAAGGGATAGAGAGTGAGAATGACAATGAAGAAACTTGGTACAACCTTGGGTCTGTCGGCCCTTGCGGCGTCGGCGGCGCTGCCCGCCTTCGCGCAGGACGCGGTGACGGAAACGATGGACAAGGGCGATGTCGCCTGGATGATGACGGCCAGCGTGCTGGTCCTGTTCATGACCGTTCCGGGGCTGGCGCTGTTCTATGGCGGTCTCGTGCGCGCAAAGAACATGCTGTCGGTGCTGATGCAGGTCATGCTGGTGGCGTCGCTGATGATGGTGATCTGGGTGTTCTGGGGCTACTCCTTTGCCTTCGGCGGCAGTACTTCGCCGTTCTGGGGCGGCTTCGGCAAGCTGTTCCTGTCGGGTGTCACGGCGGATTCGACCGCGGCCACCTTCACCGACGGTGTGGTGATCCCGGAATATGTGTTCATCGTGTTCCAGATGACCTTTGCCGCGATCACGCCGGCCCTGATCGTCGGCGCCTTCGCCGAACGGATCAAGTTCTCGGCCGTTTTGCTGTTCTGCACCCTCTGGGTGACCTTCGTCTACTTCCCCATTGCCCACATGGTCTGGGATGGTTCGGGTCTTCTGTTCAACCTCGGCGCGCTTGACTTCGCCGGCGGCACCGTTGTGCACATCAATGCCGGTATCGCGGCGCTGATCGGTGCCTATCTGGTCGGCCCGCGGATCGGCCTTGGCAAGGACAACATGGCGCCCCACTCGATGACCCTGACCATGGTCGGTGCGTCTATGCTGTGGGTCGGCTGGTTCGGCTTCAACGTCGGCTCCAACCTCGAGGCCAACGGCTTCGCCGGTCTGCCCTTCATCAACACCTTCGTTGCCACCGCCGCGGCCATCCTGTCGTGGTCCATCGTCGAGATGATCCTGCGCGGCAAGGCCTCGATGCTGGGCGCTGCATCGGGTCTGGTTGCCGGTCTGGTTGCGATCACCCCGGCCTGTGGCCAGCTTGGCCCGATCGGTGCGATCATCCTGGGCCTCGTCGTTTCGCCGATCTGCTACTTCTTCGTGGCCACGGTCAAAGCCAAACTTGGCTATGACGACAGCCTTGACGTGTTCGGCATCCACGGCATCGGCGGCATCACCGGCGCGCTCGGCACCGGTCTGCTGGGCGGCCCGCTGTTCGGCGGCCAGGGTGGCGACGACTACAACGCCATCGGCCAGACCATCATTCAGGCCGAGGCCGTTCTGGTCACCATCGTGTGGTGTGGCGTGATCTCGCTGATCCTCTACAAGGTGGTGGACATGCTCGTCGGTCTGCGGGTCGACAACGACAGCGAGCGTCAGGGTCTGGACCTCACCAGCCATGGCGAGGCTGCCTATCACAGCTGATCCCGCGTAACAGGGAAGCGAAACGGAAAGGCCCGGGCGCGCGCGTCCGGGCCTTTTGCATGCGCGATTGCCGTCGGGTAGGCAATGTCGGTTCCGGTCGGGCATGTCGGGGGGCGGCGCACGCCCGCGAACATGGCGTTCAAGGCCCGGATTCGGAATTGCCCAAAAATTACGCGACAGGCAAAACATGTGCAAAAATTGTGCATATGTCCGCGCGATCCCGGCCGTTCGCGCCCCGGATTTCTTGAGTCCCCCGGCCCGCGCCCCCTTCCTAGCCCACGTGAAATCCTGCAGGCGCGCCTGCGAAACCGGAAAGGTGGTAACAGTGAAACTCATCATCGCTGCAATCAAGCCGTTCAAGCTGGAGGAGGTGAGGGAAGCCCTCACGACCATCGGCGTGCGCGGCATGATGGTGACCGAGATCAAGGGCTTCGGCTCCCAGTCCGGTCACACCGAGATCTATCGCGGCGCCGAATACGCCGTGAACTTCGTGCCCAAGGTCAAGATCGAACTCGTGGTCTCGGCCGCGATGGCCGAACAGGTTGTCGATACCATCTCGAAGACCGCAAAGACCGACAAGATCGGGGACGGCAAGATCTTCGTGCTCGATGTGCAGCAGGCTGTGCGGGTGCGCACGGGCGAAAGCGGCGACGACGCGCTTTGATCCGCGCGACGATCCAGTCAGTAAAGGACCAATCGACGATGAAACCTTCGACAATTCTTCCCCTCGCGGCGGGCCTGATCGCCCTTCCCGCACTGGGCTTTGCCCAGGAGGTGGACACCACGCCGCCGAACGAGGAAATCGGCTATATCTTCACCACCTTCATGTTCCTCGTCACCGGCTTTCTGGTGATGTGGATGGCCGCGGGCTTCACCATGCTGGAAGCGGGCCTCGTGCGGCAGAAGAACACCACGATGCAGTTGATGAAGAACGTGGCACTCTTCTCCATCGCGGCGATCATGTACTACGGGATCGGCTACAACCTGATGTATCCCGGCGAGGGGGGCTGGACCATCACCAACGTGCTGGGCGCCTTCAGCGCAACCACGCTGGAACCCGTGGGCGGCAGCCCCGACACCGACCTGAGCTATGCCTCGGTCGGCTCCGACTTCTTCTTCCAGCTGATGTTCTGTGCGACGACCGCATCCATCGTGTCGGGCACGCTGGCAGAGCGGATCAAGCTCTGGCCCTTCCTGATCTTCGTCGTCATCCTGACCGGCCTGATCTACCCGATCCAAGCGTCGTGGAAATGGGGCGGCGGCTTCCTTGATGCGAATTTCGGCTTCCTCGACTTTGCCGGTTCGACGGTCGTGCACTCTGCCGGTGGCTGGGCCGCTCTGGCCGGTGCGCTGATCCTGGGCCCACGTCTGGGCAAGTATGGCAAGGACGGCTCTGTCCATCCGATGCCGGGTGCCAACCTGCCGCTGGCCACGCTGGGCACGTTCATCCTGTGGCTGGGCTGGTTCGGCTTCAACGGCGGTTCGCAGCTTTACATGGACACCGCCGGCAACGTCGCCGACATCAGCCGCATCTTCTCCAACACCAACACGGCCGCAGCCGGTGGTGCGCTGGCCGCGCTGATCCTGACCAAGGTGCTCTACTCCAAGCCGGACCTCACCATGGTGCTGAACGGTGCGCTGGCGGGCCTGGTGTCGATCACGGCCGAACCGCTGACGCCGTCGCTGGGCATGGCGACGCTGATCGGCGCCATCGGCGGTGTGATCGTGGTCTTCGCGGTTCCGTTCCTCGACAAGCTGAAGATCGACGATGTTGTCGGCGCGATCCCGGTTCACCTGATGGCCGGTATCTGGGGCACCTTCGCGGTCGTCCTGACCAACTCCGACGCGACGATCTACGGCCAGCTGGTGTCCATCGCGATCGTCGGCGCGTTCGTCTTCGTCGTCTCGGCCATCGTGTGGTTCATCCTCAACGCGATCATGGGCATCCGTGTCAGCGAAGAGGAAGAGGTACAGGGCCTCGACATCGGCGAGCTGGGGATGGAGGCCTATCCCGAATTCGCCAAGGGCTGATCGGTCCCTTTGTCCAATCCAGAAAAATGAAGACCCGGGAGATGTGCCCGGGTCTTTTCATTTGGACCGGTCGTGCCCGACCAGAACGGTCCGATGCGATCTTGGGCGCTGGCGTCAGAAATCCTGCCAGGCGCTGTCATTGGCCGCGCTTTTCGGCGCGGAATCGCGGGCAAGTGCGACTTCGAACTCGGTCTCGGGGGTGACCGGCACGGGGCTGTGGCTGAACTGTGCCGCTGGCGCGCTGGCCACGCCGACGGGCCGGCCGCCGCCCCGCAACTGGAAGCGGTCGACAAGCCCCTGAAGGGTCTGCGCTTCCTGCTTCAGCGTGGTGGAGGCTGCGGTGGCCTCTTCGACCATCGCGGCGTTCTGCTGGGTCACCTTGTCAAGCTGGTTGACGCCGACATTGATTTCCCCCAGGCCCACCGACTGCTCCTGCGCGCCCGTTGCGATCTCGCCGATCAGATCGGCGATGTTGCTGACCCGCTTGACGATGTCGGACAGGGCGTCGCCGGTGCGGTTGACCAGCGACACGCCGGAATCGACCTGCTCGGAACTGGTCGAGATCAGGTCCTTGATCTCCTTCGCCGCTTCGGAGGAGCGCTGGGCCAGCGCCCGCACTTCCGAGGCGACGACGGCAAAGCCGCGGCCAGCCTCGCCCGCGCGGGCGGCCTCGACCCCGGCGTTCAGGGCCAGCAGATTGGTCTGGAAGGCGATGTCGTCGATCACGCCGATGATCTGGCTGATCTCGTCCGACGACTTCTTGATCCCCGACATCGCGCCGATGGCGTCGGTCACGACCCGGCCGCTTTCCTCCGCCCCTTGGCGGGCATCCTTCACGACCTTCTCGACTTCGGCCGCACTTTCCGCGGCAGAGCGGACCGAGGACGTCATCTCATCCATCGCCGCGGCGGTTTCTTCCAGCGTGGCGGCCTGGTTCTCGGTCCGCTGCGACAGATCCTCGGACGCGCCGCTGATCTCTTCGGCGCGGGTGTGGATTTCCTTCGCGTTCTCGTTGATCGACCCCATGATGTCGTTCAGCGTGTCGACCGTGGCGTTATAGTCCAGCCGCAGCCGGTCATAGCCCTCGCCAAAGCTGGTGGTCAGGCTTTGGGTCAGGTCGCCCCGGGCCAGCGCCGTCAGGGCGTCGCCCAGACGTTCAACGGCATCGGTCTGTTCGGCACGGCCCTTTTCGGCGTCCTCTTCGGCCCGTTTGGCCGCCTGAAGCCGGGTGCGCAGCGTGTCCAGACTGCGGGCGATGCCGCCGATTTCATCGCCGCGGTCGGTCCGCGGCACGGCGTTGTCATAGGATCCTTTGGCGATCTGTCCCATCGCGCCACCGACCTCGGCAAGCGGTGTGCCGATCATCCGGCGCAACAGCAGGGCCGAGCCGGCGACAAGCATCACCGTGATCAGCATCGCAACGGCCATGGCGGGGGCGGCATCCAGCAGAAGGTCGGCCAGAAGACCATCGGGCGTCCAGATCGTACCGATTGCGCCGATCGGTTCTGCGCTGTTGCGGTAGTAGACGGGTACGGCCGCAATCAACTGCCCATCGGCCCGCGCGACCTTGCCGGTGGCCATGGCCTGTTTTGCAAGCCGGGCCAGTTCCGCCTCTTCCGCAGGGCTTGCGACGCCCTTGTTCGTCACGATGTCGCCCTTGGCGTTCCACACGGCCAGTTCAACGAAACGCTCCCCCTCCATCTCGGAGAGTTTGTCCAGTTCCGCATTGATGCCGTCCACCTTGCCGAAGGTCAGGTGCCCACCGATCAGTTCGGCCCCTGATATCGTTTCGGCAACCATCAGGCCCCCGACTTGCTTGTAGATGAGGTCATAGCCGCTGCGGGTAGAGGCCACCTGAACCATGACCGCCACGATCACGGCGGTTATGGCCGTCAGGGCCGCGGCCTTGAGGAAGACCGATCCCTTTGCGGCCAGCACCGTGGATGTGTCCTTTGAACCGTTCATCGATCGATCTCCCCTAAAGGCTGTGTCAGAGCAGCGCTGCGCCGTCGACGGCGACGGTCATTGCCCCAACCGGGGCACCGGTGGCCGGATCGACCAGCGTGAACGAGATCTGGGCCTGATAGGTCTGGCTGGACTCGTCGAACTCGATCTCGCCGTAATGCACGGCCCCGGCACCAACGCCGAAGGTGTCGCTGTGCTTGGCCTCATCCCCCTGCCAGTAGTCCGAGGTCACGCCCGAGGCGGCGACATTCAGACCCTTGGCATCCATCACGATGATTTCGGTGATCTGGCCGCCGGTCGCCGCAACCTGCTGCCGCAGAAAGTCGGACGCGGCATTGCCGATCACCGAGGAGATCAGCGCGCTGCCGGGGTCGCCGACCTCACCGCGCCAGGTGGTGTCAAGCTGGTCGATGGTGGCCTGATCGTAGCCGCCGGTCTTGGCGTTCTGGGCCGCCACGGCATCGAGGATGGCCGCATCCTGCGCCCACGGCAGCACGGAGGCTTCGAGGAAGGCCTGCATCTGGGCGTCATTTTCGCCGGCAAAGGCACCGGTTGCGGCCAGGGCGAACAGGACGGGGGTGAACGTATGTGAAAGCTTCGGCATGGTTTCCCTTTCGATCCCACCGAGACAAAGATGACTGGAGGGTTAGCGGGCAATGCCTACCGATTGTTTAAGTCGTTCCAGAGGCGCGAATGTGAAATGATTCAAAAGCGCCCGGTTCGGCCGGGCGCGGGGGATGCCGGACCGGTTGCCGGTGCCTACAGCCCGACCGCCACCATCGCATCGGCCACGCGGGGGATCAGCGCCTCGGTCAACCCGGCGAGGTTCATCCGGCTGTCGCCGATCACATAGACCCCGTGCACGTCACGCAGCGCCGTCACCTGATCGTCACTTGCGCCGATCAGCGAGAACATGCCCTGCTGGGCCGCCAGATAGGCGAACCGGTCCGATCCGGATTTCTGTTGCAGCGTTTCGGCCAGCATCCCGCGCAGGGTTTCGATCCGGCTGCGCATGGCGCTCAGTTCCGCGGCCCAGTCGGCGCGCAGCTTGGCGTCGCCAAGGATCTCGGTCACCACCCGCGCGCCGTGATCGGGCGGGAAGGCATAGGTCTGGCGGTTCAGGTTCGACATGTTCGCCCGCGCGACGGCTTGCGTGGCGGCATCGGGGGCAAGGGCCAGCAGGGCGCCGACGCGGTCCCGGTAGAGCCCGAAATTCTTCGAACAACTGACGGCGACCAGCATCTGCGGCAGCCGCTGGGCCAAAAGGCGCACGCCCTCGGCATCGGGCTCCAGCCCGGCGCCGAGCCCGTGATAGGCCAGATCGACCAGCGGCAGCGCGCCGGTGCGCGACAGCACCTCGGCCACAGCCTGCCAGTCCGCAGGCGTCAGGTCGGCCCCGGTGGGGTTGTGGCAACAGCCATGCAGGATCACCACGTCGCCCGGCCCGGTTCGGCCCAGATCGTCCAGCAGTCCTTCCCGGTCCAGCGCACGGTCGGCGGCGTTGTAATAGCGGTACTCGACCTGCTCCAGCCCCAGGAACCCGGCGATGGCCGCGTGGTTGGGCCAGCTTGGATCGGGGATGAACACGCGCGCCGCGGGATTGGCCAGCCGCACGAGGTCAAGCGCGATGCGCACCGCGCCGGTGCCGCCGGGGGTCGCCACGCTGGCCAGGCGGTTGCGGGGCGCGGCCTCGCCCAGGGTCAGCCCGGCAATGGCCTCCAGAAACGCCGGATCGCCCTCAATCCCGACATAGCCCTTGCTGGCCTGCTGCTGCCAAATCCGTTCTTCCGCCGATTTCACCGCCTGCATCACCGGCGTGGTGCCGTTCGCATCGCGATAGACGCCGACCCCAAGGTCCACCTTGTCGGTCCGCGGATCGGCGCGGAAGGCCTGCATCAGGCCGATGATCTTGTCGGGCGCCTGCGGCGACAGGCGGTTCAGCATGTGGCTGGCCCGGTTTCGATCGGCAGGTCGTTATACATGCCCCATTCCGTCCACGCGCCGTCATAGACCGCATAGCTGCGGTGCCCCAAGAGGTCGAGCGCGAGGGCAAGCATCGCCGCATTCACCCCCGACCCGCAGGTGGTGATCGCCGGTTTCTTGAGGTTCACGCCCGCGGCCTCGAACACGGCGCGCAGGTCGTCGGGCGACTTCATCGTCCCGTCCTCGCTCAGCAGCATCGCGAAATGCACGTTCTTGGCGCCCGGGATATGCCCCTGCCGCAGGTTCGGGCGCGGTTCGGGATCGTCACCCACAAAGCGGCCGGGCGGGCGGGCGTCGATGATCTCGTAATCCGACAGCTTCGAGGCCGCGGCCACCTGCGTGACGTCCTTGATCAGATGCGCCTGCCGCTGCACCGTGATGTGCCGGTCACGCACGACGGGGGGCAAATCCTCCATCGGGCGGTCCTCGGCCAGCCATTTCGGCAGGCCCCCGTCCAGAACGGCGACGTCGGTCTTGCCCATCAGGCGGAAGGTCCACCACACCCGCGGCGCAGAGAAGATGCCGGCGGAGTCATACACCACCACCTGGTGCCCGTCGCCGATGCCCATGGCGCGCATCCGGCTGATGAATTTCTCCACCGGCGGCGCCATGTGCGGCAGGGAGGAGCGCTGGTCGGAAATTTCGTCGATGTCGAAAAACCGCGCGCCGGGAATGTGGCCCTGGTCGTATTCTGCCCGTGTGTCGCGGTCGATACCCGGCAGATACCACGACGCATCAAGGATCCGCAGGTCGGGGTCGTTCAGATGTGCGGCAAGCCACTCTGTCGAAACAAGCGTTTTCGGATCGTCGTAGGCCATGAACCCCTCCGGCAGCGCAACATTCTTACTCCAATAAATCGCGGCCGCGGCAGAGACAAGGTAGTTAACCGTGGTCCTTCAACAGACGCTGCTTTTGCCGTTGCCAATCACGCTTGGCCTCGGTCGCGCGCTTGTCCTGGGTCTTCTTGCCCTTGGCGATGCCGATCTTCAGCTTCACGATGCCCTTGTGGTTGAAATACAGCACCAGCGGCACAAGCGTATAGCCCTTGCGCTGCGTGTCGGACCAGAGCTTTGCCAGTTCCTTGCGCGACACCAGCAGTTTGCGCTTGCGGCGTTCCTCATGCCCCCAGGTCTTGGCCTGTTCGTAGGGCGCGATATAGCCGTTGACCAGCCACAGCTCACCGTCTTCGACGCTGGCATAGCTTTCGGCGATGTTGGCGCCGTTCTCGCGCAGCGACTTGACCTCCGACCCCTGCAGGATGATCCCGCATTCAAGATCGTCCTCGATGGCATAGTCGTAGCGCGCCCGCCGGTTCTCGGCGATCACCTTGTAGTTCGGATCTGTCTTCGGTTTGGCCATGGTCTGCGGGATATAGGCGAAAGCCGCGCCATGGGAAAGGCGTTCGGGCATTGGCGCCGCGCGATTGCATCGGGGCCAGTGGGCCGCGGGCGAAACGGTCCGTTTCCATCCGCCGGGGCAAAACCGGGCCATCGGGTCCGCCACTGCCCCAATTTCCGGTCGCGAAACAGTAGGCCCCGGTTCGGGACCGGCATCGCCCTGTCGCCCATGTTTGCCCGGCCCATTGTCGCCAACACGTGAACGGGCCGGGTCGCGCGGCCCCGTTATCCGCCGCGCCGTGGCCTGTGCCGTCTGCGCGCTGCCCGCAACTGCCCCAACCATTGCCCCGATTTCCGACCGATTTCGCAGGCTTTTGTCTATGTGCGGCCCCGGAGATTGTTGGGGCCGCTGTTCGGTCGATTTGGACTGGTGGTGAGTATCCTGTTGGGTCGGGGGCGCCGCCGGTCGTGTTTGGTCGGTCCGGCGCCCCCGGCTTGCCGATTGGTCCCCTCACCCTGCTTTCCCAACAGGCTGCTGAATAGGCCTGCGACATGCGCCTAAAGTCGAGACCTTTAGGAACATGGTCCCGATGCTCGCTTGGGCGACCAGCCCGGGCCGGGCGCGGCCCTGCTTGGCATGATCCATCGTTGCTCACACGGAACGTTCTTCTGTGACGATATGGAATTTGGGCTATTTCAGCAGCCTGCCAAAGGCCGTTGCCCGCATGCATTTGCCCACGCGGACGAAAGCGACCAGGCCAGTCTGCCCCCCGGACGGGCCGTGGTGCGAACTGTGTCCGAAACTCGGCGCAAAAAATCTAAAAACTTCCGAAATTTTCACCCAGTTTCGCCCGGTTCGGGGCGCCTACTGCATCTCACGGGCCGAGTGATTTGTGGCCCGCTGTACGGCCGGTTAGAGGCTGGTAGCGAGTACATTGTTCGGTTGGGGGCGCCGCCTGTCGTGTTCTGACGGGTTGGCGCCCTCGGCTTGTCGCCCGCCCGGCGCGCAGGATCGGGCCCCTCCCAAATCGACGGCCGGCTGCGCCGCACCTGTCTTTCAGGCGGATATCCGGGCCATGCGGATGACCCGGACAACTGTGTCCGAAACTCGGCGCAAAAAATCTAAAAACTTCCGAAATTTTCACCCAGTTTCGCCCGGTTCGGGGCGCCTACTGCATATCACGGGCCGAGTGATTTATGGCCCGCTGTACGGCCGGTTAGAGGCTGGTAGCGAGTACACTGTTCGGTTGGGGGCGCCGCCTGTCGTGTTCTGACGGGTTGGCGCCCTCGGCTTGTCCGGGCGGGCGTCCTTGCACCGAAAGCCGGATCTTGACCCCGACCGGGCCTTGGCATAGTGACGGGGGACCAAGCGGGCGTTGTGTAGTGGTAAGACCTTAGCCTTCCAAGCTAATGACGCGGGTTCGATTCCCGCCGCCCGCTCCATCCCATCACCGTCGACCGACCGATCACGGGTGACCGACACGGCCGCACACGGACGCGTGAGCGACCCTGCCTTGTTGTCCCCCGGCTGCGGCCCTACAACACGTCCGACCCCGCCTGCAGGAGATACGGCATGCCCCCCGGCGCCCCGCAACTGGAAGAGCGTGAAACCTCCAAGCGCATTGGCGCGCTCCGGGCGCTTTGGCCCTTCGTTCTGCCCTATCGCAAATTGCTGGCCGCGGCGCTCAGCGCGCTGGTGGCCACGGCCTGTGTCTCGCTGATCCTGCCGATGGCCGTGCGCCGCGTGGTCGACGCGTTCGAGACCGAAAGCGTCGATATCCTAGATTCCTACTTCGGCGGGGCGCTGGCGATTGCGGCGCTCTTCGCCTGTGGCTCGGCCCTGCGCTATTACCTTGTCACGCGGCTGGGCGAACGGGTGATCGCCGATATCCGCTCCACCGTGTTCGACCGCATGATCGGGATGAGCCCGGCCTTTTACGAACGCATCATGACCGGCGAGGTGCTGAGCCGGATCACCACCGACACCACGCTGATCCTGTCGGTGATCGGGTCCTCGCTGTCGGTTGCGCTGCGCAACGTGCTTGTCTTCTTCGGCGGGCTGCTCTTGATGCTGGCGACCTCGGCCAAGCTGACGGCGGCGGTGCTGGTGCTGGTGCCCGCGGTGATCGTGCCCATCGTGGTTCTGGGGCGGCGGCTCAGGAAACTCTCCCGCGCCAATCAGGACTGGATCGCCGCGTCTTCCGGCAACGCGTCAGAGGCGCTTCTTTCCGCCCAGACGGTGCAGGCCTTCACCCACGAGACCGCCAGCCGCGCGCAGTTCCGCGAGGTGACCGAGCGCAGCTTCGTCTCTGCCAAGCACCGCATCGGGACCCGCGCCTTGATGACGATGATCGTGATCCTTCTGGTCTTCTGGGGCATCGTCGGTGTCCTGTGGATCGGTGCGCGCGATGTCCGGACCGATGTGATGACCGTCGGCGAGCTTGTACAGTTCCTGATCTATTCGATCATGGTGGCCGGCGCCGTGGCTGCGGCGACCGAGGTCTGGGGAGAGTTGCAGCGCGCCGCAGGGGCCACCGAACGGCTGGTCGAACTGCTGAACTCAAAAGACAGCGTGGCCGACCCCGACCATACCCAGCCGCTGCCCAACCCCGTTTCCGGCGACATCCGGTTCGACAATGTCGTCTTTTCCTACCCCTCGCGGCCCGGTCAGCACGCGCTGGACGGAATATCGCTGCATGTCAAACCGGGGGAGACCGTGGCCCTTGTCGGCCCGTCCGGTGCGGGGAAATCGACGATCATCCAGCTTCTTCTGCGGTTCTACGATCCGCAGGGGGGCCGTATCCTGTTTGACGGCGTGGACTTGCGCGAAACCACCCGCGCCACCTTCCGCCATCATGTTGCGCTGGTCCCGCAGGACCCGGTGATCTTTGCCGACACCGCGCGCGAAAACATCCGCTTTGGCCGGCCCGAGGCCACCGATACAGAGGTGGAGGCCGCCGCCCGTGCCGCCGCCGCGCATGACTTCCTTTCGGCGCTTCCCGATGGCTATGACACCTATGTCGGCGAACGCGGGATCATGCTGTCAGGCGGTCAGAAACAGCGCATCGCGATTGCTCGCGCGATCCTGCGCGACGCCCCCGTTCTGCTGCTGGACGAGGCGACCTCGGCGCTGGATGCGGAGTCCGAACGCGCGGTGCAGCATGCTGTCGACGAAATGGCGGCAACGCGTACGACGCTGATCGTGGCGCACCGGCTGGCCACGGTGAAAAAGGCCGACCGGATCGTCGTCTTCGACAATGGCCGGATCGTCGCCGAGGGCACCCATGAGGCCCTGGTGGCGCAGGGCGGGCTTTACGCCCGGCTGGCGCGGCTGCAATTCACCGACGGGATCGAAACGGCGGCCTGAGCGGCGCTTTGTCGTTTGCGTGTCACCGAGTCCGGTCCAGACTTTCCGCACCCTGATAGGCCGCTGAAAAAGTACACGACATACGCCTACGGTCGTAACCTTTCGGAGCATCGTCCCGAAGCCGGTCCGGGCGACCAGCCCGGGCCGCGCCCGACCCTCCCCCGGGAGGGCGCATTGGAGATGTCATTCGGGTCCCGTACGTCGCCCGGACTTTTGAGATAAACTGATCGGCACAAGCGCTTCGATGCGCCCACCCAAGGTCGGGCGCGGCCCTACTTGCCCTGCTGCATCGTTGCTTGGCCGTCGGCAATATCGAGGCCATCGCCGAAAAGACGTCGGGCGAGGGGGCGCGTTACCCCGAGATTTTCGAGGCCAACAAGCCGATGCTGACCGACCCGGACAAGATCTATCCCGGGCAGGTCTTGCGCATTCCGCAAGCCTGATCTCGGCCCGCCCGCCGCATCGCGGCCCCTGACGCCACGTTGGAAGCCGCACGCACAGCTTGCGGTGGGCGGCGCTTCGTTCCATCCTGCCGGGTAGGGTCCGTGCCACCGGCCAAGGTGTGGACCACCGGGAGGAAACATCATGGCAGCCTATGCCCTGCGCGCTGACCGCGACGCGATAGAGAACGAGTCGACATGGGATGGGCGGGACCTGCCCCGCAGCATCCATGAATTCCTTGGCAAGACGGCCCTCCGCCATGCCAACCGCTCCGCCCTTTCGTTCCAGCTTTTTTCCGCGCCCGATGCCCCGGCCACGACCCTGAGCTGGTCGCAGTTGCACGGGCGTGTCACGCAGGCGGCCAACCTGTTCCGGCGTCTTGGCATCGGCGAGGAGGACGTCGTTGCCTATGTGCTGCCCAACTGTCCAGAGGCCGTGGTGACGCTTCTGGGCGGCGCGGTGGCCGGGATCGTGAACCCGGTCAACCCGCTGCTGGAGACCGGGCAGATCGCTGCCATCCTGCGCCAGACCCGGGCCAAGGTCGTGGTGACGCTGAAGCCCTTTCCCAAGACCGACATCGCCCAGAAGGTGGCAGAGGCCGTCCGCCACGCGCCATCCGTCCGTACCGTGCTGGAGGTCGATCTGGCGGCCTATCTGACCGGCCTGAAACGGCTGATCGTCCCGGTGATCCGCCCCAGGGTGAGCGGCGCGGACCATGCCGACCATCTCGACTTTGCCAAGGCGGTTGCGGGTGAACCGTCCGACCGGCTGACCTTTGCGGATCAGACGGAGGACCGCGTCGCCGCCTATTTCCATACCGGGGGCACCACCGGCATGCCCAAGATCGCCCAGCACAAGGTCTCTGGCATGATCTACAACGGCTGGTTGGGAGAGCGGCTGCTGTTCCGACCGGACGACACCGTGATCTGCCCGCTGCCGCTGTTCCACGTCTTCGCGGCCTATCCGGTGATGATGTCGGTCATCGCCTCGGGCGCGCATGTGGTCTTTCCCACGCCGGCGGGGTATCGCGGCGACGGGGTGTTCGACAATTTCTGGAAGCTGGTCGAACGCTGGCGCGTCACCTTCGTGATCACCGTGCCCACGGCCATCGCCGCGCTGATGCAGCGCAAGGTCGATGCCGATGTCTCGACCCTGAAATACGCCTTTTCGGGGTCGGCGGCCCTGCCGGTGGAGCTTTACAACCGGTTCGAAAAGGCCACGGGCGTCACCATCTGCGAAGGCTATGGCCTGACCGAGGCGACCTGCCTTGTCTCGATCAACCCGCCAGCCGGGGAAAAGAAGATCGGCTCTGTCGGGCTGCCCTTTCCCTATACCGATGTGCGCATCCTGAAATGCGACGCGGACGGCAACGTGACGCGCGCCTGCGATACCGATGAGACCGGAGAGATCTGCGTGACCAATCCCGGCGTCATCACCGGGGCCACCTATACCGATGACAGCAAGAACCTGGGCCTGTTCGCCGAGGGACGCTTCCTGCGCACCGGCGATCTGGGCCGGATCGACGCGGACGGGTATCTGTTCATCACCGGGCGCGCGAAGGACGTGATCATCCGGGGCGGCCACAATATCGACCCCGCCGAGATCGAAGAGGCGCTTGCCGGTCACCCCGATGTGGCGTTCGTCGGGGCCATCGGGCAACCGGACGCGGTGGCGGGCGAGTTGCCATGTGCCTATGTCGAACTGGTGTCCGAGGCGACCGCCACGGTCGACGACCTGATGGACTATGCCCGCCGCCACATCCACGAGCGCGCCGCGATCCCGAAACATCTGGAGATCGTGGAAGAGCTGCCCAAGACCGCCGTTGGCAAGGTCTTCAAGCCCGACCTGCGCAAGCGGGCCATCGCGCGGGTCTACACCGCCGCGCTTGCCGCCGCGGACCTGCCGGTTCAGGTGCGCGAGGTGGTCGAGGACCCAAAGCGCGGGCTGGTCGCCCGGCTGGAACGTCCCCCCGCCGTCGACCCCGAGGCGGTGCGGCATGTGCTGGGCAACTTCACCCGCCCCTGGGATTGGGCCGAGGATTGAGGGGAGCGGCCTCCGTCTTCGCCCTTATCGACAGCGGCATTGCCGCCCTCAGGGAACGCTTGGAGCCGCGCCATCGACGGGCCGAGGCGCGGCGACCGGACGATCGGTCTGTGCGCTTTATGGTGCAATATCCGGACGAGCTTTGAACGTCGCGCCGGTGTTACCAGATCGCCGGGCCGTGGGGTCGGCCCCTCAAGTTCACCAGCAAAACGCGTAAGTGATTGATATTGTTATGGCGAGATTGGCCAAAATGTAACTACGCGAAGGTGGTCAGGCGGGTTTTGGCAGGTTCAGGGTGTCGAAGAGCTCCAGTTGTTCGGGGGTCGGGGTGGTGAGGCCATCGAACTTGCGGTCGGCGATCCGGGCTTCGTGGCGGTGGATGCGGGCGAGCAGGTCGAGCGCGGTGCGGGGGCTGGCGTCATGTCCTTTGGCCTTCAGCCGCATGCGCATGACACGGTAGAGGACGAGGGCGAGAAAGCAGATCAGCGCGTGGGCGCGGATGCGGTCGGGCAGCCGGTGGTGGACCGGGGCGATCTCGATGTCGGATTTCAGGACGCGGAAGCCGCGTTCGATATCGGCCAGCGACGTGTAGCGGGTAACGGTCTCGGCGGGCGTCAAGTCGGGGGCGTTGGTCAGGAGCGCGAGCTTGCCGTCGAAGAGCTCCGCGCGCGCGACGGCGTCCTCGTCAACACTCCAGCTGAACCGGTCGGCCTGCAGGTCTGCCTTGAGGAAGCGCGTCATTTCCGCCTCGGCGACGGCGCGGGTGAAGCGGCTATAGGCGCCCCGGTCGGAGGCACGGCGACCTCGCGCGGTCTGGCCGCCGTCCTGCGCGTCGAGCTTTGCGACCATCTTTTCGGCCTGGGCTTCAAGCTCGGCGATGCGCGCGCGGCGCCGGTCGGATTGGTCGGCGGCTCGAACGGGATCATGGGCGACGATCAGGCGGTGGCCGGCGAAGCTGCTTTCCGCCAACCCGTCCTCGTCGAAAGCAAGGCCCTGGAAGGTTTCGACCAGATCGGCATAACGACGGGCGGGAACCGCGAGGATGAATTCCAGCTTGCGGTCGTCCTGATCGGCCAGGGCGGTCAGCTCGTCGATGTTTTCAAGGCTGAGCAGACCGCGGTCGGCCACCAGGATGACACGCTGGACGGGGAAGCGCTGCAAGACTGTCTTGAGCATGCCCTGCAGGGTTTTCGTCTCGCCGATGTTGCCCGGGTGAACGGTATGCATGAGCGGCAGGCCGTCCGCGGTCTGGACCACGCCCAACACGAACTGCCGGGCGATGCCGCCGGTTTCCTTGTTCATCCCGAAAGCGCGAAGGTCGTCCGCGACATCCCCGTCGCCATGGATGCGCACCGTGGTCAGGTCATAGAAGACCACGGCCAGATCGCGATCGACCAGCGGACGGATCTGTTTGGCAAGCGCGCCTTCGACGGTATCGGCGTGATCCATCAACGCATCCATGGCGCGGAGCAGGTGTTGATGGGTGACGGTGTCCGGCATCGCCGGCATGGCGACCGTTTCCAGCCAGCGCAGGCAGCCCAGCTTACTTGTGGGGTCGCACAACCGATTGAACACCATGGCGCGGACCAGCGCCTCCACGTCGACTTTCCGCTTGCCGGAACGCAGCGCACGGCCGAGGGCATGATCGAAACCAAGGTCCTTCCACAACTCGTGCAGGGCAAAGACGTCGCCATAGCTGCGCGCCGCCTCGTAGGTGATCTCGGCCTTCTCGGGCTCGACCCGACCCGCGGCGCGACTGAGCCCCCGGATCAGCGCATCGAGCTGGCCATCCTTCATCCCGTCCACGCGCCCCAGATTGGCCACGACGCGCAGCCGGGGCTTGCCCGCCTCGTTACGGAAGGACTCGACAATCTGCAGATAGCGACGCCCGCCGCTCTCGGTGATGCGCGTGAACATGGCATGCAGGATATCGCACGTTTGGGCGCATTCATAGGGTCTTAAACATCATAACGTGTAACTACACGACTTCGGCCGAACTGCCCACCTCGCGCGCCTTAAGCTATTGAAATCCCATACCTGCGCTGAACGCGCTCACGCAGATTCCCCCGGATTTTGTCGAAGTTCGGCGGCCCGGCGATGGCGCGGCGGGCCTCCGGCCCTTGTCTCCGCGCCTTGTTCTACGTTGCCATCGACGTGAGACTGGGAAGCGGGCAGGTTTACAGGCCGCTCCGCCCCGGTCATGGCAAGCGGTCTTCACCTTCTGTCAATCTGTTTCGCATGCGAAACTTTTGCCGCCCGGCGCCCGCGCGCCCCGGCTCTTGCGAAGAAGACGGCATTTTACTCAACACCGGCTTCCTAAGCCAAGGGTTAGGATTTTCAGCCGAAGACAGGAGTACTTGCGACTGTTGCGGTGGTTCGATGTCCCCGATCCTGACTGATTTCTCCCGGTTCGTGTCTGCGGTGGGATCCCCGACCTGGGTGATTTCCATGGCGGGCGAGGTATGTGCGGCGAACCCGGCGGCGCTTGAGATCCTCGGGCGGGATGCCGACGGCCTGACCGGGCGGCCGTTCGCCACGGTGCTTGCATCGGATTTCGCCAAGCGGCTGCAGGCGGTGCTGTCGGATCTGGCCGATGCAGGGCAGGGAACGGCACAGGTGCACGGGCCCTTCCTTGCCGGCGACGGGGGCGAGGTGTCGCTTGATTGCATGCTGTCCCCGATCCTGGACGGCGGCCGGACGGTCGGGTTTCTGGTGCAGGCGCGGTCCGGCGCGGTCCGGCGTCCCCGCCATGACCTGCTGACGCAGGTGCCAGAGGTCGCTGCGGCCGAATACCATCACGACATTCTGGAACAGGCGGTCGAAACGGCGCGCTTCGGCTGGTGGTATTTCGACCTTTCCCGCCGCAAGATGTGGGCGAACGATACCTATTTCCGGATGCTCGGCTTCGACCCCGGAGAGGTGGAGCTTGACTCCGCATGGATCCGGTCGCGCATTCACCCCGAAGACCTCGACCATGCCATCAAGGCCATCGAACGTCTGGGGCAAGGGCTCAGCCCGACCTACCATGTCGATTATCGCCTTCGCTGCAAGGACGGCACCTACAAGTGGTTCGAAGCCTGCGGCCGGGAGGTCGCGCTCGACGGTCCGGACCTGCCGCCGATGATCTGCGGAAGCCTGAAGGACATTTCACGGCGGCGCCGGTCCGATGAAAAGCTGGCCGACGCCCTGACCGATGCGAAATCCAACGCCGAGATGCTGCGGATTGCCGTGGAATGCGGCAAGATGGGGGCCTGGACGATCTGTGCCGAGCGGAACGAGGCGTGGATGCTGGATGAGGGCTTCCGCCAGCTTGGTTATGACCCCGGAGAGTTCACGCCCGACGACGCGGGCTGGCGGGCCCTGATCCACCCCGACGATCTGCCCGACTCCATCGTCAAGATGGAGGCCGTGATGCTGGGTCAGGCGGAGGTCTACGACCACGAACAACGCCTGCGCCACAAGGACGGCAGCTATCACTGGTACCGGACCGTCGCCCGCGGAATCGACCGCAGCGATCAGGGCCTTTCGCCGCTGGTCGGCGGTGTTCATAGCTGCATCGACGAGCAGAAGGAAAACGAGCGTCGCCTGTCCGAAGCGCTGGAAGGGGCCCGGACGGCCCAGATCGAGGCGCAGGAGCGGGAAAAGATCCTGCGTATCTCGGCCCGGAACGGGGGGGTCCTGCACTGGTCGGCCTGTGCGGTTGAAGACAGCTTCTGGGTGCCGGCCGAAACCTATCAGCTGCTTGGCTACGATGCGGCGGATGTGGAGCAGACCCGGGTCTGGTGGCGGTCGCTTGTCCACCCCGAAGACCTGCCATCCGTCATTTCGGAAGCCGAAAAAATGGAAGGCGGGAAGATTCCGCATTTCGAGCTGAAGTACCGCCTGCGCCACAAGGACGGGGGCTATCACTGGTACCGGGCGCTTGGGCGCACGCTTGACCGCAGCGCGCAGGGTCTGCCGCCCCTGTTCCTCGGCGCACTTGTCAACATCGACAGCCTGAAGGAAAACGAACGCCGCCTGTCGGACGCGCTGGCCAGCGCGGAAAAGGCCCGCGCAGAGTCGCAGGCCCGGGAAGAGATGCTGCGCACCTCGGCCGTCTGCGGGGGGGTCCTCTACTGGTCGGCTGGCAGCGACACCGACGAATTCTGGGCCCCGGACGAGACCTATTTCGCCCTCGGCTACGATCTGAAGACGTTCGAGCGGACCCACACATGGTGGCGGGCGCTGGTCCATCCCGAAGACGTGACCGTGGCGCGTGACGAGATGGCCAAGCTGATTGCCGGCGAGGTTTCCCTGTACGAGGTTGAATACCGGCTGCGCCATGCCGACGGCACCTATCACTGGTATCGGTCCATGGGGCGCAAGACCGACCGGTCCGGTCAGGGTCTGCCCGACCTGATCTCGGGCACGGCCGTCAGCATCGACAGCCTGAAGGAAAACGAACGCCGCCTGTCGGATGCGCTGGCCAGCGCCGAAAAGGCCCGCGCGGATTCCCAGACGCGGGAAGAGATGCTGCGCGTTTCGGCCGAGTCCGGCAAGATCGCCCACTGGACGGTGTGCCCCGATCTGCAAACCGGCTGGGCGCCGGACGAAACCTATCGCCTGCTCGGCTACGAGCCCGGCGATTTTCCCTGCAACGATGTCGGCTGGCGCGGCCTGATCCACCCCGATGACAGGGACGGCGCCGTCGCCGAGATGTCAAAGCTGATCGACGGGCGCGCCGATGTCTATGAACATGAGCACCGCACGCGCCACGCCGATGGCAGCTATCACTGGTACCGGGCGGTGGCCCGCAAGGTCGGGCGCGAGGACAAGGGGCTGCCCTTCCTGATCGCCGGCGCCATCATCAGCATCGACGACATGAAGGAAAACGAGCGCCGCCTTGCCGAGGCGGCAGAGGCCGCGCACCGGGTCAGCGAACGCCTGAACACGCTGGCCGACAACGCCCCCGGCGCGCTGTACGAGTTGCGGCAGGATGCCGACGACAGCATGCATCTGCCGTATTTCAGCGCGAAACTGCCGTCGCTTCTGGGCGTCACTGCGGAAGATGTGGGGATCGACACCACGCTAGCCTTCTCCCGTATTGTTGACGGCGATTGGGGGCCGATATCAGATGCCATCGAGGAGTCGCGCCGGAACCTGACCCCGTTCGAGGCCCGCTTTCGCATCGACCACCCGGAAACCGGTCTGCGCTGGCTGTTGGCGTCGTCGCTGCCCTTTGCCCAGCCCGACGGCGCGGTCCTGTGGTTCGGCAGCATGTTCGACATCACCGACCGGCTGCAGGCCGAGACGAAGGCCGCACAAGCCGCCGAAGAGGTTCGCCACGCCCATACGCGCCTGAACACGCTGGCCGACAACTCTGCCACTGCGCTGTCCGAGTATCGGGTGTCGCCGGATGGCGCGATCGACGTGATCTATTTCAGCGCGAGACTGGCCCAGATCATGGGGGTTTCCGCGGCAGAGATCGAGGCGGAAGGCACCGCCGTCGCACGCCATGTTCACCCCGACGACTTGCCGTGGGTTCACGAGACGCTGGAACGGGCGGCGCGAGACTTGTCGCCGGTGACCTTCAAGCATCGGCTCAACCACCCGACCGAGGGCTTGCGCTGGATCATGGCGTCGGTCACCCCCAGTGCCCAGCCCGACGGGTCCATCGTGTGCTACAGCAGCATCCTTGACGTCACCGAGCAGGAACGCGCCCAGTTGCGCGCCGCAGAGGCCGCCGCAGAGATGCAGAAGGCCCATGAGCGGTTGTCCTCGGTCGCCAATATCGCGCCGGTCGGCCTTTACGAATACCGCCTGAACCAGAACCAGGAGGGCGACTTCCCCTATACCAGCGCGAAGTTCGAGGACCTGTTCGGTTATACCCGCGCAGAGATCGAGGACATGAAGGGCCGGGTCTTCGACCGGGTCGATCCCGCGGACCAGATGGAAATCTCAAGCACCACGCTGGACAGCGCCCGCGACCTGTCGCCCTGGCATCTTCGGTTTCGCGTCAACCATCCCGACCGGGGCAAGATCTGGCTGTCCGCCAATGCGACCCCGCGCAAGGAACAGGACGGCACCATCGTCTGGACCGGTGCGGTGCATGACGTCACAAAGGACGTCAAACGCGAGGTCGATCTTCTGAAGGCTCATGAACTGGCCGAGCGGATGCGTGCCGAGAACGAGCGGCAGGCATTGCAGGACGGCCTGACCGGCCTGCCCAACCGCCGCCATTTCGACCAGACCCTGACCCAGCGCCTTGAAAGCGCCCGGACCGGCCCGCGCGATTGCGCCCTGATCCGGGTCGATCTGGACCATTTCAAATATGTCAACGACACGCTGGGCCACGAGGCGGGCGATCAGGTTCTGCTGCGGGTGGCCGATGTCTTGCGCGACAGCGTCCGGTCGACCGATTTCGCGGCCCGGATCGGGGGGGACGAATTCTCGATCCTGCTGGGTCACGGCACGTGCCGCGACAATGCCCGGGAAATCGTCGAACGGATTCAGAAACGACTGGCGGTGCCGCTGTTGTACGAAGGGCGCCAGTGCCGGTTCGGGGCGAGTTTCGGCATCGCCCATACCGAAGACCTGACCGAGACCGGTGCCGAGATCCAGCTGTTCGCCGATGCCGCGCTTTACCGGGCCAAGGCCGATGGGCGCAACCGGCTGGAATTCTTCACCAAAGAGCTTCACGCCAACCTGATGAACGACCGGCGCCTTGCCGTCGAAATCCAGGAGGGACTGGAGCGGGACGAGTTCATCCCCTATTTCCAGCCGCAGGTCTCTACCACCGACGGCAGCCTTGTGGGGGTCGAAACCCTGCTGCGCTGGAACCATCCCACCCGCGGTATCGTCGCGCCCGACGCGTTCATGCATGTGGCCCAGCAATTGCGCGTGGTGCCCGAAATCGACCGCGTGATGATGGACAAGTCGCGCGAGGTTCTGGACCGCCTGCGGGGGCAGGGGGTTTCCATTCCCAAGATCAGCTTCAACGTCAGTTCCGGGCGGATGCACGACCCCGATGTCGTCTCGGCCGCCAGCGCGATGGTCGAGGGCGAAACCAAGGTCACGTTCGAGTTGCTGGAGTCGATCCTGGTGGAAGAGGAAAGCGACGCCTTCAAGTTCCACCTCGACATGATCCGGGATGCGGGCATCGAGATCGAGATCGACGATTTCGGCTCCGGCCATGCTTCTGTCATCGGGTTGATGGAAATCGCGCCATCCGGGCTGAAGATCGACAAGCGCATCGTGACCCCGGTCGCCGAGGACACCAAGTCCCGCAACCTTGTGCGCGCCATCGTCGAGATCGCAGAGACGCTGGGCATCGCCACCGTCGCAGAGGGCGTGGAAACCGAGGAACAGGCCAATATCCTCGCGGCGCTCGGCTGTGACGTGCTTCAGGGCTATTACTTTGCCCGGCCGCTTTGCGAAGCCGATCTTCTGACCTTCGCGTCGGGCTATATGCAGAAAACGGCCTGAGGGGCCCCTGATGCGGACCTGCACCGGGTGCGGTCAGGCCGGGCTGCGTGCGCCGCGGCTGGACCGAATTCCATCTGGAAGGGATGGTAGCGGAGGAGGGACTTGAACCCCCGACACAAGGATTATGATTCCTCTGCTCTAACCAACTGAGCTACTCCGCCGAAGCGTGGCGCTAGGTAAGCGAGGCCGCCGGGGGCGTCAAGGGAAAAACTCTGGCAAAAATGGTCGATGGCCGGGCAATTGCCGCACCGGCCCCCGTCCCCTAAGCTCTTGCGACCGGGTTTGACCCTGCGCGGCGTGCCGAAGGCCCCGCAAGGGCCGGGGAGAGAGGGGAGGCGTTCAATGAATCTTGCAAGGCTGGCCGCGGAAGCGGCAGAGCGTAACAGCCCGGTGCGGGCCGGGCTGATCGGGGCGGGGAAGTTCGGGTCCATGTTCCTCAGCCAGGTGCCGACCATCGAAGGCCTGGAGATCGCGGCCATCGCGGATCTGGATGTCGACCGGGCGCGCACCGCCTGCCGCGCGGTGGGTTGGGACGAGGCGCGGATTGCGGCCACCGCCTTTGTCGAGGACGGCACGGCCCTTGCCGCGCGCGACGATGTCGATGTTGTGGTGGAGGCGACGGGCAACCCCCGGGCCGGCATCGCCCATGCCCGTGCGGCCATCGCCGCGGGCAAGCATATCGTGATGGTCAATGTCGAGGCCGATGTTCTGGCCGGCCCCGCGCTTGCGGGGGAGGCCGCGGCGGCCGGTGTCGTCTATTCCATGGCCTATGGCGACCAGCCCGCGCTGGTGGCCGAAATGGTCGACTGGGCGCGGGCGGCGGGCTTTTCCGTCGCGGCGGCGGGCAAGGGCACGAAATACCTGCCCGCCTATCACGCTGTCACCCCGGACGATGTCTGGTCCCATTACGGGCTGACGGCGGAGGAGGCCGCGCGCGCGGGCATGAACCCGCAGATGTTCAACTCTTTCCTCGACGGCACGAAAAGCGGCATCGAAATGGTCGCCATCGCGAATGCCTGCGGTCTGACCGTGCCCGAGGCGGGGCTGTCCTTCCCGCCCTGCGGCGTGGACGATCTGGCCCATGTGCTGCGCCCCAGGGACCTCGGCGGTCAGTTGGAGGGGCGCGGGATGGTGGAGACGATCTCCTCGATTGAACGCGACGGGCGGCCGGTCTTCCGCGATCTGCGCTGGGGCGTCTATGTGGTGCTGGAGGCGCCCAACGACTATGCCGCCGCCTGTTTCCGCCAATACGGCCTGCCCACGGATTCCACCGGGCGCTTTGCGGCGATGTACAAGCCCTTTCACCTGATCGGGCTGGAGCTGTCGATCTCGGTGCTGAGCGCGGCGCTGCGCGGGGAGCCGACCGGGGCGGCCCGGGCCATGCACGGCACCGTGGTGTCCGTTGCGAAGCGCGACCTGAAGGCGGGGGAGCGGCTGGACGGCGAGGGCGGCTATACCGTCTGGGGAAAGGCGCAGCCGGTTGTGCGGGCGCGCACGGCGCTGCCCATCGGGCTGGCGCACGGGGTGACCCTGCGGCGCGATATTCCGGCGGGCGACGTGGTCGAGGCATCCGATGTCGATCTGGACGACGATCCGGTGCTGGCGCTTTATCGGGGGCTGGTGGAGGGCTGAGACGGGCGCCCGCGGTCCGGAGAGTTGGGGGCGCCGCTTCGTCAACACACGACGGGCAACGCCCCCAACCGACCAGAGTACTCGTTACAAGCCTGTAAGCGGCTGTACCGCGGGCCATAAATCACTCGGCCCGTGATATGCAGTAAGCGCTTCGAACCCGGCGAAACTGGGTGGAAATTTCGTAAGTTTTTAGGTTTTTTGCGTCGAAGTTCGGGCACGGCCCGCCGGGGGGCATTTGTGCGTGGCCTGACCCTGCGGATCGACGGTCTGGTTGGGGGGATTGAAAGGGGGCCGGGATGCGCCGGCGGTCGGCTGACGGCCGTCGTGGGGACGTGCCATAAGCCAGGGGCGCCGACCCGTCACAACACGACAGGCGACGCCCCCAACCGAACTTGTTACTCGTTACCGGCCTACAAGTGGCTTCACGAAGGGCCTTAAATCACGCGGCCCGTAACCGCATATAGCCCCCGGAACCCGGCGAAATTGGGTGAAGATTTCGTAAGTTTTTAGGTTTTTTGCGCCCAATTCACGACACAGTCGGGCGGAGGCGTGGTGGGGGCATTTGTGTCGGGGGGCGTGGGAGTAACCGGAGCGCCTTTTGAGGGGCACGCGTCGCTCGTTGGTAAGATGCAGTGTAGGCTGCTCGGCAATGGGCGGCACACTACTTTCTCTAGACTAGTGTTAAATCCCGATCTTGGCCGCCAGATAGTTTGCTGTGAGCCCGAATAATACGGAAGCGGCTCCAGCGAAAATAAACTTCACCCAGACGATAAACATATTGTTCCGTTGCATTTTTTCTAAGGCCTTATCTGCCTCTGACAAGCATACCAGTGAATACGGGCCCGAGCGAGATATTGCCTTCTTTGCCCAAACTGATAGCGGAGAGGCTGCTGCTAGTGATGCAGATATCGCTGCGAACGAAATGAGGCATGCGGTAAATAACGAGTGAGAGTCTGATACGCTATCGCTTAAGAATGCGAAAGAAAAGTAGCATGAGGCAGATGCTGCCAATGCCTTAACGACTACAGGTGTGGCTGGTGCTAAGACCTTTGTTAAATGGCCGAATGCACTCTGTCGGCTCTTGGGGAGACCGCTAAACCAATCTTCGATCTGCGCCTCGAAATTACGTGCAACTGCCAAGTCAACATACTGAATATCTGCTCGCGCAGTGCCCGTTTCGAGTTCATAGAAAATGTTCTTTTCTCCCTCGGTCGCATCTTTAATTCTGAATCTATTGACCACCCCTAGCGTACTTCGCAGTCCAACAGAAACGTTGTAGGGCTTTGCTTCTTTGGTCTTGGGTAGTAAAATAAGGAAGTCGTAATCAATTTCCACGTTCTCTGTCGAAATATTTCTGTTTAGCCCTTGGGCCATGAAGCGCTCCATTGAGCTAAACCTTTCGACTTGGCTATTGCTATAGCGCACAGCGACAGTGCAGCCGGATGCTTCGCAAGTATATTGCTCTAATGTCTGCTCAATAATTCGGTGTAGGTTTGCAATTGCATGGGCATCTGTTCGGTGGTGGTCAAAGAAAAGCTGGGAAATGTGCTCTATCTTGCTGGTCAAGCTGTTATATACATCTTGGACAACTTGGATGCTGACTGAGCGGCCAGTTCCAGTAACGACTTCAGCATTATCTTTGATGTCCGTCATTTCAACACCCCCTCGAACTCCCGCCATTCCCCCTTGGACATGCCGGAGGTTTCCTGCGTCACCGTCTCTCCCTTCAGCATACGCCGGATGCAGTCCATCGCGGTGGCGGACAGATTGACGCCCCCCATCCGGTAATCGGCAAAGGCTGCATAGGCCAGCGGCACCCAGTCGGCGACGATCTCGCACATCAGTTGGGCGTAGACGCGGATTTCGTATTGGGCGTGCACGTCCGCCCGCAGCCGCAGGAAGTGGAAAAGGTTGTGAAGATCGGTCTTCCAATACCATTGGGTATAGATATTGGCGGGCAGGTTCATACGGGCCAATTCGCGGGCAAGGCCCTTTTGCCCCTCCTGGCTCAGCATCGCCTCGTAATTGTCATAGGCGCGGGCGGCGTCGGTTTTCAGGATGTCCAGCACGCGGGCGGCCTCTTCGCCCTCCAGCAATTCGCCGCGGCCCTGGTTGTTGACGGTGGATTGGGCGGCCAGCGCGTCGGGGGCGGGGATATAGAATTCCCGGTCGAGGATCGAATACCGGGCAGAGTATTCGTTGACGTTGGCGGTGCGGTGCCTGATCCACTGGCGGGCGACGAAGACCGGCAGTTTGACGTGGAATTTGACCTCGCACATCTCGAACGGGGTCGAGTGCCAGTGGCGCATCAGGTACCGGATCAGCCCCTCGTCATTGCTGACGGATTTGGTGCCCTTGCCGTAGCTGACCCGCGCGGCCTGACAGATCGCGGCGTCGTCGCCCATGTAATCGATGACGCGGACAAAGCCGTGGTCCAGCACCGGATGGGCGGTGTAAAGCCGCGCCTCCATCCCCCGGGCGGTCGCGCGAAGCGTGGGCCGGGTTTCGCGGCGTTCGGCCTCGATCTCGGCAAGCTGTTCTTCGGTCAACGGCATGGGCGCGGTCCTTTCGCGTATAAGACGAGTCGCGCCATACTATATCTATGTGGGCCGTTCGGGGGAACAGCCATATGATGTAAGGCGCGGTCGGCTTGCCGCGCCCCTCGCCCCCGGCGCCGGGCGTGCTAGAGTCGGGGGAAGAAGAAGGAGGGTGCCTTATGGAAGTCCGCTATCTGCATACCATGGTCCGGGTGAAGGACCTTGAGAAATCCATCGCGTTCTATGAACTGCTGGGTCTGAAGGAGACCCGGCGAAAGGACAGCGAGGGCGGCCGGTTCACGCTGGTGTTCATGGCGCCGCCGGGGCAGCCGGATTGCCCTGTCGAACTGACCTATAACTGGGACGGGGACGAGGGGTTGCCCTCCGACAGTCGCCATTTCGGGCATCTGGCCTACGAGGTGGAGAATATCTATGAGATGTGCGCGCATCTGCAGGCGAACGGCGTGACCATCAACCGCCCGCCGCGGGATGGGCACATGGCGTTCGTGCGCAGCCCCGACAATATCTCGGTCGAGCTGTTGCAGAAGGGCGGCAGCCTTGCCCCCGCCGAACCCTGGGCCAGCATGGAAAACACGGGCCATTGGTAAGGCTGGCGCTGCTTGGCCTTGCCGTTCCTGCCCCGGCAGAGGCGTGTCGGCTGGCGCTGCTGCTGGCGCTCGACGTGTCATCCTCCGTCGACCGGGCGGAGGATGCGCTGCAACGGGCGGGGCTGGCCGCGGCACTGACGGCACCGGCGGTGCAGGCGGCGTTTCTGTCCGGGCCGGGCCCGGTGGCGCTGGCCGTCTATGAGTGGAGCGGGCGCAATCAGCAGAAGCTGGTGCTGGGCTGGCGGTTTCTGGACAGCCCCGCGGCGATTACCCGGGCGGCGGGCGAGATCGCCGGGTCGCGCCGGTCCCATGCCGAATTCCCGACGGCGATGGGCTTTGCCCTTGGCCATGCAAGCAAGATGTTCGAGACCGCGCCGGCGTGCCTCTCCCGAACGCTGGACGTCTCGGGCGACGGGGTCAACAATGACGGGTTCGGGCCGGATCTGGCCTATCGCAATTTTCAGTTCGACGGGATCACGGTGAACGGGCTGGCCATCGGCGGCGCGACAGGGGATGACGGCGACGTCTTCGACTATTACCGCGACCATGTGATCCGGGGGCCGGGGGCCTTTGTCGAGACCGCGGGCGATTTCGAGGATTTCGAGCGGGCCATGCGGCGCAAGCTGAAGCGCGAGGTCAGCGTGCGGGTCTATGGGGCGCTTGGGGAGGGGATTGCCCTGCCGTAACGCCGGCGCCGTGTTGGTCGGTTGGGGCGGGATTTTGTCTCGCGGCGGCCGGCACCGCCGTTCTGGCGGGCGCTCCGCACAGCAGGTGGCAGATGCTGCGGCTGCGGAGGAACGTGAATTCCGGGGGTGTGATCTTTGGGCGGGCTGCGATGACGGGCAAGCCAAAGGAAAACGCGTTTGCAAGCGCGCTGGATTGTCCAGATCGCTTCGGTCGGGCAGAGGGTCTTTTTCCGGACCTGATCGCCGCGTCACGGGCAGGTGCCCCGGGCTGCGGGGCCGTTGTCGAATCCGCACCGGGAGTCGAGGATTTCTGATACCGCGCCGGGTCGCACGTTTCTGCGCGATTGCCTGACGGCGGCCTTGGGATGGCCTTGGGGCGGCGGTTCGCCGACCTTAGTAGATATAGCGAATCTGGTCGCTCCAGTACCGCTCCATCCGCTTCAGCGCGGCGGTGATGTCGGACAGGCCCTCGCTCGTGACGACGCTGCGCGAAAGCAGCCCTTCGGCGTGGCGCGCGAACAGGCCCGCGACGATGTCGCGAATTTCCCGCCCCTTCGGGGTCAGGCGCACGCGAACGGCGCGGCGGTCGATCTCGCAGCGCTGATGGTGCATGTAGCCTTTTTCGACCAGCTTCTTGAGGTTGTAGGACACGTTGGAGCCCTGATAGTAGCCGCGGCTTTTCAACTCGCCCGC
The DNA here is from genome assembly GCF_002079305.1 of Rhodovulum sp. P5. Lineage (NCBI taxonomy): Bacteria > Pseudomonadati > Pseudomonadota > Alphaproteobacteria > Rhodobacterales > Paracoccaceae > Rhodovulum > Rhodovulum sp. P5. The sequence continues at coordinate 3,348,854 of NZ_CP015039.1, forward strand.
GGTGACCTCGTTCTCGCCGATGTTGAACAGCAACAGCGCCTGAACCGCGTTCAGTTCCAGCACGCCGAGCCGTTCGAACTCGTCCTTGATGACATCCAGAAGGAGCCTGTGCAGACGCTCCACCAGGGAGAGCGCCTCAAGATAATCGCCCATGACGCCAGCGGTTTCACCGGTCGCAAGGGAGGGGTGTATACTCATGTCTGTCTCCGCCGTTCGCGTTACAGACAGAGGAATAAGAAATGAGTCGCGAATATTCAGTTAAAGCCGTGAAAAAGCGCCCAAACCTTGTCAGCGACCGGCCTGCCGCGCGGACAGTTCCGCGATCAGGGCCGCATAGTGGACGGGCGCGCTGGCCTGCCCCGTAACCCATTGGTAGAGCGCATGATCGTCTTCGCCCAGGAGCGAATCGAACAGCTCAAGATCGGCGCCATCCAACTGGCCGAGATACTGGTCGGCATAGCCGCCGAGAATCAGGTCCATCTCCTTGGTGCCTCGGCGCCATGCGCGGATATGCATCCGCTTGCGCCGGTCCTCCAGTGACTCGCTCATGATCATGCGTGCTCCTTCAGGGCGTGGCGAAGCCGTTTTTCAAGAACGCCCAGCCGGTCGGACAGCCGGGACATCTCGGATTTGACCTGCCGAACTTCGGTCAGAACGGCCCGGATGTCACCCGACAGGGTCACGTCCTCGACCGGGCCGTCCAGCCCGTCTCCATGGCCGTTCAATAGCCACATCATCGAGACATTCAAGACGCCGGCCATCATCTGAAGCTTGTTGGCGCGCGGTTCCGAGATGTCTTCTTCCCAGCCGCGAACGGTCTGAAGCTTCACGCCCAGCCGTTTTGCCAGTTCCGTCTGGGTCATGCCCAGCGCCTCGCGCGCGCCGGCGACCCGGTCACCGAAGGTCGCCGACTCTTCCGAATACCAGTCGGAACCGGAATTGTTGTTTTCGCTCATCGCCCCCGCCTTTCCGCCAATCCCGCTTGCATCGATCCTGCCTCGCACCCTATGAGAAAGGAGTTTTTCTTTCAAACCGGAGGCGACCATGTCCTTTCTGTCTGCGACACTCTCGCGGGTCAAACCCTCACCGACCATCGCGGTGACGACCAAGGCGCGGGAGTTGAAGGCCGCGGGCAAGGACGTGATCGGCCTTGGCGCCGGGGAACCCGATTTCGACACGCCCGACAACATCAAGGCCGCCGCGAAGGCCGCCATTGATCGGGGGGAGACGAAATACACCGCCGTTGACGGCCTGCCCGAGCTGAAAAAGGCGATCTGCGACAAGTTCAAGGCCGATAACGGGTTGGACTATACCCCCGCGCAGGTCAGCGTCGGCGCGGGCGGCAAGCAGATCCTCTACAACGCGCTGATGGCCACGTTGAACCCGGGGGATGAGGTGATCATCCCCGCGCCCTACTGGGTCAGCTATCCCGACATGGTGCTGCTGGCGGGCGGCGAGCCGGTGATTGTCGAGGCCGGGATGGAAACCGGTTTCCGCCTGACGCCCGAGGCGCTGGAGGCCGCGATCACGCCGAAGACCAAGTGGTTCATCTTCAACTCGCCCTCGAACCCCACGGGCGCGGGCTATACGCGTGAGCAGTTGAAGGCGCTGACCGACGTGCTGATGAAGCACCCACATGTCTGGGTGATGTCCGACGACATGTATGAAAAGCTGACCTATGGCGATTTCGAATTCTGCACCCCTGCGGAGGTCGAGCCGGGCCTTTATGATCGCACGCTGACCTGCAACGGCGTGTCCAAGGCCTATGCGATGACCGGCTGGCGGATCGGCTATGCCGCGGGGCCGGTTGAACTGATCAAGGCGATGAGCAAGATCCAGTCGCAATCGACCTCCAACCCCAGTTCCATCGCGCAATGGGCAGCCCTTGAAGCGTTGACCGGCACGCAGGATTTCATCCCCGTCAACAACGCCACGTTCGAGCGGCGGCGCAACATGGTGGTGGAGATGCTGAACGCCGCGACGGGGATCACCTGCCCGGTGCCCGAAGGCGCGTTCTATGTCTATCCCTCCATCGCCGGGTGCATCGGCAAGACGTCTCCTGCCGGGGTGAAGATCGAGAATGACGAGGCGTTCGCGACCGCTCTGTTGGAAGAGAAGGGCGTGGCCGTGGTGTTCGGCGCGGCTTTCGGGCTCTCGCCCAACTTCCGGGTCAGCTATGCGACCTCGGACGAGAACCTGATCGAGGCCTGCAAGCGCATTCAGGACTTCTGCGCCAGCCTGACGTGATCGCCGCGCCCTGCCCGGACAAGGCGGCGGTTGAACGCTGAACCTTTGCCGGGCCGGGTCGGAGATCACCGCCCTTTGTGTGGCTGTCCCCGGAAGAACGTGTAGTCTGCCCCCGAGGTAAAGGGGAGGGGCAGAGCCGTGGACGTGATTACCGCAGAGGTTGCGATCATCGGGGCGGGCAGCGCGGGCATGCGCGCCTATCGCGAGGTCACGAAGGTCACCGACAATGTGCTGCTGATCGAGGGCGGGCCCTATGGCACCACCTGTGCGCGGGTCGGCTGCATGCCCTCCAAGCTCTTGATCGCGGCGGCGGAGGCCGCCCATGCGGGGCGCAGCGCCGATCCCTTCGGCGTGACGTTCGGCGCGCCGCAGATCGACGGTGCCGCGGTGATGAAACGGGTGCGGGAGGAGCGTGACCGGTTCGTCGGTCATGTCGTCGCGGCGGTCGAGGACTGGCCAGACCGTCACCGCATCAAGGCCATGGCGACGTTCCGGTCGGACCATGAGCTTGCACTGGACGACGGGCGGATCGTGCGGGCCGACCGGATCGTGATCGCGACCGGGTCGCGCACTAATATCCTGCCGTTCTTCCATGAATTCGGCGACCGGATGATCGTCAACGATGATGTCTTCGACTGGCACGACCTGCCCGGATCCGTCGCCGTGTTCGGGGCCGGTGTGATCGGCCTGGAACTGGGGCAGGCGTTGCACCGCTTGGGCGTGCGGGTGCGCCTGTTCGGACGGGACCACCTTGTCGGCCCGCTGGGCGATCCGGAGGTGCGGGACAAGGCGCTGGAGATCTTCACCGGTGCGCTTGATTTTCTTCCCCATGCGGAGGTCAAGCGCCGGGCCTGCACCGAAACCGGCGTGCAGGTCGACTGGGACGAGGACGGCACGACCCGCACGGAAGACTTCGCCTATGCGTTGATCGCCACCGGGCGGCGGCCGAATGTCGACACTCTGGGGCTTGAAAACACCACTCTGGAACGGGACCGGCGGGGTATTCCGGTCTATGATGTGCATACCGGGCAATGCGGCGACAGCCCCATCTTCATCGCGGGGGACGCCAATGACCGGTTTCCGCTGCTCCACGAATCCGCGGATGAGGGCATGGCGGCGGGCTATAATGCCGCGCGGTTTCCGGAGGTGCGGCGCTTTGCGAAAAGCACGCCGATCTCGGTTGTCTTCACCGACCCGCAGATCGCGATGGTGGGCGAGACCTACCGAGACCTGACAGAGCGCGACGCAGACTTCACCGCCGCCGGGTTCGACTGGTCCGGTCAGGGCCGCGCGCGGGTGATGCGCGTGAACGAAGGTCTGTTGCGGATGTATGGGGACCGCAATACCGGCAAACTGCTGGGGGCAGAGATGATCGGCCCGGCGTCAGAACATATCGCGCATCTTTTGGCGTGGTCGATCCAGTCGAACCTGACGGTCGACGAGATGCTGGAACGGCCGTTCTATCACCCCACGCTGGAAGAGGGCGTCAGGACGGCCCTGCGCCGGCTGAACCACGCCATGCAGATGGGGCCGGCCTTCCCGCCGCGCTGTCTGGATTGCGGGCCCGGCTCCTGACCGGTTTACCGGGCCCTTCGGGTCAGTCCCGCGCCAGCGCGTCCTCGATCAGCGTGACGGTTTCATCGACACCGTAAAGCGCGATGAAGCCGCCGAAGCGCGGGCCCTGGCTGGCGCCAAGCAGCACCTCGTAAAGCGCCTTGAACCAGTCGCGCAGGTTTTCGAACCCATGGTCCTTGCCGACGGCGAAGACGAGGCTTTGCAATTCCTCGGCGTCAAGGCCGCCCTCCCACGCCTTCAGGCGGGCCGATAGGTCCTCCATCGCTGCGCGTTCCTGTTCGTCGGGGGCGCGGAATTCGCGGGTGGGGGCCACGAAGTCGCGGAAATAGCGCACCGCGAATGTCGCCGCCTGATCGAGGTCGGGATGGGTTTCGGGCGAGGCTTCGGGCGCATAGCGCCGGATGAACCCCCACAACCCGTCCTTGTCCGTGGCCCCGGCGACCGAGGCGAGGTTCAGCAGCATCGCAAAGGGGACGACCATCCGGCTTTCGGGCGGATTGCCGTTGTGGATGTGCCAGACCGGGTTGGCCAGTTGCGCCTTGAGGTCCTGATCGGGAAAGGCCTTGAGCTGCTGGTGGTATTCGTCCACCGCCTTGGGGATCACGTCGAAATGCAGCCGCTTCGCCGTCTTGGGCTTCTGGTACATGAAATAGGACAGCGACTCGGTGGCCGCATAGGTCAACCACTCGTCGATCGAGATCCCGTTGCCCGATGATTTCGAGATCTTGGCCCCTTCGGCATCGAGGAACAGCTCATAGCTGAAATGGTTCGGCGGCGTGCCCCCCAACGCCCGGCAGATCGCGTCGTAGATCTTTTCGTTGGTGGCGTGTTCCTTGCCGTACATTTCGAAGTCGACACCCAGCGCCGCCCAGCGCGCGCCGAAGTCGGGCTTCCACTGCAGCTTGACGTTGCCGCCCGTGACCGGGAGCGTCCATTCGCGCCCGTCCTCGTCGTCGAAGGTGATCTCGCCCTTCGACCCGTCCACGTTTTTCATCGGCACGTACAGCACGCGGCCCGTTTCGGGGTGGATCGGCAGGAAGATCGAATAGGTCTGCTGCCGCTCCTCGCGCAGCGATTTCAGCATGATCTCCATCAGCCGGTCATAGCGCTCGGCGGCGCGCAGAAGCACCTCATCGAACTGCCCCGAGGCATAGAATTCACGGGCCGAGTAGAATTCGTATTCGAACCCGAAGGTGTCGAGAAACCGCCGCAGCATGGCGTTGTTGTGGTGGCCGAAGCTTTCGAACTCTCCGAACGGGTCGGGCACGCTTGTCAGCGGCTTCTGGATGTTGGCGCGCAGCATCTCCTGGTTCGGGACGTTGTCGGGAACCTTGCGCATCCCGTCTAGGTCGTCGGAAAAACAGATCAGCCGGGTGGGGATGTCGCTGATCGCCTCGAACGCGCGGCGGATCATCGTGGTGCGCAGCACTTCGCCGAAGGTGCCGATATGGGGCAGGCCGGACGGGCCATACCCCGTCTCGAACAGGACATAGCCCTTTTCCGGCGGCGTCTTTTCCACGCGTTTCAAGAGCTTGCGCGCTTCTTCGAAGGGCCAGGCCTTGGAACTCATCGCGGCGTCGCGCAGATCGGACATGTCATCACTCCAGACGGGCCGGACCCCATGCCCGGCAAGGCGCGACTCCTATTGCCCGTCCCGCCTGCCGTCAATATTCTGCGCCGCAACAAGAGACTGGAAGGAGGCGGGATTGACATCCACCCAAGCGCCGATAACCGCGCAGGATGCGCTGGTTGCCATCATGATCGCGGTGTCCGCATCGGATGAAAACATCCGAACCGCGGAACTTGTCAGCATCGAACGGATGGTGGACCACCTTCCGGTGTTCGCCGATTACGATCAGGACCGTATCCGCGTGGTCGCCCAGACCGTGCTGGAGTTGTTCGAGGAATACGAAGGTTTGGATGCGCTGTTCGGTCTGGTTCGGGACGCTTTGCCCGAGAAGCTGTATGAAACAGCCTATGTCATGGCCTGCGATGTCGCCGCGGCCGACGGCAAGCTGGGAGAGCAGGAACTGCGTCTCTTGGCGGAAATCCGGTATGAGCTGAACATCGACCGGCTGGCCGGGGCGGCCATCGAACGCGCGGCGCGCGCGCGTCACCGGGTGCTGTGACATGGTGCCGGTGGACGTGCCGGGCCGGTTCTGGCCTTTTGCGGATGCTTTCGTGGCGGGGGCGACCGTGGTGATCGACCGGCCAAAGGGGTCGGGTCATCCGCGCTTTCCCCAGATCACCTATCCGCTGGATTATGGCTATCTGGAGGGGACGCAGGCCATCGATGGCGGCGGCGTCGATATCTGGCGGGGCAGCCTGTCGGGGGGCCGTGTGACCGGGGTCATCGCCTCGATGGACCTGATGAAACGGGATGGGGAACTGAAGCTTCTGATCGCCTGCACGGCCGAGGAGATGGAGGTCATCCTTGCCTTCCACAACCAGGCGGATTTCGTGGCCGGGGCGCTGATCGAACGGCCAGCCGGGGTTTGACGGCCCCTAGCGGGCCGTTGCCGATCCATGGTGGCGCCAGAACCGCGCCATCATCAACACGCCCGCCAGCGCCAGACCCGATGCGAGCCCGAGCCACACGCCAATGCCCTGAAAGTTCAGGACAAACCCCAGGACATAGGCGACGGGCAACCCGACCAGCCAATAGCTGATGGCGGCCATGACCATCGGTGCGCGGGTGTCCTGCACCCCGCGCAGAAGGCCAAGCGCCATCACCTGCGCAGCATCGACAAGCTGAAACAGCGCTGCGGCCGCCAAGAGCGCGGTGCCGATGGCCAGCACCTCCGCGCTGTCAGGAGAGGCGGGGTCGAGAAACAGCCCGACAAGGGGCGCGGGGTAGCCGAGAAACAGAACGACCGAGGCGGCCACGGCGCCCCCGGACAGTGCCAGGACCGTCACCGCGCCGCGCCGAAGGGCGACGCTGTCGCCTTGCCCGAAGGCGCGGCCCGCCCGGATCGTGGCGACATTGGAAAGCCCCAGATGCACCATGAATACCGCAGAGGCGATTTGGAGTGCGATGCCGTGCGCGGCCAGCGTCAGGGGGCCAAGCCATCCCATCATCACCGATGACATCGCGAACAGGCCGACCTCTGCGAGATTGGTCAGCCCGATTGGCCAGCCCAGGCGGAAGACGCTGGCAAGGGCATCCCGGTCCGGTCGCCAGAAGCGTTGAAACAGCCTGTGGTCGGGAAAGGCCCGGGCGGCATAGACGATCAGCAGGACCATCGACACAAGGTGCACCAGCACCGAGGCCAGCGCCGCCCCCCTTATGCCAAGCTCCAGCGCGCCGAAATGGCCGAAGATCAGAACATAATTCCCCGCGATATTGACCGCGACGGCGCCAAGCGTGACCCACAGAACGACCCGGGTGTGTTCCAGCGCGGCAAGGTGGCTTTTCAGGACCATGACCACGAGGGCGGGAATGATCGCAGGCCCCGTGATCGTCAGGTATTGCTGGGCCAGCCGGGCGATTCCGGGGTCCTGTCCGCCGCTGAGAAACAGCCGTTCGGCGAACAGAAAGACGGGCACGGTCAGCAGCCCGAAACCGATTGAAATCCAAAGGCCCATACGCGTTGCGCGGCGCGCCTGCGTTTCGTCCCCGGCCCCAAGCGCGGCAGCCACCATCGGCATCACCGCCCATGCAAAGCCCGACCCCATGATGAACAACACGAAGAAGAGCGAGGCGCCAAGCACCTCGGCCGCCAGCGTTTCGACATCGTAGCGGCCCAGCATCACCGCATCGGTCAACGTGATCGCGAACTGCGCCAGATGGCTGCCGATCAGCGGCAGGCCCAGCGCCAGCGCTGCACGCAGATGCGAAAGATAGCCCTGGGGGGACGCCGCCGTGGTCATGCCGGGGGCTTAGCCTTGGGCTATCAACCCGGCAAGTGGCAACCGGCCGTGCCGTCGCGACACGCGCCGATGCCGAACGCGATCCGAGCCCTTACGTGACCCGAAAACCGGCGCTTTTCGGGGCGGGCGTGGTCAGGAAATCCTGACTTTGCCGTCATGGTGGGGGCATGCGACGAGAGTGATTCTAAGCAGGCGGTCACGTCTTGTCCCCCGACAGCCCCAATGCGACTCGCTGCCGCAATCCTTGCGTGAATCCGGCCTTTCGATGTCATTCCTGAGGCGAGGCCCCGTCTGTCACGCTGCTGTTCCTGCTTGTCGCGATGTGGCGAAAAACCATTTATTGTCAGCGCATTAAGCCCCTTTCTCGCTTGCCCGTGCGGGGGGCGGCGACCCGTTGAAAAAGTAAAAAAAACGTTGATTGGAACGGTCACATGTGGGACATTATTCCTATGACTACGGGGAGGGGGCTCTCATGTGGAATCTATGTGGGTATGCTTGCCTCAATGATTTGGGAAAGAAATAGGACGTCTGATATGACAAACCTGAAATTCTCCAAAGCCATGGCGTTCGGGCTTTGCTCGTCGCTTGTGGCGCTGATGGCGGTTCCGGCCTCTGCGCTGACGGTCCGGATTACCGATAACACTGCGTCCTCGTTCCTGGTGGCTGACGGCGGTGCACTCGACGCCGACGGCATTGCCAACAACGAGGTGACCTTCGAATGTGCCGCATGCGGCGGCGTGGCTGGCTGGTCGTCGGTCTCTGTCGACGCGTCGGCAACCCCGGCGGCCAACGTTGGTCTGCCCGGCATCCTGAACGTGCTGAACCTGAGCGTCGATGCGACCAGCCCGACTGTCGCCTCGCTGGTTATCGAAGCGACCCAGACGGGTATGACCTTCAACCAGATCGCGGCCTTCTGGGAACAGTATCACCAGGCGACCGGCAACGTCAGCAACACGACGGGTGGCGGCACCTACTCGATCGAAGCCTGGTATGACGCGAGCAACACCGCGTTCGGCTATGGCAGCCAGATCGACGGCACCTTCGCCGGTGGCACCGGCGTTGCAGCCTTCAGCGCTTCGGACAGCGACCCGGCCGCGAACACGACGTTCTCGATGACGACGCGGATCGAAATCAGTCATTTCGGCAGCAGCGTCACGTCGCAGATCGACTCGCAGGCGCACATCGTTGCCTCCGAAATCCCGGTTCCGGCCGCTGGCTTCCTTCTGGTCGGTGCGCTTGGCCTGATCGGTGCTGCGTCGCGCCGCAAGGGTTAAGAAACCAATTTTGAATTCTTGAAGAGCGGCGGGTTTTCCCGCCGCTTTTTCTATGCGCCGCGGTGCCATTGCCTGAACCGGGGACTGCTGCTCTAATACGGGTCAATCAACCGAAAAGAGCAGTAACCCAATGGCCGACGATCTCCTATCCTCTTCCAGCAATGAAACCTCCTATGATGCTTCGTCCATCGAGGTGTTGGAGGGGCTGGAGCCCGTCCGCAAACGCCCAGGCATGTATATCGGCGGCACCGATGACCGGGCGTTGCACCACCTTGTGGCCGAGGTTCTGGACAACGCGATGGACGAGGCCGTGGCAGGCCATGCCACCCGGATCGAGGTCGAACTGCACGAGGACCACTCGGTCACCATCCGTGACAACGGGCGCGGTATCCCCGTCGACCCGCACCCGAAGTTTCCCGACAAGTCCGCGTTGGAGGTGATCCTGTGCACACTGCACGCGGGCGGCAAGTTTTCCGGCAAGGCGTATCAGACCTCCGGTGGCCTGCACGGCGTGGGGGTGTCGGTCGTCAACGCCCTGTCGGACCGTCTGCGGGTCGAGGTTGCCCGGAACCGCGAACTCTTCGCGCAGGAGTTTTCTCGCGGCATCCCGCAAGGCCCGTTGGAAAAGCTCGGGCCCACCCCCAACCGCCGCGGCACCACCGTCACCTTCCACGCGGATGAGGATATCTTCGGCAGCCACCGTTTCAAACCCGCGCGGCTGTTCAAGATGGCCCGGTCCAAGGCGTACCTGTTTTCGGGGGTCGAGATTCGCTGGAAATCCGCGCTGCCGGACGGGGACATGGCGCAGGAGGCCGTGTTCCACTTCCCCGGGGGGTTGTCGGACTACCTGACCGAAACGCTGGGCGCGGCATCGACCTATTCCGACCGGCCCTTTGCCGGGAAGGTCGGTTTCCAGGAGAAGTTCGGGCAGCCGGGCAGCGTCGAATGGGCGATCAACTGGACGCCCTCGCGCGACGGGTTCATCCACTCTTACTGCAACACGGTGCCCACGCCCGAGGGCGGCACGCATGAGGCCGGGTTCTGGGCCGCGATCCTGAAAGGCATCCGCGCCTATGGCGAACTGGCGTCGAACCGCAAGGCCGCGCAGATCACGCGGGACGACCTGATGGGGGGCGGTTGTGCGGTTGTGTCCACCTTCATCCGCGAACCGGAATTCGTGGGCCAGACCAAGGACCGGCTGGCCACGACAGAGGCCGCCCGGCTGGTGGAAGGCGCGGTCAGGGACCATTTCGACCACTGGCTGGCGTCGGACACGAAATCGGCGGGCGCGATCCTCGATTTCCTCGTCCTGCGGGCCGAGGAACGCCTGCGCCGCCGGGCGGAGAAGGAAACCGCCCGGAAATCGGCCACCAAGCGGCTGCGCCTGCCGGGCAAGCTGGTCGATTGCTCCAACACCGCGCGGGAGGGGACGGAGCTGTTCATCGTGGAGGGCGACAGCGCGGGTGGGTCGGCCAAGATGGCGCGGGACCGGAAGACACAGGCGCTCTTGCCGCTCCGGGGCAAGATCCTGAACGTGCTGGGGGCGGCGTCCTCTAAACTCGGCAGCAACGCAGAGATCAACGACCTGACGCAGGCGCTGGGCACCGGCATCGGGACGCGGTTCAACATCGACGACCTGCGCTATGACAAGGTCATCATCATGACCGACGCGGATGTGGACGGGGCGCATATCGCCAGCCTGTTGATGACCTTCTTCTTCACCCAGATGCGCCCGCTGATCGACCACGGGCATCTTTATCTGGCTTGCCCGCCCTTGTTTCGCCTGACCCAAGGGGCGCGGCGCATCTATGCGCTGGACGAGGCGGAAAAGGCGATGTGGCTGGAAAAGGGTCTGGGCGGCAAGGGCAAGATCGACGTCTCCCGCTTTAAAGGCTTGGGCGAGATGGACGCGAAGGATTTGAAGGAAACGACGATGGACCCCGCCAGTCGCAAACTGATCCGCGTGTCCATCGACGAGGACGAACCGGGCGAAACCGCTGATCTGGTGGAGCGCCTGATGGGCAAGAAACCGGAATTGCGGTTCCAGTATATTCAGGAGAATGCGCGGTTCGTGGAGGAGGTGGATGTTTAGGTGTTGGTAGACCCATTTTTGCTTCATCTTCATATCTCTGAAATCCAACGGAAATCCGAGATGGTGAGGGGATCAGCGCAGGCGCTAGAAAAAACCCTCACAACTAGCGCGCCGGTAAATCATGTATTCTTTTATTTGCATAGTATATTGTTTAACTCTGCGGCGGTGTCCCTGTCCTTCTTCCCTCCTCGAAAAAAATACTCTGCAAGAGGGGCAGCACTACGTGCGGCGTTCTCCTCCTGTGAGAACTTGAACGTGTTAAAAGATCGCTCGCTTAGGGATCATATAGTGCATTTTGATGAGCGGCTTGATGACTGGTACCGGGAATCGAAATATAAGAATATTGCGCACGGGCTAATTGGGCCTAGAGACATGGTTGGTGGTCCCTCAATTGACACGGTCGATATTTTCGAACATTACATACCGAGTGAGGGGGTCTATATTTTTCGCGGAGATGAGTTTAATATCGTAAAATTAGTGAAATGCATAGATAGTGTGCATGTTTTGGCGGGGGATATTTGCAAGTATCATTGGGCTGATGAGCGGTTTATCTTGGCGTTGTCTTAGGTTAAAATAATGTCGATTTGACCTCGCCGTCTTGGGGGCTGCCCTCAAAGGGCGTGACAACAGCGCCACCCTCCCTGCGGCCCGCAAGCCCCTTGCCTTTCCGCCAGCCTCCGCCACACTCGCCCTGAACAGGGGAGGAAACGCGCATGTGTTGGAGCGCCGATGTATCGCTTGCCATGGTGGGGCTTGGGGCCGTGGCAACCGGGGTCACCCTCTGGCGGGGGGAGAAGGCGGGCATCTGGGCGACGCTGGGCTATTTCACCTTCATGGAGGGGTTACAGGCCGCAGGCTACGCCGTGGTCGATGACTGCGGCAACCCGGCCAATACCTCTGTCACGCTGCTGTCTTACCTGCATATCGCGTTCCAGCCCTTTTTCATCAACGCCTTCGCCATGGCGCTGATCCCCTATGCGTTGCCCAAGGTCGTGCGCCAGGCGGTCTGGGCCGTTTGCGCGGCCGCCGCGGCCTTCATGGTGGCGCAACTGATCCCGTTGGAGTCCTTGGGCAAATGCGCCCCCGGCTCGGTCCTGTGTGGCGAGCGGATGTGCACCGTGACCGGCACATGGCATATCGGGTGGGAGGTGCCGCTGAACGGGCTGACCGGCCTTGGCTATGAAGTCATGGGCCGGCTGTTCCAGTTCCCCAGTTACCTGATTGCCGGGTTCGTCGTGCCGCTGCTGTACGGGGCGTGGCGCTTCGTTCTCTTCCACGCGATTGCGGGGCCCGGGCTGGCGCTGATGCTGACCTCGAACGCGAACGAGATGCCGGCGGTCTGGTGCCTGTTCTCCATCGGGATCGTGCTGACGGGGATGAGCCCGCTGATCCGCCGCAAGATGGCCGGGCCGCGCGCGGCGGCGTAAGGTCTGGCCGGTGCGGGGCGGCGGGCTATCTGATCGGTGACCCGGATGGAGCCCTCCCCATGCTGCGCCGCCTTGCCCTTGCCCTGACCCTGTTGGCCGCCCCCGCCACGGCGGAGGATGTGGAACTGGAACTCGTGCTGCTGGCCGACGCGTCCGGTTCCATCGACATGGCCGAAATCCGGTTTCAGCGGCAGGGCTATGCCGAGGCGATCACCGACCCGGCGGTCCTGTCGGCCATCGCCAACACCGCCTATGGTCGGATTGCCGTCACCTATGTGGAATGGGCGAGTGCCGGAGAGGAACATGTCGTCGTGCCCTGGACGATCGTCGGTGGGGCCGAGGATGCCGCACGGTTTGCCGAAGACCTGATGATCCCGCCGCGCATGGCCTTTGGGCGCAATTCCATCGGCTCCGCCCTGCTGAAGGGCAAGGCGTTGATCGAGGAGAACGCGATCGAGGGCTGGCGCAAGGTGATCGATTTCTCGGGCGACAGCGCGAACAACTGGAACGGCCCGACGATTGCCGAGGCGCGGGCCGAGGTGCTGGAGGGCGGCATCACCATCAACGGGCTGGCCATCCTGTGCCGCTTTTGCAATGGCCGGCCGTCGGGCGCGGATCTGGAACGGCTGTACCAGGAGCGGATCATCGGCGGGCTGGGCGCCTTCGTGGTGACCGCCGATACGGAGGACAGCTTTGCCGAGGCGGTCAAGCGCAAGCTGATCCTTGAGATCTCGGGGGAGATGCCGGGGCGCAGTTTCGCGGCGGCCGAATAGAAAAGGCCCCGGCGATCATGCCGGGGCCTGCATCACCGGGTCTGGCCCGGATCAGTTCTTGTCCTTGTCGACCATCTTGCCGGCCGAGATCCACGGCATCATGCCGCGCAGCTTTTCGCCCACTTCTTCGATCTGGTGGGCGTCGTTGTTGCGGCGGATCGCCTTGAAGCTGGGCTGGCCCACGGAACATTCCGCCATCCAGTCGCGCACGAAGCGGCCCTGCTGGATGTCGTCGAGCACCGCCTTCATCCGGGCCTTGGTTTCGTCATAGGGCAGGATGCGCGGGCCGGAGACGTATTCGCCGTATTCCGCGGTGTTCGAGATCGAGTAGTTCATGTTCGCGATGCCGCCTTCGTAGATCAGGTCGACGATCAGCTTCACCTCGTGCAGACACTCGAAATAGGCCATCTCGGGGGCGTAGCCGGCCTCGACCAGCGTTTCGAACCCGCAGCGGATCAGTTCGACCAGACCCCCGCACAGAACGGCCTGTTCGCCGAAGAGGTCGGTTTCGCATTCTTCCTTGAAGTCGGTCTCGATGATGCCGGAGCGGCCGCCGCCGATGGCGGAGCAGTAGGACAGGCCGATTTCAAGGGCCTTGCCGCTGGCGTCGTTGTGAACGGCCACAAGGCAGGGCACGCCGCCGCCCTTGACATATTCGCCGCGCACGGTGTGACCGGGGCCCTTGGGCGCCATCATGATCACGTCGACGCCCTTGGGCGCCTCGATCAGGCCGAAATGCACGTTCAGACCGTGGGCGAAGGCGATCGCGGCGCCGTCGCGGATGTTGTCCTTGACGTATTTGTTCCAGGTGTCGGCCTGAAGCTCGTCGGGCATGGTGAACATCATCAGGTCGCACCATGCGGCCGCTTCGGCGATACCCATGACCTGCAGCCCTTCGCCTTCGGCCTTCTTCGCCGAGGGGGAGCCTTCGCGCAGGGCGACGGCCACGTTCTTGGCGCCGGAATCGCGCAGGTTCAGCGCATGGGCGTGCCCTTGGGAGCCGTAGCCCAGGATCGCCACCTTCTTGTCCTTGATCAGGTTGATATCGCAGTCACGGTCATAGTAGACGCGCATGTTTCTGTCCCTCGTCGCAAGCTGTCCGGCGGGCGCCGGTACGGATCCAACGCTCCTTACCGGACTCTGGACGTGGGTTGCAATGGGAAGTGGCCCGGTCCGGCGTCAGACCGGACGCACGCCCATTCCCGCCCGCATCAGCGTCTTGCGCACGGGGGCCAGCGAATAGAGACCCGCAATGCCCGCCGCGCGCAGGTCGCGGGCCACCGGTTCTCCGCGCATGGAGACGCGGTTGAGCATGTCGATCCCGGTGACGCGGGCCAGGACCTCGGGCCGCCGGCGGCGGTTGTAAAGCTCCAGCATTCGGTCGTTGCCGATATCGGCGGGGGCCGCGCGGGACAACTCCAGCAGGACACGGGTGTCGGCAAGGCTCATGTTCAGGCCCTGCGCGCCGATGGGCGGGACGACATGGGCGGCCTCGGCAATCAGTGCCGTGCGCTCGTCGTGGAACCTCTCGGCGATCTGGCTGATGATCGGCCAGACCGTGCGGCGGGTCACAAGATTGAGGGGACCGTAGATCGCGCCGGAACGTGCCGTCATCTCGGCGTTGAACTCGGCCTCGGGCATGCTGGCCAGACGCAGTGCCTCGGGCCCGTGCTCCATCCAGACGATGGCCGAACAGGGCTTTCCGTCGCGGTCGGGCAGGGGAACCAGCGTGAACGGCCCGCCCGAGCGGTGGATTTCCGTCGATACGTTATGGTGCGGTTCGGGATGGGTGACAGCGAAGGCCAGTGCCTTTTGCCCGTAACGCATGGTGCGCACGCCGATCCCGACAGCCTCCCGCACGGGGGAGTTGCGTCCGTCCGCGGCGATCAGCAGCTTTGCCGAGACACGTGTTCCGTCCGTCAGGGTGACCAGCGCCTCAACATCCCGGGTCAGAACCGATTTCGTCCCGACGCCGGTGCGGAATTCCACATTGGGCAACTCGGTCAGCCGGGCCACCATTTCGCGGCGCAGCAGCCAGTTGGGCAGGTTCCATCCGAAGGGCTGTTCGGACAGGTCGGAGGCGTTGAAGTCGCGCGTGATACGGGGCGCCGGGGTCTTGCCGCCCGCATCGACGATGCGCATGGTCTGAAGCTCGGTCGCATATGGCGCCAGTCTGTCCCACAGACCGGCATCCTTCAGGACCTTCAGGGAGGGTTGCAGGAAAGCCGTGGTGCGCAGGTCTGCACCGTCGGCCGTTTCCTCGGTCACGGGCGGTGCCGGGTCAACGCACAACACCGAAAAGCCGGCCGATCCGAAAGCGGCCGCCGCAGTCATCCCGGCAACACCGCCGCCGGAGATCAGAACGTCTTTGGAAATGCGCGTCATGTCACCCTCCTGAACCCCAGATAGCGTGGTGCCGCCCGAGGTCCAAGAGGCGTTTGACGGATCAGCCGCGGCTGAGCCAGACCATAATGGCCAGCATCACCCAGGTGGCGACGACCGCGGGCATGAAGAGCCCCAGCACGCCCCATTTGACCACGGCGAAGGCCCAGAGCCCCGCACCGATCAGGATGACGGCCCAGATGCTGGCATCGGTGACGAGGCCATTGCCCTTCTTCGGCGCGTCTTCTGTCATATTCGTTCCCATGAATGTCTCCCTATTGGTGCGGCGATCAAACCATATGCGGCATACTGGAATATGTGGCGGAATGTCGCAAGCAGATCCGGTCATCCTTAACCGCCGGTCAGTCGGCCAAGAAAGGCGGTCAGGTCGTCGGTGTGATGGTCGATATGCCCGGCGGGCTCTTCTGCCGGGGCGACATGGACCGTGCGCAGCCCCATCGCATGCGGTTCGGCGAGGTTCCGCGCATCGTCTTCGAACATCGCGCCTTCCCGCGGGACGATTCCCGCTTGCGCAAAAACCTTCTCAAACGCCGTGCGCCGCGGTTTCGGCTGAAAGCCCGCATGCTCGACGCCATAGACCGCATCGAACACGCCCGACAGGCCGCGCGCCGCCAGCACCCGTTCGGCATAGGGGGCCGATCCATTGGTATGGACGATCCGCCGCCCCGGCAGGGCTGTGATGCGCGCCCGCAGGTCGGGGTCCGGCGCAAGGTGGTCCAGAGAGATGTCATGGACATCGGTCAGGTACGGTCCGGGGTCGACGCCGTGCACCTCCATCAATCCGGCCAGTGTGGTGCCGTATTCGGCCCAATAAGCCTTGCGCAGCCGGTTGGCCTCGGCCTCGGCGACGTTCAGCGCGTCCATCACGAAGGCGGTCATGCGACGCTCGATCTGATCGAACAGGCGCGCCTCTGGCGGGTAAAGCGTGTTGTCCAGATCGAAGACCCAAGCCCGGACATGTGAAAACGAAGATGCAACCATTCTGCATCGATACCGTGCTGCGGCATTCGGCACAATTGCCGGGGCTTGATTTGCCGCGGCGCAGAGCACTATTGTCTACCACGGTATGCAGGAGCGCCCCTAGATGAAGGACATCCGTCCCGCGCACAAGGATGCGTATGACCTTATATTGGAAGCGATCGATGTGGGCGTCTACGCGCCCGGCGACCGGCTGGTCGAAAGCGAACTGGCCGAACGTTTCGGCGTTTCCCGTACGCCGATCCGCGAAGCGCTGCAACGTCTGGAAACGCAGTCGCTGCTGACCCGCGACGGGCGCAGCCTGATTGTCGCCTCGCTTGGCCACGACCAGATGGCAGAGCTTTATATCGTGCGCTCTGAACTGGAGGGGCTGGCGGCGCGGCTGGCCGCGCAGCACGCGACGGCAGAGGAAATCCGGGTCTTGCGCGCCATGGTTCAGGAGGACCGCAAGCACCTGAACGACCCGGTCGCCCTGTCACGGGCAAACCGTCGGTTTCACAAGCAGATCCATCTGGCCTCTCACAACCGGTATCTGGTGCAGCAGCTCGATCTTGTGCATCGGACCATGGCGCTGATGGCGACGACATCGCTGGCCATCGACGGGCGTGGGCAGGATGCGCTGGCCGAGCATGATGCGATCATCGCGGCTATCGAGGCAGGCGATGGTGATGCGGCGAGCGAGGCGCTCAAGAGCCATATCTCGATCGCGTTCGAGGCGCGCCTTCGCCACGACGCCGCTGCGCTTTTTCCTGACGGCTGACGACCGCATCGTCGGGGTGCAACTGCGCGTGCACCTTTGCGATGATCTCTTCGGCATCGGGGTCCGCCTGGGGCGGTTCGAACAGGCCGTGGCGGGTCTTGTCCCAAAAGAACGGACGCGACGCCATCTCCCATAGCGCGTTGTAGGAGGCCATCGACGCCAGCGGGAAATAGACGTGGAGTGTGGGAAGCCATGCAAGAAGCCTGAGCTTGCCAGCGCGTGACAGGCCGAACGCCCCGACCCCGAGATTGACCAGCTCGGCGGCGACGAACAGACCCACCAGCACGGTCATGCCTCCCGAAGGAAGAATCCCGGCAAGCGGATGACCGAAACCCAGCATCAGCCCCCAGAACGACCACAGCAGCGGTGCGAAGGCGAACTGCGACAGCGTGCCGAGAAAGAGCACCTGCATCCCCGCAAACCCCCAGCCGCCCAACTGGCGCCAGAGCCGCGCGGGATTGCGCATATGGCTGGCCCAGGTCATCGCATAACCCTTCAGCCAGCGAGAGCGTTGCCGGACCCAGGGCCAGGCGCGGCAGTTGGCTTCCTCTTCGGTGATGCTGTCCAGAAACTCTGTCCGATAGCCGTGCCGGGCAAGCCGCAGGCCCAGATCGGCATCCTCCGTGACATTGTGGGCATCCCAGCCGCCCAGCGCCTCCAGCGCGGTTCGGCGGAAGAAGAGCGTCGTCCCACCCAGAGGAACCGGCAGGCCCATGCGCGCCATGCCGGGCAGGATCACCCGGAACCACCCTGCATATTCGATCGTGAAACAGCGGGAGAGCCAGTTGGTATCGGTGTTGTAGAAATCCAGAACGCCTTGCACGCTGGCCACGTCGGCGCCGCGGCTGTGGAAGTGATCGACCACCTTGCGGATCTGATCGGGGGCCGGGGCGTCCTCTGCATCGTAGACGCCGACGATGGAGCCTCGGCAGAAGTCGAGCGCGAAGTTCAGGGCGCGCGGCTTGGTCTTCAGTGTTCCGGCGGGCACCGTCACGCAGCGCATCCAGCGGGGCAGGTGGGTGCGGTGCAGCATTTCCCGTGTCAGGATGTCGTCGGCCTCGGTCACAAGGCAGATGTCCAGAAGCGCGCGCGGATAGTCGAGCCGCGAAAGGCGTTCGATCAGGCGCGCCATGATCTCGGTCTCGCGATAAAGGGGCACGAGGATCGAAACCACGGGCAGGCGGGCAATCGTCGGGATGTCAGGTTCCGGCCGCTGCCGCAGGGCCCGCGCCTGAACGAGGGCTGCGGTCAGTTTCAGCGCGGTCCCCAGCACCATCCATCCCACCGTCCACAAGGTGAGCGCCGCCAGCAAAGCCAGCGGAGCCACAAGTGCCGTGACCAGAAGCACCGCAAGGAATGCCACCACGGCGGCGCGCGGACCGGCCGCATACCAGAACCGGCAGCTTTCGTCCGGGGATACGCGGAATTCCGCGGCCTGTGCCAGATGGTGCCCCCGCTGTTGCAGCAATGTCCGGTGCAACTCTTCTTCGCTGCAAAGGACCATGATGGCGGGGTGCAGATCGGCGGGAAGGGTACGACTTTCCGCGGCGAAATGTTCGGGCCGATGCGTGGCGATCAGGGTTCCACCGGCCACACGGCGCCAGGGCAGGAGCCCCTGTCGCAGGCATCGCGCCGCACCGATCACGTCGATCAATCGCGGATCGGGTGGGAAATTCTGAAAATCAGCGTGCCCCGCGTCGTATTGCTGCGACCGTGCCTCGCCCAACGCATCGCCCGTGATCTCGCCATGTGCCAGCAGCAGTTCGCCAAGGCCGACATCCATCCGCGAATGGTCGGAAAAGGCGGTTGCAAGGGCCTGGGGCGACAGGGTCCCCGTGGCAAGCAACGCCTCGCCCAGGCGGCGATCCCTGTCCTCAGGGCGAAGTTCGGGGTCCGCTGGCCCGGATAGCCGTGACCGGGCCGCGGTCAACGGTATGACAGGCGACATGGGCGGTGCTCTTTAGAACTGCACCGCCTTCATCGGCTGTTAAGGTTAATGAACGGTAAACCCGCGCCCCACGCGCGGATCAGGCGGCGGGGGCCGGGTTTCAGACCATTTCGATCCGGATCATGACAGGGTCTTTGGCAACCACCCCGGTGTCGGCAAACCCGGCCCGGGCATGGTCCAGCGCATCGCGCGTGGTCTTGTGCGTCACGATCAGAACAGGGGCGCTGGGGCTGTCATGGCGATACTGGCGCATCCGGTCGATGGATATCCCGGACTCGCCCAGAACAGTGGCCACCTTTGCCAGCGCGCCGGGGCGGTCCTCCAACTCCATCCGCAGGTAGTAGGGTGCCGCGGCGCTGGCCCGTGCGGGGCGTGCCGTCTCTAGCGCGGTCGCCGGTTGCCCGAAAGTGGAGACGCGGATGCCGCGGGCGATATCGATCACGTCCGACATGACGGCGCTTGCGGTCGGGCCTTCGCCCGCACCGGCCCCGCGCAGCACGATCTGGCCGACGGCGTCGCCCTCCAGAACCACCATGTTGGTCGGGCCCTCAAGCTGACCAAGAGGGGAGGCCGCGGGAACCAGACAGGGGGTCATCCGGCATTCCAGACCGCGCCCGGTCATCTGCGCCACGCCCAGCAGCTTGATCCGGAAGCCCATGTCGGCCGCCTGCCGGATGTCGTCGATCGAAATCCGCTCGATCCCCTCCAGATCCATCGCGGCGAAATTCACCTTGGTGCCATAGGCGATGGAGGCCAGCAGGGCGAGCTTGTGGCCCGCGTCGATGCCACCCACGTCAAGCGTCGGGTCAGCCTCAAGATAACCAAGGGCGTTGGCCTCGTTGAACACCGTTTCATAGGGCAGGCCCTCGCCTTCCATCCGGGTCAGGATGTAATTGCAGGTGCCGTTCATCACGCCCATGATCCGGGTGATCTGGTTGCCGGCCAGCCCCTCGGTCAGCGCCTTGACGACCGGAATGCCGCCGGCGACCGCGGCTTCGAACCGGATCACGTGGCCCGCCGCTTCGGCTGCTTCCGCCAGGGCTTGCCCGTGAATGGCCAGCATCGCCTTGTTGGCGGTCACGACATCCTTGCCCGCGGCGATGGCGGCCTCGGTCGCGGCCTTGGCAGGCCCGTCAGACCCGCCCATGAGTTCCACGAAGACATCGATATCGTCGCGCTGGGCCAGCGCGACTGGGTCGTCCTCCCAGTCATAGGCATCCAGGGAAACGCCGCGGTCCTTGTCCCTGGTGCGGGCCGAGACGGCCGTGATCGTCAGCGGCCGGCCGCTGCGCTGGGCCAGAAGGTTCGCGCGCGACTGGATGATCTTGACGACACCGGCGCCGACGGTGCCAAGCCCGGCAATGCCTAGGCGCAAGGGGGTGGTCATGGTCGGGTCTCCGATTGGCCGTCTGTCTGGGTTCGCGGGTTGTTAGCGCGATGATGCAGGGCTTGCAACGCGTGGCACCGCTATTCGCTGCGCGCCTTCAGGGCGGCCGCCTTCTGGCGCAGGATCGCGGCGCGGGCTTCGAAACCCGACGTCTCGTCACCGGCGGGAACCGGGCTGACCGCCCGCGCCCTGAGCGTCGCACCGCTCGCGTCAATTGCCCCGGCCAGTTGCGGTGTCACGCGTGGATCCTGTTCGGGAACAAGCAACGGGTCGATCGGAATCAACCGCGGATAGATGGCCGGAACCTCGCGGGCGGGTTCGGTCGTGTCGATGTCCGGAAAAGGGGTGCAGCCCGGCGACAGTGCCGCAAGGGAAAGCGCCCAGAACCCTGTCGTCATGTAGCGCACCGTCTCATCCTCATCCGAACCTTCCCTGCAGTACGCTTGCCGGTAGCATCGGGCAAGCTGATGGTGCGGTAAGGTTATTCGATGGTTGCCGCTGGCGGTGGTGCAGCGAAGACCGGCCCGAATTCCGGCTGCGATTGCGTGGCTGCTTGCGCGAGAAACGAGATTTGGCTGGGGTGGTAGGATTCGAACCTACGATACACGGTACCAAAAACCGCTGCCTTACCACTTGGCTACACCCCAACGGTGGACGCGTAGATACGCTGTGAGCGCGACGGCTTCAAGCCGTTTCTGTCAAAATCTCAGCACAAAACTCGGCCTCTTCACCGGCGTGGGAATCGCCTTCGCCGCAGGTCATGGATCGGCCCAGGCTGTGTGCCGCATACCCCAACCAGAGACAGGCAAATGCACTCGCCACAATGGACGGGCCAAAGCGTTCGGGAACGCAGACCGGTTGCAGGAGGTCTGGTTCGAGACCGGAATCTCCGTTCGACAGGGGGAGTTCGGGCGCGCGGGACGCCCGAGGCGCAGTCAGGTCGACCGGTGCTCAAGCCCGTTTACACGATGTCCCAGTCCAGCCCGACATTGGCGATGACGTGGAACGTCTCTTCCCCGTTCTCCATTTCCCAATAGCCAACCATGCCGGTATCCCGGCGCCACAGGACATCGTCCGTCTGATCGCCGTTGAAGTCGCCGGTGTCCGCGACCGACCAGTCGGTTCCGGCAAAGCCGATGACGTGGAACGTCTCTTCCCCGCCATCCATTTCCCAGTAGCCGACGCTGCCGGTGTCCTTGCGCCACAGGATATCGTCGGTGCCATCGCCGTTGAAATCGCCGGTGCCCTCGACCGTCCAGTTGGTTCCGGCATAGCCGATGACATGGAACGTCGCATCCCCGCCGTCCATTTCCCAGTAACCGACATTGCCCGTGTCCTTGCGCCAAAGGACGTCTTCGGTGCCGTCACCGTTGAAGTCGCCGATCCCTTCCACGAGCCAATTGGTGCCAGCATAGCCGATGACGTGGAATGTTTCATTCCCGTCGTCCATTTCCCAGAAGCCGACACTGCCGGTGTCCTTGCGCCAAAGGACGTCTTCGGTGCCGTCGCCGTTGAAGTCGCCGGTGCCCTTGACGGTCCAGTCGGTGCCCGCAGAGCCGATGACGTGGAAGGTTTCGTCGCCCTCCTGCATCTCCCAATAGCCGACCGTCCCGCTGGTATAGCGCCACAGGATATCCATGGTGCCATCGCCGTTGAAATCGCCGGTTTCCTGAATCGTCCAGCTTGTGGCGACGTCGGCAAGGAAGTGATAGGTTGCTGCCCCGTCATGCATCTCCCAGAAACCGACCCGGCCGGTTGACTTTCGCCATAGAATGTCGCTGGTTGCGTCGCCGGTGAAGTCGTGGGCGGCCTCTGCCTCCGACAGGGTGATCTCGACGGTGGACTCCGGCTGTTCGGTCACATCGAAGCTTTGGCCGGTGAAGTCGCCCTGCAGCGTGATCGATGCGTCTGCTGCGTCATCGCCGTCGAAGTCGACGGAGATCACCGTGGACGAGACCGACGAGGAGACCGAGGTCACGGACCCCAGAACCGATTGCAGGGTCAATGTGTCTTCGGCCATGAAATCGGTGATCACGTCGCCGTCGAGTTCGCTGGCGCCGTCGGCCATGAAGGTATCGCGGCCGTCGCCACCCGTCATCGTATCGGCGCCTTCGCCGCCCTCGATGATGTCGTCGCCGTCGAATGCGAAAATCCGATCATTTCCGCCAAAGCCATCGATCATGTCGCCAACACCCGCACCGCTTGCGAAGGTGCCGAATATCATGTCCGCCCAATCGTTCGCGCCAAGGACGACGCCGTCTGCCGGCGTGTCGTCCACCTCGAACACAATATCGAAGTCGGGCGAATAACTTTCTCCGTCGAATGTGATGGAGGTGAATTCCTGCGAGGCCTCGTCGGTCACGGGGCCTGTAAGGATCTGCAATTCGTCGTCGTTGCGATCGGTGAAGACCAGACTGTCCAGTCCGAAATTGCTGTAATCGGTCAGATCGATCGGAGCGCCGCCCAGGGCCTCGATCTCGTTCATAAGATCGACCAGTTCCCCAAGATCGCTTGGGAAGGTGCCGTTCAACGTCAGCAGGTGGTCGAAGAGGTTCAGTTCCACGGCCGAGGTCGTGACGCTGAAGCCGAAGATGGTGTTGCCGTCATCCGTGACTTCGATGGCGGGAATATCGTAGGCGGCGAGGGTCGCGACGATCTCTGCCATACGCGACGTGGACAGGACAGCCATATCCTGAATGTCGTCGAGGATCACGGCGAAGTCGAAAATGTCGGAGAAGCTTTGCGGTAGGCTTCCCGATATGGTCAGGGTGACATCGCCGGATGTCAGGGTGTAGCCACTGCTCAGCAGCGAGAAGGCAAGGATCTCTCCCGTGCCGTCCTTGTCAATCGTGACCGTGTCGATCTCCCCGGTCGCGACCCCTGTGTCGATGGCCTCGAACAACGCCTCCAGCGTGCTGACCGGCCCGATGCCCGTTCCGGTTGCAACGACGTCGAAGTCGCCGTAAGTCAGGTCAAGCCGGGTCGAGGACAGCGAATTGACCGTCGGATCGTTTGTGTCACTGTACCCAAGAAACTCGTCGAGCTCGGTCTCGTAGTCGAGGCTGATGGTATAACCCGCTTCGCCATTGGCAAAGCTTTCTGCCATCTCGTACACGGTCCGGAACAAGTCGGTGGTAAGGGTGACGGCAACCATCGGTCAAGCTCTCTTCCAGTCAATTTCGTTCAGGGGCAATGGGCAGCGCGAGATGAAAAAAGTCAAGCATGGACAGGCTTTTACCACTCAAGTTTCGCGCTTATTGGTTTCTTGTATGTTAATTCTGTCGGTTGCTGGTTGCGATACGCCCGGCCGTTGGACGACTGAAACGGAATTGTTGATTGGGCATGATCGGCAGGAGTATACGCTGTCGGCGCTTGAAGCGACGGCGCTGCAATTTCTCGGACCATTTGCGCCCGGGGGCGGCTCTGGCGGTGGCGGCGGTGCGGGGCTTGGCGTCGACGATCTGGCGCCCGATTCCGACACCCCGTACGACCTTACGAAGGACAGGCTGCTCGGCATCGCGTTGGTCGCGAAATATCCCTTGTCAAACAGGGTTTCTGCGCTGGCAGATGTCGATCTGAGCTATGGGCAGAGCCGCTACAACCTGCCGGAGGGCATCGGTGTCTTCGTCGATCCGACGGTCATCGAATTCAACACCTTCGCGCTGACACCGGAGATCGGTGTGGCTGCACGTCTGTGGGAAACCGGCGCGATACGGGTCGATGGGGAAATGGCCCTTTGCCGACAATACGCGAAAACAAGGACGAAAGTCAGCTCCGCGTTGCTCGATATCAAGAATGTTTCCTATCCGGAGATCGGGTGCACGCGTTTGGGGCTTGACGTCTCCAGCCCGCGCCTCCCCGGAAAGCTGCGCGTCAACATTCGGCACGATACATCCGATATCTGGCAGGTGCGTGCGGAGTTGCGTGTTCCTTTAAGGTGAAAGTTAATGGAGTATTTTATATTTTCAGAGTTCAATTTCCTAAAGTGTGGCTAAATCAAGTCATGCCGCGGTCTGAACGGCCGGGTTGAGCGGAATGGTCCAGATCACCAGATTTTTGCCAGCGGCCACAGGTCGCCCACGCGCCCAAGACAGGCCTTGCCCCTCGGTTGCCCGACAGCATCGACAAGGTCAGCGCCGCATCAGTCCGGCATGCATGAGGCGTCTTGGCGATACACGGAAGGATTGTGTCGCCAAGACGGGCGAATGGCGATCTGAGGGGCTATCGGTATCACATGAGCATAACGCGCCTGATAAATAACGCGTTGTTGCCCGGGTAGTCCGCCTAAGTGAGAATTTGGTGGAGCCGAGGGGAAGCGGCAGGCGGTGGGTTTCGGTATTTATTTTCAGTGGCTTAGGGGTATCTGGTTTTGCTGCTTGTGTCAGCCCGCTGTAACACTTTGTGTGGTGTGACGGGCATTGTTTGCAGCCCAGCATTGGTGCCCGTTGAATTGGTATCCCCTACAGAGGCGAAAAACGCCTTCTCGCTCGCTTCATTCATCAAGACTCTTCTCGTTGAAGCGACTTCCCGCGCTTGCAGTTTTTTTCTGCGTGCTGCGGCTTTCTCAGGACAGCCCCCAACAAGCTGCCCAGCCCATCCAGCTTCCCAACATCACTTTTCCCCATGACCTCCATTACCATCGACCTCAACCGGCCCGCCCGCAAAGGCCCCTGTGCGATCTCGCGTGACCTTCTGGAAGACGGACATGCGCCCGATACACTCGTCGCCTTCGTTCGCGGCTCGACACCCTGTTTCAGTCCTGCCCCGCTTTCCAAATGGGCGGGTTTGACCGCCGAAGAGTCAAGCTCCGGTGCTCACATGCGCTTCCGGCCCTATCGCGAACGGTAAACTCCGGTCCGAGATTTGGCCCTTTGGGTGCCCCCAAGTTCCCCCGGGCACCCTCCGCCTACCCCGAGGCCGCAAGGCCATCCTGCGCCCCAAATCCACAGGTCTGCGGATGTCCGGACCAACAACAAGGCAACGCATATCGGTACCCGGTGGGAGACACCCAGCGGCGTCCAAGGATGGCGGTGTGGCGATCCACGCTTTCACCGAGAAAACTCTCCTGACCGATCAAGGGCCGGAAGCGGACTCTGCAAGCCAACCGGAGCCGATCATATACCGTGGCCCTTCGTGTAAGGATGGATGGGGATTTGGCCGAAAGAGTGCCCCCGGGAACTCTCTGGTATCGTGAGGCCCGAGATATCCCGAGTTGGCCTGTGGGGCGCAAATCCACGGGCGTGCGGGCCTGCCAAGGGGCGGAGTTTCCACAGTATCGAGCGCCCCCAAGACGTCGCGGAAGACGTAGCCAGGCGCTTCGGTTTCAAAGGCTTGGATAGGGGGCGTGTACAGCACCGCAAGCGGTGGAAATATGCTCAAGGAGACTTCGGCGCAGGTCGGGCGTCGCGGGGGCGTTTGGGTATTCGGCTTGCCGCACCCTGCATCTTGAGAAACTGGATCTTTATCAATGACTTAGAATTTGCATCCCCTACGGCTGGTTGGGCCGTTTGAGATTTCTATAGATTCTTAAAGAGGTCTCTGAGAGTAACCTGAGGGTTATTATTGTTTTTTTATAGGTGCTTAAGTGTTCTTGGGGTTCCCCAGAGAGTCCCCTTGGTTGGCAACGCTGATCTGTCAGGGCAGCACCTCCCCAACCCCAAACAGGACATTCCCTCGTTTGCATCCCGAGTGGTCCCCGAGGGTATCTTGGGGATGAATGGTCTGCTGGGCCTCCGTCTCTACTGTCACAGGGCAGGCAGCAATTGCGATCCTGCGGCCGCCCCCACCCCATCGGATATTTCCACAGAAAATCTATCATCTTAATGCGCATGGGCGTCCCCCCAGTTTTCCCCCATGGCCCCCCCCGTAGCGACGGCTCAGCGCTCGCCACCTTCCCCATCCCCGATCCTGTGAACACTCCGGGGCAAAGGCGGGTCTGCCGGATGCCCCCCAGAGTGTCCCACAGGGCAAGGTCTAGTGAGTCGTCTCACCGCCCGGCGCAGAATGTCCCATAAACATGGTCTTTCATTTCTGAGACGCTGCGGCCTATAACGTTTAAGATCTTGTGAGACAGTCTTGATGGAGGTGAGACGATGTTGGTGGGATATGCCCGGACTTCGACGCTGGACCAGAGGGCGGGCCTTGAGGGGCAGCAAAGGGACCTTGAGGCCGCCGGGTGCGACCGGGTGTTCGTGGAACAGGTGTCCTCGGTGGACGTGACAGCCCGTGAGAAGCTCGCTGAGGCCCTGTCCTACGTCCGCGAGGGGGACACGCTGGTCGTAACCAAGCTGGACCGTCTGGCCCGCTCAGTGGCGCACCTGCTGGAAATCCTCGACACGCTGACGGAGCGCGGCGCAGCCCTGCGCATCCTGAGCATGGGGATCGACACCGCCAGCCCCACCGGCAAGTTGATGCTGACGGTCCTTGGGGGCGTCGCTGAGTTCGAACGGGAGATCATGCTTGAGCGGCAGCGGGAGGGCATCGCCAAGGCGAAGGCCGCGGGGAAATACAAGGGCCGCAAACCCACCGCACAGGCCAAGGCCGACGAGGTGCGAAAGCTGAGGGCCGAAGGGGTCGGGGCAACGGAGATTGCCCGGCGGCTGGGGATCGGGCGGGCCAGTGTCTATCGGATCATGGGGGGTAGCCCTGAGCGGCCCCAAAGGTAGGGCGGATTGCGGCCATTCACCGTCCCTTTGATCACTGCGTGGATGCTTCAGTATGCATTAACGCCGCCCGCCGAGCCAGAAAACGTCTGGTCGAATTCTCTTTGAACACATATATGCTGGACAGCTAACGTGCGACTGGCGAGGAGCTTTCGGCATGATAATTACGGTTGCCTTTGACGTGAAAAATTATGTCGAGGTTATGGAGGGGTGGCCGCTCAAGGATGATAATATGACTTTCTTTTTGGAGAGGGAGGGCAATGTTCTGAAGAAAGTGTGTCTATCATTTTCCGGTGTTAGTATTGAGCATGCGCCACACTTCAAGCAGTCCACCGAAACAAGCGGAAGAGCGGAGTTGAAAGCAAGCAGTGGCGGTTACGCTGTGTTGGCCAGAAAGAGGATCATGAACTGGCAAGCAGTTGTCAGCGGAATACAAATCGTTGACTTGGACTACGATAGTTTTGACATACGCTTTCACGCCGAGAATATCGAGGAAGAGTCTCGTATTCACCTAAAGTCCTTTAAGTCCAGCTATGATAAAGCCCTCAATTCTGCTTGTGACTTTGAGCAGATCGGTAGGGCCTTTTGCGCTAATTCTATCCCAGATGATCGAATAGAATCGACATCTCACTACCGCGAAGGTCGTCTGGCGTTCGAAGCTGGTCGGTATGTAGATGCATATAATAACATGTTTTTGTTTTTAGAGGCGCGATACTGCGACGGAAAGACTAAAACGGCGCAGCAGGTTGAGCTGCTATCAAAAAACCAAGCTCTCTGCTTGAGCATTGAGGAAGCTACTGCTGAGCATACAAATTCGCACCAAGCCGACAGCAAAGAGAAGTTTGATTTGTTCAAATCTTGCACCAGTGTTGCGGACAAAATTAAGGCCCTTGTCCTTCTTCGAGGAAAGCTCCGCCATCATTCTCTCAAGAGTCCATACCGATGGGATCCTAATGAGCAAGAAAAACACAAAGGCGAGGCTCGGTTTTTAATTGCCGTCGTGCATGATATCGTTATCAGGGAGTCTCTGGAAGATATTTATTCCCCCGCTTCTCTGGAAAATTTCAGGGAGCAGTCCGTTAGCCGTGGGAATGAAATCAAGGTCAGACTTACAACCCGCCGAGTGAATAACGAGCGTGCGCTTGAACTAGAGAAGTTATCCGACAACCGTTGTCTCTAGTTTGCTATGTGTAAACACGGTTCGGTATGCGATTGGGGCGTGTAAAAAGGGCGATCAGCTCGCTGACACGGTCAAGTTTGAGGCTGTCCACAGCGGACGAGGTTTAGAACTGTTTTCAATCGATTTTGATGTTTGGGCATATTCAAAAGCTAGAGAAATTGAGACCAAGCAACCGATTAAATACATACGATGCAGTTTTGAACATTTCCGCAGCGATTTGATAACCAGGCGTGAGTTCTCTATCCCCTGTCAGGGAAATAGGCTCACTGTTTTGGATGTGTGGAATTTGTTACAGCGCAGCTATGATCATATTGAGCACCGGGACCCAACAACGCGAATAATGAGCCTGAAGCTCTTCATTAACGATGGCAATAGAGCAATTGCTTCGTATCGTGTCGGGGCACTGGCGAGGTTTTGACCGTGCCCAATAGGGCCTGTTCAATAACAGGGCAGTGTTTTATGATCAATGCCAGTTTTATAGAGGCTACGATGCAAAATCCATCTCCGCATTGAGTGCCCGCTGTGGGCCGCTTTGCCCATCAGGCCCACCTTCAGGACTTTCGAGCACGACCCTGTGCGCCCGGGCCTTTGCGAACCGCATTTTCCGTGCATTGCGCCGCGTCAGAGCCCCGCGCCGACAACCGGGGTAGCCGGACGATTGCCAAGGGGACGCCTGTGCCTGTTATTCGGGAAGACCCGCCGTCGATGAAAGCACTCAGGGCAGCCCGTGGAACCGCTTGATCTTGCTCAAGTCCACCTCGGGATAGGCAACCTTCGCGATGTGCTCCGCCAGTGTCCCAAGGTGAACCTTTCGGTTCCCGTAGCGGCCCGCCATGCCGCCCGGTGCGTGCCCCTGTAGAATATCGGCAATCTCTGACGGAACGCCGTTGTTCAGGCAGGCATCCTTGAAGTTGTGCCGTAGGGAATGGAACGAGGTCTTGTCCGTCTTGGCCTCCACCTGCTTCAGGTAGCGGGCGAAATCCTTGGACGGCTGGCTTGAGTAGTACCCCTTGCTGTCCCGCTTCAGCGCCGGGAAAAGCATGAGGTCCTTGGCTGCCCGCCGTGCGGCAAGGTAGTCCCAGAAGCCAAGTTGGAGGATGCTGGGATGCAGCGGCACGTCCCGTGTCTTGTGGTTCTTGACGCGCTGGTGTTCCCCGTCCTCCGAGATAGACAGATACCGGACGCCGCCATCCTCGCAGACATCGTCCACGCGGAGTTGGCAAAGCTCATTCAGGCGGGCGCCGGAATAGAGGCCCAGCAGGGGGAGCCAGTACCAATGCGTATGGCTCATGTTCGTCTTCCCAGACCGGGAGCGCCGCCGTTCCGACTCGCAGCCCGTGAACAGGGGGCCGTGAAAGACCTTTTGTAGCTGCGCTGGGCTGAGCGGGTCGCGTTGATCCCGGGGCGCGATCTGGACGTTCAGCTTCATCGGGCCGAAGATGTCGGACACGTCTTCGTCCATCTGCTTGTCGGCCCATTTCCAAATGGCCTGCAAGCGGCCCAGCGCCTTGTTGACCGTTGTCACGCTGAGAAGGGGCAAGCCCAACCGCTTCGCCACCTCGACTTGCTCTTTCGCCGGGCGCCCCCGTGTTTCCGGGTGCTTCTGCCGGTTGCTTGGCAGCCCGACCAGCAGGGTCTTGAAGTCCCGGGCGTCCTGCTTTGTGTAGTCGAGGATGGGGCGGTCTCCGGCGGTTTCCAGAAAGAGCCCGATCCAGCTTTCGTAGTCATCCGAGAGCTTCGCGGTCCACTGGTTCGCGCGGTCGGCTTCGGCCTTGCGGTCCTCGAACAGGGCCGACAGCGGTTTGCCCTTGGGGGCGCTCAGGGGCTCCCTTGGGGCGGCTTCGGGTGTCTCGACCACGTCCCCCTTGTTGCGGCGCTGGATGGCCTCAGCCGCCTGTATCGCCGCCTCCTGCAACGCCCTGACGAGAGGGGCCCAGGACGGCGAGTCCTCGGCAAGCCGGATGTCGATCCCGCCCCAGGTCAGGACTTCTTCGGCCTCCCCCCGGAAGAATGCGTCTCGCTTCCCCCGGGCATAGTTTGCGCGGTTCACCGCGTCGATGTCGTGCCCCAGTTCCTCGTATTCGTCGAAACTGGGCCTTGGGTCGTGCTGTTCCTCGGGAACCGGGCAGGCGGTTCCGGTCTCCTCGAACCCGCTGAGCCTGACGTCCTCGTCCTCCTCCAGACGAAACCGGAAGTATTCCGCCTTGATCCGCTTGATTTGCTCGGGCGCAAGCTCTGAGACCGCTTCCCGGCGCTCCGCCGCCACCTGTCGCCGGTGGGCGTCAAACCTCCGGTCGACCTCGACAGCGGCCATCCTGACCCGCCTGAGGGCTTCCGGGTGGTCCCGCGTGCGCAGGCTGAAGGTTTCTTCGCGCTTTCCGTAGGTATCCCGGATGTCATTCGGGACGGTTGCGCGGTGGTAATAGACAGCGCCGCGGCGGTAGAGTCGGGTGTGACCTGAGGCTTTCACGATCTTGCTCACTGTAACACCTTACCGCAACAGTGGCCTCGGAAAACCCTTTCCTGTCAGCGCTTTACTTGAAAATCAAGGCTTTAGGAAGGAATGGTGGAGCCGAGGGGAATCGAACCCCTGACCTCTTGCATGCCATGCAAGCGCTCTCCCAACTGAGCTACGGCCCCGACCGGCGCGCGATCATTTCGCGTCGCCTGCGTGTGTCTATGGAAGTGCCGGGGGGAGTTCAAGCAAAAAAATGCGCCCCCGATCCTTCAACTTTCGTCGTCGTCATTCGCCGACATGTCGGCGATGTCGTCCAGAGACACATTGTCATCGTCGTCGTCGTCCAGAACGTCGTCGCCAAGATCGACGTCGGTGCTTTCATCGTCGTCGTCGATCACGGCATCATCGTCGTCGATCTCGGGTTGGGCGGCGGCCTTTTGCGGTCTCGGCTTCTCGGCAATCAGCGACCGGCCCTTGCCCGAAGAAAGGCTCTCCAGCGAGAAGCTGTGACCGCAGGACGGGCAGGTCATCGGGTCGCGCTGCAGATCGTAGAAGCGGATCGAGCAGTTCGGGCAAACGCGCTTTACACCCCATTCTTCCTTGGGCATGAAGGTCCTCTCAAAGGGTCTCGTTTCGTGCGGTTGCAGCCACCTGCCACAAGTGCCCAAAGGTGTCAAAGCTCTTTTGGCGCTGTTATAGTCCGTTAAGATTCCGAGGCATCGATGCGTGTAACCACACTGCCGGGTGATCCGCCGCTGGAGGTGACCTTGCGCCGGTCGTCCCGCGCGCGCCGCTACAGCCTGCGGGTTTCGCAACTGGACGGTCGCGTGACACTGACCCTGCCGGCCCGGGCGCCTGTGGCGGACGGGCTGGCCTTTGTCCGGGAAAAGGAAGGGTGGATCAGGGGGCATCTGGCCGCACAGCCCGCGGATCAGCCGGTGCACCTGGGTGGCAGCGTGCCGTTTCGCGGGGGCGCACTGGTGATCGTGGCCGGCGCATCCCGCCGTCCGCGCGTCGTTGACGCGGCCTTGCAGGTGCCGGGAGAGGCGGAGCAGGTGCCCGCCCGGGTGCGCGCTTTCCTGAAGGTCGCGGCGCGCGCGGATTTGGCCGCGGCCGTAGAAAGGCATGCCAGCGCTCTGGGCCGACCCTATGGTCGTTTGACGCTGCGCGATGTGCGGTCGCGCTGGGGCTCGTGCTCCTCGAAAGGGGACCTGATGTTTTCCTGGCGGCTGATCATGGCGCCGCCCGATGTGCTGGACTATGTCGCCGCGCATGAGGTGGCGCATCTGGCCGAGATGAACCACTCCCCGGCGTTCTGGGCGGTGGTGGGGCGCCTGATGCCTAACTATGCCGCACCGCGGGCGTGGCTACGCGAAAACGGGGCAGCCCTGCACCGCGTCCGTTTCGACAATTGACGCCCCGGGTCCGTGTGATCACAATCGATCCCATGTTGATCCAGACCCGCCCGGGCGAGGCCGGCACCGCGGCGCATGAGCGGCTTTACCGGACCTTGCGCACGCAGATCATGCACGGTGAACTGACGCCGGGCGCGGCCCTGACCTTGCGCGGCATCGGCCGGCAATTCGGTGTGTCGATGACCCCGGCGCGGGAGGCGGTGCGCCGTCTTGTGGCCGAAGGGGCGCTGACGCTCTCCTCCTCCGGTCGGGTGTCCACGCCGGAATTGTCGAATGAGCGGATCGAGGAATTATCGGCGCTTCGCACCCTCTTGGAGCCGGAGCTGGCAAGCCGTGCGCTGCCGCGGGCGCATATGGCGCTGATCGAGCGGATGCAGAAGATCAATGCCGAGATCGGGGAGGCCGTCGGCCGGGGCGACGCGGTGGCCTATATCCGGACCAATCTGGAATTCCACCGGGCGCTTTACCTGCGCGCACAGGCCCCGGCGATGCTGGCCATGGCCGAAACGGTCTGGCTGCAACTGGGGCCGACCATGCGGTCGCTTTACGGGCGTCTGGGGCGGACGGAACCGCCACAGCATCACCGGATGATCCTGGCGGCGCTGAAGGCGGGGGATGAACCCGCCTTGCGGCTTGCCGTGCGCACGGATGTGACGCAGGGGCTGCGGATGCTTGCGGCGTGACGGTGGGGCCGTCTGCACGTCTGCGTCAACTGCCCCGGTAGGTCGAATACCCATAGGGTGAGAGCAGGAGCGGCACGTGATAGTGGTCGGCCTCTGTCATCGAAAAGCGCAGCGGGATCACGTCCAGGAAATCCGCCGCAAGCCCCAAGCCTCGCAGATAGTCGCCCGCATGGAACACAAGCTCATATGGGCCGGGTGCGAACGCCGCCTCCGGCAGGATCGGCGCATCGGTGCGCCCGTCGGCATTGGTCTCCATCGTGGCAAGCAGTGTGCGGGTCTCGCCCTCCAGGCGGAACAGCTCGATCTTCAGCCCCGGGGCGGGGCAACCCCGCGCGGTGTCCAGAACATGGGTTGTCAGATATCCGGGCATGGGCGATCCTCCGTGCTGCCATCCTGTTCATGGCGAACTGCGGCGCAAGGATAAACGCCGCCGCGGCCGGAAACACTTTCAAAAATTCCTTGAAAGACGCAAAAGCTTTCATGGTTTATGCGAAAGTGAAAGAGCCGGAGGATGCACGTGATCCGCTACCCACGCGACTTGAGGGGCCACGGCCCGACGCCCCCCGATCCGAAATGGCCCGGCGGGGCAAAGCTTGCCGTTCAGTTCGTCATCAATTTCGAGGAAGGCGGTGAAAACTGCCTGTTGCATGGCGATGCCGCGTCCGAGGCGTTCCTGTCCGAAATCGTGGGCGCGGCCGCGTGGCAGGGCCAGCGTCACTGGAACATGGAGACGATCTACGACTACGGCGCGCGGGCGGGATTCTGGCGCCTGCACCGCCTGTTCACCGAACGCGGCATGCCCGTGACTGTCTACGGCGTGGCCACGGCGCTGGCCCGCGCGCCGGAGCAGGTCGCCGCGATGCAGGACGCGAGCTGGGAGATCGCCAGTCACGGCCTGAAATGGATCGAGTACAAGGATTTCACCGAGGCCGAGGAGCGCGCCCATATGGAGGAGGCCAAGCGCCTGCATGCCGCGGTGACCGGTGAAGCGCCCCGCGGCTGGTACACGGGCCGGACGTCGATGCATACCGTCCGGCTGGCGGCCGAGGATGGCAGTTTCGCCTATGTCGCCGATACCTATGACGACGAACTGCCCTATTGGAAGCGGTACGGCGACCGGCACCAGTTGATCGTGCCTTACACGCTGGATGCCAACGACATGCGCTTTGCCACGCCGCAGGGGTTCAACTCCGGCGAACAGTTCTTTGCCTATCTTCGGGACAGTTTCGACTTGCTTTACGAGGAAGGCACCAACGGCGCGCCGAAGATGATGTCGGTGGGGCTCCATTGCCGTCTGGTCGGCCGTCCGGGGCGGGCCGCGGCGCTGAAGCGGTTTCTCGACTATATTGCCGATTTCGATGATGTCTGGGTGGCCCGTCGCATCGACATTGCCGACCACTGGGCCGCGACCCATCCGCCGGTTGAAATCGAACGGCCCTCGGAACTGGATCGCGACACCTTTGTCGCCCGGTTCGGCGGGGTGTTCGAACATTCCCCCTGGATTGCCGAGGGCGCGCACGGGCTGGAACTTGGCCCTGCCCATGACTGCGCGGTGGGGGTGCACAATGCGCTGGCCCGTGTGTTCCGGATGGCGGATGACGAAAAGCGGCTGGCGGTGCTTAGGGCCCATCCCGACCTTGCCGGCAAACTGGCGCAGGCCAAACGCCTGACGGCAGAGTCCACTGCCGAACAGGCCGGCGCCGGGCTGGATGCGCTGACCGATGCCGAACGCGCGCGTTTTGAGGATTTGAACCGCCGTTATACCGACCGCTTCGGCTTTCCGTTCATCATCGCCGTGCGCGACCATGACAAGGCGTCGATCCTGTCGGCGTTCGAGCGTCGGCTTGAAAATGACGCGGACAGCGAGTTTGCCGAGGCCTGCCGCCAGGTCGAACGCATCGCGCTGCATCGCCTGAAAGACATGCTACCGTGCTGAGGCGTCGGGCGGGGGTGCCTGCCCGCGCAGGCGTCCGGATCGAGAAAGGGGAGGGTGTGCCATGTACCAGCTTTTCATAGGCAACAAGAACTACAGTTCATGGTCGCTCCGGCCGTGGGTGCTGATGAAGGCCCACGGTATCCCGTTTCAGGAGACACTGGTTCCCTTCCATGACCAGGCCGCATGGGCCGCGTATCGCACGCACGTGCCAACCGGGCTTGTCCCGCTGCTGAAAGACGGCGATCTCGCCATCTGGGACTCCCTTGCCATCGCAGAGTATCTGGCGGAGCCGCATCCCGGCATATGGCCCGAGGATCGCGCGGCCCGCGCCTTCGCCCGCTCTGCCACGGCAGAGATGCATTCAGGGTTCTCTGCTGTTCGGCAGGTCTGCGGCATGAATGTCGGTATCCGCGTCGCGCTTGGTGACGCGGCCCGGCAGGCTGTCGCGGCCGATCTTGTCCGGCTCGATGCGCTCTGGTCCGAAGGGCTCGACCGGTTTGGCGGTCCCTACCTCGCGGGGCAGAGTTTCACTGCCGCCGATGCCTTTTTCTGCCCGGTGGCCTTCCGCGTTCAGACCTATGGGCTGGAGCTCTCTGCCGCTGCGGCGACCTATGCCGAAACCCTGCTGGTCCATCCGGCGATGGTCGAGTGGTACGAGGCCGGTCTAGCCGAACCGTTCCGCGACTGGCCGCATGAGGACGAGATTGCCGCGGCCGGTACGCTGATCGAAGACCTGCGGGCGCCGGCCAGCAACCCCAGACCGAATTGAGGCCAGAGACCACCGTGCAGACCCCGACCTATGCCACTCCCCCCGGCGGATTGCCGCCGCAAGGCCAGCTTCATACTGGCCGCGCCGTCTTCACCGAGGCCTACGCCGTGATCCCGCAGGGCGTGATGCGCGACATTGTCACCAGCAACCTGCCGCACTGGGGGGGCACGCGGGCCTGGATCATCGCGCGGCCCCTGACCGGGTTTGCCGAGACCTTTGCGCAATACATCATGGAGGTCGCCCCCGGCGGCGGTAGTGATCGCCCAGAACCCGATGCAGGCGCTGAAGCCGTGCTTTTCGTGGTCGAAGGTGAAATTGCCGTGTCAGTGGCCGGTCAGACCCGCGCATTGGGGCCGGGGGGCTATGCCTATCTTCCCGCGGGCAGCGGCTGGACAGTGACCAATCCCGGCACAGCACCGGCCCGGTTCCACTGGATTCGCAAACACTATCAGGCTGTCGACGGTATCGACCTTCCCGAGCCCGTGTTCGCGACTGAAACCGACATTGCCCCCAGTCCCATGCCGGGGACCGAGGGGCGCTGGGCCACGACCCGCTTTGTCGATCCCGACGACATGCGCCACGACATGCACGTCAATGTCGTTACCTTTGAGCCGGGCGCCTCGATCCCCTTCGAGGAAACCCATGTGATGGAGCATGGGCTCTACGTGCTGGAGGGCAAGGCGGTCTATCGGCTGAATCGCGACTGGGTGGAGGTCGAGGCGGGCGATTTCATGTGGCTGCGTGCCTTCTGCCCGCAGGCTTGTTACGCGGGCGGGCCGGGGCGATTCCGCTATCTGCTCTACAAGGACGTGAACCGGCACCCCGCACTGACGCCCGGGGGGCTGTGAGGATGCTGGCGGCAGAGCCCATCACGGCAGAGGCCTTTGCCCCGTTCGGTGAGGTGATCGAGACCGGTGGCGATTTCGTCACGATCAACCAGGGCGCGTGCCGCCGATTCACCGATCTGGCGACGCTCGACATCGTGGATGGGCGGCCGGGGATCAGCCTGTTCGACGCACAGATCCGGGACCTGCCGTACAAGTGCGACTTCCTGGAACGGCATCCGCTGGGCTCCCAATGCTTCATTCCGATGCAGGGTGCACGATTTCTGGTCATTGTTGCGGCAGACGAAGGCGGGGTGCCGGGAACGCCCCGGGCCTTCGTTGCGGGCGACCATCAAGCAGTGAACATCGCACGGAACACTTGGCATGGCGTTCTGTGCCCGATTTCCGGTTCCGGCCTCTTCGCGGTCATCGACCGTATCGGAGAGGGAGGAAACCTGGAGGAGCACCGCCTGAGCCGGCCTTTGACCGTCACCCTGGGTTGAGGGGTGGCCACCACAACAGGGAGACCAACTGATGGCAGACAGCTCCATCGGAACGCCGGAGCAGCTCCGCGATCCGAACTATACACCCGCGATCCACAAGGCGGTGCCGCTGGGTATCCAGCATGTGCTGGCGATGTTCGTGTCAAACGTGACGCCCGCGATCATCATCGCCGGGGCCGCCGGCTTCGGCTTCGGCTCGCCCGCGGGTGCGCAAGGCTTTCCGGACATGACCTACATGATCCAGATGTCGATGCTGTTTGCCGGGGTCGCGACGCTGTTTCAGACCATCGGCCTTGGCCCCGTGGGGGCGCGGCTGCCCATCGTTCAGGGCACCAGCTTTGCCTTTATCCCGATCATGATCCCGCTGGTCGCGGGCAAGGGGGTCGAGGCGCTGCCTGCGCTGTTCGGCGGTGTGCTGATCGGCGGGTTGTTCCATGCCTTCCTTGGCACCTTCATCGGCAAGATCCGCTTTGCCCTGCCGCCGCTTGTGACGGGCCTTGTCGTAACCATGATCGGTCTGGCGCTGGTCAAGGTCGGCATTCAGTATGCCGCGGGCGGCGTGCCGGCCATCGACAAGCCGGAATATGGCAGCCTGTTGAACTGGTCCGCCGCGTTGGTCGTGATCTTCGTGACGCTCGCGCTTAAATTCTTCACGCGCGGCTTGATCTCTGTGTCAGCGGTGGCCGTGGGTATCGTGGTCGGTTACCTCTATGCGCTGATGATGGGCATGGTCACAATCGACGGCATCACCACAAGCTGGGGCCGCGCTGCACTATTCGAGGTGCCGATGCCCTTCAAATACGGGTTCGAGGTAAGCGTCGCGGCGATTGTCGGCTTCTGCCTGATGGCCTTCGTGTCGGCCGTTGAAACCGTCGGCGATGTCTCCGGTATCACCAAGGGCGGCGCGGGGCGCGAGGCGACCGACAAGGAGATTCAGGGTGCGACCTTCGCTGACGGCTTCGGCACGGCCATTGCCGGTGTCTTTGGCGGGTTGCCCAACACGTCGTTCAGCCAGAACGTGGGCCTGATCGCGATGACCGGCGTGATGAGCCGCCACGTGGTGACCATCGGTGCCCTCTTCCTGATCGTCTGCGGGTTGGTCCCCAAGGTCGGCGCGGTGATCCGCACCATCCCGATCGAGGTTCTGGGGGGCGGTGTGATCGTGATGTTCGGCATGGTCGTGGCCGCCGGTATCTCCATGCTTTCGGACGTGAACTGGAACCGCCGGAACATGGTGACCTTCGCGATTGCGCTGTCGGTGGGCCTTGGCCTGCAACTCGACCCCAAGGCGGTGCAATACCTGCCCGACACGCTGCGCATCCTGATGACAAGTGGCCTGCTGCCCGCCGCGTTGATTGCCATCGTGCTGAACCTCGTCCTGCCGGAAGAACTGGCCGACGAGGCGACCGAGGAGGTCTCTGGCGGCATGTCGGGGCGCGGGGAAGGTAGCCTGCCGCGGTAACAGTTCGTCTAATGAAGAACGCCGCCCGTTTCGGGCGGCGTTTTGCTTTCTTTTTACTTGCAGGGGAAAGAAAGTTCAGACCGACACAGCCTTCACCAGCGTTTCCTTCGCCAGGTCCGCCTTGGCCCCCTCAAGCGTCACGGCACCCCGTTCCATCACGTAGAACCGGTCGGCGAGCCCGTAGGCGAATTCGAAATACTGCTCCACCAGCACGATGGCCATCCGCCCCTGATCGCGCAGATATTCGATCACGCGGCCGATCTGCTGGATGATGTTGGGCTGGATGCCCTCGGTCGGCTCGTCCAGCAAAAGCAGCTTCGGCTTGGTGATCATCGCCCGGGCGATCGCCAATTGCTGCTGCTGCCCGCCGGACAGATCGCCCCCGCGCCGCCCGGTCATCTCTTTCAGCACCGGGAACAGCTCGTAAATTTCGTCGGGCACGAAACGCTCGGATTTCGGCAGGCAGGCATAGCCGGTTTCAAGGTTTTCCCGCACGGTCAGCAAGGGGAAGATGTCACGCCCCTGTGGCACATAGCCGACGCCCCGTCGCGCCATGCCCTGGGCCGGCACGCGCGGTACCTCTGCCCCGTTCAGTTCCACGCTTCCGCCAGAGCGTGGATGGGTGCCCGAGATCGCCTTGAGAAGGCTCGTCTTACCCACGCCATTGGTGCCCATGACGCAGGTCACTTGGCCCGCCGCGGCTTCCATGTCGATCCCGTGGAGGATCTGCGAGCCGCCATAATGCAGCGTCAAACCGGTCGTCTTCAGCATCGCTCAGCGCCCCAGATACACATCGATCACCTGTTGGTTCTTCGTGACATGGTCGAGACTGCCTTCTGCCAGCACCGAGCCTTCGTGCAGCACCGTGACCTTGCAGTCGAGCCGGCGGACGAATTCCATGTCGTGCTCCACCACCACGACGGCGCGGGTCTTTGCGGCCTCTTTCAGCAGGTCGGTGGTGTGTTCGCGTTCCGCCAGCGTCATGCCCGCGGCCGGTTCGTCGACCAGCAGAAGCCGCGGTTCCTGCGCCAGCAGCATGCCGATCTCCAGCCATTGCTTCTGGCCGTGGGATAACTCCCCCGCCTTGCGCGGCAACTGATCGGCCAGGCCGATTTCATCGGCCAGATCTTCGACCCGCATCCTGTCCGCCGCGTTCTGACGATAGAACAGCACCGACCACGGGGCGCGGTCCTTCCGAAGGGCCATCAGCAGGTTGTCGAACACCGACTGATCCTCGAACACGGTCGGGCGCTGAAACTTCCGGCCGACGCCTTCGCGGGCGATCTGGCTTTCGTTCATCTTGAGCAGCGATTTGGAATACTCACCCCACAGCACGCGGCCCTCATCGGGTTTCGTCTTGCCGGTCACGATGTCCATGAAGGTGGTCTTGCCCGCGCCGTTCGGCCCGATGATCGCCCGCAATTCGCGCGGCCCGATCTGGAAGGACAGGTTGTTGATCGCCTTGAACCCGTCAAAGCTGACGGAGACGCCGGAAACCTCTAGTAGCGCGGTCATTGCTCGGCCTCCTGTTCGCGAAGGGCGCCCCGATCCGGGCCGAGGTCAGCGCCGTGACGGTCGGGCGCATGCCGCCCGCCGATCAGGTCAAAGAGCCCGCCGATCCCTTTTGGCGCAAACAGCGTGACCAGCACGAAGCTGAGCCCCAGCAGGATCTGCCACCAGTCCACCCATTTCACGGTGTAAAACCCCAAGGGCACATCCGGCGCCTGTCCGCCGGTGAACCATGTGGACAAAAGCGACACGAAGGCCGCGCCGATCACGGCACCGTAAAGCCGCCCGCGGCCCCCGATCGCGACCCAGACGGCAAGGTAGATCGACGCGATGGGGGCGATTTCCGCGGGGTTGATGATGCCCGCCTGCGGGTAGTACAGCGCCCCGGCAACGCCAGCGATCACCGCGGTCAGGGTGAAGATGAAGAGCTTGTATCCCTCCACCGAGTAGCCAAGGAACCGCACCCGCGCTTCGTCGTCTCGAATTCCGCGGATCACGCTGCCGAATTTGCCCGACACGACGAAGGCCGCCAGAACATAGCCGATGGCCAGCGCCGCAGCCGAGGCCCAGAAGAACCAGATCGAGATCAGCGATTGCGGCACGTTGTCGGCGCCGGGAATGTTCTGAAGGCCCGACAGCCCGTTATTGCCGCGAAGACCACTGTCGTTCTGGAACAGGTACAGCGCCAGCGCCAGCGTCATCGCCTGCGTCAGGATCGACAGGTAGACGCCCGTGACGCGGCTGCGGAACGCCAGCCAGCCGAACACCAGCGCCAGCAGACCGGGGATCAGTACCACCAGGGCCAACTGGATCGGCAGGGAATGGGCAAAGGCCCAGATTGCAGGAAACTCGTTCCCGCCAACCACGCCGAAGATCTGCGTGGCGATGGCGTCGCGGATTTCGTCCGGCGTGGGCGGGATCTCGGCCTGCGCGAGCGAGGAGGCCACGATGCTTTCCGTTCGCGCATACATCAGCCACATCCCGACCATGTAGCCGCCGATGCCGAAAAAGGCGAAATGGCCCAGCGAAAGAATGCCCGTGTAGCCCCAGACCAGATCCATCGCGATGGCAACAAGGCACAGGCACAGCGTCTTGCCCAGCGTCTTGACGAAACTGGTGGAGATCAGGCCCGTCCCCGTGCCCTCACCCAGCAGGGTCACGGCGAGGGTAAAGGCGGCGAGCGCGGCCAGGAAGATCAGGACCGACGGGTTTCGGGCGATGAAGCTTTTCCTCATGCTGTGCGCCCCCCGGCGTTTGCTTGTGTGGCCCCGGCGGGATTTGGGTATTTTTCCCAAGAAGAAGGTGCAGCCATGGCGATCAATCCCCCGCCGCGCGGCCCTTCAGGGCGATGATGCCCCGCGGCCGGAACTGGATGAACAGGATGATGAAGAGGATCATGTAGGTCTGCGCGGCCAGTGTGTTGGACGGGTTCAGCCATTCGATCCCTTTCTGGAGCGAGCCGATCAGCGTCGCGCCCAGAAGCGTACCCCAGATGTTACCGACGCCGCCCACGACCACGGTCATGAAGCTTTGGACGATGTAGTCCTGCCCAAGTTCCGACGTGACCTTGGCGTAGAGCCCGATAGCCACACCGGCCACGCCTGCGATGCCAGAGCCCAGCCCGAAGGTCAGCATGTTGATCCGGTCGGGATTGACGCCCATCGAAGCCGCCATGCGCGGGTTCTGCGTCACCGCACGTACCTCCAGCCCCAGCCGGGTGCGGCGCATGATGAACAGGAAGAGCGCGAGGAAGGCCAGCGCAAGCACGAAGATCGCGATGCGGATATAGCTGATCGAGACAACGTCGTTGATCTGCAGCGCGCCATCCAGCCAGTCGGGGGAGGTCAGCGGGCGCGCCTGCGTGCCGAAGATGTTCTTGGCCAATTGCTGCAGCGCGATCGAGATTCCGAAGGTCGCCAGCAGCGTCTCTAGTGGGCGGTTGTACAGCCAGCGGATCACCAGCCGTTCCATTGCGACGCCCGCGGCGAAGGTCACGGCGAAGGCCAGCGGCAGCGCGACAAGGATCGAGACGGTGTAGTTGGGAATGAACTGCTGGACGACGAAGCCGGTATAGGCGCCCATCATGATGAACTCGCCATGGGCCATGTTGATCACGCCCATCACGCCAAAGGTGATGGCAAGCCCGATAGCGGCAAGAAAATAGATCGAGGCGAGCGAGAGTGCATCCAGCATCAGATCGGCGAACTGGTTGAACCCCACGCGGAACGTGATGGATTCCAGCGTGGCATTGGCGGCGGCGGTGACGGCGGGGTCCGGCTCGGCATAGCGTTCGTAGAAGGTGTGGGCCTCCAGCGCTGCGGCGGCCTCTCCGTCGCTGGCCGCAGGCGGGACCAGCCCGGCGAAGGCCAGGGCGGTGTAGGCACGGTCGCGGTCGGCCTCGGTATCCAGTTCATGCAGCGGCACGCCACCGACCCGGCCATCTTCGACATGGGCGGCAAGGGCGGCACGCTTGGCGTCGGATGTCAGGCGCGGCGGGGCGAGGCCTGCGTCAACCAGAAGGGCATAGGCCTCGTCTTCCGTGAAATCGGCGCTGCCGGGCGTCAGGGTGCGCGCCACGTTTTCCCCGGCCGGCGGGGCGCCCGTCGTCACGGCACGGGTGGTCGCGACCAGCGGGTTCAGGGCGGCGCGGGCATCGACGCCCAGATCACCGGAAAAGCTTTCGATGGCGGCGATGCGCGCCGCGGGGTCATCGTCATAGGCGATGGTCAGCAGGCGTTCCAGACGTTCCTTGCGGGCCTTGAGTGCAGCGTTGGCTTCGCCGTAGATGCTGCGGCGCAGGGCGTCAAGGTGGCTCGCCTCGGCATCGCGGGCAATGGCATCCAGCGCCTCGACCCGCTTTGCCGGATCGGGGTCGTTCAACTGGAACTGCACCAGCGCCGCGCCGATCATCCCGCGGATACCGCTATTGGGTTTCAACTGCTCCAGATCGCCCTTGTCATATGTACCGACCGGCGCGCCGGTGGCGATGTCGATCAGGCGGTAGGTCTTGGAGTCGATCTTTTCGGCAAAGAAGAACAGGCCGTCTTCCTCGCGCTGCCACATCTCCTTGGCCTGCCATCGTTCCAGCACGGTCTGGGCTGCGGGCAGGCCGCTGTCACGCAGGGCGTCGATGGCCGGCCCGATCGTCTTGCGCGAGCTCTTTTCGATGAGCTGGCGGTTGTCCTGCAAAAGCTGCTGGATCGGGCTGTCCTGTGCCAGAGCGGCCGCGGCCATCGAGACGACAAGAAGAAGGGCGGCAAGAAGAATGCGCATGCGGGGTCTGCCTGTGGGAAAGGTCGGGGGGCAGGGCGACCCGCCCCCCTGAAGCCGGTCAGATCAGTAGTTGGACTTGATCTGCACGCAGGTGTTGGTCTCGGTGTTGAACATCCCGCAGTCCAGCGTCTTCCAGTCGGATTTCAGCACCGCGGAGTCCGGCAGGTAGTCGGTCCAGGCATCGCCCGGCACTTCCTCGGTTTCGCTGATGATGTCGAACTGGCCGTCCTCGGTGATCTCGCCGATCAGAACGGGCTTGGACAGGTGGTGGTTCACACCCATCACGGCGGTGCCACCGGTAAGGTTGGGATATTCCTGCCCCCACATGGCTTCGCGCACGGCATCGACATCGGTCGTGCCGGCCGCTTCGACCGCGTTCACCCACATGTTGAAGCCGATATAGTGGGCCTCCATCGGGTCGTTGGTGACGCGGTCTTCGCCCATGCGGGCTTTCCAAGCTTCGATGAACGCCTCGTTGGCGTCGGATTCGGCGGACTGGAAGTAGTTCCACGCGGCGAGGTGACCGACAAGGTTGGTGGTGTCGAGGCCGGAAAGTTCTTCTTCCCCGACCGAGAAGGCGACGACGGGGATGTCATTGGCCGACACACCCTGCGCGGCCAGTTCCTTGTAGAAGCCGATATTGGCGTCGCCGTTGATGGTGGAGATCACGCCCACCTTCTTGCCGTCGGCGCCCAGCGCGATGACGTCGGCCACGATCTTGGACCAGTCGGAATGGCCGAAGGGGGTGTAGTTGACGAAGATGTCTTCCTCGGCGATTCCCTTGTCCTTGAGATAGGCTTCAAGAATGTTGTTCGTGGTCCGCGGATAGACATAGTCGGTGCCAAGCAGGGCGAACTTCTCCACACCCAGTTCCTCAAGGAAATAGTCCGTCGCCGGGAT
Organism: Rhodovulum sp. P5; assembly: GCF_002079305.1. NCBI lineage: Bacteria > Pseudomonadati > Pseudomonadota > Alphaproteobacteria > Rhodobacterales > Paracoccaceae > Rhodovulum > Rhodovulum sp. P5. Next base: position 3,393,162 of record NZ_CP015039.1, read on the forward strand.
CGCCTGCTGGTTCGGCGCGGCACCGGTATAGAACACGTTCTTGGAGCTTTCCTCGCCCTCGTACTGCACCGGGTAGAACAGCAGGCCGTTCAGTTCTTCGATCACCGGCAGAACCGATTTGCGGGAAACCGAGGTCCAGCAGCCGAACATCACGTCGACATCCTGCACGGTCAGCAGCTCGCGCGCCTTTTCCGCGAAAAGCGGCCAGTCGGATGCAGGATCGACCACCACGGCCTCAAGCTGTTTGCCGAGCACGCCGCCCTTGGCATTCTGCTCGTCGATCAGCATCAGCATGGTGTCTTTCAGCGTGGTTTCCGAAATCGCCATCGTGCCCGAAAGAGAGTGCAGGACGCCCACCTTGATGGTGTCCGCGGCCCAGGCCGGCAAGGCGATGGCGCTCAGGGCGACTGCCCCGGCAAGCATGGTCTTGACTGTCTTCATGTTGTCCTCCGCGCAGAACCGGCCAAAGGGGGGCGGCTCGCGCGGTTGTGGCGCAAATTCCCCAGCTTCGCGGCCTGCAACTGTTCATGTTGCATCCCATGTGACGACCTGTCGCGATTCCTGTCCCGTCGATCATCACACACCCCCTTGTGCGGCAGTGTCGAACCGCCGTCCCGAGGCGTGCGCAGAGTTTCCGCGTGCATCCCCGGGAGCAATTGCGCTCAGGTTTCGACCGCTTCAAAAAACGCGACCAGAAGGCGTTTTGCGCAAATTGTATGCGATCGGTGCGGAGTTGCGTTATTCGCGGGCGCTTTTCGTGCGAATCCACATTCAAAAGCCGATTTACCGTGCATGTGCAGCGTCGTTGCGTGACAAGATGGCGAAGATCGATGTCGGGGGTTGGGCGTATCAACTTTCAGGTGAAAATGCGCGAGTCCGATCAGCCCTGTGCGCAGCCGCGTGCGCGCGGGACGGTGATGGTTGGCAGCAAAGCGGGGCCGGATGGCACGGTGCTTGCCACGCTTCGCCAATCCGGGGCCTTCAAGGCGTTGTTCCCCAATCGGCAAGGCGCAGCGCTCGACTCGATCCTGATCAACACCGCTGGCGGGCTGACGGGCGGGGACCGTTTCACGACCGATGCGATGGCGGGGCAGGGCAGTCATCTTCGTTTCACCACGCAGGCAGCCGAACGCGCCTATCTTGCGCAGCCGGGCGAGGTTGCGCAGGTGCAGAACCGGCTGATCGTCGAGACCGGCGCGCGGCTCGACTGGTTGCCGCAGGAAACGATCCTCTATCGGGGCTCTGCGCTGCACCGGACGCTTACGGTCGAGCTGGCCCCCGGTGCGCGGGTTCTTTTGGTGGAGCCGGTCATTTTCGGCCGCACCGCGATGGGCGAAGTGCTGAGCGAGGCGGAATTCCGCGACCGGATCGAGATTCGGCAGTCGGGTGCACCGCTGTATCTGGATGCCGTGCGGCTGTCCGGCGATGTTTCGACACGTCTATCGCGGCGCGGTGTGGGCGCCGGGGCCGGGGCGATGGCCAGCGTCGTCTTCGCCGCGCCCGAGGCGGACGCCCATCTGGCCCCCTTGCGCGCGCTTCTGCCCGATACCGGCGGGGTCAGCCTGATCCGGCCCGGTCTTCTGGCGTTGCGCCTGCTGGCGGGTGACGGTTACGACTTGCGCAAGGCGCTTTTGCCGGTTCTCATGCGCCTGACCGAGGATGCCATTCCAAGATCGTGGATGACCTGAGATGCAACTGACCCCCCGAGAGAAAGACAAGCTGCTTGTCGCCATGGCCGCCGAGGTTGCGCGCAAACGGCTCGCCCGTGGCGTGAAGCTGAATTACCCGGAGGCCGTGGCCCTGATCACCGATGCCGTTGTCGAAGGGGCCCGGGACGGCCGCAGCGTGGCCGACATGATGCAGGCGGGCGCCGAGGTCATCACGCGCGACCAGTGCATGGACGGCATCCCCGAGATGATCCACGAGGTGCAGGTCGAGGCAACCTTTCCCGACGGCACCAAGCTTGTCACCGTTCACAACCCTATCCGCTGACGAGGTTCCCGATGAAAAAGCTGATCGTTCTCCCCCTGATCGTCGCCGCCGCCCCCGCGCTTGCGCATGAAGGCGCCCATCTGCATCCCCACGGGATCGGGGCTGGCATGCTGCTGCTGGCCGCATCGCTTGTTGCCGGTGGGGCCGCGCTGGTGTGGCTGACGGTGCGGAAATGATCCCCGGAGAGCTGTTTCCGGCGGAGGGAGCGTTGACCCTGAACGAGGGGCGGCAGGCCATCACCGTGATGGTCGCCAATACGGGCGACCGCCCGGTTCAGGTCGGCAGCCACTATCATTTCGCCGAAACCAACCCCGCGCTCGACTTCGACCGGGACGTGGCGCGCGGTACGCGGCTCGACATCGCTGCCGGGACCGCGGTGCGGTTCGAGCCGGGGCAGAGGCGAGAGGTTCAGCTTATCCCCATTTCCGGTGCCCGCCGTGTTTTCGGTTTCAACCAACAGGTGATGGGCGATCTTTGATCGGTCCATCCACGACGAAGGAGGCAGATCAATGACCTGCAACCCAACCCCGCCTTTCTATGCCGCGTTCTCGCCGTTCTGGGCCGTGAATTCGATGTTCGAGCAGCAAATGCGCGTCTTCCAGATGATGACCGAGCTGATGCTGAAGGCGAACCCCTGGATCATCATCGCAGAGGCCGGCACCATCGATCCGCTGACCGCCGATGCGGCCATCGGCAAAGGGGACAATGTGGACGATCTTAACCTTGAAGCCAGCGCCGCATTGGCCAGCAGTCCTGCGCCTCGGCCAGCTGCCCCCGCGGCGTTGAAGGTCGTGCAGCCCGATGGTGCGGAACCCAAAGCGGAGGTCGAGACGCCCCCGGCCGCGCGGGTTGCTGCGCCGTCTGAACCGCCGGCGATGCCTGCGACACCGGCGGTCAAGAAGCCCCCTGTGCGCAAGCGGACCGCGCCGGCGGCCCGAAAGCCTGCCCCCGCGGCGAAGGCGTCAGGGGAGGCCGCCGCCAAACCGGCGGCCGCGCGCGCTGCCGCAACGACGAAAACCCGCGCCCGCCGCAAACCGGCCCAGCCGCCGGTGATGCCGCAAGCGGGCAACGCGCCGTCCGACAAGGACGAGTGAGACAGGAACCGGGTGTGGGCCGACATGGAGCCAGATAGCAGCGTCAAAGCCGGTCGGTCTGGGATCCCCGGGCGTCCGGCCGGGTTGGTCGCCTTGGCCCTTGCGGTGCTGATCGGCCATGTCGGTCCTGCCTTGGCCGCGTGCCCGGGCATGACACAGGCCGAGATGAACCAGTGCGCCGCCAGCGCCTATACCGCTGCGGATGCGGAACTGAACGCGGTCTGGCCCGGGGCCAAGCAGGCAATGGATCAGATGGGCGCAGGTGCATTGCTGCTGGATGCCCAACGGAAATGGATCGCGTTCCGCGATGCCGCCTGTGCCGCGGAGCGGGCCCCGTTCGAGGGCGGCTCCATCGCGCCGCTTATCCACTATGACTGCCTGAAACGCCTGACCGAGCGGCGGACCGAAGACCTCCGCCTGTTGATGAACTGACGAGGGACAGCCCATGCCCAAGCAAATCTCCCGTGCCGATTATGCCGCAATGTTCGGCCCCACCACCGGGGACAGGCTGCGGCTGGCCGACACCGATCTCATCATCGAGGTGGAGCGTGATTTCACCACCTATGGGGAAGAGGTGAAGTTCGGCGGCGGCAAGGTGATCCGCGACGGGATGGGGCAAAGCCAGACCTCCCGCGCCGAGGGGGCGGTCGATACCGTCATCACCAATGCGCTGATCGTCGATCATACGGGCATCTACAAGGCCGATGTCGGGCTGAAGGATGGGCGCATTGCCAAGATCGGCAAGGCGGGCAACCCCGACACCCAACCCGGTGTCGACATCATCGTCGGCCCGGGGACAGAGGCTATCGCGGGCGAGGGCAAGATCCTGACCGCGGGTGGTTTCGACAGCCATATCCATTTCATCTGTCCCCAGCAGATCGACGATGCGCTGCATTCGGGCCTGACCACCATGCTGGGGGGCGGCACCGGTCCGGCGCACGGGACGCTCGCCACCACTTGCACGCCGGGGCCGTGGCATATCGGGCGGATGCTCCAAGCGGCCGATGCGTTTCCGATGAACCTGGCCTTCGCGGGGAAGGGGAATGCCTCGCTGCCCGCTGCCTTGGTGGAGCAGGTGAAGGGCGGGGCGTGTTCGCTGAAACTGCACGAAGACTGGGGCACGACGCCCGGCGCCATCGACTGCTGCCTGTCCGTGGCCGACGACATGGACGTGCAGGTGATGATCCACACCGATACGCTGAACGAAAGCGGGTTCGTCGAGAACACCATCAAGGCCATGAAGGGCCGCACCATCCACGCCTTCCACACAGAGGGGGCCGGCGGCGGCCACGCGCCCGACATCATCAAGGTGTGTGGCGAAGACTTCGTCCTGCCGTCCTCGACCAACCCCACGCGCCCCTTCACGGTGAACACGCTTGAAGAGCATCTGGACATGCTGATGGTCTGTCACCACCTCGACAAGTCGATCCCCGAGGATGTGGCCTTTGCCGAAAGTCGCATCCGGCGCGAAACCATCGCGGCCGAGGATATCCTGCACGACATGGGGGCGTTCTCGATCATCGCGTCCGACAGCCAGGCGATGGGCCGGGTGGGCGAGGTCATCATCCGCACATGGCAAACCGCCGACAAGATGAAAAAACAGCGGGGCCGGTTGGCAGAGGAAACCGGCGACAACGACAACTACCGGGTTCGTCGTTACGTGGCGAAATACACGATCAACCCGGCCATCGCCCACGGCATCGGGCACGAGATCGGATCGATCGAGGAAGGCAAGCGCGCCGACCTTGTCTTGTGGGACCCCGCGTTTTTCGGGGTCAAGCCGAACATGGTGCTGATCGGAGGCACGATTGCCTGTGCGCAGATGGGCGATCCCAATGCCTCCATCCCCACGCCGCAGCCGGTCTATACCCGCCCGATGTTCGGCGCTTTCGGCCGGTCGTTGGAGGCATCGGCGGTGACCTTCGTTTCGGCCGCCGCACAGGCAGAGGGGATCGGCGATGCGCTGGGCCTGGCCAAGCAGACGGTTGCCGTGGCGAACACCCGCAACATCGGCAAGGAGGACCTGATCCTGAACGATGCGACGCCCGAGATCGAGGTGCACCCCGAAACCTATGAGGTGCGCGCCGATGGCGAATTGCTGACCTGCCAGCCCGCCGAAGTGCTGCCGATGGCGCAACGGTATTTCATGTTCTGAGCAGAAAATGGAAATTGCGCCCAATTTCGCCGCAGCGCAGCATTTTCGGAGCGAACAGGCCGTGTCGGCAATGGGCCGACCCCGTCGTAAGCCCTATCTTAAGACCGAAGGGGGGAAACCTGTATTGTTGAGTACGACGGAGGTTTCCGATGGCAACGCCATTCATGACGGTCAAGTACGTGCCCGGCGGCATGTCCGAACGGCTGGATCTGTTCTTCGCGGGGCTTGGGCTGGGGGTCAATCCCTACGGCCTTCGCCGTGCGCGCATGCGTCAGATCCAGAACCTGAATGCCTGCAGCGACGACCAGTTGGCGCAGATCGGCATCACGCGGGACGACATCCCGCGCTATGTCTTCCGCGATCTGTTCGGCTGAACATCCATCGGCCCCTGTCTGGGGACCGGGCGCCATATGTTTCATCTGCCCCCGGGGCAGATCCTGCCATGTTGTCTTTGCATCGCGGATATGGGGAATCGGCGGTTTTGGCGCTCTGTCTGCCTGCCTATCTACGCGCTCTGGGTGAGAGCAAGATAACAGACAGGACAACACTCGATGGCACATGCCGACGCCACAACCGAACAGTATTCGCAGGACTTTGCGCAAGCGGGCCTGATGGCCCGCGTCATGCGGATGCTTCGCAAGATCGCAGAGGAAAACCCCCATCTGCGCCGGGCCCGCTCCCTTCAGGCGATGAACGACGCACAGCTTCGCCGGCTTGGGATCGCGCGCGGAAAGATCGTGCACCACGCCTTCCGCGACGTTTACTATCGCTGATCGCGCCGGGATGCCCGGCCGGGCCGCGGGGGCGTGCATGAACGCGCTTCCCGTGGCACACGAGATCCGCGACAGCATCGACGGCAAGCCCGACGATTGCGTGACGCTGACCTATGACGACCGGTTCCTGCGCCGCAAGTGCCTGCAAAGCGATGGCGGTCTGGCCTTCCTGCTGGACCTGCCAAAGGTCACCTCGCTGAACGAAGGCGACATTCTGTGCCTGTCCGGCGGGCTGACAATAAAGGTGCGCGCGGCGGTGGAGCCGCTTCTGGAAATCCGGGGCCACGATCTGGCCCGGATCGCCTGGCATATCGGCAACCGTCACACGCCCTGTCAGATCGACCCCAAACGCCTGCTGATCCAGCGCGACCATGTCATCCGCGACATGCTGGAAAAGATCGGCGCCGATGTGCGCGAGGTGGAGGAGCCCTTCGTCCCCGAGGGTGGCGCCTATGGCCACGGGCGAACGCATGGCCATGACCACGGGCATTCCCACGACCACGGGCATGGTCACGATCATGCGCATGGGCATGCGCACGACCACCCCCATGACCCCTGACGCACAGGTACTGAAACTGGCGCAGTGGCTGTCGCCTGCCTATCCGGTGGGCGCGTTCACCTACAGTCACGGCCTTGAATGGGCGGTCGAGGCCGGGCAGTTGCGCGATGCCGCGGCGTTGCAGGATTGGCTGGCCGACGTGCTGGAACACGGTTCGGGCCGCTGTGACGTGATCTTTCTGGCCGCGGCCTATCGCGCTGATCCGGCGGCGCTGGCCGGGATCGATGCCGAGGCGCGCGCCTTTCAACCCTCTGCCGAGCGTCTGTTGGAAACCACGGGGCAGGGCGCGGCCTTCGCGCAGATCACCGCCGAGGTCTGGGGAGACGACCTGCCGGGGTTCACCTATCCGGTCGCGCTGGGCCGGGCGGCGCGGTTGCAGGACGTTCCCTTGGCGTTGACGGCAAAGATGTATCTGCATGCTTTCACCTCCAACCTCGTCTCTGCCGGGATCCGGTTGATCCCCATCGGCCAGACCGACGGGCAGCGCGTGCTGACCGCCTTGACACCGCTTTGCGAGAGTATTGCAGAACGGGCCATCGGGCAGGGCCTTGATGACCTTGCCAGTTCCGCTTTCATGGCCGACATTTGTTCGATGAAGCACGAAACCCAGTATTCAAGGTTGTTCCGCTCATGAGTTCCCCCCATGGCCCCCTGCGTGTTGGTATCGGCGGCCCGGTGGGCGCCGGCAAGACCACGCTGACCGCCGCATTGGCCCGCGCCCTTTCTCCGAACCTGTCCGTCGCCGTTGTCACCAACGACATCTATACGCAGGAGGATGCCGAGGCGCTGATGCGGATGCAGGTGCTGCCCTCTGACCGGATCAAGGGGGTGGAGACGGGCGGATGCCCCCATACCGCGATCCGGGAGGATGCTTCGATCAACCTCGCCGCTATTGCCGAACTGTCGGCCAGGTTCCCCGATCTCGACGTGGTTCTGGTAGAATCCGGGGGCGATAATCTGTCTGCCACCTTCAGCCCGGAACTGGCCGACATCACGCTTTACGTCATCGACGTTGCCGCCGGGGAGGAGATCCCGCGCAAGGGTGGCCCGGCGATCACCAAGTCGGACCTGCTGATCATCAACAAGACGGACCTTGCGCCCTATGTCGGCGCCGATCTGTCGGTGATGGAGCGCGACGCAAAGCGCATGCGCGGCACCGGGCAAACCATCTTTGCGGCGCTGCGCCATGGTCAGGGCGTGGACGAGATCGTGCAGGCGCTATGTCATCTCGGGGGGCTGGCCGAGACCGCCTGAGGGACGCTGGGAAAGGAACGGGCATGGAGCATCGCCGGGAAATCCGGTTCCTGCTGAACGACGCGACGGTGGTTCTGGATGCCGTTGCGGCCGAGGACACGCTTCTGGAATTCCTGCGGCTGACCCGACGCCTGACCGGCACCAAGGAGGGCTGTGCCGAGGGCGATTGCGGCGCTTGCACGGTTCTGGTCGGGCGGATTGCAGCGGGGGAACTGGTCTATGAACCGGTCAATGCCTGTATCCGGCTGCTGCCCTCGCTGGATGGATGCCACGTGGTGACGGTGGAGCATCTGGCCGATGCCGTGGGGGGCTTGCATCCCGTGCAGGACGCGATGGTGGCCGATCATGGCAGCCAGTGCGGGTTCTGCACGCCGGGGGTCGTGATGGCGCTGGCCGCGCTGAGGGTGACGACCCCCGCACCCTCCGAGGACGAGATCGAGACGGCCCTGCAGGGCAACCTGTGCCGCTGCACCGGCTATGCGCCGATTGTCCGTGCTGCGCTGGCCGCCTGTCACGAGGATCGCCGCAAGGACAGCCTTGTGTCGGGCCGTGCGGCGGCCCTGGCCCGGCTGCGTGCGCTTCGCGACGGGCGACGGGCGGAGGTGGGCCGCGACGACAGTCATGCGATCCTGCCCGCGGATGTGGACGATCTGGCGGCGGTGCTGGCGGCGCATCCGGACGCGACGGTGGTGGCGGGGGCGACCGATGTCGGCCTCTGGATCACCAAGGGGATGCGCCGGATTTCTCCGGCGGTGTTCATCGGGCATCTGGATGGGTTGCGTCAGGTTGAGACCGAGGCAGGCGGGCTGAGGATAGGCGCCGGCGCGACCTATACAGAGGCAGAGGGGCCGCTGTGCTCGTCCTTCCCGCATCTGCGCGACTACCTTTCCCGTATCGCGGGCTGGCAGGTGCGCAACATGGGGACTATTGGCGGCAACATCGCCAACGGGTCCCCCATCGGGGATATGCCGCCCGTGCTGATCGCGCTGGGTGCGGAATTGACCCTGCGGCAGGGGGACAAGCGGCGGGCGCTGCCGCTGGAGGACTACTTCCTCGACTATGGCAAGCAGGACCGCGCGCCGGGTGAGTTCGTGGAAAGCGTCTTTGTGCCGAAGCCCACGCCGGGCGCAGTGCACGCCGCCTACAAGGTCTCAAAGCGGCGGGACGAGGACATTTCCTCCGTCGCCGCGGCCTTCAACGTGACGTTGCAAGACGGCAAGATCAGCGCGGCGCGCATCGCCTTCGGCGGCATGGCGGCGACACCGCGCCGGGCCACGGCGGCAGAGGCCGCGCTGATCGGGGCGTCTTGGGTCGAAGACAGCCTGATCGCCGCAGCTGCCGAATTGCCCGCCGATTTCACTCCGATCACCGACTGGCGCGCCTCTTCAACCTACCGGATGACGGTCGCCCAGAACCTGTTCCGGCGGTTCTGGCTGGAGCACGCCGAGGGTGCCGATACCGTTCGCCTGCACCGGGCGGCGGAGGGCGTGGAATGAAACAGATCGCTGGGGTCAGAGGCGCCGTCCACCAGGACCATCCGCACGATTCAGGCATCAAGCATGTCTCGGGCCGCGCGGAGTATACCGATGACATCCCTGAACCGGTGGGTACGCTCCATGCCTGCCTTGGGCTGGCAGAGGTCGCGCATGGGCACCTGACCGCGCTCGATCTGTCGGCGGTTCGGGCTGCGCCCGGCGTCTTCGGTGTACTGACCGCGGACGACATTCCGGGGCTGAACGACATCAGTCCGACCCATGCCCATGACGAACCGGTCTTTGCCGAGGATGTCGTTGCGTTTCATGGCCAGCCGATCTTTGCCGTGGTGGCCGAAACCCGTGAAGCGGCCCGACATGCGGCGGCGCTTGCGACGGTCGAGATCGACCCGCTGCCCCATGCGGCCACCATCGAGGACGCGCTGGCGGCGGGCTATCCCCATGTCACCGAACCGCTGAAGCTGGAACGGGGCGACGTCGATACCGCCCTTGCCGCGGGACCGCGCCGCCTGTCGGGCCGAATGGTCGTGGGCGGGCAGGATCACATGTATCTGGAAGGCCAGATCGCCTTTGCCATGCCGGGTGAGGATGACGAGGTGGTGGTTCACGCCTCCACCCAGCATCCGACCGAGGCGCAGGTCATGGTGGCGCAGGTGCTGGGCATTCCGGCCAATGCGGTGGTGGTGAATGTTCGGCGCATGGGGGGCGGCTTTGGCGGCAAGGAAAGCCAGATGAGCCTGTTCTGCGTCGTGGCCGCGCTGGCGGCGAAACGCTGGAACCGCCCGGTCAAGATCCGCCCCGACCGGGATCAGGACATGATCGTCACCGGCAAGCGGCACGATTTCCTGATCGACTATGATGTGGCGTTCGACGACGCCGGGCGGATCGAGGCGGTGGAGGCGACGCTGGCCGCGCGCTGCGGCTGGTCGTCGGATTTGTCGGGGCCGGTGACCGACCGGGCGCTCTTCCATGTGGACAACGGATATTACCTGCCCAATGTCCGGCTGACATCGCGCCCGATGAAGACCAACACCGTATCGAACACCGCCTTTCGGGGGTTCGGCGGCCCGCAAGGCATGTTGGCGGGCGAGCGGATCATCGAGGAGATCGCCTATGCGCTGGGCCGCGATCCGCTGGAGGTGCGCAAGGCGAATTTCTACGGGCTGAATGGTGACGTCACGCCCTATCACCAGAGGGTCGAGGACAACATCCTGCCGCGGCTGGTGGCGGAGCTGGAAGCCAGCGCCGACTATGCCGACCGCCGTCGTGCGGTGCTGGACCACAACGCCAGGGGCGGTGTGATCCGGAAGGGGATCGCGCTGACGCCGGTCAAGTTCGGCATCTCCTTCACCGCGACATGGTACAATCAGGCCGGTGCGCTGATCCACATCTACAAGGACGGGTCGATCCATCTGAACCACGGCGGGACAGAGATGGGGCAGGGGCTGAACACCAAGGTCGCGCAGGTGGTGGCGGATGCGTTTCAGGTGGATATCGGCCGCATCAAGATCACCAGGACCACGACAGAGAAGGTGCCGAACACCTCGGCCACGGCGGCGTCGTCGGGGTCGGACCTGAACGGTATGGCGGCGCTGGACGCCTGCAACCAGATCAAGGCGCGACTGGCGGCCTTTGCGGGCGAGAAGCTTGGCGTAGCCGCGGGGCAGGTCGTGTTCACGCCCGGCGCAGTGCGCGCCGGCGACGCCGCAATCCCCTTCGACACGCTGATTGCAGAGGCCTATACGGCACGCGTCCACCTGTCGGCGGCAGGTTTTTACAAGACGCCCGATATCCACTGGGACCGCGCGGCGGGCAAGGGCCGCCCATTCTACTACTTCGCCTACGGGGCGTCCTGTTCGGAGGTGTCCATCGACACGCTGACCGGCGAATATCAGGTGGACCGGGTGGACATTCTGCACGATGTGGGCCGGTCGCTGAACCCCGCCCTTGATCGTGGGCAGGTGGAGGGCGGGTTCATTCAGGGCATGGGGTGGCTGACCACCGAAGAGTTGTGGTGGGACGACAATGGCCGTTTGCGTACCCACGCGCCCTCGACCTACAAGATACCGCTTGCCTCGGATCGGCCGCGAATCTTCAACGTCGCACTCGCTGATTGGTCGGAAAACCGCGAGATGACGATCAAGCGCTCGAAGGCCGTGGGGGAGCCACCGCTGATGCTGGCCATGTCGGTGTTCGAGGCGCTGTCGATGGCGGTGGCCAGCATCGCCGACTACCGCGAATGCCCGCGTCTGGATGCCCCCGCCACGCCCGAACGGGTGCTGATGGCGGTGGAGCGGTTGCGCGGGGGCTGAGGCAATGCGCAGCGGCGAGGACGTGCGGCGATTTCTGAACCGCATGGCGGAGGTGATCCTGGTCAGTGTCACCGATGTTCAGGGCTCTGCCCCGCGCGAGGCGGGAAGCTGGATGCTGGTTGCGGCGGACGAGGTGATGGGGACCGTGGGCGGCGGGCAGTTGGAATTCAGGACGATCGAGGCCGCCCGGGGGATGCTGCTGCGTGGAGAGGTGACGCACCGGATGGACCTGCCGCTTGGTCCGGGGATCGGCCAGTGCTGCGGGGGACGCGTGGAGATCGGGTTCCGGCGTCTGGATGCGGCGGGCCGGGTTGCGCTTTTGCAGCGGCTTGACCGGGCGCAGGCGACCCGACCTTCGGTCCACATCTTCGGGGCCGGGCATGTGGGGCGGGCGGTGGCGGCGTGCCTGTCGCTGTTGCCGGTTCGCACGGTCGTCATCGACAGCCGGCCCGAGGAACTGAAACGCGTGACGCCCGCGGTTCAGACCCACCTGAGCGTCTTGCCGGAAGAGGTCATCCGGAATGCCGGGGCGTCCGGCGCCTATCTGATCCTCACCCATGATCACGCGCTTGATTTCATGCTCGCGGCCGAGGCGCTGGCCCGCGGGGACGCGGCCTATGTTGGCATGATCGGGTCGGCCACCAAGCGTGCGCGGTTCCGGCACTTTCTTGAGGATACCCGGCCGGATTTGTCCGACGGGCGGCTGGTTTGCCCCGTTGGCGCGGCCGGAAAGGGGGACAAAAGGCCCGAGGTCATTGCCGCCTTTGTGGCCGCCGAACTCCTGTCGGCCATGCTGCCCGTGGTCCCGCCAAATGCTGGCATTGCGGAAACCTTGGATGAGACCGCGGTCTGACCGGTTATCGCAGGACGGCGGTGCCAAGCCAGACAAGAGCGATCAGCACGGGCTGATGCACCAGATAGAGGATCAGGCTGTGCCGCCCGGGCCATGCCAGCAGCGCAAGCAGGCCGGGTGGGTCGTGTGACCGCAAGCGTTCCCAGGCCCCCGCCTGCTGTCCCAACCGGGCCAGCGCCAGCCCCAGAAGGAAGGGGGCGAGCCATGGGAAGACGGGTTCGAAATCGACGCTGGGCCGCGGGTGGTGGGACAGCCCCAGCCAGTCGAGCCAGGGCCCGGGCAGGGCGTCGGTGCGGTATATCCGTGGCAGCAGCCAGACCAGACCGGCGGTGACCAGTGCAACGCCCGCGTGCAGCCGCAGGAAGGCCAGCCCGATCAGGCTGGCCAGAGCGATGGAATGCAGGATTCCGAAATAGACGAAGCCGTGGGGAAACGCGACATAAGTGCCCGCCGTCACCAGCCCCGCCGCCCCTGCAATGCGGACGAAGCGCCGGGCAAAGGCCCGCCACCGGACTCCGTTTCCATGGGCGAGGACAAGGCTGACCCCGGCAAGGCACAGAAACGCCCCGGCCACCGCAATCGAGAGCACGCGCCAGCCGCCGGTGGTGGCCGTGCGCGCTGGCAGATGGCCGAACATCTCCAGATCGTAGACGAAATGGAAGACGGCCATGCCCAGCAGTGCCGCGCTGCGCGCCATATCCAGCGCGACGATCCGGCCTGTGGTCGGTGCTGCGCTCAATCCGGCTGGAACCCGGCGATCAGGCGTTTCAGCCCGAAGAAGGCCCCGGCATAGATCGCGGCCAGCGTCACCGGGGCGGAATAGGCCAGCGTGGCAAAGGCCGTCGCCCCCTGTCCGATGGAGCAACCCAGGGCGACCACGCCGCCCACGCCCATCAGGGCGGCGCCCAAAAACTGCCGCCCCATTTCGCGGGGGTCCTCGCATGCCTCCCACCGGAAACTGCGACTTCGGCGGGAGCCAAGCCATGCGCCCAGCATCACGCCCATGACCGAACCGACCGAGAAGGAAAGCCCGCCCGCCGACGAGGTCATCAGCCACAGAAGCGTCCGGCCGAGGGGGGCGGTGAAGGTATGTCCCTCGACTTCGACCGCACCAAGGGTCAGGTGGTTCACCACCGACGTGCCCCAAAGCGCCCCGGCGATGGCAAGGCCCACGCCTGCGCCCCACCAGATGCGGCGGGGATCTTCGCGCAAGGGCCCGTGGCTCAGCCCCCAGCCAAGGAAACCGGCCGCGACCAGCAGGGCAAACAGAAGGGCCGGAATGCCAAAGGTCGCTTCCGCAAGATGCGCGAAGCCCTGCATCGAATCCGACGGGACCTGCGGAAACAGCCAGTCGCGCAGGGGCGCCAGCGGCCCCGACAGCGTGACAAAGCCGAAGATCGAGATCACGACGACCACGACGAGCGACCGCAGGTCGCCCCCGCCAAAGCGGGCGAGTGCGCCAAAGCCGCAATTGCCGGCCAGCGCCATGCCATAGCCGAAAAGACCCCCGCCAAGGACGCCGGCCAGCGGGTTCCAACTGATCCCGTGCCACGGTGTCTTGATCAGATCGATCTGCCCGACCGAGGCCAGCAGATAGGTTGCCGCGATCGCGGTGCCCAGAACCACGCCCCACATGCGCAACCTGCGCTGGTCTTCCCCGTAGATGGCGCTTTCAATCGCGCCCAGCGTGCAGAAATCGCCCAGCCGCGCGGCCAATCCCAGCACCGTGCCGGTCACAAGGCCGATGAGCGCCGCCCAGGCGCCCGGCGGTATGATGTCCATTCATCCTCCCCGGCCCGGGCCGTTCCTGCCGGCAGCCCTGGCCCTGTTCCTACTGTCAGCCGATCCCCTTCGGCGGGTTCTGTGCGTTGCAGAACATGTCGTGCATCAGTTCCAGCATGCGGCGGGCCTTTTCGTCCGCCAGCGAATAATAGATCGCCTTGCCCTCGCGGCGGTGCGAGACCAGACCTTCCAGCCGCAGGCGTGCCAGTTGCTGGCTGACGGCGGCCTGCCGCGAGGACAGGAGCGTTTCGAGTTCCGTCACCGATTTCTCGCCGGTCGAGAGATGGCACAGGATCATCAGACGGCCTTCGTGCGACAGCGCCTTGAGAAAGCTCGAGGCGCTTTCGGCATGCTCGATCATGTCTTCGGCTTCGATGCCCTCGCGCTGCGGCAAGGACCCGGAACCGGTGCTATGGGCGGATTCGGAAGCCATATCGGGAGCCGGGCCGGTCAGAAGCCCATATCCTCCTCGATTGCCGCGATGCCCCGCCTTGCGCAGACATCGTCAAGATCGGGGCCCGGCGCGCCGGAGACGCCAATGCCCCCCACCAGCGACCCGCCATGTTCGATCGGCACGCCGCCGCCAAGGGCCAGCGGTTCGCTGAGATCGCGGATGCCTGAAAAGAGTGTGCCGGGCGCTGTCAGATCCCCAAGCGCCATGGTGTCGGTGCGAAAACTTGCCGCGGTCCACGCCTTGCGCCGCGCGGTTTCCTCGACATGCGCCCCGGCAAAGCGGTCGCGTATGAAGGCCTGCATCGTGCCGAAACGGTCCACCACCGCCACGCCCACCTGATAGCCTTCGTCGCGGCAGTGGGTCATCGCGGCCACCGCGGCTTTCAGCGCGACCTCCGGCTTCAGGGCCTTGAAGTCGACGAATGCGTCTTCGGCCTGTGCCGTGCTTCCCGCAACCATCAGTGCCGCCGCCAGCCCCGCCTTGCCAATCATCCCTCATGTCCTCC
Organism: Rhodovulum sp. P5; assembly: GCF_002079305.1. Classification (NCBI taxonomy): domain Bacteria; kingdom Pseudomonadati; phylum Pseudomonadota; class Alphaproteobacteria; order Rhodobacterales; family Paracoccaceae; genus Rhodovulum; species Rhodovulum sp. P5. Next base: position 3,408,388 of record NZ_CP015039.1, read on the forward strand.
CGTTTCCGCGTGATCTGCCCATTCGGGCTGTTTCTTGAGCATGTTCCCGATCAGCCCCCAGAAGAAGTCCTCCCCCGGATAGCCTTCCAGCCGGTCGACCTCGACCCCGTCGCGCAACAGCACGAAGGTTGGGGTGAATTGCGGCTTGCTGACGAGGGACACATCCTTCGGCAGCCGGGCCTTGAGATCGAACTTGCGCAAAGGCGCGACCTCTCCCTCGGTCGTCTTCGGCCAGATCGGCCCGATCTCGTTGTTCCACATGATACAGTAGGCGCATCCCGACTGCTCGAACATTGCCAAAACGAGATCGGCGCGCACCGGCGCAGCGGTCGCGGCAATCGCCCATACGGCGAAAAGCAGTGGCGAAAATACTCGTTTCATTGGGAACCGTCTCGTTACATTAAAAAATCGTAATGTGTTTTCGCATCTACGGCAAGGGAGGGCCTCGATGCTGGAGATCTCGTATGGTGGGGCGGCAATTGCGGGGATACTGTCCTTTCTCTCGCCCTGTATCCTGCCCATCGTTCCATTCTACCTGTGCTACATGGCCGGCATCTCGATGCATGAATTGCGCGGTGACGGGGCGATTGCGCACGGCGCGGTGAAAAGGCTTGTGATTTCGGCGATCTTCTTCGCGCTGGGCGTGACGTCGATTTTCGTGCTGCTTGGGATGGGGGCAACGGCCCTGGGGCAGGAATTCCGGGCGTGGAAGAACGAATTGTCCTATGTCGCGGCGCTGATCCTGCTCGTCTTCGGGCTGCACTTCCTTGGGGTGGTGCGCATCCCGTTCCTGTACCGGGAAGCGCGAATCGAATCGAAGGCGGAGCCCACGACGATTCTGGGCGCCTATCTGATGGGGCTGGCTTTCGGCTTTGGCTGGACGCCCTGCGTCGGGCCCGCCTTGGCCGCGATCCTGATGGTGGCCTCGGGGATGGGCGATATCACGCGGGGTGCGCTGCTGCTGCTGGTCTATGGGCTGGCGATGACGCTGCCCTTCGTGGTTGCAGCGGTCTTCGCGAAACCATTCCTTGCGTGGATGCAGCGAAACAGGAAGTATCTTGGCCATGTCGAGAAGGCGATGGGGGTGATGCTGATCCTGTTTGCTGTCCTGATCGCCACGAATTCGGTCAGCTACATCGCCGAGTTCATGATCAACAACGTGCCGTGGTTTTCGACCGTCGGTTAGTGTCGGCATATCTGAGGGAGGTATAGGATGAAATTCACAGCACTTCTGGCCGCGGGCGTCATGGCGGCGGCGCTGCCGGTGTTCGCCGCGTCGCCCATGGGCGATGACGGCCTGCACAAGCCCGACTGGCTGCGCGACACCTTCAAGGACATGTCGGAGGACTTGGCCGAGGCCGGGGCCGAGGGAAAGCGCATGCTGGTGATCTGGGAACAGCGCGGCTGCATCTACTGCAAGAAGATGCATGAGGAGGTGTTTCCAGACGAGCGCATCTCCAAGCTGATCGAGGACAACTATTTCGTCGTGCAGATGAACCTGTTCGGCGATGTCGAGGTCACCGATTTCGACGGCACGATGCTGTCTGAAAAGGAAATGGCGCAGCGTTGGGGCGTGTTCTTCACGCCGACGCTGATGTTCATGCCCGAAGAGGTGCCCGAGGGTGGGACCGCCGCCGAGGCCGCCGTGGCCACCATGCCGGGGGCGTTCGGGAAGGGGACCACCCGGTCGCTTCTGAAATGGGTGCTTGAGAAGGGCTATGAGGGGGATGAGCACTTCCAGAAATACGTCGCTCGGACCATGGCCGAGGAAAGTAACTGACATCTGAAAGCCGTATTTTCTGCGGCTATGCGACGGAAATGGTGGAATAATTCTCGTATGCAAAAAATTCTATTCGTTATTGCATGCGATGGCACACCTCCGCTAATGTCCGTTCAGGGAGAAGACACGGGAGGATTCTTGAACATGAAAAAGGTGGCACTCAGCGCCCTGTGCCTCGCGGCGAGCCTTGGCCTTGCACATGCCGAGGTTACGGTTACGCCGCAGGACCTGAAGATCGACGAGTACGGCTTTGTCCCCGAACCGCTGACCGATACGCCCGGCGATCCGGTCAACGGTCGCAAGATCGTGGGCACTAAAAGCCTTGGCAATTGCGTGTCCTGCCACGTGATCTCGGAAATGGCCCATGACGTGCCGTTCCACGGTGAGGTCGGGCCGGAACTGGACGGCGTGCCCGACCGCTACCCCGAGGCGATGATCCGCGGGATCCTCGCAAATTCCAAGAACGTGTTCGAGGGGACGGTCATGCCGGCCTATTACAAGGTCGACGGCTTCAACCGGATTGCCGATGGTTTCACCTCCAAACCGCTGGAGGGCGAGGTCAAGCCGCTTCTGTCGGCCCAGCAGATCGAGGATGTCCTCGCCTATCTGATGACGCTTTCGGACAACTGATCCCGGTCGCGGGGTCACATCCTTAAAAGGAGATAAGACATGGAGTTTACCAGACGAGGTGCGATGGCGGCCGGTGCCGGTCTTGCCGCTGCCCTGCTGCTTCCGGCCCGCGGCGCGATGGCCGCCGCCGAAGACATGATCGCCCAGTTCACCGGCGGTGCCAGTGTCGGGTCCGGTGGCCTGACGTTGACCACGCCCGAAATCGCGGAAAACGGCAACACCGTGCCGATCGAGGTGGATGCGCCGGGCGCGACCGAAATCCTCGTGCTGGCCTCGGGCAACCCGACCCCGGATGTCGCCAAGTTCAAGTTCGGACCGCTGGCCGGTGCGCAGCGCGCCTCCACCCGTATTCGCCTTGCCGGAACACAGGACGTTGTCGCCGTTGCCAAGATGGCCGATGGCAGCTTCGTGCAGGCGGCGAACACCGTGAAAGTCACCATCGGCGGCTGCGGCGGCTAAGAGTTTCTAGGAGACAGAAGACATGGCAGAAGGTGTCAAGCCCCGCGTGAAAGCCCCGAAATCGGCGGCAGCGGGCGAGTCCGTGGTCATCAAGACCCTGATCAGCCACAAGATGGAGTCCGGCCAACGCAAGGATAGCGATGGCAACCTCATCCCGCGCTCGATCATCAACCGCTTCACCTGCGACTTCAACGGGCAGAACGTGATCGACGTTGAACTTGCTGCGGCGATTTCGACCAACCCGTACTTCGAGTTCGAGGCGGTCATCCCCGAGGCGGGCGAGATGAAGTTCACCTGGTACGACGACGACGGCTCGGTCTACGAGGAAGCCAAGTCGGTCGCCATCGGCTGATCGCCGGGTACGTTTCAAGGGAGGGAAACGCATGAACAACACATCGCTCAAGACGATGACGGCAATGGCTGCGGCGCTGGCACTGGTTGCCGGCGGCGCAGTGGCTGGCCCCGACGACGATCTGGTGATCAATGGCGATATCCGGATCGTCACACGGACCGACGCGGCCGCGCATCTTGACGGCCATCTGGACGAGGTTCGCTCTGGCTGGACCTTCCGGACAGACGAAACCCAGGCGCTGGAAATGGACGACTTCGACAATCCCGGCATGATCTTCGTCGATGAGGCGATCGAGGCATGGGATATGGTCGACGGGACCGCGGGAAAATCCTGTGCCTCCTGCCACGGTGACGTGGAAGAGGGCATGGCCGGGGTGCGCGCGGTCTATCCGAAATGGGTCGAAGGCGCGCAGGAAGTCCGCACCATAGAGATGCAGATCAACGACTGTCGTGAAAACCGCATGGGCGCCAAGGTGTGGAAATACAGCGGCGGCGACATGACGAACATGGCGGCGCTGATCGCGTCGGTGTCGCGCGGCATGCCGGTGAATGTCACCATCGACGGCCCTGCACAGACCACGTGGGAGAAGGGCAAGGAGATCTACTATACCCGTTACGGGCAGTTGGATCTTTCCTGCGCGAACTGCCACGAGGAAAACTACGACAACTACATCCGGGCCGACCATCTGAGCCAGGGTCAGATCAACGGTTTCCCGACTTACCGTCTGAAGAATGCCAAGCTGAACTCGGTCCACGACCGGTTCAAGGGCTGCATCCGCGACACGCGCGGTGTGCCTTTCGGTGTCGGGTCGCCGGAATTCGTGGCGCTTGAACTCTATGTCGCGTCGCGCGGCAACGGTCTTTCGGTCGAAGGCCCGGCCGTCCGCAACTGATCTGAAGCACCCGCGCCGGTTGTTGCTGGCGCGGGATTTCTTCACCTTGAAACATTCATGTTCTTGCATGTAAGAATATGATAATCGCTCCAAGAAGGGTGGCACGACGATGATTTCCCGCAGAGACTTCCTTCAGGCCGCAGTGGCGGCCTCGGCCGTCTACGGCGCTTCGGGCATCGGCAACTGGGCCAGGCTGGCGGCGCAGCAGGCGCTGACCCAGGATCAGTTGCTGGACTTCGACACGTTCGGAAATGTGACTCTGATCCATGTCACCGACATTCATGCCCAGATGAAGCCGATCTGGTTCCGGGAGCCGGAAATCAACCTTGGCGTCGGTGCGGTGAACGGCAAGCCGCCCCACGTGACGGGGGCGGATTTCCTGAAGATGTTCAACCTCACCCCCGGCACGCCCGAGGCATACGCCCTGACCTATGTCGACTTCGTCTCGCTGGCGAAGGGCTATGGCAAGATGGGCGGTCTGGATCGCGTGGCGACCGTGATCAACGCCATCCGTGCCGACCGGCCCGAGGCGCTGTTGCTGGATGGCGGCGATACCTGGCACGGCTCCTACACCTGCCTGAAGACGCAGGCGCAGGACATGGTCAACGTGATGAACGCGCTGAAGCCGGATGCGATGACCAGCCACTGGGAATTCACCCTTGGCATCGATCGTGTGACCGAGATTGTGGACACGCTCGACTTCCCGTTCCTCGGCGCGAACATTTTCGACAATGAGTGGGATGAGCCCGCCTACGAACCCTATCAAATGTTCGAGCGGGGCGGGGCCAAGGTGGCCGTGATCGGGCAGGCATTCCCCTACATGCCGATCGCGAACCCCGGCTGGATGTTCCCCGGTCTTTCCTTCGGTGTGCGCGAGGACCGCATGCGCGAGGTCGTTCAGGAGGTTCGCGATGCCGGTGCCGATCTGGTCGTCGTGTTGTCGCATAACGGCTTCGACGTGGACCGCAAGATGGCGAGCCAGGTGCAGGGGATCGATGTGATCCTGACGGGCCACACCCATGACGCACTGCCCGAACCGGTGCTGGTCGGCGACACGATGCTGATTGCGAGCGGTTCGAACGGCAAGTTCGTGACCCGCCTCGATCTCGACGTTCAGAACGGGCAGATGATGGGCTTCCGCCACAAGCTGATCCCGATCTTCTCGGACGTGATCGAGCCAGACAGGGATGTTGCAACCATCATCGATGCGGAGCGCGCACCCTTCAAGGCGGAACTGGAAGAGGTGCTGGGCACGACCGACAGCCTGCTTTACCGCCGCGGCAACTTCAACGGGACGTGGGACGACCTGATCTGCAACGCGCTGATCGAGGAACGCGAGGCCGATATCGCGCTCTCGCCCGGCTTCCGCTGGGGGCCGAGCCTGGTGCCCGGCGCGCCCATCACGCGCGAAGACCTCTTCAACGCCACATCGATGACCTACCCCAATGCCTATCGTTCGGAAATGACGGGCGAGACGCTGCACATCATCATGGAAGACGTCGCCGACAACCTGTTCAACCCCGACCCCTACTACCAGCAGGGCGGTGACATGGTTCGGGTCGGTGGCATGGGCTACGACATCGACGTCTCCAAACCCCAGGGCAGCCGCATCACCAACATGACGCTTCTGAAGACGGGCGAACTGATCGACCCGGCGAAGACCTATGTCGTCTCCGGCTGGGCGAGCGTCAACGAAGGCACCGAAGGCCCGCCGATCTGGCAGGTCGTGGAAGACTACATCAAGCGCAAGGGTACCGTGACCGTCGACCCCAACAAGTCGGTCAAGGTCAGCGGGGCCTGAGCCGCAGGAGAATGAGCGAGATGACTGACCGAAACGAGGAGGGTGCAGACATGACCGACCAGTCCCGGCCCGCAACCACGCGGCGTGGATTCCTGAAGGCCGGCCTTGCCACCGGCGGCGCGATTGCCGCGGGCAGCGCTGCCCGTGCCGCGCAAGAACCCGACCCGCTGATCACCGAGGTTCAGCCTTGGGCGCAAGGCCTTGGCGAAGGCGTCGATGCGGTGCCCTATGGCCTGCCCATCGAGTACGAGGCCGACGTGGTTCGCCGCAACGTGCCGTGGCTGACGGCGGATGTGATCTCGTCCATCAACTTCACGCCCATCCATGCGCTGGACGGCACCATCACCCCGCAGGGCTGCGCGTTCGAACGCCACCATTCCGGCGCCATCGAGTTGCGCAAGGAAGACTATCGCCTGATGATCAACGGTCTGGTCGATCAGCCGCTGATCTTCACCTACGAGGATCTGGAGCGCTTCCCGCGGGTCAATCATACCTACTTCCTCGAATGCGCGGCCAATACCGGCATGGAATGGGCTGGTGCCCAGCTCAACGGCGCGCAATTCACCCATGGCATGATCCACAACATGGAATATTCTGGAGTGCCGCTGCGGACCCTGCTGGAAGAGGCCGGGGTGAAGACCGAGGGCAAGTGGGTCTATGTCGAGGGCGCGGATGCCTCGTCTAACGGCCGCTCGATCCCTTTGGACAAGGCGATGGACGATGTCCTCGTCGCCTTCAAGGCCAATGGCGAAGCGCTGCGCAAGGAACATGGCTATCCCGTCCGCCTCGTCGTGCCGGGCTGGGAAGGCAATATGTGGATCAAGTGGCTGCGCCGGATCGAAGTGACCGATCAGGCCATCGAAAGCCGCGAGGAAACCTCCAAATACACTGACACGCTGGCCGATGGCACCTCGCGGAAATGGACCTGGGTGATGGATGCCAAGTCCGTCATCACCAGCCCCAGCCCGCAATCGCCGATCAAGCACGGCCCCGGCCCACTGGTCATCACCGGGCTGGCGTGGTCCGGCCGTGGTGCCATCGACCGCGTGGATGTGACCATCGACGGCGGCAAGAACTGGCAGACCGCGCGTCTGGCCCAGCCGGGTCAGGACAAGGCGATTTCGCGCTTCTACCTTGAAATCGACTGGGACGGGTCGGAAATGCTGCTGCAAAGCCGCGCTATCGACAGCACCGGTTATGTCCAGCCGACCAAGGCGCAACTGCGCGACGTGCGCGGGCTGAACTCGATCTATCACAACAACTGTATCCAGACCTGGTGGGTGAAGGCCGGCGGGGAGGCTGAGAATGTCGAAATTTCGTAATCTGGTTATCGGAACGGCGCTGGTCTCGACCCTGTCGGCCGCCCCTGCATTTGCCGAGAAATTCGGGCTGGGCCGTCCCGCCCTGCCCGAGGAAGTCGCCGCGTGGAACGTCGATGTGGCACCCGATGGAACCGGCCTGCCGGCGGGCTCCGGCTCGGTCGAGGATGGCGAATGGCTCTTTTCGGAAAACTGTGCGGTCTGCCACGGCGAATTCGCCGAGGGTGTGGACAACTGGCCCAAGCTGGCCGGGGGTGACGACACACTTGACCACGACGATCCACTGAAGACGGTCGGATCCTACTGGCCCTACCTGTCGACGGTCTGGGACTATGTCCACCGTTCGATGCCGTTCGGCGGCGCGCAGACGCTGGAGCCTGACGAGGTCTATGCCATCGTGGCCTACATCCTTTACTCCAACTACATCGTGGAAGACGACTTCGTCCTGTCGAACGAGAACTTCCTCGACGTGGTGATGCCCAATGCCGACGGCTTCATCATCGATGACCGGGCCGAGACCGAGTATCCGCAGTTCAGCCAGCAGCCCTGCATGACCGACTGCAAGGAAAGCGTGCAGATCACCATGCGCGCGGCCGTTCTGGATGTGACCCCCGAAGAGGTGACCGAGAACGAGGCCGAAGCGGCAGCAGAGTTGAAGGCCGCGGCGGATGCGCAGGACACCGCGCCGATCATGATGCCCGACCCGATGCTGGTGTCTGCGGGTGAGAAGGTGTTCAAGCAGTGCAAGTCCTGCCATCAGATCGGCGAGAACGCCTCCCACAAGGTGGGGCCGGTCCTGAATGGTGTCGTGGGACGCGCCGCCGCGCAGGCCGATGGATTCAAGTATTCGCCTGCTTTGCAGAACGCGGGGGAAGAAGGTCTGATCTGGGATCACGATACGCTTGACGCCTATCTCGAAAGCCCGCGGGCGGTGGTGCAACGGGGCCGGATGTCGTTCCAGGGCCTGCGCTCGGAAGAAGACCGGGAAGCGGTAATCGCCTATCTGCGCACCTTCAACTGACGCCGGCCCCCTCCCGAACCGGCGTGTGCGGCCCCCGCTTCCCTAGGGGGTCGCCATTTCGTGTTTCGCACGGGCGCTGTGCCCTGTGCTAGGCTTTGCCGACAAGGGAGGGAATGATGCTGACACGCCGCCATCTTCTGGCGGGGGGAGCGGCGCTTGCGCTGGTCCGCCCCGCCTGGGCCGAGGCGATCCTCGGCGACGACGGTCTTCACAAGCAGGACTGGTTTCTCGACAGTTTCCTTGAACTCGGCGATGACCTGAACACCGCCGCGGCAGGGGACAAGGGGCTGATCGTGCTGTTCGAACAGGCAGGCTGCCCCTATTGCCGCGAACTGCACCGCGTGAATTTCGCCCGGCCGGAGATCAGGGACTACCTGATCGCGCATTTCGATGTCGTGCAACTCGACATGTGGGGCTCCCGCGCGGTTCTGGATTTCGATGGCGAGGAACTGGAAGAGCGCGCGCTTGCCGCGAAATGGGGTGTGAATTTCACGCCGACGACCGTGCTGTTCCCCTCGGTCAGCGCAGGCGCAGCCGATCGCGCGGCGGCGGAGGCGTTCCGCCTGCCGGGATATCTGAAGCCGTTCCACTACCTGTCGGCGCTGGAATATGTCAGCACCGGCGCCTATCGGGACCAGCCGTTCCAGCGATTCCTGCAGGACAAGTTCGCAACCCTGCGTGCACAGGGAATCGACCCCGACGTGTGGTAGACGCCCGATCCCGTCGGCGAACTATCCCGCGCGGGCGAAGCTGACGGTGGTGCCCTGATCGTATCCGTCGGCGCACAACTCTCTGACCAGGGCCTTCAGCCGGTCCGACCCGTCGCGTAGCGTGACGGCAGCGGCCAGCGTCTGTTCGACCATCGCGGCGTTTTGCTGGGTCATGTTGTCCATGTCGGCGACGGCCACGTTGATCTGTTCGATCCCGCTGGCCTCCTCCTCGGCCGAGACGGCGATTTCCCGCAGCAGCCGGTCGATTTCGGAAACCTTGTCGGCGGTGCGATCCAGCGCCTCGCTGACATCGGAGATGATCTTCACGCCGTTTTCCACATGCTGCGTGCTGGAGCCGATCAGCCCCCGAATCGACTTGGCCTCATTCGCGGACCGGTGGGCCAGTGCGCGCACTTCCGACGCCACGACGGCAAAGCCCTTGCCAGCGTCACCTGCGCGGGCAGCCTCGACCGTGGCGTTAAGCGCCAGAAGATTCGTCTGAACCGAGATTTCGTCAATAACGGTCAGGATCTTGGCGATCTCGGCCGAACTGGCGGAAATCTCGGTCATCGCCTTTTCGGCGGAATCCATGATCGTGCTGGATTGCGTGACCATTTCGCTGGCGGCCGATGCGGCGCCGGTCGCCTCTCGCGCGCCGATCGAGGTGCGCTTGACCGTTTCGGTGATTTCCGACAGCGAGGCGGCGGTTTCTTCCAGCGCGGCGGCCTGGTTTTCGGTCCTGCGCGAGAGGTCCTCCACCGCGCGGGCGATCTCATGGGTGCCGTTGCCGACTTCCTCTGCGTTGTTGCCGATGCCGCCGATCACACCTTCGATCGCTTCCATGGCTTCGTTGAAGTCCTGCCGGGTGCCCGCGATCTTTGCCGGCACATCGTCCCCGATCCGGTGGGCAAGATTGCCCGACGCCAGCGCCTTCATTGCCGTGCCGAGGATGTCCATCGCTTCGATATCGGCCTTGGCGTCACGCTCGAAGAACTGCTGCATCGCGACGGCAACATCGGCGAAGATCGAAAGAAGCAGGCTTTGGAACAGCTCTGCACGGGCAGATTCGCGTTTGCCTTTCGTGGCGGCACTCAACGCTGCGACCAGCCCGCTGGCATAGTAGCCGTAACCTTCGAGGTACTTCGCGAAACTGATCTGATCGGCGATATTCTTGGCGAGGTCTTCCTGAATCCGGAAGTATTCGGGCGAGAAGTCCCCGGTCGCGATATGCTTGAATTTCCGGCTTTCAACCTCGAAAAGGTCCTCCGGCAGCGCGCGGATATTGGGGTCCACGACAGTATAGGCCGTCATCAGCGCATCGTGGAGTTTGCCCGAAATGAGCTTGTGGACGTCCTGCCCCCGCGCTTTCCGATCGTTCGACCAAGGGCGGATTTCGTCTTCGATCTTCATTCCTGTGCTCCGGTAGGGACGGCGACGCTCCACCAGCGTTGGGCGGACGACGGGTTTCTGCTCCAAGTAAAATGTGTTGATTCGGTAAGCTTTCTCCTAACGTCGACCGGTTTGCGCGGGCTGCTTGGAGGGAGCATCATGAATGACTCGCGCTTACGCGGGACTCTGACTCTGCTCGGCAAACGCGCGCCTAAGCTCGGCAGTTCGTTGCCCACAGAGCAAAGGCATCAAGCGCGGAGACCTCAAATATCGCAGCGCTTGATGCCTTTGCGGTCAACCGTCCCACTGGCCGCCAAGCTCGAGTTTTTCTGGCAGGTATTCATAAGGTACGACTTGTGTCGCCAATTCCATCCCGGATGGCGCGAGGCGTCTTCGCTCGCATATAGGGGCGCCAAAGAAGTCACGGACAGGACTAATGCCTGTGTGATCGGGCACTTATGGGCATCTAACGTCGATCCATTCCCGGCATTCGCTGCGCCGATGCCGAAATGGGAGGTCGGTGGACGGGACTGCCGGCCGCTGCGAGTGGTCGATTTATGCCGCTGCCGCGAGGGAGCCGGAAGGATGGGCGGGAACCAGACATTCGCCGCGAATGCGAACCATGAATGCGGCAATCGATGTAGGAGACACTCGCAAGACGCGGCTGCAGTCCTTCATTCCGGACCGCCCCGAGGTGGCTCTAGAGCCCATTCTTCCTCACCGCGCGGACGCAGCACTTCGCAAGCGCAGCGATTCGTTGATGGTAAAGCCGACCCCTTCCGCTCGTAAGACTGGCCACTCAGTACGGCAGCGCAATTTACGCATAGCAGCAATCCCTCAATTCCAAGGAATCTCGAGAAACGATCCAGAGTGATCTCGATCGCAAGCACCGCATGACCCGTTGCCATCGAAATTGGTCGTACTGTCGTTCATCGTCGCACTCGCCGCGATGTTCTTGCCAGAAGTAAAGGCCGAGATTATTCAATCGAGCATCGCATTGCTTCTGTCATGACATGGTTCCACAGGGTTAGTAGCTGAGATCACCACAGAAGTGGGAGACTTTCGGAATGGGTAGCATTCGAAAACGGGTCGGGCTGTTTTTGACGATCGCCGCAGCGGCACCGTTCGCATTCCCGATCTCCGCTGCCGCGGGCGGCTGCACCTTCCGCGGGGAAATCGTCTACGCCGAGGACTTCCCAAGAATCGTGATCGACCGGGCCGATCCCGAGCATGGCGGTCAGGCTCTCGGTCCGCACGCCCCTCTTTACCCCGGCGATGTGCTGCTGGTGCAGGGTGATCAGGTCGCCTGGATCCGGGACGAGCCCGGGGGCGATCTGCGCGAAATCACCGCCGGCGACGGCCGTGTAACCATCGGCCAGCCCGAGACCTGCGACGTCCACGCCGGTTTCGCGGTGACACTCCGCGGACTTTATGCCTCGCTCAACGCCATCATCGGCGGCCCCGTGACCGATCAGCCGATTGTTACTTATCCGCGGCGCGGCGACCCTGCCCCAGGCGGCCTGAAGCTTGCCTTTGGGGACGGACAACTGCTGGCGGCCGGTACAGAGTTCCTGAGCGTCAGTTGGACCGGGCTCGACGCGGAGGTGGCCCTCAGGTCAACGACCGACGACACCGTTCTCATCAATCTGCGCAGCGCAGGCGTGCCCCTTGTCGAGGGGGCCATCGAACGCCCGCTGCAGCCGGGCGAGGCGCTGCGCCTGGAGTTCGAGACCGAGAAGGGGCGGGTCACACGCACGATCCGCGTCGTGCCGCGGGGCGATCTTCCAAAGCCGGCGGGCGTGGAGAGCCTTGACGATCTCACACCGGCCGAGGCCACGATCTACGCGATCTGGCTCGCCACCGAGGGTCCGCCCGAATGGCGCCTGCAAGGCATGAGCCTGCTCGCCCGGGCCGCCCGGGACGACTACATGGCCTGGAAGGTGCTTCGCGGGCTGCGATCCGAGCCTCCAGGATGATCTCTTTCTTTAAGCGCCAGGCCGGAGGCGTCCTGGTCCAATGAGGTAGGTGGTTGCGATGGTAAGAGTTCTGCTGATTGCCAGCATCGTCCTGTTGGGGATTTCGTCGGCCCGAGCTCAGGACCTGGCGACCGAGTGGTCCGCCGGAAACGCGGCTGCTGTGCAGGCTTACCGCGATGGTGACTACACCACAGCGCTGGACCTTGCCCGGCAGATGCTTGTTCTGGCGGAAGCGGCGTTCGGGCCGGAGCATCCCGATACCCTTCGGAGCGTGAACAACCTTGCGGTTCTCTATCAGAGCACCGGTCGCTACGAGGACGCGGAGCCGCTCTTTCGCCGCGTGCTGGAGGCCCAGGAGCGCGTGCTCGGGCCGGAGCATTCCGATACCCTGATCAGCGCGAACAACCTTGCGGCTTACTATGAGGCCACCGGTCGCTACGAAGAAGCGAAGCCTCTCTTTCGCCGCGTGCTGGAGACCCGCGAGCGCGTGCTCGGGCCGGAGCATTCCGATACGCTCATGAGCGTGAACAACCTCGCGTTTCTCTACTTAAGAACCGGTCGCTACGGGGACGCGGAGGTGCTCTTTCGCCGCGCGCTGGAGGCCCAGGAGCGCGTGCTCGGGCCGGAACATTCCGATACTCTGGTCAGCGTGATCAACCTCGCGACTCTCTATGAGGCCACCGGTCGCTACGGGGAGGCGGAGCCGCTCTTCCGCCGCGCGCTGGAGGCGTCCGAGCGCGTGCTCGGGCAGGAGCATCCCTTTACCCTGAGCAGCGGAAGGAGCCTCGCGGGTCTCTATCAGGCCACCGGGCGCTACGGGGACGCGGAGGTGCTCTTTCGCCGCGCGCTGGAGGCCCGCGAGCGCGTGCTCGGGCCGGAGCATCCCGAAACCATCGGGAGTGTGCACAGCCTCGCGGGTCTCTATCAGGCCACCGGTCGCTACGGGGAGGCAGAGCCGCTCTATCGCCGCGCACTGGAGGCGTTCGAGCGCGTGCTCGGACCGGAGCATCCCGATACCCTGGGCATCGTGAACAACCTCGCGTTGTTCTATCAGGCCACCGGTCGCTACGGGGAGGCAGAGCCGCTCTTTCGCCGCGCGCTGGAGGCGTTCGAGCGGGCGCTCGGGCCGGAGCATCCCGATACCCTGACCAGCGTGAACAACCTCGCGGCTCTCTATCAGGCCACCGGTCGCTACGGGGAGGCAGAGCCGCTCTATCGCCGCGCGCTGGAGGCGCGCGAGCGCGTGCTCGGGCCGGAGCATCCCGATACCCTGACCAGCGTGAACAACCTCGCGTTTCTCTATCACCCCACCGGTCGCTACGGGGAGGCAGAGCCGCTCTTTCGCCGCGCGCTGGAGGCGTTCGAGCGGGCGCTCGGGCCGGAGCATCCCGATACCCTGACCAGCGTGAACAACCTCGCGGGTCTCTATGAGGCCACCGGTCGCTACGAGGACGCGGAGCCGCTCTATCGCCGGGCGCTGGAGGCCCGCGAACGCGTGCTCGGGCCGGAGCATCCCGATACCCTGACCAGCGTGAACAACCTCGCGGGTCTCTATGAGGCCACCGGTCGCTACGGGGAGGCGGAGCCGCTCTATCGCCGCGCGAAGGAGGCGTTCGAACGCGTGCTCGGGTCAGAGCATCCCGTTACCCTGCGCAGCGTGAACAACCTCGCGGGTCACTATGCGGCCACCGGTCGCTACGGGGAAGCGGAGCCGCTCTACCGCCGCGCGCTGGAGGCGTCCGAGCGGGTGCTCGGGCCGGAACATCCCAATACGCTGACCATCGTGAACAGCCTTGCCGCGCTTCGGATCGCGCAGGGCAGACCTGCCGAGGCTGCAGCGATCCTTGAGCAGGGTGTTATTGCCTCCGGTCGTTGGGCCGGGCAGGAGGCCGATTCCGCGTCCGGGGCGGGGCAGCGGCGCGCGGCGCTGGAGCGGGCGGGAACGTCGGCTGCTGCAGCCCTGGCGCTGGCGGCGCAGGCGCCGTCGGCTGAAACGGCGGACCTGGCGGCGCTGGTGGTCTTGAACCGCAAGGGGTTGGCCGGGGAGCGGGAGGCGGCGCTCCTTAGGCTTGCCCGGTCGGCCGAGACCGAGGAAGCGCGGCGGATCGCGACGGAACTGCTGGTCGCGCGGCGAAATCTGACCGCAGCTTTTCGGCAAGTCGCCTTCGGCGACGGCGGGGCGGCCGCCGAGCAGATCTTCCAGCTGGCGACCGAGCGCGTGGACGGGCTGGAACGGGATCTCGCGCTTGCCGATCCGACCTACCGCGCCCCCCGTGACATCACCGCCGAGGCGGTCACGGCGTCGCTGCCGCCGGGCGCGGCGCTGATCGACTACACGCTCTTCACACCCTATGATTTCGAAACGCGCATCTGGGCAGAGGACCGACATGTGGGCGCGGTGGTTCTGCGCCCGGGCGCGACGGCGGTGTTCGTTGACCTCGGGCCACTGGCCGAGATCCAGCCTGCAATCGAGAATCTGGGCGCGACGCTCGGCATGGGGGACCGGGGCAAGATCGCCGGGATGACGCTGCATCGGGCGCTGCTGGCGCCGCTCGACGCGCATATCGCCGGAGCGGAGACCCTCTTCATCTCGCCCGCGGGCCCGCTCGGGCTGATCCCCTTCGACATGCTGCGGACATCGCCGTCGGACCAGTCGACCCTGGCCGCCTCCGGTCCCGCGATCAGGCTTCTGGCCACCGGCCGGGCCTTGGTTGCCAAGGCGCCCGAAGTGACGGGACAGGGTCTCGTCGCCTTTGGCGCCATCGACTATGAGCAGGCGGGTGGCAGCACGTCGACATCCGCGGACACAGCTGAGACGCTTCTGGCGCTCGTCGAACGAGCCCGGGCATCGGACGTCGCTTCCATGATCCAGGCGGGCGGGCAGCAGGACTTCGCTCCGTTGGCGCATACGGCTGTGGAGATCGACGCCATCGCACGGATCTGGCGCGAGGCGGGCGGCGACACGGCGGACCTCTACATCGGCGCGAACGCCCGGGAAGCGCGTCTGACCTCACTGACCACCGCCCCCAGAGCGCTGCACCTCGCCACCCATGGCTTCGTCAAGGAGACGGAAGCGGCGGGCGCGCGCGCGGCGCTGCTGACGGGCATCGCACTGGCCGGCGCCAATCGGATGGCTGAGACGGAGACCAGTAGTGCCAGTGGTGACGGCGTCCTCTTCGGCTACGAGATCGAACCCCTGGACCTGGCGCGAACCGAGCTGGTGGTGGTCTCGGCCTGCGAGACGGGCCTTGGCCGGGTCGATACGACCGAGGGTGTCTACAGCTTGGCGCGCGGCTTTCGGCTGGCGGGCGCAGGCGCGGTGTTGGTGACGCTGAAGCAGATCGACGATGCGCTGACGGCGGATTTCATGGCGGACTTCTACCAGGCTTGGCTCAGCACTCCGGGAACCACGCCCACGCAGGCGCTCAAATTCACCAAGCAGAATTGGGCCAAGAGTTCCGATCCCCGCCGGAGCCGCTCCAGCACCTGGGCCGCCTTCATTCTCATCGAAAACAGGGTGTGAGGGACAGGAAATGGCGAGGGAGGACTCAAGCAGCGCAACGTCGGCACCCTCTGTGCTCAACGAGGCGGTAGAGCGCGTACGGCGAACGGTGGGTTCGTCCGCGTCTCGGGATCCTTTCAAATGCTGCGGCCTGCAGGAATGACCGGTTCGGTGAAGCTGCACTGCAGCGTCAGCGGCCAAGATGGAAGTCCGAAAAGGGCCGTCATCCAAAATCATCGAGGCCACGCCATCGCGGATCAACCATCTATTTTCGCAAGGCGTGGCGTCGGGCGATCCAGGACGGCAGCACCGCGCGAAGCGTTGTACCATCCCCGCCCTTGGCGATCAGTCCAATGTCGCGCAGGACACGCTTGTCGTCAGCAGCCAGCGACTTTGCCGGCCAGGATTGTCGGGTCGCCGCCACGAGGTCGTCGAAGCCTGTCGCCCAATCCCGCAGGCCGTCTTCGTTGAGCGCGGCAAGCGCGTGGGCTGTGGTCTCCGGGTCGCCGGCGTCATCGTCGGCGAGGTTGGCCTGCACAACAACGAACTCCATCAGCTGATCGAGCGCGCCTTGGCCCGGAAACTCGATTCCGCCGACCAGCGCTCCCAGCCAGGCCTCCGGCTCGGTTTCCAGCGGTGTGATCGCCAGCGCTGCGAGATAGCCGTGAAGATAGGCCTCGGTCATCCCGGCATGCGCGAGAAGAGAACCGACCCCATCCTGCTCTTCGCGTCGTGGCACCGGCGCAGCATTCCCTTCGTGCTCGGAATGAGCTTCCAACGTCATCGCCACGATCTCGGCCATGATCGGGATGCGCTTGAGCGGCCGACCGTCCAGAAGCGCCTGCGCCACCGCGGCGAATGACAGCCAGAGCATCGGGTGCACCTCACTCGCGGCCTTCAGAGTCGTCGCCGAAACCGCGAAATGCCGTGCCCACCAGTCCCGCCGGGTCCCGAGGTGTTTCCAGACAGCGGCTTCGCGCCCCTTGTCCGTGCGCGCCCGCGTGATGGCGGCGCGGAGCGTGCCGGTATCCACGAACCAGCTATCGGCCTGATCGAAGAACTCGATCCAGTCGGCGCTGGCCTTCACAAGCTCGGTGCGGTGGGCCGCCGGAAGGCCGGCGAGCGTCTCGGCCGCGCCGATGGACGCAAGAATGTCCTCGGTCTCCGCAGCGGCGGGGATCAGCGCAGCGAGGCCAAGGCGTTCGGCCAGCTCCACTATCCCGGGCGCGGGCAGGCGCCCAAGAGCCAGGCCCTCACCAAGACCGCGCGCCAGAGCCGCGGCCAGCGCATCGGGCGAGATGTCGAAGGTTTCGATCTCGTCCAGGACGCCAGCGAGCATCTGCCTTTGCTCGGTTGCGCTTGAGCACGGGATGATAAAGGCATCCTTCACACCGTGGCCCTGCTTCAGCATTGCCATCGCTACGCCGCGACGGCTGCCGGTCTGGACGGCCGCGATCAGGCTCTGAGCGCCGGCGCCATCCGGCAGGCTGGCGGCGGCCCGGTGAATCTTTGCGGTGGGCGCCCCGGTCTGTGCCATGCCGCCGCGCATCTGACACCGGATTGCCCCGTCGAGGCTGGCGCGGGTGGAATCGTCGGGCAGCCACTTCCGGATGGCGGGGAGAAGCGCGGCAAGGTCCGGGTCCAGCAGCCCTGCCTCAGCGCGGGACAGGAGCGCCGTCGCGGCGGCAAGGCGGAGATCCGCTTGAGGATCCAGCAGCCAGTAGAGCCCGAGCCGCGCCTCCACAGCGCCGGGCCGCGCGAGGATCATGGAAACCAGCATGGCGGCAAGCTCGGCCGGCAGCCCCGCGAGGAGTTCGCCCAGTGCGGCATGGACCTGCAGGGGCTCATCGCCAATCTCCTCCAGGATTGGGTCGAGCAATGCATTGAGGTCGGGCATGTCCTCGGAGGCGGCTCCGGCCTCCGCCATGACATCGGCGGTCAGGGTGGCGAAGAGCGGCGGCGCCAGGCCCGCGCGAGCATAGATCCGGGCCAGTCGGAGACGCTGGGCCGGCGCGAGCGGCTGAGTGGAATCCTGCGCGGTGATCGCGGCGGCGACGGCGTCGAGCAGCGCGGCGCCCTCGGGCGCGTCGTTCTCCGCGGCCATGCGGGCCTCGTCGAGTGCGCTGGACAGGAGCGCCGCAGCCGCCTGCGTCGTGGCATCGTCCTCTGGGTCCGCGGCGGTAGCGGCCACATTTGCAATGGTCGCGGGATTGGCCAGCAGGACGCGGGCGCCGTCTCGGAGCAGGCGGGTATGGGTCGCGTCATCCGGAGCGTTGGCGATGGCGTCAATCAGGGGCTTGGATGTATCGGTCATGCTGGCAGAGTTACGGCACCGGGTAAAACATGCCAACTACCACACCGCATGGCGATACGTCCGAACTGCCGCATCTGGATCGCGCAACCCGGGACAGGGCTGCCGTAGCAGGCCGAGATGCTGCATGCTCAAGTTCACCAGTAAAACGCGTAAGTGATTGATATCGTTATGGCGAGATTGGCCAAAATGTAACTACGCGAGGGTGATCAGGCGGGTTTTGGCAGGTTCAGGGTGTCGAAGAGGTCCAGTTGTTCGGGGGTCGGGGTGGTGAGGCCGTCGAGCTTTCGGTCGGCGATCCGGGCTTCGTGGCGGTGGATGCGCGCGAGCATGTCGAGGGCGGTTCGTGGGCTGGCGTCATGTCCTTTTGCCTTCAGCCGCATGCGCATGACGCGGTAGAGGACGAGGGCGAGAAAGCAGATCAGCGCGTGGGCGCGGATGCGGTCGGGCAGCCGATGGTGGACGGGGGCGATCTCGATATCGGATTTCAGGACGCGGAAGCCGCGTTCGATATCGGCCAGCGACTTGTAGCGGGTCACGGTTGCGGTCGGCGTCAGGTCGGGGGCATTGGTCAGCAGGGCGAGCTTGCCGTCGAAGAGTTCGGCTCGGGCGACGGCGTCTTCGTCGATGCTGTAGCTGAACCGGTCGGCCTGCAGGTCTGCCTTGAGGAACCGGGTCAGTTCGGCCTCGGCCACGGCGCGCGTGAAGCGGCTATAGGCGCCGCGGTCGGAGGCGCGGCGGCCCCGCGCCGTCTGGCCGTCGTCTTGCGCATCGAGCTTGGCGACCATCTTTTCGGCCTGGGCTTCAAGTTCGGCGATGCGGGCGCGACGTCGTTCGGATTGGTCGGCGGCTCGAACGGGATCATGGGCGACGATCAGGCGATGGCCGGCAAAATTGCTTTCCGCCAGGCCGCCTTCGTCGAAGGCAAGGCCCCGAAAGGTCTCGACCAGATCGGCATAGCGACGGGCGGGGACGGCGAGGATGAACTCCAGCTTGCGGTCGTCCTGATCGGCCAGGGCGGTCAGTTCGTCGATGTTTTCAAGGCTGAGCAGGCCACGGTCGGCGACCAGGATGACACGCTGCACGGGAAACCGCTGCAACACCGTCTGCAGCATGCCCTGCAGGGTTTTCGTCTCCCCGACATTGCCGGGGTGGACCGTGTGCATGAGCGGCAGGCCGTCGGCGGTTTGCACGACGCCGAGCACGAATTGCCGGGCGATGCCACCGGTTTCCTTGTTCATGCCATAGGCGCGGAGGTCGTCGTCAACCTCTCCGTCGCCATGGATGCGCACCGTGGTCAGGTCGTAGAAGACCACGGCCAGGTCCCGATCGACCAGCGGACGGATTTGTCTGGCCAGTTCCATCTCGACCCGCTCGGCATGGTCCATCAGCGCATCCATGGCGCGGAGCAGATGTTGATGCGTGACGGTGTCCGGCATCGCGGGCATCGCGACCGTTTCCAGCCAGCGCAGGCAGCCCAGCTTGCTTGTGGGGTCGCACAACCGATTGAACACCATGGCGCGGACCAGCGCCTCCACGTCGACTTTCCGCTTGCCGGAACGCAGCGCACGGCCGAGGGCATGATCGAAACCAAGGTCCTTCCACAACTCGTGCAGGGCAAAGACGTCGCCATAGCTGCGCGCCGCCTCGTAGGTGATCTCGGCCTTCTCGGGCTCGACCCGACCCGCGGCGCGACTGAGCCCCCGGATCAGCGCATCGAGCTGGCCATCCTTCATCCCGTCCACGCGCCCCAGATTGGCCACGACGCGCAGCCGGGGCTTGCCCGCCTCGTTACGGAAGGACTCGACAATCTGCAGATAGCGACGCCCGCCGCTCTCGGTGATGCGCGTGAACATGGCATGCAGGATATCGCACGTTTGGGCGCATTCATAGGGTCTTAAACATCATAACGTGTAACTACACGACTTCGGCCGAACTGCCCACCTCGCGCGCCTTAAGCTATTGAAATCCCATACCTGCGCTGAACGCGCTCACGCAGATTCCCCCGGATTTTGTCGAAGTTCGGCTTTCTCGACGAACGCGGCAGTTTGCCCGAAATGGCGGCTTTGCGCAGATTGCGGTCATCATTGAGCACATGCCAAGCCATGGAGGCGGCGGCTGGATTAGGAGATAAACGATCGTTTATGGCCCTATCTTCTTCGTCAGCTCGTGGCTGAGTTCTTCGATCACGTCGGCAAACTCCCGTACCACGGAATCTCGAATTAGAAGGCGTTGCCCTGCGGCGTAGGTCTTGTCGCCGCTTCGATCAATGTAGTCCTGATCCACGATACCCTGCTGATGCGCGAGAAGATGGCGCTGCTGAAAATAAATCTTGAGCTGGTCAAGTTTGGCCTGGCCAATCAAATCGACATAGGCATGTCCAATCTCGGCCTTCCACAAGTCCGAACCCACATCGAGATTCTGGAAGGCATTGCGGCGGGCCGTCTTGCCGCTCTGACGTTCATACAGCTGCTCGTTTAACCTCTGGAACGACATTACCGTGTCCTGGATCGCCTTTTCCAAAAGTGTGCGGATCATCACCTCGGCCTCATCTGGGCCGAGTGTATTCCGTAGAGTTTCGCCAAGTCCCGCAGCGGTGCGGATCGTGTTCAAGGTTTGCGTGAAGGTATGGCTTGCAGAGTTCTCCCCACAGCTCGGGCAGAAATATGCAGCGCCAACGTAGGAATAGCGGCAACCGCAGCTCTCGCAGGTTGTACGCAGCCGCATCGGCTCGGCTGCTGCTACTGGCACAAGTACGGCGTCCCGTCCGCCTTTCACCGAACTTCGACAAAATCCGGGGGAATCTGCGTGAGCGCGTTCAGCGCAGGTATGGGATTTCAATAGCTTAAGGCGCGCGAGGTGGGCAGTTCGGCCGAAGTCGTGTAGTTACACGTTATGATGTTTAAGACCCTATGAATGCGCCCAAACGTGCGATATCCTGCATGCCATGTTCACGCGCATCACCGAGAGCGGCGGGCGTCGCTATCTGCAGATTGTCGAGTCCTTCCGTAACGAGGCGGGCAAGCCCCGGCTGCGCGTCGTGGCCAATCTGGGGCGCGTGGACGGGATGAAGGATGGCCAGCTCGATGCGCTGATCCGGGGGCTCAGTCGCGCCGCGGGTCGGGTCGAGCCCGAGAAGGCCGAGATCACCTACGAGGCGGCGCGCAGCTATGGCGACGTCTTTGCCCTGCACGAGTTGTGGAAGGACCTTGGTTTCGATCATGCCCTCGGCCGTGCGCTGCGTTCCGGCAAGCGGAAAGTCGACGTGGAGGCGCTGGTCCGCGCCATGGTGTTCAATCGGTTGTGCGACCCCACAAGCAAGCTGGGCTGCCTGCGCTGGCTGGAAACGGTCGCGATGCCCGCGATGCCGGACACCGTCACGCATCAACATCTGCTCCGCGCCATGGATGCGCTGATGGACCATGCCGAGCGGGTCGAGATGGAACTGGCCAGACAAATCCGTCCGCTGGTCGATCGGGACCTGGCCGTGGTCTTCTACGACCTGACCACGGTGCGCATCCATGGCGACGGAGAGGTTGACGACGACCTCCGCGCCTATGGCATGAACAAGGAAACCGGTGGCATCGCCCGGCAATTCGTGCTCGGCGTCGTGCAAACCGCCGACGGCCTGCCGCTCATGCACACGGTCCACCCCGGCAATGTCGGGGAGACGAAAACCCTGCAGGGCATGCTGCAGACGGTGTTGCAGCGGTTTCCCGTGCAGCGTGTCATCCTGGTCGCCGACCGTGGCCTGCTCAGCCTTGAAAACATCGACGAACTGACCGCCCTGGCCGATCAGGACGACCGCAAGCTGGAGTTCATCCTCGCCGTCCCCGCCCGTCGCTATGCCGATCTGGTCGAGACCTTTCGGGGCCTTGCCTTCGACGAAGGCGGCCTGGCGGAAAGCAATTTTGCCGGCCATCGCCTGATCGTCGCCCATGATCCCGTTCGAGCCGCCGACCAATCCGAACGACGTCGCGCCCGCATCGCCGAACTTGAAGCCCAGGCCGAAAAGATGGTCGCCAAGCTCGATGCGCAAGACGACGGCCAGACGGCGCGGGGCCGCCGCGCCTCCGACCGCGGCGCCTATAGCCGCTTCACGCGCGCCGTGGCCGAGGCCGAACTGACCCGGTTCCTCAAGGCAGACCTGCAGGCCGACCGGTTCAGCTACAGCATCGACGAAGACGCCGTCGCCCGAGCCGAACTCTTCGACGGCAAGCTCGCCCTGCTGACCAATGCCCCCGACCTGACGCCGACCGCAACCGTGACCCGCTACAAGTCGCTGGCCGATATCGAACGCGGCTTCCGCGTCCTGAAATCCGATATCGAGATCGCCCCCGTCCACCATCGGCTGCCCGACCGCATCCGCGCCCACGCGCTGATCTGCTTTCTCGCCCTCGTCCTCTACCGCGTCATGCGCATGCGGCTGAAGGCAAAAGGACATGACGCCAGCCCACGAACCGCCCTCGACATGCTCGCGCGCATCCACCGCCACGAAGCCCGGATCGCCGACCGAAAGCTCGACGGCCTCACCACCCCGACCCCCGAACAACTGGACCTCTTCGACACCCTGAACCTGCCAAAACCCGCCTGATCACCCTCGCGTAGTTACATTTTGGCCAATCTCGCCATAACGATATCAATCACTTACGCGTTTTACTGGTGAACTTGAGGAACACGGGCCAGTGTCCAACTGCGCGTGGGCAATGGCGCGCTCTAGTGAGTCATCGACGTGCCACAGCGGGGCAGGTGTGCAGGACCGAGTCGTATCCGCTCGCAAGCGTGAGTCATCTTGCTAGCATCCTCCACTGCTGGCGCGGACTGGGATCGCGTGCCGCTCAGCCGACGCTTCGGCGCTCGTTGCCCAAGGTATCGGTTGGGCCGTTTCGGACCTGCGGCCAAAGTGACGGGTCGGGGCGGTTGCCGTGGCCGGGCATCTGACGCATTGTCCCGCCGCAGACGTCAGGGAAGGACATCAAGCCCATGGAGCGATTTATCCCCGGCCCCGAGACCGAGCGCGCCTATCGCGACGCCCTTGGCTGTTTTGCGACCGGTGTGACCGTCGTGACCGTTCGGGCCGCGCATGGACCGCTGGGGATCACGGTGAACAGTTTCTCGTCGGTCTCGCTCGACCCGCCGCTGGTGTTGTGGTCGCCGGCACGCGGATCTACCCGGTTCGAGGCCATGACCGCGGCAGAGCATTTCGCCATTCACGTGCTCGGCGCGGGAGAGGAGGACCTCGCCATGCGTTTTGCCCGGTCAGGACATGATTTCGATGGTGTGACGATGGAGCAGCCCTTGGACACAGCCCCGTTGCTGGACGAGGGGTGGATCGCGCGCTTCCTGTGCCGGCGCGTTGCGGTGCATGACGCGGGCGATCATGCCATTGTTGTCGGCCGGGTCGAGAGTGTCGCCCGACGCGAGGGGCCGCCGCTTGTCTTTGCCGGGGGGGCATATGGCGATTTCAGCCCAAAGGGCTGAGCGGCCGGTCGTTCCGTTCCGCTTGTTCGCGACAAAGGAAAAGGGACGATCCATACGGATCGTCCCGTCACCCTTCTGAACGACTGCCTGAAATGTTCGATCGCCTCGCGGCGTAAACTTGGGGGTCGGACATCGACCGGCCTTCGGGATCATCTATCGACGAAGAGTATGACGCAGGCGTAAAACATGCGTCAAGATCGGATCAAAAACGGCTGCGCGGGCCCTATTCGGCCGCTACGGCCATGTCGAGCGCATTGATGCGATGGGCGAACCGGTGCGCGGCCTCTCCGGCGAGATAGGTGAGTCGCCCGCCCGAGATCGTCATTTCCACCGCGCGGGTTTCCTCGTTCACCACGCACAGATCGGCCCGCCGCCCGAAATCGAGCCGCCCGCGATCGGGCAGGCGCAGGATTTCCGCCGGTTTTTCCGATACCATGGCCCAGGCTTGGGGGAGCGTCTTCAGCCCACGGTCGACCAGGTGCCAGACCGCGTGCAAGAGTGCGGGATAGTAGTAGTCGGAGACGAGCGCATCGCACAGGCCCTGCGAGATGAGGTCCGCCGCCGAGACGTTGCCCGATTGCGACCCGCCGCGAACGACGTTCGGCGCGCCCAGAATGACCGGATCGTTCATTGCTTTCGCTGCTGCGGCAGCGCGGCGCGAGGTCGGGAATTCCGCGATCCGTGCGCCGATCATCGAAAAGCGTTCGCGCGTCTCGCCGTCGGGATCGTCATGCGAACCGTACAGGACACCGATTTCGTCGAACATCTCGGCCAGATAGCACAAATGGCGCGGCACTTCCGGGGTCCGCTTGCGGGTGGCCTCGATCGCGGCGAGGTGTTCTTCGACGGTGCGGCCGGCAGACTGGGCCCAGTGGGTCAGCCGGGCAGGTTCGGTCCGGGCAAGTTCCACGGCTTCGTCAAGATGGTTGTTGAAGACCACATAGTCGATACGGTGGCGACGCACGGCTTCCAGCATGCGGGCGGCGGTATCGACCAGATGGGTTTCGCAGCGGATCTGAATACGCAGGTCCGTCAGCATCTGGGCGCGGTAGGCGTCGAGCGTGGCCATCAGGGCCTCGGCCCGGTCAGGGCCACGATGACCGCCCTCCCAAGACCAGCCTTGCGCCAACCATGCCGTTGTCACGCCATTTGCTGCGGCTTCCCTGTCGGTTGCGGCAAGGCCCAGCCCAATGGAAAAATCCGCCGCCGGGCGCGGCACGATATGCCGTTCGAAGGCATCGCCATGCAGGTCGATGATGCCGGGCAGAATCAAATAGCCTGACAGGTCCACCTCGGGCAGGGGGCCCTTGGTGATGCGTCCGTCGGTGATCGCAAGCGATCGTTTCTGCAGTTCACCGTCGCGCAAGATTCTTGCGCCGGTAAACCGCAAGGGCTGAAGAAACTGGGGCATTGGACTGCTCTGGCCGTTCTTGGGTGCAATGTGGATAAGGCCATTCTGTATCGCGCATATGACACTGAGTCCGGATTGAGAAAATTGTATGCATTTCGATGAATTCCCGGGCGTAACGTACCTGATTGCAGGGCGGCTTGGCGGAGTGTGCGGTCTTGACCATTTGCAGCTCGTTCTTGGCCGCACAGGCACAGGGGGCGGGCAGGCGCGGTCTGTGGGCGGGCCTGTGTCTGTGATCGGTCGCAATGCTATACGGAACGGCGTGCAGGCTGTGTCGCCAAGCGTGCGGCGTGCCAGAACCGCGTGACGGGGGCGGTACCTGGGGGGCGGTTGGACGACCGAAGCGTGAGCCGCGCGGCATCTTGACGGGACCGACGCAAGCGCATTCCAAATGGTGACTGACTTGGTCGGGGAAATTGTCAGAACGGACCCACATTACCTGAAGAACGTGGTCACGTCGGCCCGGGGTGAGATGTCAGATATTACGGAAAATATAATGGTATCAAGTGGTTATGCTTGCGCGTCGCGGCTCTTGCTTGACAGGGCGCGATGTCTGCCGACAGCCTGCCGGCGCCTCGAACCTCCGGAACCTGCCTGAAAGGCGACGACATCGCGACCGTACAAGCGTCGACGTGACACTTTGCTCGCACCGCTGTTGGCAGCGGCCCATTTTGTTCGTCAGGCGGTCTTCTGGCCCATGCACTCAGACCGGAATTTTCACCGTAGGCTTGCAAGGCGATAGTCGTCCAACACCCTCCCAGTAAAACGGCTTGCGTGCATTTTGGGCGGGCATGTGTACGACCTGACCTGCGCCTGTGGATCGGTGCATCGGCCGCAAACGGGACGCGCGTTCTGGTTGTCCGGCGTTCTTTCTCAGCGGCCGCCGGGGATGCACCAGAGTCTCGCCAAGAAGGCTTGGAAACCCCCTGGTGAGCCTGTGGATAAGTCTGGGTATGGAGTCCCGTTCGGACAGACATACACCACCGACTACCGGCGCGAGAACGGTCGCTGGTCAATTTAGCGAGATTTGCCGAAATCAACCTAATGGGTTACTGAATAATGAACACACCTCAGGATTGCAAGGCCGTGTGGCGGTTCGTCACGGCACTTTTTCGAAGGGGTTTGCAGACGGCCCTTATGGCTATGCCTTCTTTTCAGCCGCGGGTCGCACCGCGCAACGCGTGAGGGAAACGAAAAGCCCGAAAAGCGTGTCGAGCGTTCAGAACGCTAGCGTTGGCGGCGACAGGGCGGACTCCGGTGCCTGTGGATGAGTCGGCCTTGGGTCCGCACAATCGCCAACCAAATGCTCGGCATCACCCCGAAAGCGAATACCGATGCAGGTTGTGGAAACGCCCGTCATCGGCCTCGCCAAACAGGCACAGGCTGGCAATCCGGAACGGGCGGTTCAGTTGCGAGGCAAGAAGCGGCTCCAGCACGTCGCGCGTGGCCTCGGCCTCCTCGTCCTTCAGCGGTCCCGTAAGGGTAAGGTGGAACCGGAACTCTTCCATCACATACGGATAGCCCCATTTCTGCAGAAGCTGCCTTTGCCTTGCACTCAGCCTGTCGGGGTTGCGCCGCGCGATCTCCTCATCCGTGGGGGCGGCGCGGAACCCGTCCAGCGCCTCGACAACGCTGCCGGCCAGGGCACCAAGCGCCCCTGTGTCGCCCCGCGGGGTCAGCGCAAGGAAGCCACCGATGCGTGACAACTGCAGCCCGTCCAGCAACACCGGTTTCAACTGCGCACATAACGCAGCGGCGGATCGGTGCAGAAGACCGATATCGCTGCCTTCGATCAGGCGGAAGGGCGGCTTGACTGTGCCGTGAAAGCCGTACTTCCGGGGTTTTTCGGTCAACTCGCCAATCGGGCGGGGCAGATTTTCAAGGCGAAGATGGGCGCGCGGCGACCCTGCCTTCGGATCCCAGCCCAGCCATGCTGCGCCGAAATCGGCCAGCGGTCCGGCCTCGGGCGCATAATAGATCGCGTAACGCTTGTACCCTTCCATCGGCCGGTCCAAACCCCCTTCATGTACCACGGGCACAGTCCTGCCCCAAACCGTGCCCGTCATCAAGGAGCGTCGCATGCCTGACCTTGTGCTTTCCAATGCCCTGCTGGTCCTGCCGCATGAAACCGTGACCGGGTCCGTGCGGGTCTGCGATGGCCGGATCGCGGATATCGCGCAAGGGGGCGGCGTTCTGCCCGGGGCCGTCGATTGCGGCGGCGACATGGTGATGCCGGGGCTGATCGAGTTGCACACGGATAATCTTGAACGCCACATCCAGCCGCGGCCAAAGGTGGACTGGCCCCATGCCAGTGCCATTATCGACCACGATGCCGAACTTGCCGGGGTTGGAATCACCACCGTCTTCGATGCCATGCGGGTGGGCTCTGTCCCCTCGGGCAAGGCACGCTACACCGCCTATGCGCGCAGGCTGGCGAGCGAGTTGCTGGACCTGCGCGCCAAGGGGGCGCTGAGGATCAGCCATTTCCTGCACCTGCGGGCCGAGGTCTGTTCCGAAACGCTGATCGCGGAAATGGCAGAGTTCGGCCCCGAGGACCGGGTCGGTATCGTCAGCCTGATGGATCACACGCCGGGGCAGCGCCAGTTCCGCGACACGTCGAAGCTGAAGGCCTATGTGATGGGCAAGAACAACTTCTCCGAGGCGGATTTCGAGGACCATGTCGCGAATCTGCACAGCCTGCGCAGCCGGCATGGTGATGACCATGAACGCGCCGCTGTGGCCGAGGCCCGCCGTTTTGGCGCGATCCTTGCCAGTCATGACGACACCACGGCCGATCATGTGACGGTGTCGGCGGCCCACGGGATCCGCCTGGCGGAGTTTCCGACGACGGTTGAGGCCGCCGAGGCCTGCCACGCCCACGGGATCTCTGTAATGATGGGGGCGCCGAACCTGATCCGGGGCGGATCGCATTCCGGTAATGTTGCGGCACGCGATCTGGCAGAGCGCGACCTGCTGGACATCGTGTCGTCGGACTATGTGCCCGGTGCGTTGTTGATGGCCGGGGTCATGCTGGGCGATCTGTGGAGCGACATGGCGCGCGGCGTTGCCACGGTCACGCGGGCGCCCGCCGATGCCGTGACCCTGTCCGACCGGGGCCGGATCGAGATCGGCGCCCGGGCCGACCTGATCCGGGTGGCGCGGATCGACGGGGCGCCCCTTGTCCGCGGGACGTGGGTTCAGGGGCACCGGGCGGCCTGAGCCCCGCGTTTCCCCGGCTATATGTACGCCATCTGGGTTTTGACCTTCCCAAGCGCTTCGCCTATTTCATGGCGGTCAGGAACGTCTATGCGGGAGCATTGTTCATGCAACAGGATGGACGCCGGAAGAACGGGGGCGCTGTCGAGGCGACCTTGAAGGCGCAGGCCGAGGGACTGGGCATGATGGCCTGGGTCGGGGCCGCAATGATGGACCACGTAAGGCGCACGAGCAGCGAACTGGCCGGTTTCGCCCGCGATCAGGCGCGGCAGGACCTCGACACCCTGTCCGGGATGCTGACCTGCGGGTCGCCGGAACGGGCGGCCAAGATGCAAGGCGCCTATATCGAAGCGAAAATGTCCGCGCTGGTCGAGGAGGCTGAGCGCCTGGGCCGGATGCATGCCGATATGTGCGAAACGACGCACAAACGCCTGACCGACTGGCAGGAGTGAGCAGGGCGACCGGCCTGCAGGCTGGGCCGCCCTTGCGCTGAGTTACCCAACAACCATCGATTTGGCCCATTTCGGGCGGCGGGTGTTCTGCAAAAGGCTGACCCGCGGTGCATAGCGCCCGCCGAGCGCCAAGGTGGCCTTGCGCAGTAGTTCTATCCCGTCCTCGGACCGGACCGGCAGGGCACTGGGTGCGATCGGTTCGCCAATGGTCATCCGATAGGGCTGACGGTCCTTGTTCAGGGTCTCGTGGAACAGGGTGATGTCCCGCAGCGTCGGGTGGATCAGGTCGAACAGGTAGAACAGCACCGAGTTGCGTGAGCGGATGTTGATCGGGATCACCGGCAGGTCGAACTTGCGGGCGATCATCGCGGCCGAGGCCATCCAGGGGCGTTCATGCAAGCTCAGCCCCCGGCGCTTGGCCAGGCGGCCCGACGGGAAGATCACGCCGATCCGGCCCTTCTCGATCGCTTCGCGGGTATAGGTCATTGTCTCCCGCGTCTTGGAGCGGCTGCGCTTTTCCTCACGCCATTCCACGGGGGCGATGATCTCGCTCATTTGCGGCAGGACACGCAGGATATCGCTGTTGGCGTAGAAGAAGAGATCGGGCCGGATATCGCGCAGCAGGCTCCACATCATGATGCCGTCGGCGATGCCGGTGGGGTGGTTCGCCACGATAAGCGCCGGTCCCGACCGCGGAATGTTCTCCAACCCCGTGGCCTTGACGTCCAGCGCCAGAAGGCGGGCCATTTCGTCCATGATCACCGGGGCTGGGTGGTTTTGCAGCACTTCACCAAGGGCAATCGTCCGCGGATAGCCCAGAAGGCCGGTCAGCACCTTCCGTGAAGGCGCGCTCCACGGGTGTCTGGCGAACAGCCAAGGCGCCCGTTCTTCGATAAGGGGATCGATTCGTTCCTGCATGCGCCTTGTCACCACAGTGTCGTAAAACTCATATGACAGGAGACCATATTCGCGTCTGACGGGTCAAAGGAAAAGCCCATATCTCATGCCCCCTGCGGCCCTGTGGCAAGCAGCCGGCCCACCATTTCACCCATGTCGCGGCTGAGCCCGTCCTGCCCGGCGATGCGCTGCAGGGCCGCCCGGATCCTGCCCTGACGGGCGCTGTCATAGCGGGACCAGGTTTCGAAAGCGGTGGACATCCGCGCGGCGGTTTGCGGGTTCACCCCGTCCAGCCGGATCAACCAGTCTGCCACCAGGTCGTAGCCCGCGCCCGATGGGTCATGGAAGCCCGCCGCGTTCATCGTCAGCCCGCCGATCACCGCCCGGAAACGGTTGGGGTTCTTCCAGTTGAAGTCGGGATGGTCGGTCAGCGCCCGTGTCGTGGCAACCGCCCGATCCGGCGCGGCCAGAGAGGTCTGCAGGGCGAACCACTTGTCCATCACCAGCCGGTCATGGACCCAGCGGCGGGCGAAGCGGTCCAACTCCTCTTCCCCGCTGCCGATTTCCAGAAGAATCGAAAGGGCGCCCAATTCGTCGGTCATGTTGTTGGCGTTTGCGAAATGGCTGCGGGCGCTGTTGCCCCCGTCCAGCCGCGCCATGTGGCCAAGGGCCGCCAACCTAAGCGACCGGCGCCCGGCATCGGCGGCACCAGGGCTGTAGGGGCCGGGGCAGGTCATCTGGTCGTAAAGCGCTGACCAGATCGGGCCCAGATGCGCCGCGACGGCGGTCTTCAGCGTCTCGCGCGCAGCGTGGATCGCCAGCGGGTCGGGGGTGATACCGGCCGAATGCAGCGTTTCGGCCATGTCGTCCTCGCTGGGCAGGCGCAGTGCGAGCGCCCGGAAAGCGGGGTCGAGCGTCTCGTCGCGGGCCATGGCGGCAAGCGCGTCCAGATAGGCCGGGGCGGGCGCGGCGTTCGCGGTGATCATGGCGACCAGCACGTCCTTGGCCAGCGCGCGGCCCGCCTCCCACTTGTTGAAGGGGTCGGTGTCATGGGCCAGCAGGAAAGCGCGTTCCTCGGCACTTGTTTCCCGCTCAAGGATCACGGGGGCGGAAAACCCGCGCAGGAGCGACGGGACAGGTTTCGCGCCCAGACCTTCAAAGGTGAACTCCTGCGCGGCCTCGGCGACTTCCAGAACGGTGGTCGGCACCACCTCGTCGCCATTCGGGCCGATCAACCCGACCGCCAGAGGGATTACCTGAGGCGCCTTGTCGGCCTGTCCCGGCGTGGGTGGCGTGGCCTGTTCGACATTCAGGGTATAGGTCCCATCGCTGAACGCATCGGTTACCCTGACCCGCGGTGTGCCCGCCTGAGAATACCACCGCTTGAACTGGCTCAGATCGCGGCCTGTGGCGTCCTCGAAAACCTTCAGCCAGTCCTCGATCGTCGCGGCTTGCCCGTCATGGCGGTCGAAATAGAGCGACAGCGCCTTGTCATAGCCCTCGGGCCCGACCAACCGGCGCAGCATGCCGATCACCTCGGCCCCCTTCTCGTAAACCGTCGCGGTGTAGAAGTTGTTGATCTCGGTAAAGCTCTCGGGTCGCACGGGATGGGCCAGCGGGCCGTTGTCTTCCCGGAACTGGCGGGCGCGGAGCGTGATGACATCCTCGATCCGCTTCACCGCGTGGGACCGTGCATCGCCCGCGAATTGCTGGTCGCGGAACACGGTCAGCCCCTCTTTCAGGCACAGTTGAAACCAGTCCCGGCAGGTGATGCGGTTGCCCGTCCAGTTGTGGAAATATTCATGCGCGATGATGCGTTCGATATTCTCATAATCGCGGTCGGTGGCGGTTTCGGGGCTGGCCAGAACATAGCGGGAGTTGAAGATGTTCAGCCCCTTGTTCTCCATCGCGCCCATGTTGAAATCGTCCACGGCCACGATGTTGAACACGTCAAGGTCATAGGCCCGGCCGTACACCTCTTCGTCCCAGCGCATCGAACGGACCAGCGAATCCAGCGCATAGTCCGCCTTGCCCTGGTCGGCGGGCCGGACCCAGATGTTCAGGTCGACCTTGCGGCCCTCGGACGTTGTGAAGGTGTCGGAAGTCGCCAACAGCTCGCCCGCCACCAGCGCGAAGAGATAGCTGGGTTTCGGCCACGGGTCATGCCATTCGGCCCAGCCTTCGCCCGCGCCCACGGGGTTGCCGTTCGACAGTAGAACGGGCAGATCGCTTTCCACGCGGACATGGAACGGGGCCATCACGTCGGGGCGGTCGGGGTAGTAGGTGATCTTGCGGAAGCCCTCGGCCTCGCACTGGGTGCAGTACATGCCGTTGGACATGTAAAGGCCTTCCAACGCCGTGTTGGCCTCTGGCGCGATCTCGACTTCGGATTCCCATGTGAAGGGCGCGTCGGGCACGGCGCAGGTCAGCCCCTCTGCGGTCAGGTCGGGGGAAACCGGCGCGCCGTCGATGGACGCGGCAATCAGCTTTAGCCCCTCTCCATGCAGGAAGAACCGGGTATCGGACGCCGCGGGATTGGGCCGGAACGCGATCTTCGACAG
Source organism: Rhodovulum sp. P5 (assembly GCF_002079305.1). Lineage (NCBI taxonomy): Bacteria > Pseudomonadati > Pseudomonadota > Alphaproteobacteria > Rhodobacterales > Paracoccaceae > Rhodovulum > Rhodovulum sp. P5. Next base: position 3,440,548 of record NZ_CP015039.1, read on the forward strand.
CACGCGCGTTGCGGTGGGGTGCAGGCGAAAGGTCAACTCCACCCTGTCCACCAGATAGGCCGGCGGCGTGTAATCCTTCAGATAGACCGGTTGCGGCGCGGCATCTTTCATCGGGCTCTCCTCAAATATTTCCCAAGACCTATCTTTTCGCGCGTCAAGCGCAAGATGCCTGCATTGCGCGCAGCGATGTTCGATTTATGTTCCGATCATGGACGTGACGATTCTCTGGTTCAAGCGCGACCTGCGGGTCGCGGATCACCCGGCGCTGGCCGTTGCGGCGGCTGGGGAGGGCGCCGTGCTGCCCCTTTATATCGTTGAGCCCGATTACTGGGCGCTGCCCGACACATCGGCGCGGCAATGGCGGTTCACGGCGGAGTCATTGCGCGATTTGGGGGAAGCGCTGACCGGTCTGGGCGTCCCCTTGCAGGTGGCGGTCGGCGACGCGGTTCAGGTGCTCGACGCTCTGGCGGAGCGTTACCGCGTGGTCCGGTTGGTCAGTCATGAAGAAACCGGAAATGGCTGGACCTATGCGCGCGACAAGGCGGTGGCAGCCTGGGCACGCGGGCGCGGGATCTTGTGGCAGGAATGCCCGCAATCGGGCGTGGTGCGGCGCTTGAAAGGGCGCGACGGGTGGTCGACCGCGCGCGACGGGTTCATGCGGCAGCCAGTGATAGAGGCGCCGAAGGCGCTGCGCGGCCAGCCCGGTCTGGTGCGGGGGCGATCCCGGATGCCCGCGATCTGGGTCTGTCCTTCGATCCCTGCCCCGGACGGCAGAAAGGCGGCCGGGCCGAGGGGCTGGCCCTGCTGGACAGCTTCCTGACGGTGCGGGGACAGGACTATCGCTGCGCCATGTCGTCACCGCTCTCGGGCGCTTCTGCCTGTTCGCGCCTGTCGCCGCATATCGCGCTGGGCACAGTGTCGCTGCGCGAGGTGGAGCAGGCCAATGCGGCCCGGCGGCGCACGGTCAAGGGGACGCGGGACGGCTGGTCCGGCAGCCTGAGAAGCTTCTCGGCGCGTCTGGCCTGGCGCGACCACTTCATGCAAAAGCTGGAGGATGAGCCGGCGTTGGAGGTCCGTTGCCTGCACGCCGCCTATGAGGGCCTGCGCCCGAAGGAGCCGGACGCCGGGCGTCTGGCGGGATGGGAAAAGGGCGAAACCGGCCTGCCCTTTGTCGATGCCTGCATGCGGTATCTGATCCATACCGGCTGGCTGAACTTCCGGATGCGCTCGATGCTGATGGCCGTGGCTTCTTACCACCTTTGGCTCGATTGGCGCAGCACCGGCCCGCATCTGGCGCGGATGTTCACCGATTACGAGCCCGGCATTCACTGGCCGCAGGTGCAGATGCAGTCAGGCACGACGGGGATGAACACGATCCGCATCTATAACCCCGTCAAGCAGGGCCATGATCAGGACCCGACCGGCGAATTCACCCGCAAATGGGTGCCGGAACTTGCCGAGGTCCCCGATGAATACCTGCAGGAGCCGTGGACATGGGACGGGGCACGCCGCCTTCTCGGGCGGCGCTATCCCGCGCCGGTCGTCGATGTGGCCGCCGCGGCACGCGCCGCGCGAGAGGCCGTCTGGGCCGTGCGCAGACGCGATGGTTTCCGGGAGGAGGCTGCGCGGATCGTCACGCGCCATGCCTCTCGCAAGGATGGGGCGGGGCGGTTCGTCAATGACAGGGCACCGCGGCGAAAGCGTGGCGATGCGCGGCAGATGAGCCTTGATCTGTAATGGCGAAGATGCGGCGGAAGGGCGATTTGCCGTCGAAAGTCTGTGGCGCCTGCGGCCGGCCTTTCGCGTGGCGGAAGAAATGGGCAAAGAACTGGGAGTCGGTGCGCTATTGCTCCGACCGCTGCCGCAGAGGGCATGTGCGCGCCGGTGACTGTTCCCAAGGCGAAAAAGGGCCTATATCCTGAGGCAGGGCAACAGGAGAGGACCACATGGCGCGCCCCCGGGTCGGCATCATCGGCAACAGTTATCTGATCAACGACGAATACCCCGCCCATGCCGGCGGCACGATGAATTCCGAGGCTGTGGCGGAGGTTTCCCACGCCATGCCGCTGCTGATCCCTGCCGATCCCCGGTTTGTCTCCGTTCCCGAACTGCTGGAGAGCTTCGACGGGTTCCTGTTCACCGGCGGGCGCCCGAATGTGCATCCCGAAGAATATGGCGAGGCTGCGACCGAGGCCCACGGTGCCTTTGACCGGGCGCGCGACGCCATCGCCCTGCCTTTGATCCGCGCACTTGTTGATCGCGGACAGCCGCTCTTCGGCATTTGCCGCGGCTTTCAGGAGGTCAATGTCGCTATGGGCGGCAGCCTGTACCCCGAGATCCGGGAGTTGCCGGGGCGGATGAATCACCGGATGCCGCCCGACGGCACGCTGGAAGAAAAATTCGCCCTGCGTCACAAGGTGACGTTCACCGAGGGGGGCGTGTTCCACCGTATCCTTGGGGCGACCGAGGTCATGACCAACACGCTGCACGGGCAGGGCATCAAGACACCGGGCCCTCGGATTGTGATCGAGGGGCACGCGCCCGACGGCACGCCCGAGGCACTGCATGTGGCCGACGCCCCCGGTTTCGCCATCGCGGTGCAGTGGCACCCCGAATACAAGGCCGCCTGTGATCCTGTCTCCCGCCCCTTGTTCGAGGCCTTCGGGCGCGCGGTGGCCGCTTGGGCCGCGGGGGAGCGGACATCGGTTCTGCGCACGGCCTGATCTCTCTCCGGCCCGCGTTCGGTGGGATTTCTCTACGTTGGCCGAACTGATGGGGCCAGCCCGTCAGGGTGCCGCGGCCAGCGACAATTCCATTCGGAAATTCGTCAGAGCCACGCCATGTCGGATCACACTCTGGCGTGCGGTTTCGCGCCAGCCGAGATGGGCGAAGACCGGGCGCGCGACGAGGCTGGCCTCGGTCGAGAGAAGCGACAGGTTCGCGGAGCGCGCAGCGTCCAGAACACGATCATGCAAAAGCCGCCCGACACCTTGGCCCATGACATCGGGTGCCACATAGGCGAGGTCGAGATAGCCGTCCGGACCAAGTGTCATGAAACTCAGTACATGGCCGAAACGCTCGGCGATCAGGGTCGTTCCTGCCAGCAGGCGCGCCTCCCAGTCGGCCGGGGGCGCGGTGGAGGGCGCCCAGGCGGCGCGTTCCTCGGCCGAGTAGGCCGCGCGCGCCCCCCGATGCACCGCGGCGTGGAATACCGCGAAACAGGCCGGCCCATCGCCCGGTCGGACGGGCCGCAGGCCGGTCAGGTGACGGCGGCGCGGGCCCGATAGGCGGGGTCGTCCCATGCGCGGGTCTCCATCACATGTCCAAGGATCTCGGCGGCGCGGCGGATGTCTTCCTCTCCGACATAGAGTGGCGCGATGCCGAAACGCATGATGTCGGGCGCGCGGAAGTCGCCGATCACGCCACGGGCGATCAGGGCCTGCATGGCGGCATAGCCTTCCGCGAAGCGGAACGAGACCTGGCTGCCGCGGCGTTCGGGATCGCGGGGGGAGGCAAGCGCCAGCATGGGGCAGCGGGCCTCGACCTCTGCGATGAAAAGCTCCGTCAACGCGATCGACCGGCGGCGCAGCGCGGTCATGTCGACCCGATCCCAGATGTCCAGGGAAGCCTCCAGCGCGGCCATCTGCAGCACCGGCGGCGTGCCGACGCGCATCCGCTCGACCCCCGCACCGGGCCTGTAGGCAAGATCGAAGTCGAAGGGTGCGGCGTGGCCGAGCCATCCCGACAGCGCCGGACGGACCGTATCGGCATGGCGGGGGGCGACATAGATGAAGGCGGGGCCGCCCGGCCCGGCATTGAGATACTTGTAGGTACAGCCGGCGGCGAAATCGGCCCCGCCCCCCGCGACATCGACGGGCAAGGCCCCCGCGGAATGGGCCAGATCCCAGATCGCCAGCGCGCCCGCGTCATGGGCGGCGCGGGTCAGCGCGGGCATGTCATGGCGCCGCCCGGTGCGATAGTCGACCTCGGTCAACATCAGCACGGCAACCTCTTCGGTGATGTGGTCGGCAACCTCTTCGGGGGCCACTGTCACCAGGCGGTGCCCTTGGCCCAGCGTCTCGATCAGCCCCTCGGCCATATAAAGATCGGTTGGGAAATTGCCGCTATCGCTGAGGATCACCCGGCGGTCCGGCCGCATCTGCAGGGCGGCGGCGAGTGCCTGATAGATCTTGATCGACAGCGTGTCGCCCAGAATCGTGCTGCCCGGTTCTGCCCCGATCAGCCGCCCGATCCGGTCGCCAAGGGCACGCGGCATCGCCATCCAGCCTGCCCGGTTCCAACCGGTAATGACCATCTCTCCCCATTCCTGTTCCACCGTCCGGGCCAGCCGGGCGGATGTCGCCCTGGGCAGGGGCCCCAGCGAATTGCCGTCGAGGTAGATCACCCCGTCCGGCAGGTGGAAAAGCGCGCGGGTCGCGTCGAAATCGGTCATGGGCCGGCCCTCCTGACAGCGATGGTTCGCCCAGTTGTGACATTTCCGCAAGGGATTGGGCGATTCTGCATCTTGATCGGGCAGTATGTGCACGACTAAACCGGCGCGACGTGATTGGGGAGGCACGATGAAGAAACGACTGCACATCCCGCTGCACTATCTGGAACTGCCGCCCGTCTGGCTGGCCGTGTTCGCGGCGCTGGCCTGGGGGCAGGCGCAGATCCTGCCGATGACCGTGCTGGGCCTGTTCGGTGATATCGCCGGTTATGTGCTGGTGGGGGCCGGGTTGGTGGTGTCGGGCTACGCGGCGCTGCATTTCCTGCTGGAGCGGACCTCGCTGATCCCGCGGGAAAAGCCCGACACGCTGGTGACGACGGGCATGTATCGCTTCTCCCGCAACCCGATCTACCTTGCGGATGCGGCGATCCTGACCGGGCTGATCCTGATCTGGGATGCGATCCCCAGCCTGATCCTTGTCCCGGTCTTCATCAAGCTGATCGAATGGCGATTCATCCACCGGGAAGAGGCCCTGATCCGCGACCATTTCGGCGAGGCGTTCGACGCCTATTGCGCCCGGGTGCGGCGTTGGATCTGACGAAATCCAACGGCAGATCCGGCATGTTCGCGATCTGCTTGTGAAACAATGTTGCGCAATGGTATTAGGCGTCCTGACCTGAAGCGGCCATTGCCTGAAAGAGGGGACGAGACACGTGAAAATCGGCGCACCGAAGGAGATTGCGGCGGGCGAGGCGCGGGTGGCCATGACGCCCGACAGCGCGCTGCAATTGCAGAAGCTGGGTTATGACTGCCTGATTGAAACCGGCGCGGGGGAGGCGGCGGGCTTCCACGACTCCGCTTATGTCGATGCGGGTGTCGAGGTCGTGCATACCGCCGCGGCGCTTTGGCAGGCGGCCGACATCGTGGCCAAGGTTCGCGAACCCGAGGATGCAGAGGTCGAGCATCTGCGCAAGGGCCAGACGCTGATCAGCTTTTTCTGGCCGGCGCAGAACGAAGCGCTTCTGGAAAAGTGCAAGGCCAGGGGCGCCAATGTCATCGCGATGGACATGGTGCCGCGGATTTCCCGTGCGCAGAAGATGGATGCGCTGTCGTCCATGGCGAATATCGCGGGCTACCGCTCTGTCATCGAGGCGGGGAACAATTTCGGCCGCTTCTTCACCGGTCAGGTGACCGCCGCGGGCAAGGTGCCGCCGGCAAAGGTTCTGGTCGTGGGCGCGGGTGTGGCCGGTCTGGCCGCCATCGGCACGGCGACGTCGCTGGGCGCGATGGTCTATGCCTTCGACGTCCGCCCCGAAGTGGCAGAACAGATCGAATCTATGGGGGCGGAATTCGTCTTCCTCGACTTCGAGGAACAGGCGCAGGACGGGGCCGCGACCGGCGGCTATGCCGCGCCGTCCAGCCCCGAGTTCCGGGAAAAGCAGCTTGAGAAATTCCGCGAGCTTGCGCCGGATATGGACATCGTCATTACCACCGCGCTGATCCCGGGACGTCCGGCGCCCAAGCTGTGGCTGGAGGACATGGTCCTGGCGATGAAGCCGGGGTCTGTCGTCGTGGACCTCGCTGCGGAGAAGGGTGGCAACTGCGACCTGACCGTTGCCGGCGAAAAGGTCGTCAGCGAAAACGGCGTGACTGTCGTCGGCTACACCGACTTCCCCAGCCGCATGGCGACACAGTCGTCCACGCTCTATTCCACCAACATCCGCCACATGATGACCGACCTGACGCCCGAGAAGGACGGCAAGGTCTTGCACAACATGGAGGATGACGTCATCCGCGGTGCGACGGTGACCTATGAGGGGGAGATCACCTTCCCGCCGCCGCCGCCGAAGGTGAAGGCGATAGCCGCCGCGCCGAAGAAGGACAAGCCCAAGGAACTGACGCCGGAAGAGAAGAAGGCGCAGGAAGCGGCGGCGTTCCGCAAGCAGACGATCACGCAGGTGGGTCTCTTGGGTCTTGGCGGTGCGCTCCTGCTGGGTGTCGGGCTCGTGGCGCCAGCCAGCTTCATGCAGCATTTCATCGTGTTCGTGCTGGCGGTCTTTGTCGGCTTCCAGGTGATCTGGAATGTCAGCCATTCGCTGCACACGCCGCTGATGGCGATCACCAACGCGATCTCGTCGATCATCATCCTCGGCGCCCTGATGCAGATCGGGTCCGGGTCGTTCCTGGTGATCATCCTTGCCGCGCTGGCCGTCTTCATGGCCGGGATCAACATCTTCGGCGGCTTCCTCGTGACACGGCGCATGCTCGCCATGTTCCAGAAATCGTAAAGGGGGGTGGAGACCATGGAATTCGGCTTCACGACGGCGGCCTATGTGGTCGCGGCTGTTCTCTTCATCCTCGCGCTGGGCGGGCTGTCGGGACAGGAAAGCGCCAAGCGCGCGATCTGGTACGGTATCGTCGGCATGGCGCTGGCCGTGGCGGCGACGCTGACCGGCCCGGGACAGGGCCTTTGGTACGTCTCGCTGGTGATGATCGCCGGCGGCGCGGCCATCGGTTACCAGCTGGCCACCAAGGTGCAGATGACCCAGATGCCCGAGCTTGTGGCGATCATGCACTCGCTGGTCGGTCTGGCGGCGGTCTTTGTCGGCTTTAACGCCGATATCGAGCTTGGCCGGGTGCTGGCGATGGACGACACGGCGCGCGAGGCCCTGACCGGCTTTGCCGCGATCCTCGCCCACAAGACACCGGTCGAGGTCAACATCCTGCGCGTCGAACTGGTGCTTGGCATCTGGATCGGGGCAGTGACCTTCACCGGGTCGGTCATCGCCTATGGCAAACTGGCGGGCAAGGTGAACTCGGCTGCGAAGAAGCTGCCGGGCGGTCATGCCCTGAATGCCACCGCGGCGCTTCTGTCGCTGGCGTTGGCGGCGTGGTACTTCACCGGCGGCGGTTTCCTTGCGCTGTTCCTGCTGACGCTCTGTGCGCTGTTCATCGGCTACCACCTGATCATGGGGATCGGCGGGGCGGACATGCCTGTCGTGGTCTCGATGCTCAACTCCTATTCGGGCTGGGCGGCCGCGGCGATCGGCTTCAGCCTCGGCAATGACTTGCTGATCGTGGTCGGTGCACTCGTCGGCTCCTCCGGTGCGATCCTGTCCTACATCATGTGTCGCGCCATGAACCGGCATTTCGTCAGCGTGATCCTGGGCGGCTTTGGCGGCACAGGCGGCCCCGCGGCCGAGGTCGAGGGCGAGATGATCGCCATCGAGGCAGAGGGCGTGGCCAACGCGCTTGAAGATGCTGACAGCGTCATCATTGTGCCGGGTTACGGCATGGCCGTGGCGCAGGCGCAAAACGCCGTGTCGATCCTGACCGAGCATCTGCGCAAGCAGGGCAAGAGCGTGCGTTTCGCCATCCACCCGGTCGCCGGCCGCCTGCCGGGGCACATGAACGTGCTTCTGGCCGAGGCCAAGGTGCCCTATGACATCGTGCTGGAGATGGACGAGATCAACGACGACTTCCCCAACACGGATGTGGTCATCGTCATCGGCTCCAACGACATCGTGAACCCCGCGGCGCAGGACGACCCGAACTCGCCCATCGCCGGCATGCCGGTTCTGGAAGTGTGGAAATCCAAGCAGGTCATCGTCATGAAGCGGGGCAAGGGCACCGGCTATTCGGGCATCGAGAACCCGCTGTTCTTCAAGGACAACACGCGGATGTTCTATGGCGACGCGAAGGCCAGCCTCGACAAGCTTCTGGCGCTGGTCCGCTGAAGGCAACACCATACCCGTAACGGGCGCCCCGCTTCGGCGGGGCGTTTTCGTTCGGGGCGCCGGGACCTGGATTGCGCGCCTGCGGCGCACGCCTTTTCCCGGCCCGTGCCGGGCCGGCGGATCGGGTATTTTTCCCAAGAAGAAGGGGTAGGGCGCGCATGGCCGCGTTTACAACGGCGCGATCTGCGCTAGAGCTTTCAGGGACTGCGCAAGAAAGGCCACCGCCCCCATGAGCTCCATCGAGGATCACCCGCTGCGTTACATGCTCACCAACGAGCTGCACGCACGCCCGTTCCCGGAACTTGAACCGCCCTGCCACGCCGCGTTTCTGGCGATCAAGCCGCCGAAGGACGCCGTCAACCGGGACCGGAACGCCGACCGGGCGCATCTGATCAATCTGCTGGACCGCTTCGGTGCCCAGCATCCCAAGCCGGACGACACGCATTTCTTCGGCAAGATGGGGCGCCACAAGATCAAGTGGGAAAGCCATACCGAGTTCGTCACCTACACGATCTTCACGCCCTTCGTGGCCGACCGTCCGTTCGATCCGGCGATGTTCGAGGTATTTCCCGACGATTGGCTGGAACAGGCCCCGGGCAAGCGCCTGACCTCGGCCCTGATCCGGGTGGAGCAGTTGCAGGACGGGCGCGATGACATCGAGGACCGGCTGGCGGAATGGTTCGTGCCCGAAAGCCTGTCGGCGTCCTCGATCCTCGACAATGCCGCGGTGATGGCGACCGATTTCCGGATCGACAGCGGCGGGCATATGCGCATGGCCGTGTTCGCCCGGCCAGGCATCGGGGCGCGGCGCGTGGGTCGCGTCGTGCAGCGCATGACCGAGATCGAGACCTACAAGGCGATGTCGATGCTGGGCCTGCCGCGGGCGCGGATGCTCAAGGCGCGACTGGCCGAGATCGACCCGCAATTGTCGGATCTGATGGCAGAGATGTCCGTGGGCATGCGCGGGGCGGAAGAAACGCTGAGCCATCTGCTGGACGTCTCGACCGAGCTTGAACTGATCCAGGCGCAAAGCGCGTACCGTTTTTCGGCGACCGTGGCCTATGAGGCGCTGGTCCACCAGCGGATCGAGGTTCTGCGCGAGGAACGCTTTGCCCATCGCCAGACCTTTCGCGAATTCATGATGCGCCGGTATGACCCGTCCATGCGAACCGTCAAAGCGGCCGAGGCGCAGCTTGATTCAATGACCCGCCGGGCGGTGCGCGCGGCGAACCTTCTGCGAACCAGCGTGGATGTGGAACGGTCGGCACAGAACCAGAAGCTTCTGGAAAGCATGGACCGGCGTGCGGACATGCAGTTGCGGCTGCAGCGCACGGTGGAAGGGCTGTCGATCGTCGCGATCAGCTATTACGCGGTCAGCCTTGTGTCCTACCTGATCTATCCGCTGGCCGACGCGGTCGACATGTCCAAGGGGATGCTGACGGCGATTGTCACGCCCTTCGTCGTGTTTGCCGTCTGGCTGATGATCCGGCGGATACGGAAGGAAATCGAGCACTGAGCCCGGTCACCGCCCGCGGATCCGCGGGTCGAGCGCGTCGCGCAACCCGTCGCCCATGTAGTTCACGCTGAGCACCGTGAGCGAGATGGCAAGCCCGGGCCAGATCACGCGTTCGGGGTATTGCTGCAAGTAGTCCGTCGCGTCGAACAGCAGTCGGCCCCATGTGGGAAAGTCCGACGGGAAGCCGAGGCCGAGGAACGACAGCGCGCTTTCAGTGATGATCGCGTTGGCGATGCCCAGCGTGGCCGAGACCATGATCGGCGACAGCACATTGGGCAGGACATGCCGCGTGATCATCCGGTGCGATGGCGTGCCGATAGAGCGCGCGGCAAGGACGAATTCGCGCTCCTTCAGTGCCAGAACGTCACCGCGCACGATCCGCGCGGTCTGCATCCAGGACGTGATCCCGATGACGAACACGATCAGGATGAAGATGCCGCCCTCTGGCCCGAAGGCCGCGCGCAGCGCATCGCGGAACAGCATGATGATGACCAGCAACAGGGGCAGCAGCGGCAGGGCGAGAAACAGGTCGGTCAGACGCATCAAGGGGCCGTCGAGGCGTTTGAAATAGCCGGCCAGCACGCCGATGAAGGTGCCGAGGATCAGCGCAAGCGCCATTGCGGTCATGCCCACGGCCAATGACACCTGTCCACCCGCGAGCATGCGGGCAAAGGTATCGCGGCCCAGCTGATCGGTTCCGAAAGGATGGGCGAAGCTGGGCCCCTGATTGCGCGCGCGGATGTCGATATAGGTGGGGTCGATGGTCCAGAGCCACGGCCCAAGGAAACACGCAAACAGGATCGCCGCGAAGAAGGCCGCGCCCATCAGCGCGCCCTTGTGTGTCTTGAACTGGTCCCAGACATCCAGCCACTGGTTGCGCGGAGGGCGGATCGTCTCGGTCTCGGAATAGGCGCTGTCAGTCATAGCGGATCCTCGGGTCAAGGAGGCCGTAGAGGATATCGGCGATCAGGTTGAACAGGACGATCAGCACCGCGAAGATGAAGGTCAGCGTCTGCACCGTCGGCACGTCGCCCCCCTGGATCGCGATGATCAGAAGTTGGCCGATCCCGTTCACCTTGAACACCTGTTCGGTGATGATCGCGCCGCCAAAGACGGTTGGCACCCCCAGCGCGATGACGGTGACCACCGGGATCATCGAATTGCGCAGCACATGAACCAGCACCACCACCTGTTCGGTCAGCCCCTTGGCGCGGGCCGTGCGCACATAGTCCTGGTTAAGGTTGTCGAGCATCGAGGCCCGCATGAACCGGCTGATCTGCGCGGCGTTGTATAGCGCCAGAACCGCGACCGGCATGATCATCTGCTTGACCTGAAAGACGAAGGACGACCAGTCGGTCACCTGATGCGTGGTATCGTAGATCGACGGGAACCAGCCCAGTTCGACCGAGAAGACCACGATCAGCAGAACGCCGGTGAAGAAGGTCGGCACCGAGAAGCCCACCATCGACACGAAGGTCCCCGCCTGGTCGAAGATGCTGTATTGCCGATAGGCCGATATGATACCAATGGGCAGCGCGATCAGGACACCGACCACATAGGACGTGCCCACCACCCACAGCGTCTGCGGCAGGCGCTGGACGATCAGGTCGGCCACCGGGCTGCGGGTCTGCCATGACAGGATGCGCTGCATGTCCTCGCTGGCAAGGGTCCAGCCGAAAGCCTCGTCCAGCATGTGCAGCGGTTCGTAGATGAAGAATTGCCTGAGCCAGAGCAGGTAGCGCACCAGCAAGGGTTCGTTCAGGCCCAGCGATTCCCGGATTTGGGCGCGCACCTCGGACGGGATCGACAGCGGCAGGTTGGCGGTGGGATCGCTGGGCGCCAGCGTCACCACAAGGAAGATGATCAGACTGATGACCAGAAGCGTCGGGATCGCGATCAGCAGACGGCGGATCGTGTAGGTGAACATTACGGCGCCTCGGGGCAGAAGTCTGGGAAGGGGCGCGCCGTCCGGCGCGCCCCGATAGGTTTACTTGATGCGGTACCAGTCTGCCGCGTTCCACAGCTCGCTGTCCCAGGTGTTCAGGATCACGCCACCAAGGCTGTTGGAATGGGCAGACACCCGGCCGCGATCGACCAGCGGCAGCAGGGCATAGTCCTGCATCAACATGTCATTCATGGCCTTGGCCAGTTCCGCCCGCTTCTCCAACTCGCCGGTCGTGGCCATCTCTGCCACCAGCGCGTCATAGGCTTCGGTGCAGTAGCGGTTGATGTTGTTGCCCTGCCACTGGGTTTCCGGGCTGGGGATTTCCTTGCACAGCCAGTTGGCCATGTAGGACTCGGGGTCGGTGCCGTCGAAGTTGTTGGCGTACATCTCGACATCGGCATAGAACTTCTGGAACGTATCCGGGCTGCCCGGATCGCCGCCGAAGAAGACTGATGCGTCGATATTGCGCAATTCGGTTTCCACGCCGATTTCCGACCACCACTGCTTGATCAGGGCCTGGAAATCCTGGCGCACGGCGTTGGTGGAGGTCTGGTAGAGAATACTCAGCCGCATGCCGTCCTTCACGCGCACGCCGTCGGCGCCGGGCACCCAGCCGGCTTCGTCCAACAGCTTCTTGGCGCCTTCGATGTCCTGTACAAGGCAGGCGTCATTGGCGGTGGAGCGGTAGATTTCCGGCGCAGGCAGCACGTTGCAGGTGGCACGCCCGGCTTCGCCATAGCCGATCTCGGTCAGCAGTTCCCGGTCGATGGCCATCGACAGCGCCTTGCGCACGGCCATGTCGGTCAGGAACGGGTGCGGGTGATCCACGGTCGACCGGCGGTCGCCATGACTGGGCGCAGGATCGGTGAAGTTGATCATGATCCGCTCCACCAGTGTGCCGAAGCCCGACACGATCTGGCCCTTGCCGGCACCTGCCATGTTAGCCAGCACATCGGGCGCCAGCTGCAGGTTCCACGCGTAGTCGAACTCGCCCGTTTCCAGAACCGAGCGGCCCGCGGCCATCGCATCGCCGCCGCCCTTGAAGGTGACAGTCGCAAAGGCGGGTTTGGCCGGATCGCGATAGTTCGGATTGGCCTTCATCTGGATCACGTCATTGGGCCGGAAATCGGTGACCGTGAAGGGGCCGGTGCCTTGCGGCATGAAGTTGGCATCGGTGCATTCGGGCGCCTTGGCGCCGAGGCAGTCCGCGAACTGCGCGGCCTGAATGATCGGGGCCTGTGCGCCCACGAACGGGCCATAGGGGAAGGGTTTCGCCACGCTGAAATGCACGATTGCGGTCAACTCGTCCGGTGTTTCGACATCGGCCACGTCGTTGTATTTCTCGGACTGGGCGCAGCCGCCGCCCTCTGCGGTGCAGTATTGCCATGAGAACTTGACGTCCGCGGAGGTGACGGGCGAGCCATCGGCCCATTTCAGGCCCGGCTTCAGCTTCCATGTCACGGTCTTGAGGTCTGCCGACACGCCGCCATTCTCGACGGTCGGGATGCTCTCGGCAAGGAACGGCACCATGTTGCCGTCCTGATCATAGCGGGCAAGCGGTTCCAGAACGAGGGAGGCGGCCTCAAGCTCCTTGGTGCCGCCCGACAGGTAGGGGTTCATCGTCGAGGGCGCCTGCCAGTAGATAATGTTCACCTGCCCGTCGCTGCCGCGTTCGGCGAAGGCGGCCGGCGCGAGGGCGGTCACCGCAGCAGCGCCCAGAAGCGCGTGTCTCAGTTTCATGTCAACCTCCGTGTTGGGTGTTCGGTTGGGCCGTTGTTGCCGCCTTGCCGGCGGGTTCTGCATGGTCGGGGTCGTGCAGGTGGCAGGCCACCACGTGGCCGGGCCTGATCTCGCGCATCTCGGGGTCGATCCGGCGGCAGATATCCATAACCTTGGGGCAGCGGGTGCAGAAGTTGCAGCCTTCGGGCGGATTGGCGGGCGAGGGCACATCGCCTTTCAGGATGATGTGGCGGCGCCGGGCCTCGATATTGGGGTCGGGTTCGGGCACCGCGGACAAAAGCGCCTGCGTATAGGGGTGCAGCGGTTCGCCATAAAGCGCGTCGCGTGGCGCAAGTTCGACGACCTTGCCCAGATACATCACCGCCACCCGGTCGGCGATGTGGCGCACCATCGACAGATCGTGGCTGATGAACAGGTAGGTCAGACCGAACTGCTTTTGCAGATCTTCAAGCAGGTTCACCACCTGCGCCTGGATCGACACGTCCAGTGCGGCGATGGGTTCGTCGCAGACGATGAAGCCCGGATTCAGCGCAAGCGCCCGGGCAATGCCGATCCGCTGCCGCTGGCCGCCGGAAAATTCATGCGGATAGCGGTTGGCGAAATTGCGGTTCAGGCCGACGGCGTCCATCAATTCGTAGATGCGATCGAGTTTTTTCTGGCGCGACAGGCGCGTGTGTTCGTCCAGCGGTTCGCCGATGATGCGGGCCACGGTCATGCGGGGGTTCAGGCTCGCCTGCGGGTCCTGAAACACCATCTGCATCTTCGGCCGCTTGGCGCGCAAGGTCTGCTGGCCGGCATCGCCGATCTCTTCGCCGTCGATGCGGATGGAGCCCGAGGTGATATCGTAAAGCCGCAGGATCGCCCGGCCGCAGGTGGATTTCCCGCAACCGGATTCGCCCACAAGCCCCAGTGTCTCCCGCTCGTAGATGTCGAAGCTGACCCCATCGACGGCGCGTACCTCTCCCACCCGGCGGCGCAGGATGCCGCCAAAGATCGGGAAGTGCATCTTGAGATCGCGGACCTCCACCAGCTTGCGGGCGCTGACGTCAAACATTGCGCGGGGCCCCTGTGCCGATGTCCCAGAAACAGGCGGCATCATGGCCGAGGCCGACCGCCACGCGGGGCGGGTTCTGGGCATTGCAAAGCTCGAACCGATAGGCGCAGCGCGCGCGGAACGGACAGGCCCGCGGCGGGGCGGACAAGACGGGCGGCTGGCCCTCGATCACCTTCAGTCGTTCGGCGCGCTCCCCCGTGACATGGGGCACGGTCTTGAGAAGCGCATGGGTATAGGGATGCTGGGGATTGGCGAACAGGTCCTTCACCGGCGCCTGTTCGACGATCTGCCCGCCATACATGACGATGACCCTGTCCGCGATGCCGGCGATCACCCCAAGGTCATGCGTGATCCAGATCACCGACATGCCCAGTTGCTGGCGCAGCTTCTTCATCAGGTCGAGGATTTGCGCCTGGATCGTGACATCGAGCGCCGTGGTCGGTTCGTCGGCGATCAGCACCTCCGGATCGCAGGCCAGTGCGATGGCTATCATAACGCGCTGACGCATGCCCCCGGAAAACTGATGCGGGTAATCGTCAAGCCGCCGCTTCGCATCGGGGATGCCCACAAGTTCCAGCAATTCCTGCGCGCGGGCGCGGGCCTTCGATTTCGACATGCCCAGATGTTTGCGCAGCGGTTCCATCAACTGGTAGCCGACGGTGAAAACCGGGTTCAGGCTGGTCATCGGGTCCTGAAAAACGAAGCCTATGCGCGCGCCGCGAATATCGCGCAAGGTTCGCTCCGGCACCTTCAGCAGGTCCTGCCCGGCGAAATGCACGCTGCCCGACCGCACCTCGGCGGGGGGGCTGGGCAACAGCCCGATCAGCGACATCATCGTGACCGACTTGCCCGACCCGCTTTCCCCCACCACACCCAGAAGTTCACCGGGTTCGAGGTGGAAGTCGACAGAATTGACCGCGTGCACGTCACCCGAGCGGGTGCGAAACACGGTTTGAAGGCCCTTCACATCAAGGATGGGCATTCCCCCGTCGGGCATGGAGTCTCCCTGAACTCTATGTAATCCAACACGAATTCCCGCCGGCCGGTCCCCCCGCCCGATGGCCGTTTACCAAAGTGTTAGCACGTCTTTGCTATCCAGCAACTGGAAACTGCCGATGGAACGGGCGACGTGGCGAAATTTTTGACCTTGTGGTCAATTCATGTGCGCCGGGCCTTGACCTATCGCGTGGGGGCGCTCAGTTTGCGCCCTATAACCGGTTTGGAGCCCCTTATGGCCACGCCGCTTTCCCCGCGCGAACTACTTGAAAAAATTGTCTCTTTTCCCACGGTCAGCCGTGACAGCAACCTGTCCCTGATCGATTGGGTCGAGGACTATCTGACCACCTTTGGAATCCCCGTCACCCGCGTCTGGAATGCCGCCCGGTCGAAGGCGAGCCTTTACGCCATCGCGGGGCCGGCGCAGGACGGGGGCGTGATGCTGTCGGGACATACCGACGTCGTGCCGGTGGACGGCCAGGACTGGTCCACCGATCCGTGGCAGGTGGTGGAGCGTGACGGCCGGCTGTACGGCCGTGGCACCTGTGACATGAAGGGGTTTAACGCGTTGGCGATCTGGGCGCTGGTCCGGGCGCAGACGGAAGGTTTGGCGCTGCCCCTGCAACTGGCGCTTTCCCATGACGAGGAGGTCGGATGCCTTGGCGCCCCGCCGATGATCGAACACATGGCGGCGCAGGGCTTTCCCAAGGCCGCGACCGTGTTCGTGGGGGAGCCGTCGATGATGCAGGTCGTGACCGGGCAAAAGGGCAATATCGGCTTCCACGTTCACATCAAGGGGTTCGAGGTTCACTCCTCGATCATGCATACCGGGGTGTCTGCGGTGATGGAGGCCGCGCGGCTGATCTGCTGGGCCAATGACCGCAACGCCGAGAATGCCGCGCGTGACCCGCAGGGCGACGATGCGTTGTTCGATCCGCCCTGGACCACCGTGCATGTGGGGCAGGTGAACGGGGGAACCGCGCATAACATCACCGCGCTCGACTGCCGGTTCGGGCTCGATTTTCGCTGTGTGCCGTCGGAAGGGGTGGATCGCTGGCGCGACGCCTTCAGGGCCGAGGTCGCGCGGATCGAGGCCGCCATGCAGGCCGTGCGCCCCGAGGCCCATATCGAGCTTGAGGAATATTTCACCGTGCCCGCGCTGACCTCCGAAACCGATGGCTCGGCCGAGGCTTTGGCCCGGCGCCTGACCGGGGACAATGGCACCCATGCGGTCGCTTATGCCACCGAGGCAGGGCAGTTTCAGGAGGGCGGATATTCCACCGTCATCTGCGGCCCCGGCGACATCGCGCAGGCGCATCAACCCGACGAATACATCACCATTGACCAGTTCCGGCAGGGGGAGGCCTTCATGGACCGCCTGCTGACCCATCTCAAGGAGTAGGCCCCATGCCCGTGAAGAACCGCATTGCCGACATGCATGATGAAATCACCGCCTGGCGGCGCGACATCCACGAACATCCCGAACTGATGTATGACCTGCCGCGGACGTCGGCGCTTGTGGCGGAAAAGCTGCGCGCTTTCGGCTGCGACGAGGTGGTGGAAGGGATCGGGCGCACCGGCGTTGTCGGCGTCATCAAGGGCAAGTCGGACAGCAAGGGCCGGGTGATCGGGTTGCGCGCCGACATGGATGCCCTGCCGATCATCGAGGCGACGGGTCTGCCCTATGCCAGCAAGACCAACGGAAAGATGCATGCCTGCGGCCATGACGGGCATACCGCGATGCTGTTGGGCGCGGCGCGGTATCTGGCCGAGACACGCAATTTCGACGGCACCGCGGTGGTGATCTTCCAACCCGCCGAAGAGGGTGGCGCGGGCGGCAAGGCGATGGTCGATGACGGGCTTATGAGCCGTTTCGGCATTGGCGAGGTCTACGGCATGCACAACATGCCCGGCCTTCCCGTGGGCCGTTTCGCGATCAAGCCGGGGCCGATCATGGCGGCG
Source organism: Rhodovulum sp. P5 (assembly GCF_002079305.1). NCBI lineage: Bacteria > Pseudomonadati > Pseudomonadota > Alphaproteobacteria > Rhodobacterales > Paracoccaceae > Rhodovulum > Rhodovulum sp. P5. The sequence goes on from NZ_CP015039.1 coordinate 3,457,948, forward strand.
ACGGATGAGTTCGATATTACCGTCACGGGGAAGGGCGGCCATGCCGCCAAGCCCCATGAATGCGTCGACACAACGCTTGTGGCCAGCCATATCGTCGTGGCCCTGCAATCGATCGCGTCGCGCAATGTCGACCCGCTGAAACAGGTGGTGGTGTCGGTCTGCACGTTCAAAACGGAATCCGAGGCGCATAACGTGATCCCGCAGACGGTGTTCCTGAAAGGGACCGTCCGCACGCTGGAGGAAGACGTGCGCGATCTGGCCGAGGCGCGGCTGAAGGCGGTGGCCGAGAATACGGCCGCGGCCTTTGGGGCGGTGGCGGATGTGACCTATCGGCGGGGCTATCCGGTTACCGACAATGCGCCCGACCAGACCGATTTCGCCCGCGAGGTTGCAGATCGGATTGCGGGGCAAGAGGCGTTGGAGACCCCGCCGCTGATGGGGGGCGAGGATTTCAGCTATATGCTGAACGAACGGCCCGGCGCCTATATCTTCCTTGGCAATGGCGATACCGCCTCGGTCCATCACCCCGAATACAACTTCAACGACGACGCCATCCCCTTCGGCTGTTCGTGGTTTGCCGAAATCGTCGAATCGCGGATGCCCGCCGGATGACGGGCGGGACATCTGCGGTATTCGGCCATCTGGTGCGGCTCAACCGACGCGATTAGCCTTTCCCAAACTTGTCGCGGTTTGGGAGAGAATGGCCAATGACGGGGATGGACGACACGCGGTTTCCGAAAAGCCTGATGGGTTCGGACCGGATCGTGACAGACAACCAGTGGGATCTGGCGACCTACGGCTCGACCCCGTTTTCCGATTTCTTCGGGCTACCGATGCTGTCGGCGATGTCTGTCTGGACGGGCCTGATGACCCGGCGGCCGACGCCGCTGTCCTCGGCGGTTCACCTGCCGACAATCGCCCGGCGCCGCTCCAAGACTCGGTTGCGCACGGGCATGCGGCTTCTGTCGCTGGGGCGGCGTTGACGCCCGTCAGCGCCGGGGGGCGAGGAAGGTTTCTAGATCGCCATAGACGGTGACGCGGCGCGCATAGGCAAGGCCCAGTCGCTCGGCACAGCGCTGTGCGGCAAGATCGAGCGCGGGGTCGTCGGTCTGTGCCAGATAGACCAGACGTTCGTAATTGCCGAAATAGGCTTCGATCAGTTCAGGATGACGGTCGAGCCCGAGGGGGCGCCAGACGAAGGCGTCGAACTGCCGGGTCAGGAAATCGGTCAGGTAAAAGGATGTGATCTCGTCCTCCGCATGTGCGTCGAACGAGGCGAGACCGTCATAGAAGGCATAGCAATGGGGGCCGGCAATCATTGCGACACCCATCTCGGTACATAGGCGGGCAAGCGCCCCGCCGGTGCCGCAATCGGCATAGGCGACAAGAATGCTGTCATAGCCCTCTCGGTGGCGTTCCACCGCGTCCCGCACACCCGGCACGATCCGGTCGGGGTGGTTGTGCCAGATCGCCGGAAGGCAGGTCAGATCGAGGTGCGACCAGCCATTCAGGCTTTTGAGCGCAAGGATTTCATGGGCAAGTGCGCCGCAGCCGATCACCAGAATCCGCCCTCTGCCGTCGGGGGCAAGGCCGCGGGAGGTCAGGCTGTCATCCGTCGGGTTAGTCAGGGGGAACCTCCACAGGATGCCGGGCACGGGTCCGCGTTCCGATGGCACGGTCGCGTGCCCTTGCCTTTCACCTCAGGATATGGTCGCTTCCAGCGGACTGTCAAAACCCCGGCCGCGGTAATGTCGTTACGCAAATCCCTTCTCGCGCATGTGTTTCCGCGGTTCAGCCAGCGGTTCTTCGATTTCGCCTATGCCCTGCCGTTGCCCGGCATGACCTTTTTCAATCTTGGCGTCACGCCGGTGCCGGAAAGCGTCGCCGCCGATCCGCAGGGCCGCCGCGAACCCTATCAGGCCGCGCTTTACGACCTTGTGCTTGGCCAGTTGCCCGAGGTCGGGGCCGAGGACCTGATCGTCGAGGTCAGCTCGGGCAAGGGGGCGGGGGCGGCCTATCTGCGGCGGCATTGTCCCGCCCGCCTGCATGCTTTTGAGCCGGCCTGGACGGGGCGGATGTGGAGCATGCTGCTCTTTGGCCTTCGCGCGCGGTACGCGTTGGCCGAGGCCCTGCCGGTCGAGGATGGCACGGCCGCGGCACTGATCTCGGTCGAATCCGCCCATAACTACATGACCGAGGCGTTCGCGGCCGAGGCATGGCGGCTCTTGCGGCCGGGCGGGCGGTTGATCATCGCCGATTTTCCCCTGATGCGGCCAGAGAACCAGGCCCGCAAGATCCCCGCCTGGCTTGAAAAGGGGGGCTTCGTGATCGAGTCGTTCACCGACCTTACGCCGCGGGTCATTGCGGCTTGTGAGGCGGACGATGCCCGCAAGCGCCGCATCTTCAGGTTCCTTCCCAAACCCTTGCGGGAAGAAGCGCAGACATCGTTTTCCTGCGACCCCAGCCCCCGCTTGAACAGCTTCCGCACGGGGGAGCGCGGCTACTACTTCGTGGTTGCGACAAAGCCGGCGACGGCCGGGGCGACCTGACCCGAGGGGCAGGCTATCGGCGCGACCACATGGCGCGCAGAAGCAGGACCGCGATCATCGCCGGGGGAATTACCCATGCGATGGGGGCCTGCAAGCGCGTGCCAACCCAGACGGTCACCGCACCCGCGCACAGGACGGCGACAACCAGCAAGACCATGACTTTCGGCGGCATGCCACCCTCCTTCAGCGTCCGTGGCCCTGAAGGTATTCCGAAAGGCCAGCAGGAAAACCCGCCGCGCGTCCCGATGCCGAAGCTCAGCCCGCCGCGATCTGGTTGTGTCGCCGTGCGACCCATTCCTTCGCGGTTTCGACGGCGACGGCCGCATCCCGGCAATAGGCGTCTGCGCCGATGGACTTCCCGAATTCCTCGTTCAGCGGTGCGCCGCCCACCAGCACGATATAGTCCTCCCGGATGCCCCTGTCGGTCATCGTGTCGATGACCGTCTTCATGTAGGGCATGGTGGTTGTCAGCAGCGCGGACATGCCCAGAATGTCGGCCTCTTCCCGCGCGATGGCCTCCAGATAGGCGTCGACATCTGTGTTGATGCCCAGATCGACGACCTCGAACCCGGCGCCCTCCATCATCATCGACACGAGGTTCTTGCCGATGTCGTGGATGTCGCCCTTGACCGTGCCGATCACCATCTTGCCCATCTTCGGCGCGCCGGTTTCGGCCAGAAGCGGTTTCAGGATCGCCATGCCCGCCTTCATCGCATTCGCGGCAAGGAGCACCTCGGGAACGAACAGGATGCCGTCGCGGAAGTCGTGGCCGACGACGGTCATGCCCGCGACCAGCGCTTCGGTCAGCACGCGATAGGGGGCCCAGCCACGCTCAAGCAGGATATTCACGCCCTCGGCGACCTCGTCTTTCAGGCCGTCATACAGATCGTCGCCGATCTGGGGGACGAGTTCCTCATCAGACAGGTCGGACAGGATCAGGTCGTCTTCGTCGTCGTCGGCCATGGCAATCTCCACTCATGCGCGCGGCTATGTATCCTCCAGATAGTTAAGCCGGAGTTTGGCGTTGGAATACATATCAAATTGCGACGCGTGGTCTTACCGATGCGACCTTGGCCTCAAATCCCGTGCATGCGCCGACGGCCGACCAATACCAGCCCCCCAAATGCGGTCAGGATCAGGACGCCGCCCGCGGGTAATGGCACCGCGGCGGGCGCGGCTTCCAGCGTGTCGCGGACCGCTTCGGCAAGGATCGCATGCATCGCCTCGGTCGGGTGGACATCGTCGTAAAAGACAAAGCCGGTGCAATCGTTCACGAAGCCGCCCAGAAGCGCCGGAAGGCAGGCATCGGTCGAGTTGACGAAGCCATAGGCAGCCGGGTCGTCGAACAGCGGGGCGAAGATGCCGAACGTGTCGACATACATCACGTTCGCGCTGCTTGGCAGCCGGGCCAGTTCGGAGCGCAGTTCGGTGTTGAACAGGAATGATGCCTGCGTCAACGCGGCCGCCGTTACAGGATCCGGCACTTCGGGCAGGCGCCCCAGATCGGGCAATCCCAGCACAAGAAAATCGTTCAGCCCGTCGCCCATCAACTCGGTAATGCCATAGCTGATCGCCTCTATGGCGGCTTGCATGGCGGCGAGCAGTTCGGCCTGAGAGTTCGCATCGCGCAGGTCATTGCCACCGAACATGATGGACGCGACAGGGCGATTGCCGGTCTGCAGCCCGTTATTGACCGCATCCCGGAACAGCCCGATCTGATCGGCGAAATCGACCGAGTCGTAGCCGGATATATTGAAGCCCGGGACCGGTTCCCGGTTGATCAGGGTGGGGTCGGTTGCGGCCTTGGCCCAGCCCCGTGCGAAATTCGTCCCCGACTCGAACGTGGCACCCAGTTGGACGGCCCAGTTGTTGCCATCGGTGAACTGGCCCGTGGGGTAGAACTGGGGCAGGGGGATCGGTGTCCCGGTCAGGTCGAAGAAGACATTCCCCGGATCGCTGAGGCTGTCACCGAAGACGAGGAATTCGGTGAACGGGCCAACCTGCGCGGCCAAAGCCGGGAGCGGAGCGAACAGCAGCGAAGCTGCTAGGATCAAATTTTTCATCGGCAAGGTCCTCATGGCGCATGTCTGACACATGGTTAACACGATTCACGCGGCTTCGATCAACGCATTGTCGGTTCAGGTTGTAAATGTTCCTTAAATGTTCCAATGTTGACGAATGGATCGTCCGCTTGCCCGAACACCCGGCCGCGGGGCGTCTTCGAACCCCGCCAACCGCTATGACCGGCTGAGCATCGCGGTGGAGGCCGATGGCTGGGCGCCTGAGGACGACCTGCCGGTTCTGCGGACCGAGGTGCAGGTGGAGCGCCCGCGCAAGGTCATCACCCGGAACACATCGCCCGACATATGTTTCGACAGGTCGATCAATCCTTACCGGGGCTGTGAACATGGATGCGTGTACTGCTATGCCCGGCCGAGCCACGCCTGGTTGGGGATGTCACCGGGGCTCGATTTCGAAACGCGGCTGATCGCCCGGCCCGATGCGCCCGAACTGCTCCGGACGGAGCTGTCAAAGCCGCGCTATTACCCCGCGCCGCTGGCCATCGGGACGAATACCGACCCATATCAACCGGTAGAGCGTGAGTGGCAGATCATGCGCCGGATTCTGGAGGTCTTGCTGGAGTTTCGCCACCCGGTCGCAATCGTCACCAAGGGCACGATGATCGAACGCGACCTCGACATTCTTTCAGAGCTTGCGAAGCTGGACCTTGTTCGAGTTGGGGTGTCGGTGACGACCCTCGATGCGGGTCTCGCCCGGTTGCTGGAGCCGCGGGTGCCGGCGCCGGACCGGCGGTTGCGGACCATCGCCCGCCTGTCTGGGGCTGGCATCCTTGTCCGGGCCATGGTGTCGCCGGTGATTCCGGCGCTGACCGATCACGAGATCGAGGCGATCCTGGCAAGGGCGCAACAGGCCGGGGCGCGGGCCGCAAGCTGGATCATGTTGCGCCTGCCGCTGGAGGTGTCCGGCTTGTTCCGGGAGTGGTTGGCAGAACACTACCCCGACCGTGCAGCCCGGGTGATGGCGCGGTTGAGAGAGATGCATGGCGGTCAGGATTACGACCCGGAGTTCGGGCGCCGGATGCGGGGCGAGGGGCCATATGCGGAGATGATTGCGCAGCGGTTCCGGGTGGCCGCGGCGCGCCTTGGCCTGTCCGAACATCTGCCGGAACCGACCGACAGCCTGTTTCGGGTGCCCCCGAAGCCCGGTGATCAGCTTTCCCTATTCTGAGCTGCGCCGGCGGCGGCGGGGCCTGTCCGGTGTGTCGCTGTCCTCTCCGGTTCCGTCGGAGGACGAGGAAAACCCGCCAAGACGTTCCGCAATGTCCTCAAGACTGGGGCGCGGGCCGCGGGGGCGGGTTTCCAGCGCCTCGTGCATGGCGCGCAGGTGATCGGGTGTGGTGCCGCAGCACCCGCCGATGATCCTTGCGCCACAGTCGCGTGCCAGCACGGCATAGTCGCCCATCAATTCGGGCGTTCCGTCATAGTGGATATGGCCGTCGACATATTTCGGAATGCCGGCATTCCCCTTCGCGATGATCGGCCGTTCCGTCCCCGCCGCGGCAAAGCCCAACACCGTGCGCAGCAGGTCGGATGCGCCGACGCCGCAATTGGCGCCAAAGGCCAGCGGTTTGTGCGGCAGCTTTTCCACCAGTTCGGCAAGATTGGCAGACGTAACGCCCATCATGGTGCGCCCGGCGGTGTCGAAACTCATCGTCCCGCACCATGCCATGTCGGCCAGTCGGGCGGCCTCGGCCGCGGCGCGGAACTCGTCTGGGGCCGAGATCGTCTCCACCCACAGGACATCGACGCCGCCGTCTTTCAGGGCCTCGGCCTGTTCATGGAAGATCTCGACCGCGCTGTCATAGGACAGCGGTCCCATCGGTTCCATGATTTCACCGGTCGGGCCGATCGAACCGGCCACGACCAGATCGCGTCCGGCCTTGTCCGCGATCTCGCGCGCCAGTTCCGCGGCAACGCGGTTCAACTCGCCCACGCGGTTCTGTGCATCGTGGAGCTTGAGCCGAGCGGCATTGGCCCCGAAGCTGTTGGTCAGGAAGATGTCCGATCCCGCCTCGACCGCGCCGCGGTAAAGCGCGCGGATATTGTCGGGCTGGTCGGTGTTCCACAATTCCGGTGCCTCACCGGAACTCAACCCCATGTTGAACAGGTTGGTGCCGGTGGCGCCATCGGCCATCAGCCAGTCGCGGGACGCCAGCATGCGGGAAAGCGCGTCGGTCATGGGGCTGGTCCTTCTGCACTGAAAAGGGCGGCAATGGCCTTGCCGTTGCCGCGACATGTGCCACGTCGCAGGGGCGCGCGGCAATCCCGTTCACAGGGGCGGGCCGCGGGCCCGTCAGCGGCGCTGTCAGGCCTCGTTCATCACCTGCTCTTTGGCGACGGTCATCAGTTCCGCCATCTTGGCGCGAATCGTGGCTTCGTCGGCCTTGCTGCCCAGATCGCCAGCGAGCTTGCGATAGACGTCTTCGTCGCCGGCCTCTTCGAAATCGGCTTTCACCACTTCCTTTGCGTAGTCGAGAGAGGCCTCTTCGGCCAGCCCCATCAACTCTGCCGCCCAAAGGCCCAGAAGCTTGTTGCGCCGTGCCTCTGCCTTGAACTGCAGTTCGGAATCATGGGCAAACTTGTTCTCGAATGCGTTTTCGCGCTCATCGAATGTGGTCATCGGCCTGAGACCCTCCTCCGTTTTTGGTTAGTGTGCATTTAAGGGAAAGCGCAGGCAATGCCTAGGTCTTCATTGGCCCGAAAAGACGCATCCCCCTGCCGCTCAAGTTCACCAGTAAAACGCGTAAGTGATTGATATCGTTATGGCGAGATTGGCCAAAATGTAACTACGCGAGGGTGATCAGGCGGGTTTTGGCAGGTTCAGGGTGTCGAAGAGGTCCAGTTGTTCGGGGGTCGGGGTGGTGAGGCCGTCGAGCTTTCGGTCGGCGATCCGGGCTTCGTGGCGGTGGATGCGCGCGAGCATGTCGAGGGCGGTTCGTGGGCTGGCGTCATGTCCTTTTGCCTTCAGCCGCATGCGCATGACGCGGTAGAGGACGAGGGCGAGAAAGCAGATCAGCGCGTGGGCGCGGATGCGGTCGGGCAGCCGATGGTGGACGGGGGCGATCTCGATATCGGATTTCAGGACGCGGAAGCCGCGTTCGATATCGGCCAGCGACTTGTAGCGGGTCACGGTTGCGGTCGGCGTCAGGTCGGGGGCATTGGTCAGCAGGGCGAGCTTGCCGTCGAAGAGTTCGGCTCGGGCGACGGCGTCTTCGTCGATGCTGTAGCTGAACCGGTCGGCCTGCAGGTCTGCCTTGAGGAACCGGGTCAGTTCGGCCTCGGCCACGGCGCGCGTGAAGCGGCTATAGGCGCCGCGGTCGGAGGCGCGGCGGCCCCGCGCCGTCTGGCCGTCGTCTTGCGCATCGAGCTTGGCGACCATCTTTTCGGCCTGGGCTTCAAGTTCGGCGATGCGGGCGCGACGTCGTTCGGATTGGTCGGCGGCTCGAACGGGATCATGGGCGACGATCAGGCGATGGCCGGCAAAATTGCTTTCCGCCAGGCCGCCTTCGTCGAAGGCAAGGCCCCGAAAGGTCTCGACCAGATCGGCATAGCGACGGGCGGGGACGGCGAGGATGAACTCCAGCTTGCGGTCGTCCTGATCGGCCAGGGCGGTCAGTTCGTCGATGTTTTCAAGGCTGAGCAGGCCACGGTCGGCGACCAGGATGACACGCTGCACGGGAAACCGCTGCAACACCGTCTGCAGCATGCCCTGCAGGGTTTTCGTCTCCCCGACATTGCCGGGGTGGACCGTGTGCATGAGCGGCAGGCCGTCGGCGGTTTGCACGACGCCGAGCACGAATTGCCGGGCGATGCCACCGGTTTCCTTGTTCATGCCATAGGCGCGGAGGTCGTCGTCAACCTCTCCGTCGCCATGGATGCGCACCGTGGTCAGGTCGTAGAAGACCACGGCCAGGTCCCGATCGACCAGCGGACGGATTTGTCTGGCCAGTTCCATCTCGACCCGCTCGGCATGGTCCATCAGCGCATCCATGGCGCGGAGCAGATGTTGATGCGTGACGGTGTCCGGCATCGCGGGCATCGCGACCGTTTCCAGCCAGCGCAGGCAGCCCAGCTTGCTTGTGGGGTCGCACAACCGATTGAACACCATGGCGCGGACCAGCGCCTCCACGTCGACTTTCCGCTTGCCGGAACGCAGCGCACGGCCGAGGGCATGATCGAAACCAAGGTCCTTCCACAACTCGTGCAGGGCAAAGACGTCGCCATAGCTGCGCGCCGCCTCGTAGGTGATCTCGGCCTTCTCGGGCTCGACCCGACCCGCGGCGCGACTGAGCCCCCGGATCAGCGCATCGAGCTGGCCATCCTTCATCCCGTCCACGCGCCCCAGATTGGCCACGACGCGCAGCCGGGGCTTGCCCGCCTCGTTACGGAAGGACTCGACAATCTGCAGATAGCGACGCCCGCCGCTCTCGGTGATGCGCGTGAACATGGCATGCAGGATATCGCACGTTTGGGCGCATTCATAGGGTCTTAAACATCATAACGTGTAACTACACGACTTCGGCCGAACTGCCCACCTCGCGCGCCTTAAGCTATTGAAATCCCATACCTGCGCTGAACGCGCTCACGCAGATTCCCCCGGATTTTGTCGAAGTTCGGCTGCCGCCGCATTACGCAAGTTGGGCAGGGCGACACTGACGCGCAACGGATGGACGGGGGCTGCGGCTGCGAGCGTGTTCCTGCATCTGCCTTGCGACAAGAGCGGCCATGCAGTAGAAGCGCGCTGACATGGCGCGGCCGGGTCCCCCCGCCGCGCATTCGCGATTCGGAGTTTCCATGGCAAGGCGCAAGAAGATCTACGAAGGCAAGGCGAAGATTCTGTACGAAGGCCCCGAACCCGGCACCATCGTGCAGTACTTCAAGGACGACGCCACCGCCTTCAATGCCGAGAAACACGACGTGATCGAGGGCAAGGGGGTTCTGAACAACCGCCTGTCGGAGTTCTTCATGGCCGGCCTGAACGCCATCGGCGTTCCGACCCATTTCATCAAGCGCATCAACATGCGCGAACAGCTTGTCCGCCAGGTGGAGATCATCCCGCTTGAGGTCGTTGTGCGCAACGTCGCTGCGGGCAGCATGACCAAGCGCCTTGGGATCGAGGAGGGCACGCAGTTGCCCCGCCCGATCATCGAGTTCTACTTCAAGGACGATGCCTTGGGCGACCCGCTGGTGACCGAAGAGCATATCATCGCTTTCGGCTGGGCGTCGCAGCAGGATCTGGACGACATGGTCGCGCTGGCGCTTCGCGTGAACGACTTCCTTTCGGGGGTGATGATGGCCGTCGGGATCAAGCTGGTGGACTTCAAGATCGAGATCGGCCGCATCTGGGACGGCGATTTCATGCGCCTTGTCGTGGCCGACGAGATCAGCCCCGACAGTTGCCGCCTGTGGGACGTCAAGACAGGCCAGAAGCTGGACAAGGACGTGTTCCGCCGCGACCTGGGCAGTCTGACCGATGCCTATACCGAGGTGGCGAAACGGCTGGGCGTGCTGCCCTCGAACGTGACGCATGCAACGAAGCCCACGCTGATCAATTGAAAGGGAGAGCGTGTCCGGCTTGTGTCATCACAAATTCGCGCCGGACATGACCCCAACCGCAAGGGTGTGACGGGCCGCGGGTCCGGGCGCCGGTGACAGACGCAACGGAAGGACGACGCGATGAAGGCCCGGGTGCATGTGATGCTGAAAGACGGCGTGCTCGATCCGCAGGGACAGGCGGTGCAGCATGCCCTTGGCACGCTTGGTTTCGACGGGGTGGAAGAGGTGCGGCAGGGCAAGGTGATCGACCTTGAACTGGCCGACACCGATGCCGAGGCCGCGCGCGCAAGGCTGGGTGAGATGTGCGAGAAGCTGCTCGCCAACACGGTGATCGAGCGTTACGACATCGAGATCGGGTAAGATGCGCGCCGCGCTTCTGACCGGGTGGCGCAAGCCGCTGGATCTGGCCACGGTCGATGACCCCGACTGCCCGCCCGATGGCGTGGTGCTGAAGGTTCTGGCCTGCGGCATCTGCCGGTCGGATTGGCATAGTTGGACGGGGGCGGACGCCGATGTGCAGTTGCCCCATATTCCCGGTCACGAATACTGCGGTGTGGTCGAAGAGGTCGGGCCGGCGGTCACCCGCTGGCGGGAAGGCGATCGGGTGATCGCCCCGTTCATCCTTGCCTGCGGGCACTGCCCCGATTGCGCGGCGGGGAACCAGACGATCTGCCTGAACCAGCAACTGCCGGGGTTTACGCGCGCCGGGGCCTTTGCCGAACGGATCGCGGTGCCCTTTCCCGATACCAACCTGTCCCCTTTGCCCGATAGCATGGACCCGGCATTGGCCGCGGCGCTGGGGTGCCGGGTGACGACGGCATGGCAGGCGCTGACGGGGCGCGCCGCCCTCAAGCCCGGGGAATGGCTGGCCATTTTCGGCGGGGGCGGTGTCGGTATCTCGGCGCTGCTGCTGGGCCGGGCATTGGGGGCGCGGGTCGTCGTTGTTGACGTGGTGCCCGCGAAACTGGATTTCGCGCGCAACCTTGGCGCCGATGCCGTGATCGATGCGCGCGAGGGCGATGCCGCCGAAGCCGTGCGCTTTGCAACCGAGGGCGGCGCCCATGTCGCGGTGGAGGCGTTGGGCATTCCAGAAACAACCACCGGCGCGCTGCGCAGTTTGCGCAAGCTGGGCCGGATGGTGCAGATCGGCATGCCCGCCGGCGAACACACGATGATGGAATTGCCGATGGACGCGGTCTATTCGGGGCAGCTGGCCGTCTATGGAACCCGTGGCATGCCCGCCTGGCGCTATCCCTCGCTTCTGTCAATGATCGATGGCGGGCATGTGGACCTGACGCCGCTGATCGCGCGCCGCGTCGCGCTGTCGGATGCCAGTGCAGAGCTTGCCGCTTTCGATGCACCCGCCCCGCCGGGCGTGGCCGTCATAACCGATTTCAAGGCCTGAAAGGACCGACCCCATGAAAGCCGCCGTTCTCGTTTTCCCCGGCTCCAACTGTGATCGGGACCTTGCCGTGGCCTTTTGCAATGCCGGGGCCGATGTCACCATGGTCTGGCACAAGGACAGCAGCCTGCCCGCGGGAATCGATGTTGTGGGCATTCCCGGCGGATTTTCCTTCGGGGACTACCTGCGTTGCGGGGCGATCGCGGCGCGCTCTCCCATCACGCGCGCGGTGATCGAGCATACCCATCGGGGCGGCTATTGCCTTGGCATTTGCAACGGGTTTCAGGTGCTGACCGAAACCGGCATTCTGCCGGGCGCCCTGATGCGCAATGCGGGTCTGAAATTCGTGTGCAAACCTGTCGACCTGACGGTCGCAACCGCCGACAGCGCGTTCACCGCGGATTATGCGACCGATCAGACGATCACGATTCCCGTGGCCCATCACGACGGCAACTACGTCGCCGACGCCGATCTTGTCGAACGGCTGAAGGGGGAAGACCGCGTGGCCTTTACCTATCGTAACAATCCCAACGGGTCCGCTGCCGATATCGCCGGTATCCTGAGCGAGAACCGCCGCGTTCTGGGGATGATGCCGCATCCCGAACGCGCTGCCGAACCGGCACATGGCAACACCGACGGGGCGGCGCTTTTCCGCGCGTTGATCGGCGCGTTGACGCCCGCCTGAGCGCAGGCCGCTTGAGGACCCTTCTGGCAAGGCATACCCTTGCGCCATGACGACGAAGCGAACCAGACGTGACCGCAGCCTGAGGGCGCGCCGGACGTGGCGGCTGCGTCTGGCGTTGTCGCTTCTGGTGGCGCTGGCCGTCGCCACCGTCTGGGTGACCAATAACTGGCTGACAGAACGCTTCACCGAATCGACCCGGAACCGCGCACAGGTGCGCCTGGCGCTTTATTCCGGCAACGTCGTCAGCGAGTTGCAGCGTGCCTCTGTCGTGCCGCTGCTGCTGTCGCGCGACCCCACGCTGATCGGCGCGCTGACATCGGGCGACTTTTCGCAAAGCTCGCAACGGCTGATTTCCTATGTGGACGAGATCGGCGCGGCGTCGCTCCAGCTGCTTGACGAAAGCGGCCGGGTGGTCGCCGCGACCGACCGCAACCGGATCGGGACCAACTTGCGCAACGCACCCTTCTTCGTCGATGCGCTGCGGTCCAACGATACCGTCTTCATCACCTCGCGGACCGAGGCCGGGGCCTTCAGCTTTACCTATTCCCGGTCGATCACGCTGGACCGCAAGCTTGCAGGCGTGATCGTCGTGGGTGTCGACCTTGCGCAATTCGAGTGGCGATGGGCCGGGATTTCCGACGCCATCATCGTCACCAACAGCGAGGGGAAGATCATCCTTGCGACCGAACCGCGTTGGCGTGGCCGCACGGTCGAGGAAGCCCTGGCGGCGCGGTCGGCGCCCTCGGCCATCTCTCGCGCGCTTCAGGCGACGGCCGATTGGGGTGCGCTGCCGCCCGATGCCTATCTGATGGGGCAGGCGGTGATGCGGAACGAGGCGCGCATCCCCTTCCGCGGTTGGCGCATCATCTCCTTTACCTCCTATGTGTCGATCCGCGACAGGGTCAACGCGGTCTTGGCGATGGAGATCATGGGCTTCGCCATCCTGCTGGCGCTGACCTTCTACCTGTTGTCGCGCCGGGCACAGCGCCGGACCCTGGGGCTTCAACGGGAAACCGCGGAATTGCGCCAGTTGAACGCCCGCCTTCAGCGCGAGATTGCCGAGCGCGAACGCGCCGAACGCAACCTGGAAGTGGCCGAGCAGACATTGGCGCAAAGCTCCAAGCTTGCCGCGCTGGGTGAGATGTCGGCGGCGGTCAGCCACGAACTGAACCAGCCGCTTGCGGCGATGAAGACCTATCTGGCCGGGGCGCGGCTGTTGCTTCAGCGTCGCCGGGCAGAAGAGGCGCTGTCCTCCTTCCAGCGGATCGATGACCTGATCGAACGGATGGGCGCGATCACGAGGCAACTGAAAAGCTATGCCCGGAAAGGCGGCGATGCGCTGGAACCGCTGGACATGCGGACCTCCGTCTCGGGCGCCCTGTCGATGATGGAGCCGCAACTTAAGCGCCGGCAGGTCACCATCACGCGAACCCTCCCGCGAGAGCCGGTGATGGTCATGGCCGATCGCATCCGGCTGGAACAGGTGATCATCAACCTGTTGCGTAATGCGCTGGACGCCACGCGCAAGGTCGCCGATCCGCAGGTCGACCTGATCCTGTCAGCGGGGGAAACCGCGGTTCTGACCGTGCGCGATAACGGCCATGGGATCGAGGACATCGACAGCCTGTTCGAACCTTTTTACACCACCAAGGCCCCCGGCGACGGCGTCGGCCTCGGCCTCGCGATCTCCTCGGGTATCGTGGGCGATCTGGGCGGGCGCTTGACCGCGCGCAACGGGCGGGAGCGTGGCGCGGTGTTCGAGGTTCAGCTTCCCATTCTCACACAAGACAACAAAGCCGCAGAGTGAAAAGAATATGCCCCAGGCCATGAAGATTTCCATAGTCGATGACGAGCAGGACATGCGCCAGTCGATCAGCCAGTGGCTGGCCCTGAGCGGGTTCGAGACCGCCACCTTCGCCTCTGCCGAGGATGCGCTGAAGGAAATCGGTGCCGATTATGCGGGCGTGGTCGTCACCGATATCAAGATGCCGGGGATGGACGGTCTGGCCTTCCTCAAGAAGCTGATGAGCCTCGATTCCGGTCTGCCGGTGATCATGATCACCGGCCATGGCGACGTGCCCATGGCGGTGGAGGCGATGCGGATCGGCGCCTATGATTTCCTTGAGAAACCCTTCAATCCCGACCGGATGACGGAACTGGCAAAGCGCGCCAGCCAGGCCCGGCGATTGACCCTCGACAACCGGGCGCTGCGCCGGGAACTGGGCGACGGCACCGTTCTGGTCAAGAAGCTGATCGGCTCGTCCTCGGTGATGGAACGGCTGCGGGAGGATATCCTCGACCTCGGTCAGGCCGACGGCCATGTGCTGATCGATGGAGAGACCGGCACCGGCAAGACACTGGTCGCCCATGCCCTGCACGCGGTGGGGCCGCGGGCGTCCAAGAAGTTCGTCCAGATCGCCTGCGCGGGGTTCGAGCCCGAGGCGCTTGCCGGGCGGCTGTTCGGACCGGTGGAGGAAGGCGGCGTGCTGCCCGCGGTGGAGGAAGCCCGCGGCGGAACCCTTTGCCTTGAGGATATCGAGGCGCTGTCGCCCGCGCTTCAGGCCCGTCTTCTGACCTTCATCAACGAGCAGGGCAGCCCGCCGGAAACCCGGATCATCGCCGTGTCGAACCTGCAGGAACAGGACAAGAGCTGTGAGGACGTTCTGCGCCCCGATCTCTACTACCGTCTGGCGGCGATGAAGATCACCCTGCCGCCGCTCCGCTCCCGCGGGGACGATATCGTGACGCTCTTCAACCGCATGTCAGAACAGTTCGCCGAGGAATACGGCTGCGATATCCCCGAGGTCGGCGCGCAGGAAGCCGCGCAACTGATGCAGGCGCCCTGGCCGGGCAATGTCCGGCAACTGATCAACATCGCCGAACGGGCGGTTCTGCAAAACCGCCGTGGGTCGGGCACCATCGCCAGCCTTCTGATGGCGGACAACGAGGCCGTGCAACCGGTGATGACCACCGAAGGCAAGCCCCTGAAGGAATATGTCGAGGCGTTTGAGCGGATGCTGATCGACAACACCATGCGCCGCCACAAGGGCTCCATCGCCGCGGTGATGGAAGAACTGTGCCTGCCGCGCCGGACCCTGAACGAGAAGATGGCCAAATACGGGCTGAGCCGGTCGGATTATCTGGGGTAGGGGGTGTTGGTAGGCCCGGAGGGACTTGAACCCCCAACCAAAGCGTTATGAGCGCTCTGCTCTAACCAATTGAGCTACAGGCCCGACCTGACACAACTCCCTAGCAGACCGGCGCGATCCGTCAAGGCGGGCCGTGGACAGGCGGGCGGCGATGGGCTAACGCTCTGCGCCAAAGAGCAGGAGTACCCCATGACCGAACCCAAGACGGGCCTGACCTATGCGCAGGCGGGTGTGGATATCGACGCTGGCAATGCGCTGGTGGAGCGGATCAAGCCCGCGGCCATGCGCACCGCCCGGCCCGGCGTGATTGCGGGGCTGGGGGGCTTTGGCGCACTGTTCGATTTGCGCGCGGCGGGCTATAGCGACCCGGTGCTGGTGGCCGCGACCGACGGGGTGGGCACCAAGCTGCGCATCGCCATCGACACCGGCGAAGTGTCGGGCGTCGGCATCGACCTTGTCGCCATGTGCGTCAACGATCTGGTCTGCCAGGGGGCGGAGCCGCTCTTCTTCCTCGACTATTTCGCAACCGGCAAGCTGTCGGTCGAGGCCGCGGCGCAGGTGGTCGAGGGCATCGCCGAGGGGTGTGCGCGCGCGGGCTGTGCCCTGATCGGGGGCGAGACGGCCGAGATGCCGGGCATGTATGCGGATGGCGATTTCGACCTTGCCGGCTTCGCCGTGGGCGCGATGGAGCGGGGGTGCGATTTGCCCGCGGGTGTGGCTGAGGGCGATGTGTTGCTGGGGCTGGCCTCGGACGGGGTGCATTCCAACGGCTACTCGCTCGTCCGCAAGGTGGTGGAGGTCGCGGGGCTGTCATGGGACGCGCCGGCGCCTTTCGCCGATGGCCCGCTGGGCGCGGCACTGCTGACGCCCACGCGACTCTATGTCAAACCCGCGCTGGCGGCGATCCGGGCGGGCGGGGTGCATGCGCTGGCCCATATCACCGGCGGCGGACTGACAGAAAACCTGCCCCGCGTCCTGCCCGAGGGGCTGGGGGCCGAAATCGACCTGTCCGCATGGGAGATGCCGCCGGTCTTCCGCTGGCTGGCAGAGACTGCGGGCATGGACGAGGCGGAGGTTCTGAAAACCTTCAACGCCGGGGTCGGCATGGTGCTGGCCGTTGCACCTGACCGGGCCGAGGCGCTGACCGACCTTCTGACCGGCGCGGGCGAGACTGTGGTCCGCATCGGCCGGGTCGTGCCGGGGCAGGGGGTCAGCTATTCCGGGCGGCTGCTTTGAAACGGGTGGCCATCCTGATTTCCGGGTCGGGGTCCAACATGGTCGCGCTGGTCGACAGCATGACCGGTGATCATCCGGCCCGCCCCGTTCTGGTCCTGTCGAACGTCCCCGGTGCGGGTGGTCTGGAAAAGGCCGCGGCCCGCGGCGTGCCGACCACCATCGTCGACCACAAGCCCTTCGGCAAGGATCGCGAGGCGTTCGAGGCCGCGCTTCAGGCCGAGCTGGAGCGCGCCGCGCCCGATATCCTGTGCCTTGCCGGTTTCATGCGTGTGCTGACGCCGGGCTTTGTCAATCGCTGGGCCGGGCGAATGCTGAACATCCACCCGTCCCTTCTGCCGAAATACCGGGGGCTGAACACCCATGCCCGCGCGCTTGAGGCTGAAGACTCCGAGGCTGGGTGCAGCGTGCACGAAGTGACGGCGGAGCTGGACGGCGGACCGATCCTTGGCCAGGCACGGGTGCCGATCCTGCCGGGAGACACGGCCGAGACGCTGGCCGCCCGTGTCCTGCCGGTGGAGCATCGGCTTTATCCGGCGGTGTTGCGCCGATACGCCCAAGGCGACCGCGCGCCGGTCATGCTGGGCTGACGCAGATTTCAATGGACACTTCCCAACCGCGGCCGGGTTCTTTATCACGGGCGGGCAGGTGCGCGGTGGGGATGGTATGGGCAAGACACGGGCAGAGATGGAGACACTGACCACTACCGAGGAATTGGCCGCCTTTTGCGAACGCGCCGCCCGCGCCCCCTATGTCACGATCGACACGGAATTTCTGCGCGAACGGACCTATTACGCCAAGCTCTGCCTTGTTCAGCTTGCCCTGCCCGGGGACGGCGACACCGAAGGCCCGGCGGTGCTGGTCGACCCCTTGGCCGACGACCTGTCCTGGGCGCCGTTATACGAGCTTTTCCGAAACGAAAGCGTGGTCAAGGTCTTCCACGCGGCCCGTCAGGATCTTGAGATCTTCTTCACCGAAGGCTCGGTCTTCCCCGAGCCGCTGTTCGACACGCAGGTGGCCGCAATGGTCTGCGGATTCGGAGAGCAGGTGGGTTATGAGACGCTCGTGCGCAAGATCGCGAAGACCAGTCTCGACAAGACATCCCGGTTTACCGACTGGTCGCGGCGGCCCCTGTCGGATGCGCAGAAAAGCTATGCCCTTGCCGATGTCACCCATCTGAGGGCCATCTACGAATACCTTGCTGCCGATCTGGAACGTACGGGTCGGGCCAAATGGCTGCGCGAGGAACTGGGCGTGCTGACCGATCCCGAAACCTATATCGTGCATCCGTCCGAGGCCTGGAAACGGGTCAAGACGCGCACCAATTCCGGCAAGTTCCTGGTCGTCGTGCAGGAATTGGCGCGGTTTCGCGAAGGTTATGCCCAGTCACGCAACATCCCCCGCAACCGGGTGTTCAAGGACGACGCGCTGCTGGAACTGGCGTCGACCAAGCCGCAGAACCTGAACGACCTGTCCCGCTCACGCCTGCTGCTGCGGGAAGCGCGCCGGGGTGAGATTGCCGAGGGGATCATCGAGGCGGTGAAGACCGCGCTGGAGGCCGATCCGAAAGACTATCCCAAGGTTCCCAAGATCGATGCTAAGTTGCAGGTCAATCCGGCCCTGGCAGACCTCTTGCGTGTGCTTCTGAAGGCCAAGTCGGAAAAGGCCGGGGTCGCGCAGAAACTGATTGCGACCTCTGCCGATCTGGATGCCATCGCGGCCGGGCGGCGTGACGTGGCCGCGTTGCGCGGATGGCGGGAAGAGGTGTTCGGCAACGATGCGTTGCGGCTTTGTGCGGGCGAGATCGCGCTTGCGGCCCGTGGCAGTTCGGTCGAGGTCGTGCCTCTTTGATCCTGCGCCAAGGGAAGGGCCGATACGGCCGCCGGAGTCGGCGTCAGGCGTGGCCCAGATCGGCGCCGGGATTGAACTGCGTCAGCACGTTCGACAGCGGGGCTGGCTTGCCGATCAGGTAGCCCTGGATGAAGTCGCACTCATATTGGCGCAGCTTGGCGATCTCGTCCTCATGCTCGACCCCTTCGGCGACAACGGTCATGCCCATCGAATGGGCCAGCGAGACCATGGTGTTGATCATCCGGAAGGATTCGCTGCCCAGGCTGCCCGAGACGAAGGATCGATCGATCTTGAGTGAGTTGAACGGCATCCGCCACAGGTAGCCCAGCGAGGAAAAGCCGGTCCCGAAGTCGTCGAGCGCGACCGAGAACCCGGCGGATCGCAGGATGTGGAGTTGCCGGGACACGGCCTCGTCATCCTGGAAGGCGACATTCTCGGTGATCTCGACCTCGATCCGTTCGCAATCGATGTTGTTCTTGAGCACGCGGGAGCAGAACTCCACCGCGAAGCCCGGGATCATGACCTGCATCGGCGAGACGTTGATCGCGACTTCAAGCCCGGGGTTCTGGCGCAGATCCTCGCACACCTTGTCGAGCATGATCCAGCCAAGCGGAATGATCAGGCCGGTCGCTTCCGCGATGCGGATGAAGTCACCCGGTGAAACGGATCCCAGGGCCCGGCTGTGCCAGCGTGCCAGCGCCTCCACCCGGACCAGCTTGCGGTTGTCGCTGGCGTTGACGATGGGCTGGTAGGCAACCGAAAACTCGTCCCCCTTCACCAGTGCGGAGCGAAGCGCCTTTTCGATCCGGTTGTCGCCAAGATCGGATGCCTGCATCTCGCGGTCGTACCAGACGACATCCTCGCATTGATGGGCCTTGGCGTGATACATCGCGCGGTCGGCCCGGCGCAGCAGTTCTTCGGGCGAATGGTCGCCGTTGCGGGAAACCGCCAGACCGCGGGAGACCGAGAAATCGAAGAGGAACCCGCCGACACGGATCGGTTCGGACAAGGTGTCGTTGAGGTTTTCGATTTTCGTCTGCACGGTTTCAAGGATGTTGTTGTCGTGCCAGAAGACGGCAACGAATTCGTCGCCGCCGTTTCGGGCCACGAAGGTCTGTTCATCAAGAAGGGCCCTGACCCGTTCGGCAAAGGCCTTGAGAAACCGGTCGCCGCCATCGTGCCCGATGACATCGTTGACCTGTTTGAAGCGGTTCAGGTCAAGCGCGAGGATCGCGTATTCGCCCCTGTGGCGGTCGGCGAGCGTTCTGAGATGCTCCAGCAAGGCCAGGCGGTTGGGCAGGCCGGTCAGCACATCCGTTCGCGCAAGATCGGCGGCCTCGGATTCCTTGCGCATCAGCGCCCGGGCATTGGCGTGGACAAGTCGCGTTCCCAGAAGCGTAATTGCGGCGAAGGCAATCGTCACGCCGATCAGGATGGTCAGCATCTTGTCGAAGAGGTTCGTGCCCGGTTTGGGAGGGTCCCAGAACAGAAAGGCCACGGTTTCACCGGAAGGCCCCCTGAGCGACAGGCTGGGCAGGCCCTCGGGCGCAGACTCAAAGCTGTAGCCAAGCGAGGAAACCGACAGCTCCTTTTCGATCTGCTGCAGCCGGTCCCGGCTGAGAATCTTGCCGATGGAGGCGATCGCCAGATCGTTAACGTTAATCTCGCCCAGAAGCGACGTGTCTTCCGGAAGCAGATAGGACGAGCTGAACATCACGAGGTTGCCGTCCAGCGCGAGGAAGAAGTCGTAGGTTTCCCGGTCTTCGGTCCGAAGATCGGACACCTCGACGCGGAGTGCATCCATCGTCGAGGTGGCGAAGAAGATCGCTTGCGGCGCAAGGCCCTGCCCTGACACCCATGCCACGGGCTGATCGAAGGGGCCGTCATACATTGCCGCGTATTCGAAGACGTCCCCGCGTGCTGCCGTGATCCCGTAGTTGGAGGCCAGCTTTTCGATGTCGACCTCTTCGGCTGCCTGGTAGACATCCGTCCAGTTGTGATAGTCGCTCGCGATCAGGGCGACCTGTTCCTGCACCGCCGAGATCCGGCCTTCCATCAGTTTTCGCGACTCTCGAAACGCCTCGGCATCCATCGCGCTGCGGATCGAAAAGACGGAAAACCACATCGCGGCGATGAACAGCAACAGCGCGACACTGGCCATGAAAATGATCTGCCGGGGCAGCGAGAGTGTTTTCATTGTGCCAACTGATCCAAGGGTTCGCTTTCTGGTGGGTTGAATCCAAGGACGTGCACGGACCGGTAGTCGCAGGTCAGTTCATCCCCGGGCTTGAGATCCCTTGCGGCGACCATCTCTTCGCCCCTGTCTACCAGTGTGGGCTGGTCACTGTGGTTCATGAAGATGTCGCCATCGTTGCCAAGCCTGAACACCCGCTCAGAGGTGAGATACTCGGCGTTGTGCTTGATCACCTCAACATAGGGGTCGAGAAGATAATCAAGAAGTTTCTCAGGGATCTCGGTGTCAAAGGTTGGTTCATATTTCCAGATGCGTTGCCCGCATGTAACAGCCTCTCCCAGAAACAACCCGAGGCCATGAATCTTACTTCGCGAAACGTAGTGTCTTACAAGAAGCATCGAAGAAGTCCCCTTCACCCGGCTTCGACATCCATGAGGAATACCGCAAGCATCGATGCGACGACGCCCGCGACCTGCCGTCCCGTGATCGTCTCGTCGAAGGCGACATAGCCGATCGCGGTCAGCGCCAGGATCGTTGCCGAACTGTACAGCACGGCAACCTGGGCCAGGCTGTGGGTCTGCATCAGCATGATCCAGCCGGCTGCGGTGATCCCGTAGAGAATGGCCCCGTGTACGAACCAGTGCGAAACGAACGGCGATGCCTTTCCCGACGCCATCTTGAGCGCGTAGTCTCCGGCCAGGGTCATCGCGATGATTGCCGCCAGGATAAGGTAGGACTTTAACATGTGGCGTTACCCTTTTCTTGTTGTGCCACCAACCAGCGTCTGGCGGGAGAGTTGCACGTGTGGGTAAACGAAGGCTTAGTGCGAACCGCTTGTTTTGCCCGTAGATGTGCAAAGGCAGAATAGTTCAGACCAATTTTGTATGGATTTGAAAGCATTTGGTAATGCCCGCCGCGGCGGGGTGCCGGCCGGTATCACGTCGTGGCGTGGTCGCGCAACGCGGTTTCGGACCCCGTACAGGCTGGGTGCTTCGCCCCTGTCAGGCAGCGGTCACAACAGGAAAGACCGGCAAGTCCTGGGCGGAGTGATCAGCGGCGCGCCCTGCGTTGGTTGCGTGCACCCCGGACGATGATCGTGCGGTGCCCGGCCAATGCCTGATCGGACAGGAAGGTGGCGACAGAGAGTTCGCGGGACTGGGGCGTTCCCGTCCGCGTGCTGCCATCGGGCGGGGCGATACGGAAATCGAAGACCCGCGTGCCCTTCTTGACCTCGTCGCCGGTCACCGGCACCAGTTCTGCCGCCCAGTAGCCCTGCCGCGCCGGGCGGCCGACAGCGCGCACGATGGCACCGCCCGGGATACGCTCCACCGCCATTGCGGTCACTTCATCGACCAGGGGCCGCGGATCGGTTTCCAGTGATACCGTCGGGGCCGTGGCCACGCGTTCTTCGGTCGATCTGCCGAACCAGTTGACCGGGTTCAGTCGCGATTCGCAGGCGGTCAGGAACAGCGTGGCTGAAAGGATGACCAGGAACGGTGATCTCATGTGCATTCCCCAAGACTGGCGCATTCCGGGTTAGCCGAAACGGGCCGGATTGAAAAGCCGCGTCCGCAGGGTGCTGGACCTTTGACGATCCCGCGCCTAAACGAAACGGACCAGAGACGGAGGTGAACCGGTGGCGAGCGAGGCGTTTGAAGAGATCGTGGAAACCTTCGAGTTTCTGGATGACTGGGAAGACCGGTATCGCCACGTCATCGACCTTGGCCGCGCGATGGAGCCGCTGGGCGAGGCCTTCAAGGTGCCGGCAACAAAGGTTGACGGCTGTGCCAGCCAGGTCTGGCTGATGCCGGAGATCGACGGGACGGGGCCGGGTGCGATCTATCACTTCAAGGGCGACAGCGACGCGATGATCGTGCGCGGGCTGATCGCGGTTCTGCGCGCGCTTTACGACGGGTTGAGCGCGACGGAGGTTCTGGAAACCGATGCGGGCGCGCAACTCGCACGGCTCGGCCTTGACGAACACCTGTCGGCCCAGCGGTCCAATGGCCTGCGCGCGATGGTGGAGCGTATCCGCACACAGGCCGCTGGCGCCGCCGAGGGAGTGTGAGCCCAAAGGCCCACGGCTGCGTCAATAGCTGAGCAGCGTGGCCTTAAGGATCGGCGGCCAATGGTCCCGGTCAAGCGAGGGCACCCGGCAGGTCGCCCCGCTATGGGTCTCGTCCGCGGTATAAAGGCTTGGGGTCACGACCACCCGCAAACCGGCATCGAGCGCGGAATTCAACCCGATCCGGCTATCTTCGAAGGCGATGCAATCGCGCGGCGGAAGGTCCAGCCGGCGCAGGGCCAGCAGATAGATCTCCGGATCAGGCTTTTTCCGCTGCACCTCGTCGCCTGACGCGATCACGTCGAATATCCGGTCGGCGGGTTTGCCGAAGGTGGCCTGCATCAGCGCATCGACGTTCGGCCGCGATGTCGTCGTCGCAATGGCCAGTTGTAGTTCCGCCTCACGCGCCTTTAGGATCAGGTCCTCCACCCCCGGACGCAAGGCCAGTTCGCCCTTGGCCACCAGATCGCCGAAGAGCGCCGTCTTGTCCTTGTGCAGGGCAACGATGTCCTCATCCGAAAGACGTGGCGCGCCGTCGGGCAGCTTGTCCTGAAAGGCACGCAGCCTTTCCTTGCCGCCCCCGGTTTTCAGCAGGACGCGGTAGTCTTCCCGGCTCCAGTTCCAGTCGAGACCCCATTTGGCAAAGGTCTCGTTGAATGCCTGCCGATGGGTTTCCTCGGTTTCGGCCAGCGTTCCGTCGACATCGAAGATCAGGGCTTTGAGGGTCATCAGATCGCGTCTGCCATGCGGGTCACGATGGTATCGACCATGTCGAAATCGTTGAACCGTGCCTCGTGCGGGATGTCGTCGATTTCTTTCTTGCGATAGCCCTCGGTAAAGAGCGCAAAGCGAATGCCGGCCTTCTGCGCGCATTCCGCATCGATTTCGCTGTCGCCGACATAGACCGCCACGCGCGCGCCCAGTTTCTCCTTGACCGCCAGCAGGGGCGCAGGATCGGGCTTCTTGACGCCGATCGTGTCGCCACCGACGACCGCCCCGAAATACTTGTCGATCCCGAAGGCTTCGAGGATCGCGCGGGTCGGGCCCTCGGGCTTGTTGGTGCAGACGCCGAGCGCATAGCCCTCCCCATGCAGGGTCTCGACCGCGTCCTGCACGCCGGGATAAAGCTTGGTCAGCGTCGCCGGGTCTGCATCGTAGTGCTTGAGGAACTTCTCAAGCAGTTCGGCGTGCCGTCCTTCGTCAAGCGACCGGGCCGCGATCACCCGGTCGATCAGGACATGCACGCCGTTCCCGATGAAGCTGCGCACCGTTTCAAAGTCCAGTTCCCCATCGGCGGCTTCCGCCAGCGCCTTGTTGACCGCGGCGTGGATATCGGGCGCGCTGTCGATCAGCGTTCCGTCGAGGTCGAAAATAATAGCCTTCACGCGGCGTCCTTCCATTTGATCGAGCAGCCCATCGACGGGATTTGCTCGGCCGGTCCCTGGCCGGTTTCGGCCACTTGTTTCATTGCCTCGAACAGGTCGCGGCGCAGGTCGGGCGGCCCGGCCTCCTTGCGAGAGGCATCCAGACGGCCGCGATATTGCAGACCGATCTCGGCATTGAAGCCGAAGAAATCGGGGGTGCAGATGGCGTCATAGGTCTTGGCGACCGATTGATCCTCGTCATAGAGGTAAGGGAATGGCAGCGCCAGATCCTCGGCCATCTTCTTCATGTTGTCGAAGCTGTCGGCGGGATAGGTTTCCGCGTCGTTGGAACTGATCGCCACCACGCCGATACCAAGGCCCTGCAACTCCTTCGCATCGCGGATGATCCGGTCGCGCACGGCGATGACATAGGGGCAGTGGTTGCAGATGAACATCACAAGGGTTCCATTCGGCCCCTTGATGTCGTCAAGCGTGTACGTCTTGCCATCGGTGCCGGGCAGCGAGAAGTCGGGGGCTTTCCAGCCGAAATCGCAGACGGGGGGGGAGACAGCCATTATTCGAACTCCATTTCCGTGTAGACCACGCCCGCATTCTTGGTCGCCAGTTCCTCATATGTGTCGAGATGGGCGTACGGGCTTTGATCGACATAGTAGGCGTCGTCGAGCGATCCACCACTGTCGAGATGCTCTCCGATCTTGCCGCGGAGATAGACCAGATAGTCACGGGTATAGCGACGCACCTGCGCCACGTTGGTCGGGTGGCCGTGACCGGGGATGACATAAAGCGCGCCAAGCGGTTCGAACGCGGTTTCCCAAGTCTCGATCCAGCAGCTTGTGCAGGTCTCCGCAAAGATCGGCGGCATGCGTTCGTGAAAGGCCACGTCGCCGGCAACCACCAGCCGCTGTTCGGGCAGCCAGACGGAGATGTCGCCCTCTGAATGCGCGGGGCCAAGGTGCAGCACCTCGATATGCATGTCACCCATGTCGATGATGTATTCATCCTCGAAGGTCAGGTTCGGGCCGATCGCTTCGGTGCCTTCGGCGTTTTCCCGGGCATAGCGCTTCATGCCTTCGAGGATCTGGAAGGCGTTATCCTCGAACACCGCCTTGGCATCCGCATGCGCCAAGATATCGACCCCCTGCGCCGCCCAATAGCTGTTGCCCAGCATCGCGTGGCCCTGGCCGTTTTCGTTGATCACCAGCTTGACCGGTTGGTCGGTTACGGCCCTGATCTCATCGTGTAGCGCCTCGGCCAGTTTTGCGTTGGCCCCGCCATTGACGACGATCACCCCGTCGCCGGTGACGATGAAGCTGAGATTGTTGTTGTGGCCCGCATTCTCATAGGTCGGCGGCGCGGTCGCCCCGATGGCCGAGAAGACATGCGGGATGACCTCGACCGGCTTGGAGTACAGGATGGATTGCGGATATTGATCGGGGATGTCCTCGCTGGCATGCACAGGCATTGCCAGCAAGGCACATAAAAGTGCTTTGCGGATCATGCTTCGGGTCCTCCCTCTCGCCCAAAGCATTGTCACAATTGAATGTGTATTTCCACCGCTATTGCGGACGTACCCCTGCCCAAGATCAGGCACGTCCCGTGTGCCTTGGTCTGGCCATCAAGGGCGGCGACCCCGCGCGTTGCGCAGGGCACGCGATCTGTCACCTTCAGTGCGATACGGAAACCGCAGGCACTTGTTCGGCCGAGATGACCACCTCGTCCGCGCTCCGCACGAAGGTATAGAGCGTCCGCGGTTCCGATGGCGTCGCGAACCGGACCTGATCCTGATCCTGAAGGCGGAGCATGACGCGTTCCGGCTGGGCCCATTGCGTCCGGGCGCGGAAATAGGCCGTCACCTCATATGCGCCGTCGCCAAGGTCGGTGCGATAGGCGACCATGTCGACATCACCGACATGCATGGTCTGCGCCTCAAGCGCGGTGGTCAGCACAACACCGTTGGCAAGGGCAGCCGTCCCCATGGCCATCGCGGCGAGGGTGGAAAGCAGAAGCGTTTTCATGGCGATTCCAGTTCTGGTTTGCGCGGATATGCGGAATCCGCCTGAATGATATCACGCTAAAATATTGCTGCGCCGCAGCAATGTCCAATTGAATTCACGAAAGGCGGATATGCGTTTGGCGGGATGCTCTGTAAGGATTTATTCAACGAACGTGTCCGGTGGGCTGAGATCGCGGCTAGTCTTTGCACCTGCCTGGTGTCCGTAGTATTTCGTAAGGTCCAGATAATACGTTACTTTATTTCGCGGGCTGGGCGCAGTATGCGGTTGAATGATGGAATTGTAATTTCTGAATGTACGAAAATACGCAGCATTTTCCTGTTTTCGATGCATTTTATTAAAATGCCGCGCGTCAGGATGCCCTATTTTCCAGGGGTGACTCTCTGCTTTCCGCAGTTCGTGAAAGTGCAGAAGAACGCCACGGCGGGTACAAGAAAACGCCCGGCGGACTCCACCGGGCGCTTCTGTCTGATATCCGGTCCACCCTCGGGGCAGCGCCTGCTGCCCTGTCAGGTCAGGCCGCTTTCAATGCGCCTTCGGCCGCTTCGCGGATGGCCTTGATGTTGGCGCCATAAACCTCGGGGGTATCGACGGACCCGCCCTTGAACACTGCCGACCCGGCGACAAGGCAGTCGGCCCCGGCCGCGGCCACCAGCGGCGCGGTTTCGGGCGTCACGCCGCCATCGATCTGGATGTGGATTTCACGGTCACCGATCATCTGGCGGATCTTGCGCGTCTTTTCCACGCCGGAGTGAATGAACTTCTGCCCACCGAAGCCCGGGTTGACAGTCATGATCAGGACCATGTCGCACAGGTCGAGCACGTCGGCCACGGCCTCGGCCGGGGTGCCGGGGTTCAGCACGACGCCCGCCTTGACCCCCTGGGCCTTGATCGCCTGCAGCGTGCGATGGATATGCGGCCCCGCCTCGATATGGGCGGAGATCATGTCGGCGCCCGCCTCGGCATAGGCCTCGATATACGGATCGACCGGCGCGATCATCAGGTGCACGTCCATGAAGGTTTTCACATGCGGGCGGAACGCCTTCACCGCGGGCGGGCCGAAGGTCAGATTCGGGACGAAATGCCCGTCCATGACGTCCACGTGCACCCAGTCACAACCTTGGGCTTCAATGGCCTGAATCTCCTGACCGAAATTCGCGAAATCGGCCGACAAAATCGACGGTGCGATCTTGATGGAACGGTCAAACATGTGTTTCCTCCCGAGTTAAAGGGTGCGCGGCGCGGGGTTAAAGGGAACGAAGGGACAACCCGCGCCGCGCTGGGGACTGAACGTTACTCCGCCGCGGCGGGCACGCCCAGTTTCTCACGCCAGCCCGGATAGAGGGTGTCGGCGTCTTTCTGGAAGCTCTCGAAGGCGCGCGCCAGTTCCCGATGCTCTTTCGCGTAGTCGATCAGGTTGACGCCCGATTTCCATGCATCATGCGCTTGCTTCAGCGACTTGGCACCGGCCGTGCCGCCATCGACGTGACCGAAGGCGCCGCCGCCAGAGGTCTGGATGACGTTCGAATGGCCCAGGTTGTCGAAGAAGCCCGGCAGACGCAGCGCGTTCATCCCGCCCGAGATGATCGGGGTGGTGGCTTTCATGCCCTGCCAGCCCTGCTTGTAGAACGGCCCCTCGGCCTCGTCACGCTCCAGCATGAAGGCGATGGCCTTGTCGGAGGCGTCGCCCTCCATCTTGCCATAGCCCATGGTGCCGGTGTGGATGCCCGATGCGCCCGACAGACGCGACATCTTGCAGTGCACGAAGGCGGTGTAGCCGCGCTTGGACTGGGGCGAGGTCACGGCGCCGTGGCCCGCACGGTGGTAGTGCAGGAACTGGCCGGGGAAGTTGCGGCGGCAGGCGGTGACGGCGGTCGGGCCGGCGACGTAGCCGTCCACAAGGAACGCGACGTGGTCGGCATCGGGGCCGAAGGTCTCAAGGATGTACTCGCCGCGGGCGATCATCTCGGCCGGGTCATCGGCGGTGATGTTGGCCGAGAACAGCTTGGCCTCGCCGGTGGCGTCCTGCGCGCGCTTCATCGCGTCGGCGACAAGGGCGATGGTTTCCTTCAGCGGCGCGAAGGTCTGGTTGCCCTGCGGTTCGTCGTTCTTGATGAAGTCGCCGCCCAGCCAGAATTCATAGCAGGCATCGGCAAAGGGCTGCGGGCGCAGGCCGAGTTTCGGCTTGATGATCGTGCCCACGACCATGCCGCCATCGTTCACGTCGCGGCCGAGAACGCGCCACATGTCCTGGATGTTCATCGCCGGGCCGTCGAACAGGCGCAGATAGGCCGGCGGCACGTAGAAGTCGTGCATCTTGGCGTATTCGACGTCGCCCATGCCCTGGTTGTTGCCGATGGTCAGCGTCAGGAAGGACGCCAGCATCGCGCGGCCGTCGATGATGTTCCGGTCGAACAACTCGATCGGATAGGCGATCTTCATCACCTCGTTGGCCTCGTCGATTTCATAGACGAGCGCATCGACGCCACGGGTGAAATCGTCGGTCGTCGAGACCTCGACATTCGTGCCGGTGGAGCTTTCGGCGGCGAAGTGGGCCGCGGTGGCCAAATAGCCGTCGAAGCCTTCCTTCGGCTTCATCTTGTAGGCGCACAGGACGTGCTTGCCTTCGGCGATGAGGGTGGCCTCATCCAGTTCGATACGCGCATAGCGGTTCGACTGATCCATTTTCGGTTCCTCCCGAGGGGTTCAAATTCCAAAGTTGCGCGCGTTTCCGTCTGTCAAAGGCGGCCCGGCGGTTTCCGGCGTCGGGCCGCCCCCTTGATCAGTTCACTTTCGGGTCGAGGCTGCCATCGGCGTAACGCTTGGCCATGTCGTCCATCGAGATCACGTCGATCTTGGACGCATTGCCGGCGGTGCCGAAGCGTTCGAACCGGTCGAGGCAGAGCTTGGTCATCTCTTCCATGGCCGGGATCATGAATTTCCGCGGGTCGAATTCGGTCTTCTTCTCCATCGCGACCTTGCGGAACTGGCCGGTGATGGCCATCCGGTTGTCGGTGTCGATGTTGACCTTGCGCACACCCGACTTGATGCCGCGCTCGATCTCCTCCACCGGCACGCCATAGGTCTGGGGCATCTCGCCGCCGAACTCGTTGATCAGGTCCTGCAGGTACTGCGGCACCGAGGACGAGCCGTGCATCACGAGGTGCACATCGGGGATCTTGGCGTGGATTTCCTCGATCCGCTTGATCGCCAGCGTGTCGCCCGTGGGCTTGGAGCTGAACTTGTAGGCGCCGTGCGAGGTGCCGCAGGCAATGGCCAGCGCGTCGACCTTGGTCAGCTTCACGAATTCCTTGGCCTCGTCGGGGTCGGTCAGCAGCTGATCATGGCTCAGCTTGCCCTCGGCGCCCGATCCGTCCTCGGCCGCCGCCTCGCCGGTTTCAAGCGAGCCCAGAACGCCCAGTTCGCCCTCGACCGAGGCGCCGACCCAGTGGGCCATGTCCGCGACCGCCTTGGTGATGCGGGTGTTGTACTCCCAGTCGGCGGGGGTCTTCATGTCGGCCATCAGCGAGCCGTCCATCATGACCGAGGTGAAGCCGTGCTTGATCGCGGACAGGCAGGTCGCCTCGTTGTTGCCGTGGTCCTGGTGCATGCACAGCGGGATCTTCGGGAACATCTCGGACAGCGCCTGGATCATGTGGCGCAGCATGATGTCGCCGGCATAGGACCGCGCACCGCGGCTGGCCTGCATGATCACGGGGGCGTCGCATTTCTCCGCCGCCTTCATGATCGCAAGGCCCTGTTCCATGTTGTTGATGTTGAAGGCCGGGACGCCGTAGCCCTGTTCGGCCGCGTGATCCAGCAGTTGCCGCATGGTGATAAGAGCCATCAAAGTCCTCCGTCAGGCTGCGTGTGCTTTTTGTTCAAGAGCGTCGAGCCCGGGCATTTCCCGACCTTCGAGCCATTCAAGGAACGCTCCACCCGCGGTGGAAACGTAGGTGAAGTCATGGGCCACGCCGGTCTTGTTCAGCGCAACCAGGGTATCGCCGCCACCCGCAACCGACACCGCCAGACCCGAACGGGTCTGTTCGGCTACAGTTTGGGCAAGGGCTTTGGTGCCCGCGTCGAAGGGCGCGGTTTCATAGGTGCCCATCGGGCCGTTCCAGAGGATCGTGCGCGCCTTGCGCAGAACCTTCTGGTAGGTTTCGACCGTGTTGGGGCCGATATCGAGGATGCGCCGGTTGGCGCGCACCCCGCCCAGCGGCACGGGGTAGTGGTTGATGCCGGCGCGTTGGAAGCCCGCGACGACGAAATCCTCGGGCACCATCAGGCGGCATTCGGCAATCTCCGCCAGCGCGGCGATTTCCAGAACCTCTTCGGCAAATTCCGGCTCCACGCGAGAGCGCCCGATGGAGTAGCCGCGCGCGAAGAGGAATGCATTGGCAATGGCGCCGCCCAGAAGCAGGGTGTCGATCCGCGGTGCGAGCCGTTTCAGCAGCCCAAGCCGGGGTTGCACGCTGCCACCGCCGATAACCGCGACCGAGGGCGATTGCGGATCGGTCAGCGCGCCTTCGAGCGCCGCCATCTCCTCAACGAACAGCGGCCCCACGGCCACGCGTTTGGCGGCCAGCACCGCCGAGGTGGTCGAGGCATGGGCGCGATGGCAGCAGGAAAAGGCGTCATTGACGTAGATGTCGCCAAGCTGCGCCAGTTGTGCGCCGAGGTTCGGGTCGTTCAACTCCTCCCCCCGTTCGAACCGGAGGTTTTCGCAGAGCATCACCTCGCCGGGCGCCAGATTCTCCCCGGCCCGTTCGACGGTGGGGCCGGCGCAGGTATCGTTGAACTTCACCGGACGCCCCAGCGCCTGCGACAGCGCGGGAACCAGGCGCTCGGTGGTCAGGGCCGGGGTCATTTCCCCGTCCGGCCGGCCCAGATGGCTGAGCACGACGACCCGTGCACCCTTGTCCAGCAGGGGTTTCATGCCCCGGGCGAAGCGGGCGATGCGCGTGGCATCGCCCACCCCTTCATGCGTCAGCGGCACGTTCAGGTCAGCCCGCACCGCAAGGCGAGCGCCCGAAACATCCAGCGATGTCAGGGGCGTGTACGCCATCAGATCAGCGCCCCCATCGCGACAGCGGTATCGGACATGCGCGAGGAGAAGCCCCACTCGTTGTCGTACCAGCTGAGGATCCGGACCATGTTGCCGTCCATCACCTTGGTCTGATCCATGTGGAAGACCGAGGAATGCGGATCATGGTTGAAGTCGGTCGAGACGTTGGGTTGGTCGGTGTAGCCCAGAACGCCCTTCATCGGGCCATCGGCGGCAGCCTTGATCGCGGCGTTC
Source organism: Rhodovulum sp. P5 (assembly GCF_002079305.1). NCBI lineage: Bacteria > Pseudomonadati > Pseudomonadota > Alphaproteobacteria > Rhodobacterales > Paracoccaceae > Rhodovulum > Rhodovulum sp. P5. The sequence continues at coordinate 3,489,412 of NZ_CP015039.1, forward strand.
ACTTCCTCGACCGAGGTGTCCTTGTTGGCTTCGAACACAAGGTCCACGACAGACACGTTCGGGGTCGGCACGCGGATCGCGACGCCGTCGAGCTTGCCGTTCAGTTCCGGCAGGACCAGACCCACGGCCTTGGCGGCACCGGTCGAGGTCGGGATCATCGACATCGCCGCGGCACGGGCGCGATAGAGGTCCTTGTGCATCGTGTCCAGCGTGGGCTGGTCGCCGGTGTAGCTGTGGATCGTGGTCATGAAGCCGCGCTTGATGCCGATGGCGTCGTTCAGCGCCTTGGCGACCGGCGACAGGCAGTTGGTGGTGCAGGACGCGTTGGACACCACCACATCGTCCTTGGTCAGGACGTCATGGTTCACGCCATAGACGATGGTCTTGTCCGCGCCGGACGCCGGGGCCGAGACCAGCACGCGCTTGGAGCCGTTTTCCAGGTGCATCGCGGCCTTTTCGCGGGCGGTGAAGATGCCGGTGCACTCCATCGCGATGTCGACGCCGTCCCAGGGCAGTTCCTTGGGGTCGCGGATCGCGGTTACCTTGATGGGCCCGCGGCCGACATCGATGGTGTCGCCGTCGACCGTGACGGTGCCGGGGAAGCGGCCGTGCACGCTGTCATAGCGGACGAGGTGGGCGTTGGTTTCCACCGGGCCAAGGTCGTTGATCGCGACCACTTCGATATCGGTGCGGCCCGATTCCACGATGGCCCGCAGCACGTTCCTCCCGATACGGCCGAAGCCGTTGATAGCAACTTTAACAGTCATTTTCAGACCCTTCTTACTTGATCAGGTTCTTGGCGGCATCCGCCACGGCCTCGGCAGTGATGCCGAAATGCTTGTAGAGTTCCCCCGCCGGCGCCGAGGCACCGAAGGAGTTCATGCCGATGAAGGCAGAGTTGTCGCCCAGAAGCGGCGCCCAGCTTTGCTCGACAGCGGCCTCGACCCCCACGCGCGGCGCGGTGCCGAGAACGGCGGCCTTGTAGCCTGCCTCCTGCGCCGCGAAAAGCTCGAAACACGGGGCAGAGACGACGGCGGCCTTGATCCCGCCTTCTGCCAGCAGGTCCGCGGCTTTCAGCGCGATCTCGACTTCCGAACCGGTGGCGATCAGCGTGACGTCACGCGCGCCGTCGGCCTCGCGCAGGACATAGGCGCCCTTGGCGACCATGTTCTCGCTTGTGTGCTCGGTCCGTACGCAGGGCAGGCCCTGGCGCGACAGCGCCATCAGGCAGGGCGTGCTGGCCGAGGTCGCGGCGATTTCCCAGCACTCGGCGGTTTCCACCACGTCGGCGGGGCGCATCACGTTGACGTTCGGCATGGCACGGAAGCTGGCCACATGTTCCACCGGCTGGTGGGTCGGGCCGTCTTCGCCCAGACCGATGGAGTCGTGGGTCATCACATAGGTCACCGGCAGACCCATCAGCGCCGACAGGCGGATCGCCGGGCGAGCATAGTCGGCGAAGACAAGGAAGGTGCCGCCATAGGCGACGAAGCCGCCATGCAACGTGATCCCGTTCATCACCGCCGACATCCCGAATTCGCGGATGCCATAGTGGATGTAGCTGCCGCCGTAGTTGTCCTTGCTGACAGGCGCCATGTCCTTGGTCAGCGTCAGGTTGGAGCCGGTAAGGTCGGCCGAGCCGCCCGCGGTATTGGGCAGCGTGGCGTTGACCACTTCCAGCGCCATTTCGCTGGCTTTCCGGGTGGCGACCTTCGGCGCGTCGGCCGAGAGCTTCTGCTTGTAGGCGTCGATGGCCTTGGCGAGCGCATCGGCATCGGGTGCTGCCAGCGATTTCTCGAACGCACCGCCCTTTTCGGAGGCCAGCAGCCGGGCATCCCACGCTTCGCGGGCCGCCTTGCCGCGCGCCGCGACAGCACCCCAGGCGTCGTAGACGTCCTTGGGTAGGGTAAAGGCCTCATGTTCCCAACCAAGCGCGGCGCGCGTGGCGGCGATTTCCTCGTCGCCCAGCGGTGCGCCGTGCACCTTGTGGCTGCCGGCCTTGTTGGGGGCGCCCTGGCCGATCACGGTCTTGCAGGCGATCAGCGAGGGGCGCGGGTCGTTGCGCGCAACCTCAATCGCGGCGGCAACGGCTTCGCGGTCATGGCCGTCGACTTCCTGAACATGCCACTTGGCGGCGCTGAAACGGGCCAACTGGTCGGTGGAGGTCGACAGCTCGGTCGAGCCGTCGATGGTGATCTTGTTGTCGTCCCACAGCACGATCATGCGGCCCAGCGACCAGTGACCGGCCATGTCGATGGCTTCGTGGCTGATGCCTTCCATGAGGCAGCCGTCGCCCGCGATCACGTAGGTGTAGTGATCGACCAGGTCGTCGCCGAAGCGGGCGTTGTGCATCCGTTCGGCTAGCGCCATGCCGACCGCGGTGGTGATGCCCTGGCCCAGCGGGCCGGTCGTGGTTTCGATCCCGTCGGCATGGCCATATTCCGGGTGACCGGCCGTGCGATAGCCCATCTGGCGGAAGTTCTTGATCTGCTCCATGTCCATGTCGGCATAGCCGAGCATGTGGTTGATCGAGTAGATCAGCATCGAGCCGTGACCCGCCGACAGGACGAACCGGTCGCGGTCCGCCCATTTCGGCGTGGTGGGATCGATGTTCATGAAGCGGTTGTAGAGAACCGCAGCCACGTCGGCCATGCCCATCGGCATGCCCGGATGGCCAGAATTGGCGGCCTGCACCGCGTCCATGGTCAGGACGCGGATCGCATTGGCCATCAGCGCCTCTGCGCTTGTGTCGATCTGGGTGGGGGCGTTCATGGAATGAACCTCCTCAGGCGCGTTTGGATTCGGAAACGAGGCGTTCGATCATCGGCGTGAAGATGAGCTGCATCGCAAGGTCCATCTTGCCGCCCGGAATGACGATCGAGTTGGCGCGGCTCATCCACGAGCCGTGGATCATCGAGACGAGGTAGGAGAAGTCGATGCCCCGCGGGTTCTTGAAGCGGATCACGACAAGGCTCTCGTCCGGCGTGGGGATCCAGCGGGCGACGAACGGGTTGGACGTGTCGACCACCGGCACGCGCTGGAAGTTGACGTCGGTTTCGGTGAATTGCGGGCAGATGCAGTGCACATAGGCATGCATCCGGCGCAGGATCACGTCGGTCACGGCCTCTGTGGTGTAGCCGCGCTTGGCCTTGTCGCGGTGGATCTTCTGGATCCATTCGAGGTTGATCACCGGAACGACGCCGATTTTCAGATCGGCATATTTCGGCAGGTTGACCTCGTCATTGATGACCGAGCCGTGCAGGCCCTCGTAGAACAGAAGGTCAGAGTTGTCCTCGAACGGCGCCCACTCGGTGAACTCGCCCGGGGCAACGCCGTATTTCGCCGCTTCTTCGTCGTCATGGACATAGTGGCGGGTCTTGCCGGTGCCGGTTTCTCCATATTCCCGGAAGACGCGCTCAAGCTCGGCCAGTTCGTTGGCTTCATAGCTGAAATGGCTGAAGCCCACATTGCCCGCCGCATACTGACGGTCGAGTTCGGCCTTCATGTCCTTGCGGTTGAACCGGTGGAAGGCGTCGCCTTCGATGGAGACCGCGTTCACGCCTTCGCGGCGGAAGATCTGGTCGAAGGTGTGCTTGACGGTCGAGGTCCCGGCGCCGGAAGAGCCGGTGACGGAGATGATCGGGTGTTTCTTGCTCATGTCTGTCCTCCCGGGAACTTGTTAGACGCGGAACAGGCCGCGGTTGCCGAACAGGGCGTTGACCTCTTGCTCGGGCAGGTCGTGATAGGCCGCCACACGGCTGACCTTGTCTTTGGAGCCGAACACGAACGGCGTGCGGGCATGCAGCTTGTCGGCCGTCTTCGACAGGATCGGGTCCTGCGCATCGGTGGCCTTGCCGCCGGCCTGCTCGATCACGAAGCCGATGGGCGCGCATTCGTAGATCATCCGCAGGCGGCCGCGTTCATAGCCTTTGCGAGAGTCGCCGGGGTACAGGAACACCCCGCCGCGGGTCAGGATGCGGTGGGTTTCGGCCACCAGCGACGCAACCCAGCGCATGTTGAAGTTGCTTTCGCGGGGGCCTTCCTCACCGGCAAGGCAGTCGTCGATATAGGCGCGCACGGGCTTCGGCCAGTGGCGATAGTTCGACGCGTTGATCGCGAATTCGCGTGAGGTCTCGGGGACCTTCACGGCCTCGTTGATCAGGATGAACTGCTTTGTATCGGGGTCGAGCAGGTATTCCTGCGTGCCCTTGCCGAAGGTCACAACCAGCATGACCTGCGGGCCGAAGATGATATAGCCACCGGCAAGCTGTTCGCTGGCCGGGCGCAGGAAGCTCGAATTGCCGTCTTCCTTGGCCTCGAAGATCGAGAAGATGGTGCCGATTGACACGTTCACGTCGATGTTCGACGATCCGTCCAGCGGGTCGATGGCCAGCGCGTATTTGCCCGCCGGGTCCAGTTCGACGACATCGTCCTGCTCTTCCGAGGCGTAGTAGCGCACGCCCGACCCCTTGAGCCGGTCGGCGAAGGCGTCGTCGGCCATCACGTCCAGCGCCTTTTGCTGGTCGCCGCCGAGGTTTTCCCCCACGGCCGCGCCGAGTGCGCCGCCCAGAGGACCGCGCTGGATCACGCGGGCCAGGTCGGCACCGACCTCGCAAAGCGCGTTCATCACAGGCTGAAGCTCTGCGGGGATATGCTGCAAATCCCGGATCGGATTCTCGTTCTGCATAATTTCCTCCCGAATCTGACGGCCGCTTGCCGTTGTCGGTTGCTAGATGAAAACGCCGCTGGTAGAGAATTTAAAAAGTCGTAACTCGCATAAAAGAATTTTTAATGCCCCGTCCTGAAGCGGTAACTTTCAAGCAACTCAGGGCCTTGCAGGCCGTGGCCGAGCACGGATCGATAACCGCCGCGGCCGAGGCAATCCGCCTGACCCCGCCCGCCGTGCATACCCAACTCCGCCAGTTGGAAGCGAATTTCAACGCAAGGTTGTTTGAGCGTGGTCCGCAGGGCGTCGCCCGACTCACGGCTCAGGGGGACGCGGTGCTGGTGGGCGCCCGGGCCATCGATACCGCCCTTGAAGCCTGCGCCGATCATGTGCGCGCCCTGAACGAAGGGATGGAGGGGATGGTCACGCTCGGTGTGGTGTCGACGGCGAAATACTTCGCCCCGCGCCTTGTGGCCGAGCTTCAGCGCGCCTTTCCCACGATCGACATCATCCTCAGGGTGTCCAGCCGCGAGGGCATCGTGAGCGCGCTTCAGACCGCCAGCGTCGATCTGGCCATCATGGGCCGCCCGCCGCGGGCCCCGGCGGTGCAGGCAACCGTTCTGGGGCCGCACCCCCATGTGCTGATCGCACCGGGCAACCATCCTCTGGTCGGGCAGGGGCGGGTGGCGCCCGAGACGATCCTGGCCGAGACGTTCATCGCGCGCGAGGAAGGATCGGGCACGCGGATCCTGATGGATCGCTTTATCGAGCGGCTGGGCAGCGGCCGGCCCGCCCGCATGATCGAACTGGAAAGCAACGAGACGCTGAAGCAGGCCGTCATGGCCGGTCTGGGCATCGCGCTGATCTCCCGTCACACGGTGGTCGACGAACTCAAGCAGGGGCGGCTGGCGGAACTTGATGCCCAGACGCTGCCGATGATACGGCAGTGGTTTCTGGTCAATCGCAGCGACACGCCTCTCAGCCCGGCGGGCGGGCGCATCCACGCCCATATCTGCGGCCAGCAGGGGGCCTTCCTGCCGAAGTGAGCCTTGCGCTGCCCCAGGTCGATCCAGACACCCTCAGACCAGCAGGACCAGCCCGCCAAGGATCAAGGGCATCGGCAGGGATACGGCCGAGCGGAGAAGAACGAAGCGTCGTCCCATCAGCGGCAGCTCATAGGCGATGGTCCGGTTGAGGTTCATCACCGACCAGCTTGTGACATAGGCGATCAGCGGCGCCCAGGCCGCCCCGGCCTTCAGCGCGGCGGCCCCGATGGCAAAGGCCACGAACGGCCCGCCGGGGGTTGCCGCCCCCAAGGCGGTGGCCAGCACGACTCCGCCAAAGCCCGCGGCATCGCCGAAATACTGGTCGATATGATCGACGGGCAGCAATTCGGCCATGAACCCCGCGCCCACAAGGCCCGCCACGACGCGCGGCATCATGAATGTCATCGTCTTTCGCGTGCGGGCAAAGAGGGGGGCAAGGTGTTCGGGGCTTTCGCGCCAAAGCTTGCGCAGCAGAACCAGCGCGAGGATCCACAGCAGCACGGTTCCGATCAGGATGTTCACGCGATCACCCGGCGCATTGCATGGCGCACCGCCCAGCCGAACAGGATCGGCGCGGGAAGCGAGAGCAGGACCCGCAAAAGCACGAATTCGGGCGGCAGAAAGCTGAGTTCCCAGATCACGGTGCGGTTGAGACCCAGCAGAACCCAACCCGACACCAGCGCCACGCCGGCGCCAAGATCGGCCCCCGCGGCCATCAGGCCGATGGTCAGCGGGTAGGTGACCGAAGGCCCGCCGGGAAATACCGACCCGGCCAGCGCGGCGATGATCAGACCCCGCGTGCCGCTTTCGGGCCCGACAAAGCGCAGCACCTTGTCATGGGGGAGCAGGAAGGGCAGCGCGGAGGCGATCAGCACCCCCGCTGCGATCTTGGGCATCAGCATCAGGGCAAACCCCAGATCGCGGCCGAGAATGTCCCAGAACCGCTCTGCGCCTTTCAGCCACAGCACGCCAAGCCCGGAGGCGATGGCGAGCGCCAGAACGAAGAGAAACGAACCGTCGATCAGTTTTCGCCCAGCGGCCCCGGAGTCGCCGGTCTTTTCCTGCATGGCCGTCCCATGGCACGGGCCGCGGAGTCGCGCAATACTCTGCGCGCCAGTGTCAGGCGGTCTGGGGTTTGCGGATCCGCGCGGCCGCCTTGACCACCCGGGGCGCAAGGTCCGGCGCCCCCTCTGCCGTCATCGACAAGAGCTGCGCGCGCATCCGCGGATCCCAGAAACTGTCGATATGCTCGGCGATGGCGGTATCGGCGTCGTCGGCGGGCAGATGGGCAAAGGCCGTTGCGATCTGGTTGGCCATGTAGATCAGTTTTTCAGGCGTCATCCTGCAACTCCAGAAGGGCGATACGGTCGGGGTGGGTGAAGACCTCGAAGGCCGGGGGGCGGGCGCGGGCGATCAGCGCAAGTCCTGCCTCCTCGGCGGCTGACACGGCCCGCGCGGTCGGGGCCGAGACGGCGATCAGTACCGGTGCCCCGGCCATGGCCGCCTTTTGCACAAGTTCGATCGACACGCGGGAGGTCATGACGATCGCACCGTCGCGCATCGTGCGGCCGGCCCGGGCCAGTGCCCCGATAAGCTTGTCGAGCGCGTTGTGACGCCCGACATCCTCTCGCGCCGCGACAAGACCCTCGGCCGGTGTCCAGAACCCGGCGGCATGGGTCGCATGGGTGGCGGCGTGCATGGGCTGCGCCCGGGACAGGTCCCTGACGGATTGGGCGATATGGTCAGCGCTCAACCGCATCGGGGCGCGCGACACCTTTGGTAGCGGACGCGCCGCCGCGGCAAGGCTGTCGATCCCGCACAGACCGCATCCGACCGGCCCCGCCATCAGGCGGCGCCGGTCGGTCAGCCGCGCAGCATGGCCGGGGGACAGCCAGATGCGCAACTCCAGCCCCGTGTCATGGTCGACACGCTCGAACCCCTCAATCGCGTCGGGGGTCTGGACGATGCCCTCGCTCAACGCGAAGCCCACCGCGAAATCGGCAAGATCCGTCGGGCTGGCCAGCATCACCGCCTGTGTCGTGCCGTCGAAGCACAGGGCCACGGGCACCTCTTCGGCCAACGGCCCCGCCTTGTCGGTGCTGCCGTGCGGCCCGACAGTCAGGGCCTTCGCCATATGCCAGCCGCCGCTCATTCCGCCGCCGTGTCGATGCGCCGGGCGCGCCGCGTGAATTCTGCCTGCCGCACCTGCCAGTCGGAGGGGCCGTTCGACGGGCTGACCTGTACCGCTGTGACCTTGTATTCGGGGCAGTTCGTGGCCCAGTCGGAATAGTCCGAGGTCACGACATTGGCCTGCGTCTCGGGGTGGTGGAACGTGGTATAGACGACGCCCGGATTGACCCGTTCGGTCAGCGTGGCCCGCAGCGTCGTCTCGCCCGAGCGGGAGGCGAGCCTGACCCACTCATGGTCGTTGATCCCGCGGGTTTCGGCATCGTGGGGGTGGATTTCCAGAATATCCTCCGGATGCCAGACGGTGTTGTCCGTTCGCCGGGTCTGGGCGCCGACATTGTACTGGCTGAGAATGCGGCCCGTGGTCAGCAACAGCGGGAAGCGTGGGCCGGTACGCTCATCCGTGGGCACATAGTCGGTAACGACGAACAGCCCCTTGCCGCGGACGAAGCCATCCTCGTGCATCACCGGCGTGCCCTGTGGCGAGGCGTCATTGCAGGGCCACTGAACCGATCCTTCCCGATCCAGCAGATCATAGGTCACACCCCCGAAGGCCGGGGTGGTTGCCGCGATCTCTGCCATGATCTCGGACGGGTGGGCATAGGCCCAGTCCGCGCCCATCGCCTGCGCCAGACCTTGCGTGACCTCCCAATCGGCCAGCCCGTTACTGGGCGCCATCACCCGTCGCACGCGGTTCAGGCGGCGTTCGGCATTGGTGAAGGTTCCATCCTTTTCAAGGAAGGTAGAGCCGGGCAAGAACACATGCGCATAACTCGCCGTCTCGTTCAGGAACAGGTCGTGGACGATGACGCAGTCCATCGCGGCCAGCCCTGCGGCCACATGCTTGGTGTCCGGATCCGATTGCAGGATGTCCTCCCCCTGAATGTAGATGCCGCGGAAACTGCCATCGACGGCAGCGTCCAGCATGTTGGGGATGCGCAGGCCCGGTTCGTCCGACAGCGTCGTGCCCCAGACCTTTTCAAAGGTTGCGCGGGCCTCTGCGTCATGCACATGGCGATAGCCCGGCAACTCGTGCGGGAACGATCCCATGTCGCAGGAACCCTGCACATTGTTCTGGCCGCGCAGCGGGTTCACCCCCACCCCCGGGCGCCCGATATTGCCCGTCGCCATGGCAAGGTTCGCAATCGCCATCACGGTGGTGGAGCCCTGGCTGTGCTCCGTCACGCCCAGCCCGTAATAGATCGCAGCATTGCCCCCGGTGGCATACAGGCGCGCGGCCTGGCGCACCTCGTCGGCCGGGACGCCGGTCAGATGCTCGGTGGCCTCGGGGCTGACCCGGTCCTCCGACACGAAATTCGCCCAGTCGGCATAGGCGTCCAGATCGCAGCGTTCCCGGATGAAGGCGTCATCGGTCAACCCCTCGGTGACGATAACATGGGCCATCGCGGTCAGCAGCGCGACATTGGTACCGGGGCGGAGCGCCAGATGATGCGCGGCAGCGACATGTGGACCTTTCACAAGATCGATCCGCCGGGGATCTGCGACGATCAGCTTGGCGCCCTGCCGCAGGCGCTTCTTCAACCGGCTGCCAAAGACCGGGTGCCCGTCGGTCGGGTTCGCCCCGATCACCAGCACCACGTCGGTGTGTTCCACACTGTCGAAGTCCTGCGTTCCGGCAGAGGTGCCGAAGGTTGTCTTCAACCCATAGCCCGTCGGCGAATGGCAGACCCGCGCGCAGGTGTCGACATTGTTGGTGCCAAAGACCTGCCGGATCAGCTTTTGCACGAGGAAGGTTTCCTCGTTCGTGCAGCGTGACGATGTGATGCCGCCGATGGCGCCGGGGCCGTGCTCGGCCCTGATCTTGTTCAGCCGGTCCGCGGCAAAGCGGAAAGCTTCCTCCCAACTGGCCTCGCGCCACGGGTCCTGTATGGTCTCGCGGATCAGCGGGGTCGTGATGCGGTCGGGATGGTTGGCATAGCCCCATGCAAACCGGCCCTTGACGCAGCTATGGCCGCGGTTCGCCTTGCCGTCCTTCCACGGTACCATGCGGATCAGCCGGTCGCCCTGCATCTCTGCCCGGAAGCTGCATCCCACGCCGCAATACGCGCAGGTGGTGACCACAGCGTGGTCGGGGGTGCCGTGCTCGATCACCGCGTTTTCCTGTAGCGTGGCGGTCGGGCAGGCCTGCACGCAGGCGCCGCAACTGACGCAATCCGACGACAGGAAATTGGCGGCGCCGGTCGATATGCGCGCCTCGAACCCACGCCCCTCCACCGTCAGGGCGAAGGTGCCCTGAACCTCTTCGCAGGCACGCACGCAGCGATAGCAGGCGATGCATTTCGCAGGGTCATAGGTGAAATAGGGGTTCGTCTGGTCCTTGGCGATATAGCGCGGGTTCGCCTCGCCATTCTGGCGGGTCTCGAAATGGTTGGCGCCGGGGGTATAGCGGACCTCGCGCAGGCCGACGGCGCCCGCCATGTCCTGCAACTGGCAATCGCCATTCGCCGCGCAGGTCAGGCAGTCAAGCGGGTGGTCGGAGATATAAAGCTCCATCACCCCGCGCCGCAGGCGGGAGAGCTTGTCGGTCTGGGTGCGAACCTCCATCCCCTCGGCGGCGGGCGTGGTGCAGGAGGCGGGCGTCCCCCGCCGCCCCTCGATCTCCACCATGCACAGCCGGCAGGAGCCGATGGGCTCCACGCTGTCGGTGGCGCAAAGCTTGGGGATCTCGATCCCCGCCTCAGCCGCGGCCCGCATGACAGAGGTGCCCTCGGCCACGGTGACACGCTGGCCGTCGATGGTCAGGGTGACGGTCTTGTCCGACTGGCGCAGGGGGGTGCCGAAATCGGGGTCGGGAATGATGAAGTCTTTCATTTCAGGGCCTCCATCTCGGGGACGTTTGGGCACTGCTTGTCGTGAAGCCGGGCCAGGCGGTTGCGGCGGGGTGTGATCATCATTCCGCGGCCGCCTTCTGGCGCGCGAAATCCTCGGGGAAGTATTTCAGCGCACTTTCGACGGGGTAGGGCGTGAAGCCGCCCAGGGCGCAGAGCGACCCGTCCCGCATCGTTTCACACAGATCGGCAAGCAGGGCGGGAGCCGCGGGGTCGCCCGCCAGTATCCGGTCCACCGTCTCCATGCCCCGGACGGCGCCAATTCTGCACGGTGTGCAGGTGCCGCAGCTTTCCACGGCGCAGAATTCGAACGCGAACCGTGCCAGCGCGCCCATATCCGCGGTGTCGTCGAAAACGACGAGCCCCGCATGGCCCAGCAGGCCGCCGGCGCTGTCACATTCTTCGTATCCAAGGGGGGTGTCGAACAGCTCCGGCGGGAAGTAGGCGCCCAGCGGCCCGCCGATTTGCACTGCCTTCACCGGATGCCCGGAGGCCGTGCCGCCGCACAGATCCTCAACCAGTTCCCGGATGGTCATGCCGAAGGCGACCTCGAACAGGCCACCGCGTTTCACGTTGCCGGCCACCTGCAGGGGAATCGTTCCCCGCGACCGGCCGAGGCCGAGCGCCTTGTAATGGTCTGCTCCCTTGGCCATGACCACAGGAACGGAGGCCAGAGTGATGACGTTGTTCACCACCGTTGGCCGCCCCATGAAACCGTGATGGGCAGGCAGGGGCGGTTTGGCGCGCACGGTGCCGCGCTTGCCCTCCAGCGAATTCAAGAGCGCGGTTTCCTCGCCACAGACATAGGCGCCGGCCCCCACCCGCAACTCGATGCGAAAGCCGTCCGCGGCAAGCTCTGTCTCTTGCGCAATCGCGATGGCACGCCGCATGGTGTAGATGGCGTGGGGGTATTCGGATCGCAGGTAGATGTAGCCTCGGTCGGCACCGACGGAGCGGCCCGCGATGGCCATCCCCTCGATCAGGCAGAACGGGTCGCCCTCGATCAGCATGCGGTCGGCAAAGGTACCGCTGTCGCCCTCATCGGCATTGCAGACGATGGCCTTCTTCGGCCCTTCGGCCTCCAGCACGGTGCGCCACTTGATGCCGGTGGGAAAGCCCGCGCCGCCCCGGCCGCGCAGGCCGGACTCGGTCACTTCGGTCACGATCTCCTCGGGCGTCATCTGCCGCGACCGTTCCAGACCGGCCCAACCGCCATGCGCGCGATAGGCGTCGATGTCCAACGGATCGGTCCGCCCGCAGCGCGCGAAGGTCAGCCGGGTCTGGCGGGCGAGGAACGGGATCTCCTCCACCGGGCCCAGCGCCTTGGGGTGGTCGCCGAAATCGCCGTCAAACAGGGCCGGGATGTCCGCGGTCGTCAGCGGGCCAAAGCCATAGCGGATGCCATCGCGCTCGATCTCCAGAAGCGGTTCCAGCCAGATCATCCCGCGGCTGCCCGTGCGGGTCAGGTCCAGCGGGGTTCCCCGGTCATGCGCCTCGGAGGTCAGCGCCGCGACAACCTCATCGGCGCCCAGGGCCAGCGCCGCGGCATCGCAGGGTAGGTACAGCGAAAGGCTCATGTCGCGGACTCCGCGACCATGGTCAGCAGCCGGTCGGCGGTGGCCCGGCCCACCGGCGTGTCATCGACCAGTGCGGCTGGCGCACAGGCGCAAAGGCCTAGGCAGTAGGCCGGTTCCAGCGTAACGGCCCCGTCCGTCGTGGTGCCTTCCCAGTCGATGCCCAGCCGGGCGCGCAAGGTGTCGCCCAATGCCGCCGCCCCCATCGCCTGACAGGCCTCGGCCCGGCAGACACGGAGCCTCCGCTTGCCTGTCGGGTGGTCGTGGAAATCGGTGTAGAAGCTGATGACACCGCGGATTTCGGCGGCACTCAGGCAAAGCGCGTCAGCCAGCACCGGAACGGCGGCGTCCGGAATGTGCCGAAAGTCTTCCTGGATAGCATGCAGAACGGGCAGCAGCGCCCCTTCGATATCTGCATGACATGCCACGATCTCTCGCACGCGCTGTGCGATGTCAGGCCCAGTCATGGCGTTCCTCCCCTTTTACGAGAGTGTGCCAAGCCGGGTGCGGTGCAATCAATGGCCGCGTTTCGTGGGCCGATAGGGATTTTCTATTGAAGCTCGGCGCGTCTTCCCGCGTCCAGCAGTGCCTCCAGAACCGGGGTGCGCGGCTCCCGGTGCGGGGCGATCAGGCCGACGGCGTGGGCCGCCACGGGGGCAACAAGCGGAATGGCCACCAGACCGCCGCCTTCGAGGAAGGGAGAGGCACTGCGCCGTGGCAGGATCGTGGCCCAGCCGCCGGACTGGACATGGGCGATCAGCGTTATGATCGAATTCGATTCCAGCCCGGGTGCGGCCGCCGTGCCCGCCTCTGCCATGTGGCGGTCCACGATCCGGCGGTTCTGCATGTCAGGGGTCAGAAGCGCCAGCCGTTCGCCCGCGGCCTCCGCCCAGCCGATGGAGGCGTGGCCCGCCTTGGCATGGTCGGCGCGCAGGATCAGGTTGTAGTGCTCGGTAAAAAGCGGCAGGGCCGTGACCCGGCCCAAGGGTTCGTTGTCGAGATAGGTGATCCCCGCATCGATCTGCATATCGTCCAGCATCTGCAGGATCTCGACCGAATTGCGCGACAGAACCGTGACCCGCAGCCGGGGATGGCGCGACGTCAGCGGGTCGGTCAGCGTGCTGACCGCGGCCAGCGCGGTCGGGATCGTGGCAATCCGCAGATCGCCCGAAAGCCCCTCCTTCACCGCGCGCATTTCCTCGCGCAGGGCGCGGGCGTCGCCGACGATCCGGCGCGCCCGTTCCAGAACCCGCGCACCTTCCGGTGTCAGTCCGCCAAAGCGCGACCCGCGCCAAACCAGCATCACGCCCAACTGGTCCTCAAGCTGCTTGATGGCGGCCGACAGCGTCGGCTGCGTGACGCCGCAGGCCTCGGCCGCGCGGCCGAAATGCTGTTCGCGGGCCAGCGCGATAAACATCTCCAGCTTGTCGATCATGCCTTCTCCCCCGCTGGTCACAGAGTGACCCGAATGCCGGGGACATCACAACATCCAAGTCGGTCCCGTGCCGACATCCACCGATTTTTAGGGGATTTGCAGCAAACCGCTTGAAAAAACGGTGCCGACCCGTTCTTTGGGGGCACGAAAATCCGCGCAGGCGGGCGACCGTCTGCCACATCTCATAGCCGAGGAGCCCCGCGATGCGCCGGGACAAGGACGAGAACGAACTGTCACTCGCAAAGGCCAAGAGCCGCGGCCTGCTGGGCTGGGTGGCGCTGTTCAGCATCTTCACCAACCTGCTGATGCTGACCGGCCCGCTGTTCATGCTGCAGGTGTACGACCGGGTGCTGGGGTCCAAGTCGGAAGAAACGCTGGTAGCGCTGGCGCTCCTCGTCGGCTCTCTCTACTTCCTCTACTGGCTGCTGGAATTCGCGCGCGGCCGGGTCATGGCCCGGATCGGCGCGCGCCTGCAGGCGACCTTCAACCGGCGGGTTTTCACCGCGGTGATCGAGCGGGCGGCGCTGCGCGGCGGACAGGGCCCCGGGGCGGCTGCGATGCAGGATCTGGACTCGGTGCGCAACATCTTCGCCTCGCCCGTGCTGCTGTCGTTGCTCGACATGCCGTGGACGCCGTTCTTTCTTGTGGCGATCTTCGTCTTCCATCCGCTTCTGGGCTGGGTTGCCTTGGCCGGCGGCGGTCTTCTGATCGTTGTCACCTTCGTCAACCGCATTGTCACGAAACGTGCGCTGGACGGGGCGCAGGGTCTTTCCGTCCGTTCCCAGCGGCTGGCACGGCAGGCGGAAGAGGGCGGTGCGCTGGTCTGGTCGCAGGGTATGGCGCCGGTCATGGCCGAACGCTGGGCCCGCCTGCAGGAAGAGTACAGTGCGGCCGGTTTGGGCGCGAACGACCGCAGCGGCACGTTCAGCGCATTTTCCAAGGCGTTCCGGCTGTTCCTGCAATCGGCGATGCTGGCGGTGGGCGCGTGGCTCGTGTTGCAGCACGAAATGACGGCGGGGGCGATGATCGCCGCGTCGATCCTCATGGGCCGGGCGCTTGCCCCGATCGAGCAGGTGCTGGGCCAATGGCAGAACATTCAACGCGCGCGCTCTGGCTGGAGCGCTCTGCATGAGTTCCTGAACGCGGTGCCCGCCCCGCGCGCTCCCACGGAACTGCCGGCGCCCGAGGCGCGGCTTTCCATTTCCAACATTGGCCTGCGTGGCGCGCCGGGGGCGCCGCCGATCCTGCAGGGTATCAATTTCGAGGTCGCGCCGGGCGATGCGCTGGGCATCATCGGGAAAAGCGGTGCCGGCAAGACCAGCCTTGCCCGCGTGATCCAGGGCCTGATGGCGCCGACGACCGGTGAAGTACGGCTGGCGGGCGCCACGCTCGACCAGTACGGGCCCGAACGGCTGGGCCGGTATATCGGATGCCTGCCGCAGGAGGTTCGGTTCTTCGACGGGACGGTGGCGGAAAACATCGCGCATATGGCGCTGGAGCCCGACGCCAAGCGGGTGGTGGAGGCTGCGCGGCTTGCGCGCGTCCACGAAATCGTTCTCCGCCTGCCCAAGGGCTATGACACGGTCCTGAGCGAAGGCAGCAGCATGTTGTCGGGTGGTCAGCGGCAGCGGCTTGCCCTTGCGCGGGCGCTTTATCACGATCCGGTTCTTCTGGTTCTGGACGAGCCGAACTCGGCGCTGGATGCCGATGGCTCGGACGCACTGAACGCGGTTGTCAGCGACATGAAGAAGAAGGGCAAATCGGTCTTGATCATGACCCACCGACCGACCGCCATCGCGGTTTGCGACAGGCTGCTTGTGATCGACGGCGGACAGCAAAAGGCGCTGGGCCCGCGGGACGAGGTGATCAAGGCGATCATGCGCAATGCCTCTGACGTGCAGCGGACTGTCGGATCGGTGCGCGGAACCGTTCAGGGGGCCAAGGCATGAGCGCGCCGAACCTTCCCCGTGCCGGTGTGCCGCTGATCGTCGGTGTGCTGGCAATCCTGTTTCTGGTCGGCGGGCTTGGGGCCTGGGGCCTCTTCACGCAGATTGCCGGGGCGGTCGTCGCGCCCGGCGTGGTCGAGGTGGAATCCGAACGGCAGGTCGTGCAGCATCCCGATGGCGGGGTGGTCGGCGAAATCCTTGCCAAGGATGGCGATACGGTCGCCGCGGGCGATGTGGTGCTGCGGCTCGACGGGACCTTCCTGCGCTCCGAACTGGCCATCGTGGAGCGGCAGCTTTTGGAGATCGAGGCCCGAAAGGGGCGCCTGATTGCAGAGCGTGACGGGGCAGACAGTGTGACCTTCCCGCCGCTTGATGCGTTTGCCCATCTCGACGAGGCGTGGGTGCAGGGCCAGATCGACGGTCAGGTCAGTCTGTTCGAGGCGCGCAAGGTCGCACTGGCGCAGGAACTGGAACAACTGACCGAGCAGACCCACCAGATCGAAAACCAGATCGAGGGCACCAATGCCCAGATCACGGCGCTGGAAAAGCAACTGGCGCTGGTGGAGCGTGAGTTGCAGGACAAGGAAACCCTTTATGCGCAGAACCTTGTGCCCGTCGGTCAGGTGCTGGCGCTCCAGCGAGAGCAGGCCGGTCTGGAAGGCGATATCGGACGGCTGACCTCTCAGGTGGCGGAGTTGCGCGCGCGGATCTCTGAACTGGCCGTTCAGGCCCTGCGCCTGCATGAACAACGCCGGGAAGAGGCGATCAGCCGCCTGCGTGACCTGCAATACAGCGAGATCGAGCTGGAGGAGCGTCGGCTAAGTCTGATCGAACGGCTGTCGCGGCTGGATGTACGCAGCCCCGCAGACGGTGTCGTCTTCGGCTCCAAGATCTTCGCCGTGCGCTCCGTCGTGCAGCCGGCCGAACCGATGATGTATGTCGTGCCCGGCGGGCAGGCCCTGCAGATCTCGGCCCGGATCGACCCCGTTCATGTGGACGAGGTGTATGCCGGTCAGGACGTGACGCTGAAGCTGACGACCTATGACGCGCGGACAACCCCGGATGTGCCGGGCAAGGTGCTGCGCGTTTCGGCCGATGCCTTGCAGGACGAGGCGACGCGGGAGACCTATTTCGAGGCGGTGATCCTAGCCGATACCTCGGTTCTGGCGGACATCCCCGAGGTTCAACTCCTCCCCGGCATGCCGGTGGAGGCGTTCCTGCGCACCCGCGAACGCACGCCGCTCTCCTATCTGCTCAGGCCTTTGACGGTCTATTTCCAGCGCGCCTTCCGCGAACAGTGACCCTTCCCGCTTGACGCCCCCGCCGGGGGGCGTTTCCCTGTCCGGATGACGACCGGACACCAAGGGGGAGGGGCATGGACATACCGAAAAACCGGTTCAAGGCGCTGCTGAAAGAGGGGCGCCCGCAGATCGGCGTCTGGAACGCGATCCCGCACAGTACCGTGGCAGACATGCTGGCGGCCTGCGGCTTCGACTGGATCGTTCTGGATACCGAACACGGCGCGATGGAGGTGACGGACACGCTGCCCGCCCTTCATGCAATCGACGGCTATCCCGAGGTTTCAGCCGTGGTGCGGGTCGCGATCAACGACTGGGTCCTGATCAAGCGCCATCTCGATCAGGGGGCGCAGACGCTGATGCTGCCCTATGTGCAATCGCGCGAAGAGGCAGAGGCCGCCGTGCAGGCGATCCGCTATCCGCCACGCGGCGTGCGGGGGGTGGCGGGCATGACCCGCAGCAGCCGCTATGGCCTGATCGGCGACTACATGGCCCGGGCGGAGGAGGAACTCTGCCTGATCCTGCAGGTCGAGACCGGGCAGGCGCTGGACCGTCTGGAAGACATCGCCACCGTCGACGGGGTGGATGGTATCTTCATCGGGCCTGCGGATCTGTCGGCCAGCCTGGGCTATCCGGGCCAGCAGCGGCATCCCGACGTCGTGGCCGCCATCGAGGGCGCAATCGGGCGGCTGAAGGATGTCGGCGTGCCCTCGGGCATCCTGACGCTTGACGAGGAGTTTGCCCATCACTGCATCGGGCTTGGGACAAGCTTCACCGCGATCTCGGTCGACATGGCAGCCCTGCGCAATGCGGCCACGGCGCTGTTGGCCGATTTCAAGTAGAGGTTCCCCGCCCGCGGGACGCAAAAGAAACGGGGCCGACCCTGTGGCCGACCCCGTCAATAGCTCGGAGACAGAGGATCGAGCTTAGTTTTCGCGGACCATGATGTCCGGCCGCGGGGTTGCGGAGGTTTCGGCCGGCAGGACCGGCAGCGTCACCTCGGGCACCTCACCGGTCAGGCTGTGCAGGAAGGCCACGATCTTCTCGGCTTCGTCGTCGCTGACCTCTTCACCCAACTGGGCGACGCCCATCACCTGAACGGCCACTTTCAGGTCCCAGACCTTGCCGGAGTGGAAATAGGGCGCGGTCTCGGCGATGTTGCGCAGCGGCGCGGCGCGGAAGACGTATTCGTCATAGGCGGTTTCGGTCACGGCGAAACGGCCCTTGTCGCTTTCGGGCAGGATGTTGGCGCCCGGCTTTTCGACCAGACCGAACGGGTAGTAGCCGTTCCCGCCAAGGTTCACGCCGTTGTGGCAGGTGGTGCAGCCCTTGTTGACGAAAAGCTCCAGCCCCTCTTTCTGCACATCGGTCAGGGCCATATCGTCGCCGTTCAGGAAGGCGTCGAACGGCGCCGGCGTGATCAGCGTGGCCTCGAACGCCTCGATCGCGCGGGCCATGTTGTCGAAGCTGACGGGCTCTGCCTCATCGGGGAAGGCGGCCGAGAACCAGTCCTTGTAGGCTTGCATCGAGTTCAGCGTGGCGACCACGTTGTCGGGCGTGTTGGCCATCTCGACCCCTGCCTGCACCGGGCCCTTGGCCTGTGCCTTCAGGTCCTCTGCGCGGCCGTCCCAGAACTGCGCGATGTTCAGGACCGCGTTCAGCACGGTGGGAGAGTTCCGCGGACCCTTCTGCCAGCCATGGCCGACCGAGGTTTCCATGTTGTCGTCACCGCCGGTGGTCAGGTTGTGGCAGGAATAGCAGGAAAACACGCCAGAGGCCGACAGGCGCGGATCGAAGAACAGGGATTTGCCGAGCTCGATCTTCTCGGGCGTGACGCGGTTGTCGGCGATCTGCGGAATGGTGGAGGGCAGCGGCTCGAAGTAATCAAGCGCTAGATCCCGCAGCTCGGACGCGGCGGCGGGCATGGTCAGTGCGGTGGTCAGGAGCGCGGTGGTGAGGAGTGTTTTCATGGCAGGCACCGTTGATGTTTTGGTTCACGCGTACGCCCTCACGTTAGAATTCTTCAAAAGACAGACTTTGACCTGAATCAATTCTGCCCAAGAAATGTGAGTCGCAGATGCGCAATTGGGCGTAGCCCCGGTGCCGGGCCACCCCCTGACGTTCATGGGATCAATACGGTTGCCCCGGTGGTTGCGCGCCCCTCCAGCGCGCGGTGGGCGTCTGCCGTATCCGACAGGGGCCAGCTTTGCCCGACCTTCGGTGTCAGCACCCCGTCTGCAATCGCGGCGAACAGATCGGCGGCGCGCCCGCGCAAGTCCTCTGCCGTGGCGATGTAGTGAAACAGAACGGGGCGGTTCGCCGAAAAACTGCCTGCGGCCAGGTCCGACATCCGGAAATCATCCAGCGTGCCGGAGGACTGGCCGAAGCTGACGAACATGCCGCGCTGTTTCAAACAGGCGAGGGAGCCGCGCCACGTATCGCGCCCCACGCTGTCATAGACGGCCTCCACCCCCTCGCCGGAGGTGGCCTCCATCACGGGGGGCACGAAATCGCCGGCGCGATAGTCGATCACCGTGTCATAGCCATGCGCCCGGGCCAGCGCGACCTTGTCCGGTCCGCCTGCCGTGCCGATGGCACGCACGCCTTTCGCCGCCAGCCATTGGCCCAGCAGCAGACCCACGCCCCCCGCCGCGGCATGGACCAGAACGGTCTGGCCGTCCTGAGCGGGAAAGCTGTCATGGATCAGATAGTGTGCCGTCAGTCCCTTCAGCATGACCGAGGCCGCGACCTCGTCGCTGACCGCATCGGGCAGGGGCACCAGACGGTCGGCGGGCAGAAGACGCGCCGTGCAGCAGGAGCCATTCGGCAGGGTATAGGCCACGCGGTCGCCGGGGCTCAGCCCCTCGACGCCGTCGCCCAGCGCCTCGACCACGCCGGCCGCTTCTCCACCCGGGACAAGCACATCGTTGGGCCACGGGTACAGGCCGGAACGGAAATAGGTATCGATGAAGTTCAAGCCCACGGCGGTGTGGCGGACCAGAACCTCACCCGGGCCGGGGGCGCCGACCTCCCAGTCCGACCATTCCAGAACCTCGGGGCCGCCGGGTTCGCGCGCGATGATTGCCTTTTCACCCATGGCTCAGACCTTGAATTCGGGGTCGACGGGAACCTGAAGCGCGGTGACCAGCGCGTTGGTCTGGGAGGCAAGCCCGACCACGGCCAGCAACTCGGCGTACATCTCCTCGGTCATCCCCTTCGCGCGGGCCGAGGCCGTGTGGGAATGGACGCAGTATTCACAGCCATTGGAGATGGAGACCGCCATGTAGAGCATCTCCCGCGTCAGCGGGTCCAACGCGCCCGGCTGCGCCATCACCGCCTTGACCTGCGCCCATGTCGATTCCAGCACGGCGGGCTGGTTGGCCAGGGCCCGCCAGACATTGTTGACGAAGTCGGTCTTGCGGGTGGCGCGGATGTCGTCGAACACCGCCTTGACGCGGGCGTCGGCCTCGGCCTCCGCATCGGTCCAGATCTTCACCGTGGCCATCGGGTCCTCCTGGCGTTTGGGATGCGCCGGGGGCCGGCGCGTCCCCCTTACACCATCGCAAAAATGCGGGCAGGTCCACCCGTTCCGCCACGGGTCTTCGGCGCCCCGACCACAAGCGTCGCGCCAGAGGCGGGCAGTTTGTCGAGATTGGCGATGCATTCGATGCCATAGCGGCCAGCGGGCAGCCACGCATAATGGGTGGCGAAATCCGCCGATGGCCCGTGGTCGAGCGACAGCGTATCCACCGCGATCGCCGCGGCGCCGGTTTCTTCCAGCAGCATCTGCGTGGCCTCGATATGGAAGCCGGGGAAATGCAGGCCGCCGGGGCGCGCAGGGTCGGCGCCGCGAAAGGCAGCCGTTCCCACCTTGTCGGACCAGCCCGAATTCATCGCCACGCAGGCACCCTCGGGGATCTCCCCATTGGCGGAGATCCAGCCCTTCAGATCGTCGGGGGTCAGTTGCGTGTCGCGGTCCTCTGCCGCGCGGGCGCGGATGTCGACGACACATAGCGGGCAGACGAGGTTTTCCACCGGGATTTCATCCACCGATGCCCCGTCCTGCGAGAAATGCAGCGGCGCGTCGAGATGGGTGCCGGTATGTTCGTTCACCGTCAGTGAATACAGGTTATAGCCATTCGCGGCAAAGTCGAACTGCTTGTCATAGGCGATACCGGGCGAGCCGCCGAAGGTCGGGAAGTCTTCGGACAGCGTGTGGGTCATGTCAGTGACCGAACTGTGGCCCGCCGCCAGTGCCCGAGGGGCAGAGGCCGTCACACCCGCTGCCGCGGCGACGCCCGCCCCGGCGGCTGCCTTGAAGAAACTGCGCCGCGACAGCATCCGGTCCTTCACGGCATTCATCACGCAGATATCGCACATGGTCTTTCTCCCTGTTGATGCGGCCGCAGGGGCGACCGCACCCGCAAGCCTAGGGAGAGGTGCGACAAGCTGTCAATTCGGCAGGCGGATCAGGGGGCATGGGCGCCTGTCATTGCCCGTTTCCCGGCAGACTGCCGTTAGCCCGCCGCCTTTGCGAATTCCGGGAACAGCGCGGCCAGACCTGTGGCACTCGCCTCGGCCACGCCGCGCTCGGTGATCAGACCCGTGACCAGACGCGCAGGTGTCACATCGAAGGCCGGGTTCCGCGCCGGGGTGCCGTCGGGCGAGATTTGAACCATGCCGACCAGACCGCTGTTCATGCGGCCCTGAACATGGGTCACTTCGGCCTGTGACCGCTCCTCGATCGGGATCTCCCTGACCCCGTCCTTGACCGTCCAGTCGATGGTGGGCGACGGCAGGGCGACGTAGAAGGGCACGCCATTGTCATGGGCGGCCAGCGCTTTCAGATATGTGCCGATCTTGTTGCAGACATCGCCCTGGGCGGTGGTCCGGTCGGTGCCGACGATGCACAGGTCGATTTCGCCATGCTGCATCAGGTGACCGCCGGCGTTGTCCACGATCAGGTCATGGCTGACGCCGTGATGGTTCATCTCCCACGCGGTCAGTTGTGCACCCTGGTTCCGTGGGCGGGTCTCATCCACGAAGACATGAATGTCGATGCCGTCTTCCACCGCGTGGTAGACGGGAGAGGTCGCTGTGCCCCAGTCTACCGTCGCCAGCCAGCCGGCATTGCAGTGGGTCAGCACGTTGACGCGGCCGCCACCCTTCTTCTTGGCGATGTCGCGGATGATCTCCAGCCCGTTCACGCCGATCCGACGGTTGATCTCGACATCCTCGTCGCAGATCTCGGCGGCGCGTGCGAAGGCGGCCTCGGCCCGGTCTGCGGGCGACAGCGGTTTCAGGACGCGGGTCATCTCGTCCAGCGCCCAGCGCAGGTTGATTGCGGTGGGGCGGGTGGCGTGAAGCACCTCCCACGTTTCGGACAGAGACGCGTCCGAAGGGTCGCGGGCCATCTGCACGGCCACGCCATAGGCGGCCGTCGCCCCGATAAGTGGCGCGCCGCGCACCCACATGTCGCGGATCGCCGTGGCGAAATCTTCGCGGCTGTTCAGGGGGACGATCCGCAACTCGTGCGGCAGCCAGCGCTGGTCGATGATCCTGACGGTGCCGTCGGCTTCCCGCCAGATGGAACGGTAATGGGTCCCGTCGATCTTCATGACCCGACTTCCTTTCTTGCGAATTTCCCATTTTCTAGCCGCGAGGGCACGCGATGAAAAGGGCGGTGCGTCGTCTCACTCCCCGTCTTCCAGATACCCCGCGCAGCCGATCAGCGCAGCGAAATCGTCAAAAACGGTTAAAATTGCGAACTCTTCCATGAGGGATGAAAACCGTCCCTTGTCGCGGAAGCTGTCCGCAAAGCCGTGCGTTTCCAGATGCGGGGCGACCGCGCGGGCCATGCCGCCGATCAGGTAGATGCCGCCATAGGGCAGATGGGCAAGGGCAAGATCCCCGACCACGCGGCCCAGCATACGGACGAAGACCTGCAACGCCTCGGCGGCCTGCGGGTCATGGCCGATGGCGGAAAGAACCTCGCGGCCCGGCAGCGTACGCGGTGCACCCGCCGCGGTCGTCGTCCAGCCATAGACGGTTTCAAGGCCGCGGCCCGACAGGATGTCCTCTACATCCGAAAAACCATCGGCCCCAGCGGCAAAGCGGGCCAGCGACAGCATGCGTTCGTCACAGACCGGCAGGCTCATATGGCCGCATTCGGCGGCGGTCACCACGGTGCCGCCGGCGGTCTTGTAGACGGTGGTGGAGTTGAAGCCGGTGCCGATCCCGATCACCAGCCGCGGTGCCCCTGGTTCCTGCGGCCCGTCCAGAACCGGGGTCAGCGCGTCGGGCCCCAGATGATCCAGCGCGTGGCCCTGCGCCTGCAGATCGTTCAACAGTTTCACGCGGGTCGTGCCGGCGACGGCCCCGATCCGGTCCTCGCAGATGTCCCAGTCGAAATTGGTCAGGCTGCCAGCCCCGTGGCGCACGGGCCCTGCAACGGCTGCGCAGGCGCCGTCGATCTGCGGGTGGCCCATTTCGGCCAGAAAGCGGCGCAGCACATCGTAAAGGCCCGCATGTTCGGCATTCAGGAAGCGCCGCACGCTGCCGGCCACGATCTCTGGGCCCTCGGCAAGCGCGACGCGGGTGTTGGTGCCGCCGATATCGGCCACAAGTGCGGTCATCGAATAGCCCCTCGGTGGCTCTGGCCCGATGTCGTAGCCGGATCGGAAAGAGGGTGCAAAGGGTATCGACGGGCGACCAATTGCAAAAGCCCGACGCTTGCCGGGCTTCGCAGTCTCATCTTGCCTGTCGACCGGTTCGGTCGCCGGGCCTTATTTGCGGCGGCGCAGGGCGGCGATACCGCCCAGACCGGCCAGCAGCAGGCCGGCGGCCCCGGGAAGCGGGACCGGCGGCGTGGCGCTGCGAACGACAAGCTGCTCGGCAAAGCTCTCGGCGTCCTGCATGCCGGCCCAGGGGCCGTAAATCTCACCCAGTCCGTCCTGCCAGTCGCAGTGGTAGAAGGTATTGCTGAAATAAGGTGATGCACAGGCCGCATCACCGGTCAGCGAGGCCGTGGCCGTCGTGAAGTAGGCGCCCGAAACCGGATCGGTGCCACTGAGAGGGACGTTGGCGCCGGCAAAGATGAAATCCGTTGCCAACGGTGCGTTGACCAGTTCGGCAACCGTCGGCAGACGCCAACCGAAGGCAGACTGATAGCTGAGATCGAAAGAAGAGTTGTTCGCCGGAAGCGGGTTGGCCCACGCCCAGTCGAGCCCGTCCATCGTAATATAGGCGTTTGCGGCAACCGGCGCCTCATAAAGGGCGGCGGATGCCACGGAAGCGGTCAGTGCGATCGACGTTGCACCGAGCAGTCTTGAGATGATTTTCATGAAAGGCCCCCATTACTAGAAGAATTCTTAGTTAACATAAAATGAAGGACTTCTCAATCTCTGGTTTCCCTTGGGGCATCACGCGAAACTCGGCAACCACAGGACGATCCCCGGTAGGGCGATCAGCACCGCGATGGTCACGGCGTCGGCCACGAAGAACGGCGTCACCCCCTTGACGACGTGATGCACGAACAGGTCGCCGCGCATGCCGGTTGCGACCTGCCATAGGCGCTGTTCGCCTCGCTCACATATTCTCTTTCAGCAGACGGATCCGCAAGCCGGTGCAAAGGGTATCGACGGGTGCCCAACTGCAAAAGCCCGACGCTTGCCGGGCTTCGCAATGTCATTATTGCCGGTCGACCGGTTCGGTCGCCGGGCCTTATTTCCGGCGGCGCAGGGCGGCGATACCGCCCAGACCGGCGAGCAGCAGCCCAGCGGCCCCTGGAAGCGGAACGTCCGGCATGGCATCCCGGACGACCAGCGTCTCGGAGTACCATTCCGCGCCTTGCATGCCCGCCCACGGGGCCATGCCCTGACCCAGACCGTTGGCCCAGTCGCACCATGCATAGTCATTGCTGAAATAGGCGGTCGCGCAAGCCGCCGCACCGTCCAACTCGGCATTGAGGAAGCGGAAATAGGATCCGGAGACGGGGTCGGTTCCGTTGAGCGGAACATTCGCGCCGGCAAAGACGAAGTCTGTCGCCAGCGGCGCGTTCGCAAGTTCGGCAGAGGTCGCAAGGCGCCAGCCGAATTGCGATTGGTATCCGAGATCGACACCGACCGAGACCGGATAGGCCCAAGCCCAGTCAAGCCCGTTCATCGTGATGTAGGCATTGTCGGCAACCGGCGCCTCGTAAATGGCGGCCGTGGCAACGGAAGCTGTCAGCGCTACGGCTGTAGCACCGACGAATTTCGATATGGCATTCATGAAAGAGTCCCCCAAGCTACAAGTAACTTTTCTGTTAACGTAAGAAAGGTGAATTCTCAAGTTACTATTAAGTTTCGTTCTTCACGCGAAACTCGGCAACCACAGGACGATCCCCGGGACGGCGACCAGCACAGCGATGGTCACGGCGTCGGCCACGAAGAACGGCGTCACCCCCTTGAAGACGTCCTGCACCGACAGGTCGTCGCGCACGCCGGCCACCACGAAACAGTTCAGCCCGATGGGCGGTGTGATCAGGCAGAACTCGGCCATCTTGACGACGAGGATGCCGAACCAGATGGCACACATCGGGCCCGACATGCCGAAGGCGCTGTCCGCGGCACTTACATACTCGCCACCGTTCAGCGCCATGACCGCGGGGTAGACCACCGGCAAGGTCAGCAGCAGCATCCCGATCGCGTCCATGAACATGCCCAGCACTGCATAGGCCAGGAGGATCATCACCAGCGTCAGCATCGGCGACTGGTCGAGCGAGGTGATCCAGTCGGAAAACGCTCCCGGCAGATCGGCGAAGCCGAGGAAGCGGACATAGATCAGAACGCCCCAGATGATCGTGAAGATCATCGCCGAAAGCTTGGCCGTTTCCAGCAGTGCGTCCTTGAACTGCGCCCAGCGCATGCCCCGGAAAAGCGCCATCAGGAACACGACGAAGGCGCCCATTGCGCCGCCCTCGGTGGGCGTGCCCCAGGCATCGCCGCCAAACGGGTTGTAGACGAAGAAGATGATGATCCACACCACGAAGAAGATCGGCATCGCCGGCGGCAGGGCGCGGAAGCGTTGCCCCCATGTGAAACCGCCGACGGGCGGGCCGAATTTTGGCAAGGTCAACGCAAGGCCGACGATCAGTACGGCATAGATGCAGGCCGATACGATGCCGGGGATGAACCCCGCCAGCAGCAGCTTGCCCACGTCCTGCTCCACGATGATGGCGTAGATCACGAGAATGGCGGATGGCGGGATCAGGCTGGCCAGCGTGCCGCCTGCGGCGACCACACCCGCGGCAAAGCGCTTGTCATAGCCGACCTTCAGCATCTCGGGTATCGCGATGCGAGCGAAGACGGCAGAGGTTGCCACCGACGCGCCGGACACCGCGGCGAAGCCCGCCGTGGCAAAGACGGTGGACACCGCCAGCCCCCCAGGCAGCCAGCCGACCCAGCGTTTGGCGGCCTCGAACAGCGCACGGGTCAGCCCCGCGTAATAGGCCAGATAGCCGATCAGGATGAAGGTGGGGATCAGCGACAGCGCCTGCGACGCGACCTTGGAATGGGGCACCTGTCCGGCGGTCTTGACCGCCACGGTCAGCGCCCAGCCGAAATCCTCGGGGTCGTAGCCCTTCTTCGACCAGAAGATCCAGATCAGCCCGATCAGCCCGGCCAGCGCCGCGGCAAAGGCCACGCGCATGCCAAGAACGACAAGGACCAGAAGACCCGCTGTGACGGCGATGC
The DNA here is from genome assembly GCF_002079305.1 of Rhodovulum sp. P5. Lineage (NCBI taxonomy): Bacteria > Pseudomonadati > Pseudomonadota > Alphaproteobacteria > Rhodobacterales > Paracoccaceae > Rhodovulum > Rhodovulum sp. P5. The sequence goes on from NZ_CP015039.1 coordinate 3,516,147, forward strand.
CGATGTCTATTGGCTCCATCCCCGCCCCCTATCTGTCCGCGCCGGTGACATGCTCGGCCTCGGCGGCGGCCTGTTCGGCGGCCGATTGGACAAGCGGCACGGCAACCGGTTCCGACAGCCCAAGCAATGCGGCCCGCCCATAGCCCCAAAGCTGCAGCGTCAGCCGCAGGCACAGGACCGAAAACGCCACCGGCGCCAGCAGTTTCGCAGGCCAGAGCGGCAAGTTGATGTCGAAACTGGAATCCCGGCTCCACATCGGCATCGCGAAATCGAAGCTGCGCTGGAAATGCGCCCAACTGCCCCAAACGAGCAGCAGCATCAGCCCCAGCATCGCCAGCGTCGTTGTGAATTCCGCCGCCCACAGCATCCGCCCGCGAAGCCGCGCGATCAGGATGTCCATCCGGATATGCCCGCCATCGCGCTGGGTGAAGGATATCCCCATGAAGGCGATCAGCGGCATCGCCTGCTGGATCCAGTCGACATAGCCGGGCAGCGGCTGGTTGAACACGTTGCGCCCGCCGACGGAGACCACCGCCAGCAGCATCAGGCCAAAGACCGCAAGGCCCGACAGAAGCGCAAGAAACCGCTCGGCCGCGTAAAGGCCGCGGTCGAGACGGGACAGGAGGCTCAGGTCCTCGAGAACGGCGTGGCTGGCCATGATCTGATGCAGAACGCGCCCCGCCGCGCAAACGGCGGGGCAGGCGGGCCTATTGCCCGATCATTCCGGTGACCATGTCGTACAGATCCTGCGCGGGAATGCCCTTGGCCGCGTTCTCGGCAACCCATGCCTCGGCCGCCGGTCCCGCGACGGAGGATTTCAGCTCCGCAATGGCATCGTCGGAAAATGTCACCCGCTCGATCCCGCGTTCGTCCAGCGCCGGGCCCCAGCGTTTCATGGTGTTGTTCTCGTAGAAGTCGATGTAATAGGCCAGCGCCTCCTCCACCGATCCAAGCAGGGCGTCGCGATGCGCGTCCGACAACCCGTTCAGCGCGTCGGTGTTGACCACGACGGGGCAGTTCACGGTTCCGGGGTTCAGGTTCGTCGTCCACCAGTCGGCCTTTTCGATGGTGCCGAAGGCCATATGCGCGTGGGGGGCGAAGGCCGCGCCCTTGATCACGCCGGAATCCATCGCCGGCCGCACCTCGGTCGCGGACATCGAGGTCGGCACCGCGCCGATGGCGGCCATGGCGACCCCGATCCCGCCGGTCGCACGCACCGGGAAGCCGTCGAAATCGGACAGCGCGGTCGGCGTGTCGCCCATGCCCACCACGTTGTATTGCGGCATGGGCGAGGGCATCAGCAGCGTGGCGTTCCAGCGTGCCAGATCCTTGACCACGGCGGGGTGCTGATAGACCGCCATGCTCAGCTTGGTTTCCTGTTGCAGGTCGCTGACCCCGAGGAAGGGCAGTTCCAGCACGGTGATCGTGGGGTTCTTGTCGCGGTGATAGCCCGCGCAGAACTGCGCCATCTCGAACGCGCCGATGGAGATGCCGTCAAGGTTCTCGGTGTTCTTCGACAGACCCCCGTACGAGATGTTCAGGGTGAACTCGCCCCCGGTCTTTTCGCTGACCAGTTCGGCGAGCTTTTCCACATGCTCGGTAAAGGCGCGGCGCTTGCCCCAAAGCGAGACATTCCATTCCTCCGCCATCGCCTCGGCCGCGAAGCCAAAGGTGATCGCAGCCGCCGTCGCGGCGCCCAGAAGCGTTTTCATCGGTGATCCTCCCTGTCGTTCTTTGGCGGGGAGAGTAACGGCTATGCGGTAGGGGTAAAGGGAAAATCGGAGTTGTGACGCGGCGGCGCGGGACCTTTCCTTTGCAGGGGCGCTGGGCCACTCTGCCGGGGGTAGAGCAGGGGGTGAGCGGTGAGCGAGACCGGACATATCGGGCACAACCTGGCGATCTGGGGTGTCGTGACGGCCAGCGCGGTCGCCGCGATGCTGGCCTTTCCGCCCCATTGGGCGGTGTGGGCAGCGGGGATCCTGTGGCTGCTGCTTTGGCTCGTCGCGATCCTCGGATTGTCGGACGGGCCAAGCCGGAAGTTTCTGTCGGGCACGCTGCGCCATTCCAACTATACGCAAATCTACACCGCGCTGACCCGGCGCAACGTGATGTGGGTCTGGGGCAAGCTGTGTGATGAGGCCGGGGACCGGGACAGTTTGCCCACGCTCTTCCGCGCCGCGCTGACATGGCGACTCTACGATACCGCGTTGTTGCTGGCCGTGGCCTATCCGCTCGTGCTGCTTGTGGGGCAATGGATCGTGACCGGGGAGGATGGCAAGGTGGGAACGGCGCTTGTGCTGCCCGCGGCCGATTTCTGGCCGGATCGCGCTGCAGTGCTGGGGGCCTATGCCGTGTTGGCCTTCGGTGTCCTTAACCTTCAATATGTAAAAAATGCTGAAGGCAGCCCCATTGGGAAGCCTGCCAACCGCACGTTTCTCGCGGCAGCAGCGGTTGCATGCGGAATTGGCGCCCTTTATGTGGCCACAACCAAATTTCAGTTTGCAGGCTTTGGCTTGTTCGCAATCGCATTTGCGTTTTCAGGTGCTCTTCGGTTCGAGGGCGTGTTTGCATTCGCAATTTCAAGCATCATGGCCATTACACCTTCGATTGGCATAGTAGCCTCACTGACAAACTCAGCCTTCCTCGCAGCTTCGGTCGCATCGGTGTTCCTACTGGCTGTCTTAATTCCTGTCGTTTGGATTGAAAGGCGTAGGAACGGGGCGTTGGCGCGTCTTATGATTTCGGTTGTGGTTGTGGGGGTTAGCTTAGCAATTGCGTCTCAAATTGACTGGTCATCCGTTGACGAAGACCGCCGCAGCCTCTTCCTCTTCCTCGCCGTCTTCCCCCTGCTCAACGCTCTGTTCGATGTCGTCTCCTATGCCGTTACGCTATCGCTTTTGCGCCGGGGCTTGCGGGCGGGGTGGCCCTTTCTGTGGGGGCTTCTGGATCTGCTGATCGCCTGCGCCCTGTTCCTCGCCCTCGGCGCCACGCTGGTGGCCGTGGTGCATGGGCTGAACCAACTGGCGGGCGTCAGACTGCTCGATCTCGGCGTGCTGTTCGCGGGGGTGCGGGAAACGCCGGGCGCCTATGTCTGGCTCTACCTGATGTTGTTTTCCACCATCGTCCCCACCGCGCTGCATTTCGCGGTCAGCCTGCTAGGCGTGCAGGGCCTCTGGCCGCGGGTCTTGCGCCGCCCCGTCGCCGGTTGGGTGAAGACCGCCGATCAAAGCCCGGTGCAGGCAGTGGGCGCCGCCCTTGCCCTCGGCGTGATCTGGACCATCCCGCTGATCGCCCTTGGCGGGATCGTCTGGGGGTTCTGGCATTTCGGCGGTGAAGCGGCTGTCTGGGTCCTCGGCCGGTATTTCAACCTGCTGCTGTGGATCGCGGCAGAGCCGGTCGGCGCGTTCTGACCCCTCACAACCCTGTGGGACGTCGGGCCGGCGCCTTTCCTTCCGCGCGCAATCGGTGCACCCTGACGGCGCCGCATCCGCCCGGCGCCACATTGCGAGGACATGACCATGACACGCCTCTTTCCCCTTGCCCTTTGCGCGCTGGTGGCCTGCCCACCCGCGATGGCCCAGTCGCAACTGGCCCGGTCGGTCCTGCCCGATCTGCGCCGGGCCGGTGTGTCGGAGGCGTGCCTTTCGAAGTTGAGCGAGCACGACTTCGCCGTGGCCAAGGGTATTCTTGAAAGCGGGCGGCACAGCCCGGGATGGAAACTGCACCAGGCGAAGTTCCAGGCCCGAAAGGGCTGTGGCGAGACGCGCAGCATCCTTTTCGACATCTTCGGCGTGCCCGCCGGGCGGTAGGGGCGCAATCGGGCGATTGCGTCGGGCCCCCGCCGCGGGGCATGCTGCCCCTTGCCCGGCCTAGATGGAGGACCCGCCGCGATGCTTACCCCCCGCCCGAAATACGCCGACCAGACGCCGCCCGCGATCTTCCCGCCCGTCTTCGGGGCCTTCGGGCTGGGGCTGGCATGGCGTCAGGCGGCCGGGGTGTTCGCGGTACCGGTGGCGGTGGGCGATCTGATCCTCGGGGCGGTGACGCTCTGGTTCCTGTTCTGCGTGGTCAGCTATGGGCTGAAGGTCGCGCGGCGCCCAGGCGTGGTGGCAGAGGATCTGCGCGTGCTGCCCGGCCGGGCGGGCCTGTCGGCGATGGTTCTGTCGGTCTACCTGATGGCCGCCGGGCTGGCGCCCCTCGCCCCGGCGCTGGGCCATCTGGTCCTGTGGCTGGGGCTGGCCGCGCATGTGGCGCTGGTGGTGCTGGTCGTGCGCGGGTTCCTGACCGGCCCGGCAGAGCAGCGCGCGGTGACGCCGGTCTGGCATCTGCAATTCGTGGGCTTCATCGTGGCCGGCCCGACCGCCGTGGCGCTGGGCTATGACGGGCTTGCAACCGTGGTGTTGTACGGCACCGGCGCCATGGCTGCCGTGATCTGGGCCGTCAGCCTTGGTCAGCTTGTCAGGCGGGATGTGCCGGTGCCCCTGCGCCCGCTTCTTGCGATCCACTTGGCCCCGGCCTGCCTTCTGGGCACGGTGGCGGCCCTGCTGGGGCATGCTGGCGTTGCGTTGGGCTTTGCCGGTCTGGCCATCGCGCTTTTCGCGGCGCTGCTGGTGCGCGCGCCATGGATCGTCAAGGGCGGCTTCTCTCCGCTCTGGGGTGCCTTCACCTTTCCGCTGGCCGCGTTTGCGAACCTGATGCTGATCCTTGCCGCGACCGGGCAGGGCAGTCTGTTTCGCGTGATCGGTGGGGGCGGGCTGGTCCTGGCGACGCTTGCGATCCCGCCCATCGCGGTGAAGGTGATGCAGGCTTGGGCACGGGGCGGTCTGGGGCAGAAGACCAACGCCGCGCGGGTCTGACCGGCGGTTCAATCCCTATGGCCTGTGCGGAGCGCCGCGCTATGCTTGGCCATGGATCGACGAAACCACACCTTTTCGGGGCCGTCCCCGCACAGCAAATGGCTTTCCCGGCTGGAAGGCGGTCTGCGGCAGTCCTATGGCCCGGGCGAAACGATCGTGGTGCCCGAAACGGGCCGCGATCGTCTTTTCGTGCTGGATGCCGGACTGGCCCGGATCAGCCTGAACGGGGCGGAGCGGGAACTGACCTTGGGCTATCTGCGGCCGGGTGGGTTCTATGTCACCCATACCCGCGCCTGGGTTCAGGCCGTGGAGAGATGCGAAACCGTCAGTTGGCCGGTCGACGCGATGCTGGGCCTTGTGACGCGGGAACCCGAACTGGGCCTTGCCGCCTTCCGCGAGGTGGGGATCTTGCTGTCCGGCGCGCTCGACCTGATCGAGGATCTGGCCTTCCGGCCCGTGGAGTCCCGGCTGGCCCGTTTCCTGCTGGCCGAGAGTGCGGCGCAAGGATCGGAGGTCATTTCCCTGATCGACAGTACCGAGGCGCTGGCCACCGCGCTGGGCACTTCCCGGCAGACGCTGTCCACCCTGCTCAACAAGCTGATCCGCGAAGGGGTCATCGAACGGGCAGACCGCCGTCGAATTCGGCTTCTGCAGCCGGCGCGGCTGAAAACGCTCGCCACGGTGTCGGCTGGCTGACAGAACGCGTGGCGATTTCGGTTTACGCCGCCGGGATCGAATTTCAGCGACAGGATGCAAGGAGCATGACCATGAACGACGAAAGCCCGGACAGATATGTCAGCTTTGTGGGGATCAACTGCGACGAGAAGGCAGATCGCCTGATGGCCATGCTCAAGGCCCGGATGGAGGAGACGGACTCCCGCTGGGTCGGCTATTTCACGAAGAAGCTGGAAGAGAAGCGCCGGATGGGCAACGACAACCTCTATTTCGTTGGCAGCCAGGTGAACAGCCTCAGCGCCTTCTTCGAAGAGATCGAGGACGAGGCGGCGGAAGCTCTGTTGTGGGATCTGGAGCAGAACTGCTGCTGACCCCGGGCGCTGCATAGTCTGACCGTGCCGTCGCGGCTGCGCTGGCCGTCTGCGACACATCGCGCCCCAGCGCACGCGTGACGCGAAAGCCCCTTGCCCGATACGGTGCGCGCTTGGCATCCTTGGCCCGTGCTGCGGCGACGGGGGGAACGGGCATGGTCGAGCTTCTTTTTACGCTTCTGGTGACGGGCGCTACCTTGATGGCCAGGGGGGCTGCCGGCGAGTTCGCCAAGGGCGGGGGCAAGTCGTCCTTCGAGGCGCTGAAAAAGCGGCTGGCGGAGGAGCATGGCGTCAAGTCGCTGGCGCTTCTGGAAGAGGCGAAGACCAACCCGGTCTTTGCCAAGGCGGTGAAGGCCGATCTGGCGCGGCCCGGCATCGCCAAGGATACCGAGGTCCGCCGGTTGGCAGAGGCGCTGCGCGGGGCTATCGAGGCGCTGCCGGACCGCCTGCAGGCCCAGTATACGGTCGATATCGAAGAGATCCGCGCCGGCAAGGCTCTGCTGAGGGGTGGGGCGGCGGGCACACGCGCGGCCAGGTCACGCCCCAAGGGCGAACAGCCTGCCGGTGGGGCCAAGGCGTCTGCAAAATCAGGCGGGGTGCGCGGCTTCTTCAAAGTCGTGTCGATGGGGGGCGCTGCCATCGCGCTGATCGCTGGTATCGGTTTCGCGGTGGTGACGTATGTCGATGTGCCCGACGCGATTGCCAAGATCACGGCGGCGCTGAAGATCGACGTCGCGGCGCCAGGCGATGCGACGGACACTTCCGATGCCGCGGCGATGCCCGCCGAGACGGTGGCCGCGCCCGATGTCCTCACCCAATCGGATGTGTCCGACGCTCCGTCCGCGCCCTTTGTCCGGGTCGATCCCGGGGTCGTGGTCGCGCGGGCAGAACAGCAGGGGCATGTGTCGGCGGAGGCTGCGGCCCGGCTGTCGGATCGCGTTGGTCGGGTCGAGACCGCCCTTGATGAGCTTCGCGGCGCGCACCCCGACTGGACGGCGGACATCGACGCCGCCATCGCGGGGTTCAATGCGGGCCAGATCGACAGTGCACAGGCGGCCTTTGCCCGGATCGACGCCCTGATCGCGCCGCGCTGGGCCGACTGGAGCCGCGAAGATGCCCAGTCGAAATATGTGCAGGCGACGCTCTTCCACGCGTTGGACGCCACACGATCCGAACCGTTGTTGTGCGCGGCCGCTACGCTTGCCCAAGACGAAGCCTGGTATTGGATCGACTGCGGTCAGGCCCGCATGGCCACCGGCAACACGCCCGAGGCGCTTTCGGCCTTCGCGTCCGCACAGGATCTTGCGATGGCCGCGGGCGATGACGGTTCCCTTTCCGAGGCGCTTTATGGTTTGGGCGATGCCCGTATGGCACAAGGTGACCCCGCCGGGGCGCTTGCGCCCTATGAGCAAAGCCTGAACATCGCGCGTGAGATTGGCGTGCAGGACGTGTCGGGGCGTCTTGGAAAGATTGGCGACCTGCGCCTGCAGCGCGGTGATCTGGCCGGGGCGCGAGAGGTCTATGCGGAGAACCTAAGCCTTGCCCGCGATCTGGCAGAGATGCAGTCGGACAACGCCGAACGGGCTTGGGACGTGGTCATTGCCCACTGGCGGATGGCCCAGGCCGACCCCGAGAACGCCGCCGCCCATTGGGCCGAGGTCGTGACCCGGATGGAAAAGATGCAGGCCGATGCCACGCTGTTGCCCGCCAACCTGCAATACCTCGACATCGCGCGGCAACACCTTTCCGCCGCACAGCCGTAAGGGCCCCGACCGCGGGACGTCGCATTTGACGCTTTCCTTTTCGCGGTCCGCGTGAAATAGGGAAGCGCCAAACGAACACTCCCTAGGAGGCCCCCATGGAGATTCGCGAGGCGCTGACCTTCGACGATGTCCTTCTCGTTCCCGCGGCCAGTGCGGTCTTGCCGAACCAGGCAGACACCCGGACGCGTGTGACGAAATCCATCCGTCTGAACATTCCGCTTCTGAGTTCCGCCATGGACACGGTGACCGAGCATCGCATGGCGATTGCAATGGCGCAGGCGGGCGGCATCGGGGTGATCCACCGCAATCTGACCGTAGATGAGCAGGCGCGCGAGGTGCGGCGGGTCAAGCGGTACGAATCCGGGGTCGTCTACAACCCCATCACCCTGACCCCCGACCAGACGCTGGCCGATGCGAAGGCGCTGATCGAACGCTACAACTTCACCGGCTTCCCGGTGGTGGACGAGGCGGGGCTTGTCGTGGGCATCGTGACGAACCGCGACATGCGATTTGCCAGCGACGATTCCACCCCGGTTCGGGCGATGATGACGGCAGAAAACCTCGCCGTGCTGAAAGAACCCGTCGACCGCACCGAGGCGCTGAACCTGATGAAGGCCCGGCGGATCGAGAAACTGCTGATCACCGATGGCAAGGGCAAGCTGACAGGGCTTCTGACGCTGAAGGATACCGAAACCTCGGTGATGAACCCGCAGGCGGTGAAGGACGAACTCGGCCGGTTGCGGGTGGCCGCGGCAACGACCGTGGGCGATGCCGGTTTCGAACGGTCCGAGGCGCTGATCGACGCGGGCGTGGACATGGTGGTGATCGATACCGCCCATGGCCATTCAGAAGGCGTGGCGAAGGCGGTGGAGCGGATCAAGAAAGCCACGAACGCCGTTCAGGTGATGGCTGGCAACGTGGCCACCGCAGAGGCGACGCGCGCCCTGATCGATGCAGGGGCGGATGCGGTGAAGGTTGGCATTGGCCCGGGCTCCATCTGCACCACGCGGATGGTCGCCGGGGTCGGCATGCCCCAACTGACCGCGATCATGGAATGCGCCGGGGCCGCGGGTGACGTGCCGGTGATCGCCGATGGCGGCATCAAGTTTTCGGGCGATTTCGCCAAGGCGATCGCCGCGGGGGCGTCCTGCGCCATGGTCGGCTCGATGATCGCGGGAACCGATGAAAGCCCGGGCGAGGTGATCCTGTATCAGGGCCGGTCGTTCAAGGCCTATCGCGGGATGGGGTCTCTGGGCGCGATGGCGCGGGGCTCCGCCGACCGGTATTTCCAGAAGGACGCGGCCAGCGACAAACTGGTGCCCGAGGGGATCGAAGGGCAGGTACCCTACAAGGGGCCCGCGGGGGCGGTCATCCACCAACTGGTCGGCGGTTTGCGTGCGGCCATGGGCTATACCGGCTGTGCCACGGTCGACGAGATGCGGCAGAACTGCCGTTTCGTGCGGATCACCGGCGCGGGGCTGAAGGAAAGCCATGTCCACGACGTGCAGATCACCCGCGAGGCGCCGAACTACCGCGCGATGTGATCGGTGAACGTATGGGCACCGTGGGATCGTTTCCGGGACCGGGCCGCGTGACGGGCTGTGGTCATTCCACCCCCTTTGGGGTCAGGCCATGACGCCCGCCGCCCGGATCGCCGCGGCGATCGAGATTCTCGATGCGTGGCTTACGGGTGACTCGGTTGAACGTTTGCTGACGGCCTGGGCCCGGCGCAGCCGATTTGCCGGGTCGAAGGATCGCGCCGCGGTGCGCGATCATGTCTTCGATGCGCTGCGCTGCCGCCGGTCCTTTGCCGCGCTTGGCGGGGCGGACACGGGCCGCGGGTTGATGCTTGGCGCACTGCGTGTGGCCGGGCAAAAGCCGGACAGCGTCTTCACAGGGGAGGGGCACGCCCCCTTGCCCCTGTCGGCAGAAGAACGCGGGGCAGGGGCGGCATGGGACGATTTGCCGGAAAACATCGCCTGCGACTGCCCCGAAGCGCTCGCGCCCCTATTGCGCGACAGCCTTGGCCCCGATTTCCAGGCCGTGATGTCGGCCCTGCGCATGCGGGCGCCGGTGTTCCTGCGGGTCAATCTCGGGCGGGATACGCGCGCCGCCGCGATTGAGTCCCTTGCCGCCGAGGGGATCGTCGCGGATGCCCACGGCCTGTCGCCCACGGCCTTGATCGTTGCAGAAGGTGCGCGCCGTGTCCGGCAAAGTGCTGCCTATACCCGCGGGTTGATAGAGTTGCAGGATGCCGCCTCGCAGGCGGTGGCGGACATGATGCCGCTGACCCCCGGCATGCGCGTTCTCGATTACTGTGCAGGTGGGGGTGGAAAGACGCTGGCGATGGCAGGGCGCGTTACGGCAGAGTTTCATGCCCATGATGCCGCGCCGGGGCGGATGAAGGACCTGTCCGACCGCGCTGCGCGCGCCGGTCTAGCCGTCCGCATTCTGGGAACCGACGATCTTTCCGCTTCGGCGCCCTTCGATCTGGTTCTGTGCGATGTGCCCTGTTCGGGCAGCGGGGCGTGGCGGCGCAGCCCAGAGGCAAAGTGGCGCACGACCCCGGCCCATATCGAAAGATTGTGCGGGATGCAGGCGGATATCCTCGATCATGCTTCGGGGCTTGTGGCGCCGGGCGGGGTGGTAGGTTACGCGACCTGTTCGTTGATTGCCACGGAAAACCACGATCAGGTGGCGGCCTTCCTTGGAAGAAATCCCGGCTGGCGGGTCGAAGCAGAACGCCGCCTGACCCCGCTTGATGGTGGCGACGGCTTCTATGCGGCGACATTGCGCCGATCCTGACAGACGTTAACCTTGGGTTAACCGGCGTTGGCCATGTGTAAACGAGGACCCTTGGAGGAGGCTGGCCCGTGTTGCGTCTTTCCCCGGCGATTTCGACCCTGCGTCGCACTGCGGCCTGCCATGCCGACCGGGCCTGGGCGGCGCTTGCCGCCGGGGTGGCGCTTGTCCTCGTGGCGTGGGTCAAAAGGGATACCGCCTATGCTGTGCCCCTGATGTCAGCCGGCGGAACCCTTGCGGCGTTGGCGGCGGGCCTGCGGCTGCTCGGGGCACGTAGGACCGACAGCGTCATGCCCCGCAGCCGGTTGCGCACGCTTTGCGAGGACGCACCGGGCGCCTGCATCGTGACCGATATCGAGGGACGTGTGCTTATCGCGAATGCCGCCGCCATGCGGCGCGTCGCAACCGCCCGCGGACAATCGCTGGCGCCTGCGCTGACATGGCTGTTCGCCGATCCGTTCCGGATGGTTGCCGACCTTGTTGCAGCGGCGTCCCGCGGCCTGCCGGTGAGCGAGGAGCGCCGCGGCCCGCACGGTTTGACGCGCCTGACGGTCGAACCAGCCGAGGCGGGGCTGTTCCTGTGGCATTTCGACGGTACGGAGCCGACACCCGCCGAGGGCGCCTTGCCGATGCTGCGGCTGAACCCTGCCGGTGAGGTCCTTTCGCTGAATGCAGCCGCGCGGGGTCTGCTGGGCCATGCCCCGACAAACCTGGCAGAGTTGCGCGGCGCAGCCCCCCCCGAGGCGGAGGAGATCGCGATAGATACGCCCGACGGTACGGTCCTGCGCCGTCTGCTGAGCGTTCCGACGGAGGAGGGGCAAAGCGAACTCTACCTTGTACCCGCAGCCCCGACCCTGCACGCGAAGCCCACGCCTGAAGGGCTTCTCGACGCGCTGCCGGTGGCGATCCTCCACATGGATGTCGATGGGACGGTGCGGCTTGACAATGCGCGCGCGCGGGCTCTGCTTGGCCCGGCAGAAGGGGGCGCGATGAACCTGTGCGACCGCCTGGATGGCCTTGGCCGACCGGTGCGCGACTGGCTGACCGAAACTGCCGAAGGGCGCGCCAGCAACAGCGCAGAGGTCTTGCGTGTGGTGCGGTCTGACAAGGAAATCTTTGTGCAGGTCGCGCTGGCGCGGCTGTCGGCCGGGGGGCTGGTGGCGGTCTTGCATGACGTGACCGAGATGAAGACACTTGAGGCGCAGTTCACGCAAAGCCAGAAGATGCAGGCCATCGGTCAGTTGGCCGGTGGGGTGGCGCATGATTTCAACAACCTTCTGACCGCCATCTCGGGCCATTGCGATCTGTTGATGCTGCGCCACGACGCCGGCGACCCCGACTATGGCGACCTTGTCCAGATCCACCAGAATGCCAACCGCGCGGCCAGCCTTGTCAGCCAGCTTCTGGCCTTTTCGCGCAAGCAGACCCTCAGCCCCGAGGTGCTGGATTTGCGCGACATCCTTGGCGAACTGGCTCATCTGCTGGACCGGCTGGTGGGCGAGAAGATGCGCCTGAGGATGCGCCACGCGCCGGCGCTGCCGCCGATCCGCGCCGACAAGCGGCAGTTGGAACAGGTGGTGATGAACCTCGTCGTGAATGCCCGCGACGCGATGGCCGAAACCGGGGGCGAAATCCGTCTTGAAACCGAGGCCATTCAACTGACGACCGAGTTGCAGCGCGACCGGGCCGTGGTTCCGCCCGGGCCCTATGCGCTGATCCGCGTCCGGGACGAGGGCACGGGCATCCCGCCCGACCGGCTGACGAAAATCTTCGAACCCTTCTACACGACCAAGCGACCGGGGGAGGGGACGGGGCTTGGCCTTTCGACCGTCTACGGCATCGTCAAGCAGACCGGCGGGTTCATCTTCGTCGACAGCACCGTGGGGCAGGGCAGTTGCTTCACCATCTACCTGCCGGCCCATCGGGGCGGGGCGAATGCTGCGCCCGCCGTCGCCGTGGCCGTCGAGGAAGAGACCTCCGACAGCGGTGTTGTTCTTCTGGTCGAGGACGAAGCCCCCGTCCGGTCCTTTGCGGCGCGCGCCCTGCGCATGCGCGGCAACGACGTGATCGAGGCCGAGAGCGGTGAGGAAGCGCTGGAAATCCTGGAAGACCGCGATCTGGTCGTGGATGTCTTCGTGACCGATGTGGTGATGCCGGGTCTCGACGGTCCCGGCTGGGTCAGCGAGGCGCTGAAGACACGGCCCGGAACGCGGGTGGTGTTCGTCTCCGGCTATGCCGAGGACAGCGTGAGCGAGATCCGCTCGCGAATCCCGAAATCGATCTACCTGCCCAAGCCGTTCTCGCTGGCCGACCTGACCACGACCGTCCAGAAGCAACTGAAGGCCGCCGCGTCCGATCACGACGACTGATCGCCTGCCTCTGATCCCGTGTTCGCCATCGCGCCCGCCGGTTCCCGGGTACAGCGGGCTTTCGGCTGCTCGATTCGGCCGGTCCGTGCGCCCGCAAGACGACGGTGCCGCCAAATCATCAGCTGCCTTTTCAAGGTGTTGGCCTGCTTGGAGTCGATTTCAAACCCCTTGGTGCAGCACGCATAAACGGGTCGTTAACCAAATTGACCAATCCTGCGGATCATCGAAAGATCTTGAAATGTTCTCTTTTTGATCTCAGTATGTGAGGCAAGAGATGAACGAGGGCACTCATTGCCGCCTGACCGCGGCTGTGAAATAAGGATGCGAAACATGGGCACGGCGAACCTTCTCGAAATGGTGGACAAGCGGAATTCCGACAAGCAGAAGGCCCTCGACTCTGCGCTGGCGCAGATCGAGCGGCAGTTTGGCAAGGGCTCGATCATGAAGCTCGGCGCCGACAACCCGGTGGCAGAGATCGAGTCGACCTCGACGGGGTCCTTGGGCCTCGATATCGCGCTGGGGATCGGCGGGCTTCCGAAGGGCCGGATCGTGGAGATCTACGGGCCTGAAAGTTCCGGCAAGACGACGCTGACGCTGCATTGCGTGGCCGAGGAACAGAAGAAGGGCGGGGTCTGCGCCTTTGTCGATGCCGAACACGCGCTCGACCCGATCTACGCCAAGAAGCTGGGCGTCGATCTGGAAGAATTGCTGATCTCGCAGCCCGACACCGGCGAACAGGCGCTGGAAATCGTGGATACGCTGGTGCGCTCCGGCGCGGTCAGCATGGTCGTGGTCGACTCCGTCGCCGCGCTGACGCCCAAGTCGGAACTGGAAGGCGACATGGGCGATTCCAATGTCGGTGTGCAGGCCCGACTGATGAGCCAGGCGATGCGCAAGCTGACGGGCTCGATCAGCCGATCCAACTGCATGGTGATCTTCATCAACCAGATCCGGATGAAGATCGGCGTCATGTTCGGTTCGCCCGAGACGACGACGGGTGGCAACGCGCTGAAATTCTATTCGTCCGTCCGCCTCGACATCCGCCGCATCGGCGCCATCAAGGACCGGGATGAAGTGGTCGGTAATGCCACCCGCGTGAAGGTGGTCAAGAACAAGGTCGCGCCGCCCTTCAAGCAGGTGGAATTCGACATCATGTATGGTGAGGGGATTTCCAAGACCGGCGAACTGCTCGATCTTGGCGTCAAGGCCGGTGTCGTCGACAAGTCGGGTGCGTGGTTCTCCTATGGCGACGAACGCATCGGACAGGGGCGCGAGAACGCCAAGAATTTCCTGAAGGAACATGCCGAGATCGCGCTGGAGATCGAGGACAAGATTCGCGCCGCGCACGGCCTTGATTTCCACATGGGCGAGGACGGCGATGGCGAGGTGATGGAGGGCTGAGAGGCCCGACCCCGTCAGCCGGGCCGGGCGCTCATGCCCGGCCCGTTTTCGTAGGGCATGGACAGGCCCCGCGCGCGGCGATACACCGAGCGGAAATACCAATCCGTGCCGCGAAAGACCCGATCCAGATGCCTAGCCTGAACGAAATCCGGTCCACCTTCCTCAGCTATTTTCAGCGTAACGGCCATCAGGTCGTGGACAGTTCCCCCCTTGTCCCGCGCAACGACCCCACGCTGATGTTCACGAACTCCGGCATGGTGCAGTTCAAGAACCTGTTCACCGGGGTGGAGACACGGGATTACAAGCGCGCGACGACCAGCCAGAAATGCGTGCGCGCGGGGGGCAAGCACAACGACCTCGACAATGTCGGTTACACGGCCCGGCACCACACGTTCTTCGAGATGCTGGGGAATTTCAGCTTCGGCGACTATTTCAAGGAACAGGCGATCCCCTTCGCATGGGAGTTGCTGACGAAAGACTTCGACATCCCCGCCGACAAGCTGCTGGTCACCGTTTATCACACCGACGACGAGGCGGCCGACATCTGGAAGAAGGTTGCGGGCCTGCCCGACGACCGCATCATTCGCATCCCGACCTCCGACAATTTCTGGCAGATGGGCCCGACCGGCCCCTGTGGGCCCTGCACCGAGATCTTCTATGATCACGGCGATCACATCTGGGGCGGCCCGCCGGGTAGCCCCGAGGAAGACGGCGACCGGTTCATCGAGATCTGGAACCTCGTCTTCATGCAGAACGAGCAGTTCGAGGACGGCTCGATGCGGGCGCTCGACATGCAGTCGATCGATACCGGCATGGGGCTGGAGCGGATCGGCGCGTTGTTACAGGGCAAGCACGACAACTACGACACCGATCTGATGCGCGCGTTGATCGAGGCTTCGGCCAATGCGACTTCGACCGAGCCCGACGGGCCCGGCAACGTGCATCACCGGGTGATCGCGGATCACCTGCGCTCGACCTCCTTCCTCTTGGCCGATGGGGTGATGCCCTCCAATGACGGCCGCGGTTACGTGCTGCGCCGGATCATGCGGCGCGCGATGCGGCACGCGCATCTCTTGGGGGCCGCGGATCCGGTCATGCACCGGTTGGTGCCCGCGCTCGTCACGCAGATGGGGGCGGCCTACCCGGAACTGCGCCGTGCACAGGCGCTGATCGAAGAGACGCTGAAGCTGGAGGAAACCCGGTTCAAGCAGACGCTGGAACGCGGACTGCGCCTGCTGGACGAGGAACTGGCCAAGCTGCCGGAGGGGGCCGCCCTTCCCGGCGAGGCGGCGTTCAAGCTCTACGACACCTATGGCTTCCCGCTGGACCTGACCCAGGACGCCCTGCGGGAAAAGGGCCGCGCGGTCGATGTGGCCGGATTCGATACCGCCATGGCCGAGCAGAAGGCCAAGGCGCGGGCGTCCTGGTCCGGCTCGGGTGAGGCGAAAGAGGCCAAGGTCTGGTTCGAGGTCGCGGACCGGGTCGAGCCCACCGATTTCCTTGGCTACGACACCGAGGTGGCCGAGGGTGTCGTTCGGGCGCTGGTCGTGGACGGGGTCGAGGTAAAGGAAATCGCCGAAGGTGCCGAGGGCTGGATGGTGGTCAACCAGACGCCCTTCTATGCGGAATCCGGCGGTCAGGTCGGCGACACCGGCACCTATTTGAAACCCGAGGGTGCCGGGATGATCCTCGACACCCAGAAGATGCCCGGCGGGCTTTTCGCCCACAAGGTGCAGCCCGAGAAAGGGGCGCTCAGCCTCGGCGATCCGCTGGAACTGCGTGTCGACCATGCGCGGCGCTCGGCGATCCGGGCGAACCATTCGGCAACGCACCTGCTGCACGAGGCGCTGCGCCAGACGTTGGGCGACCACGTGGCGCAGAAGGGGTCGCTGAACGCGCCGGACCGGCTGCGCTTTGACTTCAGCCACGCCAAGGCGATGAGCGCCGAGGAACTGGCCAGCGTTGAATCCGACGTCAACGGCTTCATCCGCCAGAACAGCCCGGTCGAGACGCGGATCATGACGCCCGACGACGCCCGCGCCATCGGTGCGCAGGCCTTGTTCGGAGAGAAATACGGCGACGAGGTGCGCGTCGTGTCCATGGGGCATGCGCCGACCGGCAAGGGGCATGAGGGCAACACCTGGTCGATCGAGCTGTGCGGCGGCACCCATGTGCGCCAGACCGGCGATATCGGCCTGTGCGTCGTGCTGGGCGACAGCGCGTCCAGCGCAGGCGTGCGCCGGATCGAGGCGCTGACCGGGCAAGCGGCGCTGGATCACCTGATTGCACAGCAGAACCGGCTGGCCGAGGTAGCCGAAGTTCTGCGCGCACAACCCGCCGATGTGGTGGCAAGGGTCAAGGCGCTGGTCGAGGATCGCCGCGCGCTGGAGAACGAGGTGGCGACCTTGCGGCGCGACCTGGCACTGGCCGGGCCGGGGGGCGCAGCCCCCGAAGCGCGCGAGGTTGGCGGTGTACCGTTCTTTGCACAGGTCTTGACGGGTGTGTCCGGCAAGGACCTGCCGCCGCTGATCGATGAACACAAGGCGCGGCTGGGCTCTGGCGCGGTGCTGCTGATCGCCGATGCGGGCGGCAAGGCGGCGGTTGCCGCGGGTGTGACCGATGATTTGACCGGAAAGGTGTCGGCCGTCGATCTGGTCAAGGCGGCGGTCGCGGAACTGGGCGGCAAGGGCGGCGGTGGCCGGCCTGACATGGCCCAGGGCGGCGGCAAGGACGCCGCGAACGCAGAGGCCGCGATCAAGGCGGCCGAAGCCGTGCTGGAGGGATAGATGGGCGCGCTCTGGATCGCACATGTGACCGTCACCGATGCCGAGGCCTATGGAAAATATGCCGAGCTTGCGGGACCGGCCATTGCAAAGCATGGCGGTGAATTCATCGCCCGCGGCGGCCGGTTTGTTCAGCTTGAAGGCAAGGAACGCCCGCGCAACGTCGTGGCCCGCTTTCCCTCGGTCGAGGCGGCCGTCGACTGCTACAACAGCCCCGACTATCAGGCTGCGCTTGATCACGCGCGGGGCGCGTCGGAACGGGAATTGATGGTGGTCGAGACCAGCGACTGACGCGCAATCGTCTCAGGCGCGCCGTCTTTTGCTCGGATCGAGCCCCCGGTCTTCTTCTTGGTCCAAATACCCAAAGCGCCGAAGGCGCATACGGCCCCCACCGGGGGGCCGTTTCGCATTTGTGATACTGTCAGCTTGCCGCGCGGGCCTGCCGCTTACGCTCATGCGGGTCGAGGAAGCGCTTGCGCAGGCGCACGGCGTTCGGCGTGACCTCCACCAGTTCATCGTCGTCGATATAGGCGATGGCCTCTTCAAGGCTCATCTTGATCGGCGGGGTCAGGGTGACCGCATCGTCCTTGCCCGAGGCACGGACGTTGGTCAGCTTCTTGCCCTTCAGCGGGTTCACTTCCAGGTCGTTGTCGCGGGAATGTTCGCCGATGATCATGCCCTGATAAACCGCCTCCTGCGCGCCGATGAAAAGCCGCCCGCGATCTTCGAGGTTGAACAGCGCATAGGCGACCGAGGTGCCATCTTCCATCGAGATCAGCACGCCCGCGCGGCGGCCCGGGATCGGTCCCTTGTAGGGCGTCCAGCCGTGGAAGACGCGGTTCAGCACGCCGGTGCCGCGGGTATCGGTCAGGAACTCGCCATGATAGCCGATCAGGCCGCGTGACGGCACATGGGCGATGATCCGGGTCTTGCCGGCGCCGGCGGGCCGCATCTCGACCATCTCGCCGCGCCGGGCGCCGGTGATCTTTTCGATCACCACGCCGGAATAGTCGTCATCGACGTCGATCGTCACCTCTTCGACCGGTTCCAGCCGCTGGCCGTTTTCTTCGCGCATCAGGACCTGCGGGCGGGAGATCGACAGCTCGAACCCTTCTCGGCGCATGTTCTCGATCAAAACGCCCATCTGCAGTTCGCCGCGGCCTGCGACCTCGAACGCCTCGCCGCCGGGGGTATCGGTCACGCGGATGGCCACGTTCGATTCCGCCTCTTTCATCAGGCGGTCCCGGATGACGCGGGACTGCACCTTCTTGCCGTCGCGGCCGGCAAGGGGGCTGTCGTTGATGCCGAAGGTCACGGTGATCGTCGGCGGGTCGATGGGTTGCGCGGGCAGGGGGGTGGAAACGGCAGGCGCGCACAGGGTGTCGGCCACCGTGGCCTTTGTCATGCCGGCAAGCGAGACGATGTCGCCGGCTTCGCCCTCGTCGATGGGTTGTTGCGACAGACCGCGGAAGGCCAGCACCTTGGACACGCGAAAGCTCTCGACCTGCTCGCCTTCGCGCGACAGGGCCTTGACGGTGTCGCCGGGTTTGACGCGACCGGTCTCGATCCGGCCGGTCAGGATACGGCCGATGAACGGGTCGGCGCCCAGCGTGGTGGCCAGCATGGTGAAGGGTTCATCGGCATGGTCGAGTTGTTTGGGGGCGGGCACATGCTCTAGGATCAGGTCGAACAGGGCGTGCAGGTCCTTGCGCGGCCCGTCGAGGCTGTGATCTGCCCAGCCGGACCGGCCCGAGGCGTACATGTGCGGGAAGTCCAGTTGTTCGTCATTGGCGCCGAGGTTCGCGAAGAGGTCGAACACCTCGTCCAGGGCCCGGTCGGGCTCGGCGTCGGGCTTGTCGACCTTGTTCAGCACCACGATAGGGCGCAGGCCCAGCGCCAACGCCTTTGACGTTACGAACTTCGTTTGGGGCATCGGGCCTTCGGCCGCGTCGACCAGCAGCACGACGCCGTCGACCATGCTGAGAATCCGTTCGACCTCTCCGCCAAAATCGGCGTGGCCGGGGGTGTCGACGATGTTCACCCGGTGCCCGTCCCATTCGACGCTGGTCGCCTTGGCAAGAATCGTGATCCCGCGTTCGCGTTCAAGATCGTTGGAGTCCATGGCACGTTCCGCCACCGCCTGGTTTTCGCGGAAAGCGCCGGATTGCTTGAGAAGCTGGTCGACAAGGGTCGTCTTGCCGTGGTCGACATGCGCGATGATCGCGATGTTGCGAAGGTCCATGAGGTAAAGCCTGCTGTTCGGGGTTGGCCTGCCGATAGTGGCTTTTCCCCCGAAAAGCCAGCGGGAATACTCAATGCGTCGTGGTTTTCGAAAACAGATGGATCACGGCGATCCCGGCGACGATCAGCCCCATGCCGACGAAGCCGGCGAGATCGATCCGCTGCCCGAAGACCCACCAGCCGATGGCGGCAATCAGAATGATCCCCAGAGCCGACCAGATCGCATAGGCGATGCCCACGGGGATGAATTTGAGCGCGACGGCGAGGAAGTAGAACGACAGGGCATAGGCGACGACGACGATGGTCGAGGGAACGAGTTTTGTGAATTGCTGGCTGGCCTGCAGGGCCGTGGTGCCGATGGTTTCGGTCAGGATGGCCAGGAACAGAAAGATATAGGCTTTGGGCATGACCGGTCCTTCAGCGCGCGATATACCGGTCGCGCCGATGATTGGTGGCGATGATCACGTTCAGAACCCCGGCCCCGACAAGTGAGTAGAGCACGGTCAACGGATCGATCACCGCAAAGGCCAGCGCAAAGACCACGGCGTCGAAGGCCAGTTGCACCCAGCCCGCGCGGATACCTCGCGTGTCCTGCAGCCAGAAGGCCACAATACCCACGCCACCAAGGCTTGCCCCGTGGCGGAAAAGCGCCAGAAGGCCCGCGCCCGCCGTCACCCCCGCAAGTATCGCGGCGGCCAGCGGATGGATGCGGTCGAAGCTGAGCACCAGCGGCATCAGTTCGGTGAAGGTTGCAAGCAGCGCAACCGCCGAGAAGGTCTTGAGCGTGAAGGCCCATCCCACCCGGCGCACCGCCAGCCAGTAGAAGGGCAGGTTCAGGGTAAAGAAGATCGGTCCGAAGCCGATCCCGGTTGCGTAGGCCCCCACCAGCGACAGCCCCGCGATCTGCCCGGTGACCAGCCCCGCCGATTTCAGCAGACCGACGGACAGGGCGACCAACAGCGTACCCACAAGAAGGCCCTGGATATCCTCCAGCAGCGTGTGGCGTTGTTGGGTGTCGGAGTCGGACGGCATGCACGTGGCATGGCGCGCGGTGTCGGTCTTGTCCAGTCTTCGAAACGAAAAAGGGCCGGCATCGCTGCCAGCCCTTATGGTTCGGTCGATAACCGGGCGGGTTAGCCCGCCAGTGCCTTGTTCAGGTTCTCGTCGACCTTTTCGAGGAAGCCCATCGTCGTCAGCCATTTCTGATTGGGCCCGACCAGAAGCGCGAGGTCCTTGGTCATGGATCCCGACTCCACGGTCGCGACCACGACCTTTTCCAGCGTTTCGGCGAAATGCTTGAGCTGGTCGTTGCCGTCCAGTTTCGCGCGGTGCTTCAGGCCCCCGGTCCAGGCGAAGATCGAGGCGATGGAGTTGGTCGAGGTCGCCTCCCCCTTCTGGTGCTGGCGGTAATGGCGGGTGACGGTGCCGTGGGCGGCCTCGGCCTCCACGATCTTGCCGTCCGGCGTCATCAGTTGGCTGGTCATCAGGCCGAGCGAGCCGAAGCCTTGCGCCACGGTGTCCGACTGCACGTCGCCGTCGTAGTTCTTGCACGCCCAGACAAAGCCGCCGTTCCATTTCATCGCGCAGGCGACCATGTCGTCGATCAGGCGGTGTTCGTAGGTGATGCCGGCTTCCTTGAACTTGTCCGCGAATTCCTCGTCAAACACTTTCTGGAACAGGATCATGAACTGGCCATCATACTGCTTCAGGATCGTGTTCTTGGTCGACAGGTACAGCGGCCAGCCCATCGACAGCGCATAGTTCATCGAGGCCCGGGCGAAGTCCTTGATCGACTCGTCAAGGTTGTACATGCCCATGTAGATGCCCGAGGACGGGGCCTTGAAGACCTCTTCCTCGATCACGGTGCCGTCCTCGCCGACGAATTTCATCGACAGCGTGCCCGGGCCGGGGAACTTCATGTCCGTCGCGCGGTACTGGTCGCCAAAGGCATGACGGCCTATCACGATGGGTTTCGTCCAGCCGGGAACAAGCCGGGGGACGTTGTTGCAGATGATCGGGGCGCGGAACACCACGCCACCCAGGATGTTGCGGATCGTGCCGTTGGGGCTGCGCCACATCTTCTTGAGACCGAATTCCTCGACCCGCGCCTCGTCCGGCGTGATGGTGGCACATTTCACGCCAACGCCGACTTCCTTGATCTTGTTGGCGGCGTCGATGGTGATCTGGTCGTCGGTCCGGTCGCGCTCTTCGATCCCCAGATCGTAGTAGAGCAGGTCCACGTCGAGATAGGGCAGGATCAGCTTCTTCTTGATGAAGTCCCAGATGATCCGGGTCATTTCATCGCCGTCGAGTTCGACGACCGGGTTGTCGACTTTGATCTTCGTCATGGGCCCCTCGTTCTTCCTTCAGGATTCGTTCCAGCGGCGTGATAGCGCAAAGCGCGGGGCGGGAAAAGATGGTATGCAAAGGTATACGTCGGTAGACCGGATTTTTTGCCGCCGGGTCACCAAGACAATTCGAGCCAGTATTTCCATAGACCGGAGGCGGCAAACCAGTCGGCATCAAGGATTTGGAAATAAAGTCGATCCAAATTCCTTGCATGAAAAACGTACGGCTTGGAGACACTGTTCTGCTTGTGGTGACGCTTTGCCTGACCGCTTTGACGGTGCCCGTGACATTGCTCATGGCAGGACCGGCCAAGGTTGGGCGTCCCGCCCTTGTCGTCGCAGCCCCATGGGGCGGCGGCGCCGCGGCGGTGATTGCGGACGCCGGTGGGCAGGAAGTGGGCCCATATATCGCCCCGATGGCCCGGTTCGCTGTCTTCACCGCTCCGGACAGGGCCGTGCAGGCTGGCGCGTGGGCCGTGCTGGATGCCGATGCGTTGCTGACACTCTGCGGTTTCGAGAGGGAACCAGTATGACACCCGATGATCTGCTTTCCGAACATGGCCACAGCAAGCTGGCCGCCTGGGCCCTTGTTGCAATGGCACCGCTGCCGGTTGCGGCCGGTTGGCTGGCGGGCAACGCGATCCTTCCGCTTCTGGTGCTGTCGGGTCTTCTCGCGGGTATCGGGATCGTTGCCCGCACCACGGAGAACGCCTATCGCCATCACATCATCGGAACGGCCCTGATCGGGCAATCGGCGCTTTTCACGGCGTCCCTTGCAGGCCATCCGTGGCAGATCGACACCCATATGATGTTCTTCGCCATATTGGCGGTGGTCTCGACAATGCGATGCGTGACGGCCCTCATCCTCGCCTGTGCGGCGACCGCGGTGCATCACCTGTCCCTCAGCTTTCTGATGCCCGCGCTGGTGTATCCGTCGGCCGATCTGATGGCCAACTTGGAGCGGACGGCGCTGCACGGCTCGATCGTCGTCATGGAAGGTGCGATCCTCACCCTGTCCATGCTGCAGGCGCAGCGGCAGCGGGAAGCCATTCTCGTCCAACGGGAGCAGGCGCATGACCTTGCGGCCGAGGCACGTATGGCGAAGGAGGCCTCTGAACAGGCCGGGGCCGATACGGCCGGGGTTGTCGAGGCGTTGAGTTCCTCGCTGGAGCGTTTGGCGCGCGGGGATCTGAATTGCAGTATCAATGTTCCGTTCCCCGAGGCGCATGATCGTCTGAGAACCGACTTCAATCGCGCGATGTCGATGCTTGGCCAGTCGCTAAGCGGTTCGGTAAGCGCGGCCGGTGATTTCGGCCGGGAAGCGACGGCGATTGCCGCCGCCGCGGGCGACGTGTCGTTGCGGGTCGAAGGACAGGCACATGATGTCACCGAAGTTGCCAGCGCGCTGCGCGATCTGACGACCTCTCTGAAAGAGACGGCGGCAGGGATCAGCGAGGTCAGCGACAGCACGAGTGCCGCGAATGACGATGCGCAGGAAGCAACCGGTGTGGTCAACAATGCCATCGACGCGATGACCCTGATCGAGAGCAGCTCCAAGGAGATCTCGTCGATCATCGCGCTGATCGAGGACATCACGTTCCAGACCAACCTGCTGGCGCTGAATGCCGGGGTGGAGGCCGCGCGTGCCGGCGAGGCGGGCAAGGGATTTGCGGTCGTCGCGTCCGAGGTGCGTGCCCTGGCGCAAAGCACCGGCACCGCGGCCAACGATATCAAGAGCCTGATCGGAAAATCGACCGATCACGTGTCGCAAGGCTCGGACCTCGTGGCCAAGGTCGGAAAAGCGCTGGAAGGTATTCGTGGCCGGCTTGAACAGGCCAGTGGCCGGGCGACGACGATCAGTCAGTGCGCGCGTACGCATGCCGAGGCATTGTCGGAGATGAACACCGCCGTGAACCGGATCGACGAAGCCGTCCACGCCAACGCCGCGCTGGCCGAAGAAATGTCGGCCATGGGGGCACGCGTCTCTGACGGGGCCGACCGGCTCAACATGTCGCTGGCGGCATTCTCGGCGCCGTCGCACGACGCCGACATCCGGCCGAAAGCGGTTGCCTGACAGGCATTCTGCCCAAGGCAATCCGGCTGCGCTTACCGCGTCCCCTCGGTCAAACGGCGTTTGACATAGTCCGTCACGTTGCCAATCATCGCGTCCATGTGCGGATCCTGGAAGAAGTGATCTGCACCTTCGATCTGGGTGTGGGTGATCGTGATCCCCTTCTGCTCGTGCAGTTTGTCGACGAGTGAGACCGTGTCGGCCGGAGGTGCGACCCGGTCGGCGGTCCCGTTGATGACAAGGCCGGAACTGGGGCAAGGGGCGAGGAATGAGAAGTCGTACATGTTCGCCGGCGGTGCAACGGACACGAAGCCGGTAATCTCGGGCCGGCGCATCAGCAACTGCATGCCGATCCACGCCCCGAACGAGAACCCGGCCACCCAGCAATGCTTGGCATTCTGGTTCATCGATTGCAGGTAATCGAGCGCCGCGGCGGCATCGCTGAGTTCGCCGATGCCCTGATCGTATTCGCCCTGGCTGCGGCCGACGCCCCGGAAATTGAAGCGCAGAACGGTGAAGCCCATGTTGAAGAAGGCGTAGTGCAGATTGTACACGACGCGATTGTTCATAGTGCCCCCGAATTGCGGATGGGGATGCAGCACGATCGCGATGGGCGCGTCCTTGTCTTTCTGCGGGTGGTAGCGGCCTTCCAATCGTCCTTCGGGACCGGGGAAGATAACCTCGGGCATTCGTAATGGTCTCACTTGCGGTGCGCGCGCGTTTTCTTGACGAAGGCGGGCGGGCTACATAAGGACTGGCAGAAGCCCGACAGGATCGGGCAGGGTGTCCCCGGAGGTAATGACCGGGCGAGGCAACGTCAACCATTTGCACGGGGGGTGCCATGAAACTCAGCA
The DNA here is from genome assembly GCF_002079305.1 of Rhodovulum sp. P5. Classification (NCBI taxonomy): domain Bacteria; kingdom Pseudomonadati; phylum Pseudomonadota; class Alphaproteobacteria; order Rhodobacterales; family Paracoccaceae; genus Rhodovulum; species Rhodovulum sp. P5. The sequence continues at coordinate 3,540,681 of NZ_CP015039.1, forward strand.
CCAAGGGGCGCTATGCGATGGTCGCGCTGGTGGACCTGTCCCTGCAGCCGGCGGACGGTCTCGTCTCTCTGTCGGAGATATCGAAACGTCAGGATATTTCGCTGCCCTATCTGGAACAGTTGTTCGTCAAGCTGCGCCGTGCAGGATTGGTGGAGTCGGTGCGGGGCCCCGGCGGCGGATATCGGCTGGCCCGCCCGGCGCCCGAGATCCGGGTGGCAGAGGTGCTGGTCGCCGTGGACGAGACGGTGAGCGCGATGCATACGGGTGCAGGCGTGTCGGGGGGCACCTCTGGCACCCGGGCGCAATCGCTGACCAACCGGCTTTGGGAGGGGTTGAGCGCCCATGTGTATGTCTTCCTGCACCAGACCCGTCTGTCTGACGTGACCGCGAACGACTTGGCCCCCTGTCCGGCGGTCCCGGCCCTGTTCCACGTGGTGGACGAGGGGTAGCGGACCCCGCCCCCGGTCGCGCGGGCCGCGCGGCCGCTTGATGGGGCATATCGGCCAATAATAAAGGGTAGAAGACGCATGACGGCCCGCGTTTATCTGGACTGGAACGCGACGGCGCCGCTGCGCCCCGAGGCGCGGGCGGCGATGACCGCGGCCATGGATGTCGTCGGGAATCCCTCCAGCGTCCATGCCGAAGGACGCGCGGCGCGGGCCTTGGTGGAAACCGCGCGCGCCCAGGTGGCCGAGGCGCTGGGGGCGGACGGGGCCGATGTCATCTTCACCTCCGGGGCGAGCGAGGCGGCGGCGCTGGCCTGCGCCGGCCGCGGGCTGGTGGCCGGGGATATTGAACATGATGCGGTCGCGGCCTGGGTCGATCCGGCGCTGCCGGTGACCGGCGAGGGCCAGGCGGCGGTGGCAGACCCGGGCGCGACGGCCCTGCAACTGGCCAATTCTGAAACCGGCGTGGTGCAAGAGGTCCCCGCGGGCCTGGCCGTGTGCGACATGACGCAAGGATTCGGCAAGCTGCCGGTCGCCTTCAACTGGCTGGGGGCCGAGATGGCGCTGGTTTCGGCGCACAAGATCGGCGGCCCGAAAGGCATCGGCGCGCTCGTGATCCGGCGGGGGTGCGACATCGTCGCGCAGATTCGCGGCGGCGGGCAGGAGACGGGGCGACGCGCCGGAACCGAGAACATTGTAGGCATTGCCGGATTCGGCGCCGCAGCGTGCGCCGCCTCAGCGGACTTGGCCGCCGGAAAGTGGTCAGAAATCGAGCATCTTAGAAGTATTCTAGAAAAATCGATTGCAGAGCGCGCAAGAGGGACTATTTTTGTCGGGAAAGGATCGCATAGGTTGCCCAACACTTCGTGCTTTGCCACACCGGGATGGAAAGGCGAGACGCAGGTGATGCAGATGGACCTCGCCGGCTTCGCGATTTCCGCGGGATCGGCCTGTTCATCGGGCAAGTTGCGGGCCAGCCGCGTGCTGCGGGCCATGGGACTGGGGGAGGAGGCGGCTGCCTCTGCCATCCGGGTCTCGATTGGGCCGGGCACGCAACAGGACGATGTGCTGCGCTTTGCGGATGCATGGTGCGCGGCCGAAGCAAGGTTTCAGGCCCGTCGGGGCTGAGGCGAATTCAAACCGGCGCTGCCGCGCAGTGCGGCGGCCGAGACCAGAGAGGCGGACGAAAAAGAGATGGCTGCTTTCGACAATGCCGAGGTCAAGGACAAGACCGAGATCAGGGAAGGGGTTGACCGGGAGACCGTCGAAACCGTCCAGTCCATGGCCGGAAAGTACAAATACGGCTGGGATACCGATATCGAGATGGAATATGCCCCGATGGGGCTGACCGAGGATATCGTGCGCCTGATCTCGGCCAAGAACAACGAACCCGAATGGATGACCGACTGGCGGCTGGACGCCTTCCGCCGCTGGCAGAACATGGAAGAGCCCGACTGGGCGATGGTCGAGTATCCCGAGATCGACTTCCAGAAGCAATACTACTATGCCCGCCCCAAGAGCATGGAGGAAAAACCCAAGTCGCTGGACGAGGTCGACCCCAAGCTATTGGAGACCTACCAGAAACTTGGCATCCCGCTGAAGGAACAGATGATCCTGGCCGGTGTCGAAGGCGCCGAGGAAGCGGACGAGAGCCGCAAGGTTGCCGTCGATGCGGTGTTCGACAGCGTCAGCGTCGGCACCACCTTCCAGAAGGAACTGGCCGAGGCGGGCGTCATCTTCTGTTCGATCTCAGAGGCGATCCATAACCACCCGGAACTGGTCAAGAAGTACCTCGGCAGCGTGGTGCCGCAGACGGATAACTTCTATGCCACTCTGAACTCTGCGGTCTTCTCTGACGGCTCTTTCGTCTATGTGCCGCCGGGGGTGCGCTGCCCGATGGAGCTGTCGACCTATTTCCGGATCAATGCGGAAAACACCGGCCAGTTTGAGCGCACGCTGATCATCTGCGACAAGGAAGCTTATGTCAGCTACCTGGAAGGTTGCACCGCGCCGCAGCGCGATACCGCGCAACTGCACGCCGCGGTGGTCGAGATCGTGGTGCTGGACGATGCCGAGGTTAAATACTCCACCGTTCAGAACTGGTTCCCGGGCGACGAGAACGGCAAGGGCGGCATCTACAACTTCGTTACCAAGCGCGCCGATTGCCGGGGTGCGCGGTCGAAGGTGATGTGGACGCAGGTGGAAACCGGTTCCGCGGTGACGTGGAAGTACCCGTCCTGCATCCTGCGCGGCGACGACAGCCAGGGCGAGTTCTATTCCATCGCCATCACCAACAACTTCCAGCAGGCCGATACCGGCACCAAGATGGTGCATCTGGGCAAGAACACCCGCTCGCGGATCGTGTCCAAGGGGATTTCGGCGGGGCAGGCGCAGAACACCTATCGTGGTCTGGTCAGCATGCATCCCAAGGCCAAGAACAGCCGCAACTACACCCAGTGCGACAGCCTTCTGATCGGCGGCAACTGCGGGGCGCATACGGTGCCGTATATCGAGGTGCGCAACAACTCCTCTCGCGTCGAACATGAGGCGACGACGTCCAAGGTGGATGACGACCAGCTCTTCTATTGCCGCCAGCGCGGCATGGACGAGGAAGAGGCAGTGGCCCTTGTCGTCAACGGCTTCTGCAAGGAGGTGCTGCAGGCGCTGCCCATGGAATTCGCGCTGGAGGCCCAGCAGCTTGTCGCGATCAGCCTTGAAGGCAGCGTGGGCTAGGGCGCCGATGAATCCGTGGGAGAAGACAACCATGATCGTCACCACCACCCCCACCGTCGAGGGCAAGACCATCAGCGCCTATCACGGCGTTGTCGTGGGCGAAGCGATCCTCGGTGCGAACGTGTTTCGCGATATCTTTGCCGGGATCACCGACATCATCGGCGGGCGCTCCTCGGCCTATGAGCAGTCGCTTGCCGAGGCGCGGGAAACCGCCCTGCGCGAACTGGAAGAGCGGGCCGTCGCCAAAGGCGGCAACGCCGTGGTGGGCGTCGATCTCGATTACGAAGTCATCAACAACATGCTGATGGTGTCGGCCTCCGGCACGGCCGTCACGATTGCGTAAGGACCAGACCATGCTTGAAATCAAAAACCTCAAAGCGTCGCTTCAAGAAGAAGGCAAGGAAATCCTCAAGGGGATCAACCTGACGGTTGAAGCCGGCAAGGTGCACGCGATCATGGGGCCGAACGGCTCGGGCAAGTCCACCATGTCCTACGTCCTGTCCGGTCGTGACGGGTATGAGGTGACCGAAGGCACTGCGATGCTGGACGGCAAGGATATCCTTGAGATGGAACCCGAAGAGCGCGCCGCGGCCGGCCTGTTCCTTGCTTTCCAGTATCCGGTGGAAATCCCCGGGGTTGGCAACATGACCTTCCTGCGTACCGCGGTGAATGCCCAGCGTAAGGCCCGCGGGCAGGAAGAACTGGACGCTGCCGCCTTCCTGAAAGAAGTTCGGGCGAAGGCGAAAGACCTCAAGATCGATGCCGAGATGCTGAAGCGTCCGGTCAATGTCGGCTTCTCCGGCGGGGAGAAGAAGCGCAACGAGATCCTGCAAATGGCCATGCTGGAACCGAAGGTCTGCATCCTTGACGAGACCGACTCCGGTCTTGACGTGGACGCCATGAAACTGGTGGCCGATGGCGTGAACGCGATGCGCAGCCCCGACCGCGGGTTCCTTGTGATCACCCACTATCAGCGGCTGCTGGACCACATCGTGCCCGATATCGTGCACATCCTGTACAATGGTCAGATCATCAAGACGGGTGGCCCCGAACTGGCGCTGGAAGTCGAAAAGAACGGCTATGCCGACCTGATCGGGGAGGCCGCGTAATGGGATTGCCGCAGGCGAAACAGACCGCAACCGAAGCGCGGCTGGAGGTTCTGTCGCGGCCGGAGAACGCCGGCTGGACCAGCCTGCCGCGCTCTGCCGCCCAGGCGCGGGTCATGGCGATGGGCCTGCCTGCGCGGCGCGATGAATACTGGCGTTTCACCAACCCCGCCGATCTGATCGCGCCGTCCCCGATCCCGGCGCGCGTCGCCCCGCCGGTGGAGACGATGACCTTCGACACGATGGACCGGGTCAAGCTGGTCTTCGTGGACGGTGTATTCGATGCCGAGGCGTCGGACGATCCGGAATTGGCCGGGGTGGAGATCTCCCGCCTCGCCGATGCGCAGACGCAGGACATTCACTGGGCCTCGGCGCTCTATGGCACGCTGGAGGCGCAATCCCACGAACATGTGCACCGGCCGCTGGCGGCGCTGAACACCGCCTTTGCGACCGACGGCGTGCTGATCCGGGCGACGGGGCGGGCCGAAAAGCCGGTCAACCTCATCTACCTTCACAAGTCGGAGGCGTCCGACGCGATCCTGCACCACTGCATCCGGGTCGAGGAAGGCGCAGACCTGACCGTTCTGGAAAACGGGCCGGCCGCGGCGCGCTTCAACAAGGTGATGGAGATCGACATCGCCGATGGCGGTGCCTTCCACCATGTCCGCACCCAAGGCCGCGATCATGAGCGCAGGGCCGCGACGCATGTCTTCGCGCGACTGGGCAAGGAAAGCACCTTCAAGTCGTTCACCATGACCATGAACGGCGCGCTGACCCGCAATGAATGCGTGATCGAGTTCACCGGTGACAATGGGGTTGCCCATGTCGCGGGTGCCTGCATGGGCGATGGTACCTTCCTGCATGACGACACCGTCTTCATCACCCACGATGCGGAGCATTGCGAAAGCCGTCAGGTGTTCAAGAAGGTGCTGAAGAACGGCGCGACCGGCGTGTTCCAGGGCAAGATTCTCGTCCAGCCGGGCGCGCAGAAGACCGATGGGTATCAGATTTCCCAGTCTCTGCTTCTGGATGACGACAGCCAGTTCCTCGCCAAACCAGAACTTGAGATCTATGCCGACGACGTCGCGTGCTCGCACGGGTCCACAAGCGGCGCCATCGACGAGACGGCGTTGTTCTACCTCCGCTCCCGCGGGGTGCCGAAGAGTGAGGCACAGGACCTCATGGTGCTGTCCTTCCTTGCCGAAGCGATCGAGGAGATCGAGTCGGAAGAGATCCGCGAAGAGATCGTCGGACGCCTGGCCGCATGGCTGGGACGTCACCGGGGCTGACCTTGGCCGTCACCCGCGATATCGCCGCGACGTGGCGCGCACCCCGCGCCACGATCCGGCGGCTCTTGCAGGCAGGTCCGCGCGAAGACCGGGCCATCGTCTATCTGATGGTGGCCTGTTTCCTGATCTTCATCGCCCAATGGCCCCGCCTTGCGCGTGAATCCTTTCTGCATCCCGAGATTCCGCTAGAGGCGCGCCTGGGCGGCGCCCTGATGGCGTGGATGTTCCTGATGCCGCTCTTCTTCTACGGCTTTGCCGCCTTCAGCCACCTTTTGGCCCGTATGCTGGGTGGCAAGGGAACGTGGTTCGGGGCAAGGCTGGCACTGTTCTGGGCGTTGCTGGCGGTCTCTCCCGTGTGGCTTCTGCACGGACTTGTGGCGGGCTTCATCGGCGGAGGAATGGCGCTTTCGCTTGTCGCAACCGTCCTTGCGGTTGCGTTTCTGGCGATCTGGCTGTTGTCTCTGGCAGAGGCCGAGGCGTTCGGCCGTGCCTGACATACCGAGACATCCGCTCATGACAGACCCCCGCCCCTCTCTGCTTGCGCTGGCCCGTGACACGGTCAGCGATCCTGCCACCGGTGCAAGGCGCGTTCTGGCCCTTGCCCCCGGCGAAGGCGTCTTGTGGGAGGCGCTTGTGGCCATGGTCGCGGTCGGTGTACTGCTGAGCGAACTGAACAACTACCTGATCGGGTCTCCGACGGGGCTCGTCCCGCAGATGCTGGTGGCCAATCCACTCCTGACCGCGGTCAGCCAGTTCGGGCTGTTGGTCGTGGCAATCTACGCGATCCATTTCATTGGACGCGCGGTCGGTGGCACGGGGACCTTTGCCGGGGCCATGGCCCTTACGGTCTGGCTGCAATTCATCATGGTCTGCCTGCAGGTGGTCCAGATCGTGTTCCTGATCATAATGCCCCCCATTGCAAGCCTGATCGGGATTCTCGGCCTTGGCCTGTCTCTTTGGCTTCTCAGCCATTTCGTAGCCGTGCTTCATGGCTTTCCCTCGGTGCTGAAAACCTTCGTCGGTATCATCGCATCGACGGTGGGCATCGCTTTCGGCATGACCCTGATCATGACCATCCTTGGCATAACACTTGGCGGAGCCGTCTCCGATGTATGATGAAAAAGCACCGTTCGACGTGGAAAAGATCCGCGCCGATTTCCCGATCCTCTCGCGTGAGGTGAACGGCAAACCCCTTGTCTATCTCGACAACGGCGCGTCTGCGCAGAAGCCGCAGGTGGTGATCGATGCGGTGACCCGCGCCTATGCGGAGGAATACGCAAACGTCCATCGTGGCCTGCACTATCTGTCGAACCTCGCAACCGACAAGTATGAGGCTGTGCGGGGTATCATCGCGCGGTTTCTTGGGGCGGCGGATGAAGACGAGATCGTGTTTACCTCCGGCGCGACCGAGGGGATCAACCTCGTCTCCTACGCCTGGGCCGCCCCGCGGATGGAGCCGGGCGACGAGATCGTGCTGTCGGTCATGGAGCACCACGCCAATATCGTGCCGTGGCACTTCCTGCGCGAACGGCAGGGCGTGGTCCTGAAATGGGTGGATGTCGACGTCAACGGCAACCTCGACCCGCAGGCGGTAATCGATGCCATCGGCCCGAAAACCAGGCTGGTCGCCGTGACCCACATGTCGAACGTGCTGGGAACAGTCGTCGACGTGGCCTCGATCGTGAAGGGCGCCCATGACAAGGGCGTGCCGGTGCTGGTCGATGGCAGTCAGGGCGCGGTGCACCAGCCGGTCAATGTCGATGCCCTTGGCGCCGATTTCTATGTCATCACGGGGCACAAGCTTTATGGCCCCTCGGGGTCTGGCGCGATCCATATCAAGAAGGACCGGATGGCCGAGATGCGTCCCTTCCTTGGCGGGGGCGACATGATCCGTGAGGTGCACAAGGACATCGTCACCTATGCCGATCCGCCGATGAAGTTCGAGGCGGGAACCCCCGGCATCGTGCAGCAGATCGGTCTTGGCGTGGCGCTGGACTACATGATGGGCGTCGGGATGGAGGCCATTGCCGCCCATGAAAAGGCGATCACCGCCTATGCGATGGAGCGGCTTTCAGGGCTGAACTGGTTGCAGGTGCAGGGCCGGTCGGACAGCCGTGGCGCGATATTCTCCTTCGTTCTCGAAGGCCCCGCCCACGCCCATGACATTTCCACCGTTCTCGACAAGAAGGGCGTGGCGGTGCGCGCGGGCCACCACTGCGCCGGGCCGCTGATGGATCATCTTGGGATTTCGGCCACCTGCCGGGCATCCTTTGCGATGTACAACACCAACGCGGAAGTCGACAAACTGGTCGAGGCGCTGGAACTTTGTCACGAATTGTTCGCCTGATCGAGGTTCGATAGCGACTTGACCATGTCGCTTTCTGGCCTTTCCTGGCGCCCTTTGGTAACCTCCCCCTCAATCTGGAAACGCAGGGGGAAAGACCATGACGTCGCTGACCACGGCCGACGAGATTTCGGAAATTGCCTTCGGGTTCATGGGCTCGAAGGCGCTTTTCGCAGCCCTTGAGGCCGGCGTTTTCACCAGGATCGCCAAGGGAGCCTGCACGCCCGCCGCGCTGGCATCCGAGACGGCGCTTGAGGAAGATCGGGCGGAAACGCTTCTGACCGCGCTTGCGGGCATGGGGCTTGTGACGCCATCCGATGGCCGGTTCGAGAACTCCCCCGCGGCAGAGGCGTTTCTTGTGAAGGGCGCCAAGTACGACTTCGGCGACTACCTGCGCCTGCAGGTCGGCCAACAGATGTACGGCCTGCTTGATCAGATCGACGACGCGCTGACCGGCCGGCTGCCGGCGGAGGCCACGGCCTCCTATGCCGACTGGTTTTCCGACCCCGAGGAGGCACGGCTCTATTCAGAGTCGCAGCATGCCGGATCGCTTGGCCCTGCGCGCCAGGTGGTCAAACGGGTGGACCTGTCGGGCGCAAGGACGCTGCTGGATGTGGGGGGCGGGACCGGGGCGTTCGCGATCACCTTGTGCAAGGCCTTTCCCGACCTTTCCGCGACGATTGTCGATTTCCCGAACGTGGCGGTCCTTGGGCAGGACTATGTGGCAAAGGCCGGGCTGTCTGACCGCATCGCCTATGTCGAGGGCGACGCGTTGAAAACGGACTGGCCGCGGCAGCAGGACGTGATCCTGATGTCCTATCTCTTCTCCGGCGTTCCGGGCGAGGCGCATGATGGCCTGATCGCGCGGGCCTTCGAGCACCTGGCGCCGGGCGGCCGGCTGTTGATCCACGACTTCGTCGTTCACGCGGACCGCAGCGGGCCAAAGCTGGCCGCACTCTGGCAGCTTCAGCACACGGCGTTCACCCCTCGCGCGCGCTCGGTCGACGAGGCGTGGCTGGCCACGGCCCTGTCTGCCGCCGGGTTCGAACAGGTGGAGATCGGTCCGATGATCCCCGAGATGACGATGCTGGCGCAGGGTCGCAAACCGGCCTAGGCGCACGTCGAAACCGTTTGCGCCGCCCGTTTGATTCGCCTATGTAACACGGGCGGCACCCGTAGCTCAGCTGGATAGAGCGCTGCCCTCCGAAGGCTGATGTCAAGGGTCCGTTGTGTGAATGCGAGTAAAAATAAACGTTTTGGATCAGTGGCTTGCGGGTCTGCCGATCTTTGCTTTAATCCCGCGGAAAATTGAAGTAAGCACTGCGTAAGCAGTTTGCACCCATAGCTCAGCTGGATAGAGTGTCGCCCTCCGAAGGCGAAGGTCGTAGGTTCGAATCCTACTGGGTGCGCCATTCCACAATTTTGCGACTGAAAACCCGCTAACACCTTGAATGGAAAGGTAGTTTTTGGGGTTCGAAGCCCCTCTTTCCGGCTATAGGCAACCGGCTCCAAAAAGGCCAGTCTGAGGACTGTTTTTTGCCATGCCAAGCCCTGCTTTTTCCAAATATTCCAAGGACTTGAAAGAAAGCGCAGCGCGAGTTCGAACGACTCCTCCAGGGTGTGCTTCGGCTTGCCGGTCGTCGCCAGCTTCTCCTGAGCCACCAGCTTCTCGCGCTCCAGTGCCGAAATCCGCTTCTCATAGGCGGCGATCACGCTCGCATTCGTGGATTCGACGATGCGGTCGAGCAGCGCATCGATTTGCTTCTCGATCTTGTGGATATCTTTACGGCGCGCTTTCACGTCCTCGTCGGCCCGTGCAAGACGCAGGTTCCAGATATCGGTGAACATGACCTTTGCCAGCCGGAACAGCTTTCTGGACGGCTCCAGACGCTTCAGCAGCGTCTCAAAATCGCCTTCCAGTTCATCGCGCCGGATCGACTTGCGATAGCTCGCGCAGCCCTTGGTCGGGCAGAGGTAATACGGGTGCTTCTTACCCGTCTTGCTCTTCGACCAGCAGGCCGTGAGCGGCTTGCCGCAGTCATCGCACAGGATGAATCCGCGCAGCGGGAAATCCGCACTGATGTCCTTGCGTGCCGGAGCCTTCGCCGTCCCGTTCAGACGGTCCTGAATCCGGGTGAAGGTCTCGAAACTGATCAGGGGCTCATGATGGCCCTTGCGCAGGGGCACCTGCCATTTCGGGGCTTCCAACATTCCAGCATAGACGGGCCGCGTCAGCATCTCGTAAACACGCTGGTTGCGGATTTCACCGCCCGGCAGGTCTTTCGGAAAAGCGGCTTGCCCCTCCAGAAAGCGTTTCACCTCCACCTGCGTCTGAAACCGCCCGCTGGCGTAACCCTCCATCGCTTCGGCCAGGATCGAGGCCACAGGTTCGTCGCGCACCAGCAGATTGCCGTGCTCGCGAGTCTTTTCGTAGCGATAGCCTCGGGGGGCCTGGAACACCCAATACCCCTTCTCGACTCGCGCTTTCATCTTCTGGACTGTCTGGCGTCGGTTCTGTTCACGCTCCAACTCGCCTTGCGCCGCGAAGACCGTCTCGACGAATTTCCCCTCCGGCGTATCTTCAAAGCGGAAATTCAGGCACTCGATCCGTGCGCCGCGGCTCTGAAACTCCCGCCGCAGCTTGATATGAAACTCGGTATCCCGTGCAAAGCGCTTGAGATCGTCGAAGATGACCACGTAGTCCTTGTCCGGCTGCGCCTCGATATAGCTGAGCAGCGCCACCATGCCGGGACGTTTCATGAAATCGCCGCCGCCGCTCACATCGTCAGGGAAGACGGCTTCGACGTCATAGCCCTTCTCGCTGGCATACTGGCGGCAGCGATGCTCCTGACTGTCGAGGCCGCCGCCCGAGAGCTTTTGCTTCGTCGAGGACACGCGGCAGTAAATGACAGCTTTCTGGTCTGTAACAGTTTGATTGAAATGTAACTCCTGCAATTCACCCATCCTTTCTGGCGGCCCGCACGCCCGCCAATGTGTTGAAATCCTCGCTCAAGGCGTTCTGGCCCGAGTCTACCCCATCCGAATCGCCTTGAGCGGGCCTATCAATCACGTTTTCGACTTTTCCACAGGCTTCTTGCACCGGGTGAACGCCGAAGCCGAGATCGGCGAAGTTCACAAGAATGCCCCACAGCGCCAGGATGATCGCATCCTTCTCTGCATCCGGCAGGTCCGGGTCATCGAAAACTTCCCGGTACTTTGCCATATCGATGCCGACGCTGCACATCGGCGTTGTCTGGAGCGCCAGACCCAATGCCGAGGCCAAGTCCGGCGTGCCGTCAAATGTCTTGTTCATCGTTCACCACCCTTTCTATGAACACGCGACGGAGTTGCCCGACATTTGGTCGGACCGTTGTTCGTCTCCGTCGCTCTCTCGAAGGGTTGCCCCGCGATACTCGCGAGGTGGGCCAATCAGATCAATGCTGCGCCGCACCATGAAACCCCGCGGTTCCTGCGGCTTTTGCCCATATCCCATTTTACCACGCCCCCGAATTATCATGCAAATTCACCTCTCATGCTCTGACCCCCGGTAGTCCCTGGCTGTCCCGAAATCCCGCTGCGTCTTGACCGCGCCGCTGCGGAATTCCGCCCGCATCCGGTTGATCCGGGCGCGGTGTTCGTCTTGTGCTGCCGCCCGCGCGGCACCGTCGATTGCCGGATCGTCGATATGCAGCTCTGGCGCGGGATCGCTGGGCTCGCGGGCCGACAGCCAATCAAGGCTTTCGCGCGTGCGGATGCCGTGCCCCGCCAGCTTGGCGGGATCGGGCAGACCCTCACGACGCCAGGTAGATTTCGGGTCTGCCGCTTGATCGAACGCCTTCTTCACCGCCTACCGGTCGCGGCCATCATCCCGGTCCCGCGTGCGGGACCGGCGCGGCGGCTCTTGTTCGTGCTGCGCCTCGCGAAGTCCGCGCACCCGGTCGTAGGATTGCTCGGCCAGCCGTGAAAGGCGCAACAGGTCGGCTCCGAAGAAGCTGTCGGTATCCCGAAGCTGGCCCTCCTGGTCGCGGTAGCTTCGGCGGAACTGCACGCTATGCGTGGTCCGGTCTTCGCGGGTATTCTCCCAGATCGAGGCTTTCAGGTTGCCATCGCGCAGCGTGTCGACAGGGCGGTTCTTCTGATTGCTCATTGCTCGCTCCTGTCCTCAGACTTCCACGTAGCGCTTGAAGGCCTGCACAAAGGCAGCGAGCGCAAGGCCGCCGACGAAGGCTCCGCCGAGGTAGCTCCCGTCACCAAAGGCGAGGCCGAGGGCAAAGACGCCCAGGAGAAGCCCCAGCACAAAATAATAGATACGCAGTAGAAGGCTTTGCTCGCGCTCGACCTTCACACCCCTGCGTGCACGAATTTGAGGTTTTCTCATAGTCTTGGTCTCCTTTCTCACTTGAGTTTCGGGCGATAGCCCTCGATCCACTGCCACTCACCGTTTTTGTATTGGGGAAGGTCCCGGTAGGCGTCCGGCACCGGTTCCCGGATTACGCACCGCCGCCGGTAGCCGAGCCGCGCACGAACGCGCACGCTCTCCTGGTCGCGGTCGAAATACGGATTGGGGCCGTAGAGGCCCGCGTAGTCGCGGCGCGTGTAATAGGGCTCCTTGTCCGCCAGAAACGGGCGCAGGCCGTAGCCGGAGGCCAGCACGAGCGCCTTGTTGTGGGGCATCGCCAGCACTTCGTCGGCGGTGAGCAAAGCGCGTGCCTGCTTGCGGATATGGCCGCGCTCATAGTCGAGGGCTCGCATGGCAAGGCCGGTGCGCACCGGATCGGTCCCGCCGAACAGGGCGGCATGAATAGCTTCGCGCTTGGCCCGCGCGGCGCGTTCCTGCGTCAGCGTATCGGCCACGCCGAGCGTTTGGTTGCCCAGCTTGGCGCTCAGATGTTGCGCGGTTTCCAGATCGGAAATCCCGCCGCCGAGATAGATTTCCACATCGGCACTGGCCGAAAGCGTCATCACGCCCGTGGGGCCGAGGTTCTTCCGGATTTGCCCGATATCCTGGTAGACGCAGAGCGGCGACAGGCCAAAGCCCCGGCCCACAGAATAGAACTCGGAAATCTCCGGGAAGCGCCCGAGCTGGGCGGCCTCATCGATCACCAGATTGACGGTCGGGGCGCGGGGCTTGCGCTGCTTGTAGGTCCGCAGGCCCGAGAAGAATGCGCGTATCAATCCCGCGCATTGCTCGGTCATCTCCGGCGGGATGACGAAGAAGACGAAGACGGGCCGCATGCTGTCCTCGCAGAGCACATCGAGCGTGAAATCTGCCTGCGCCGTATTCACCAGCGCCGCTTGCAGCAACGGATCGGCCATGAAGGCGAGCGCGTTGGTGATCTCGCTCATGACGGAATCGAAGGTGCGCCTGCTTTTTTCGGCCAGCTCGTTCATCTCGGCGAAGGCGACCCGGAGGTCCGGCTCGCCAAGCGCGGCCATGGACTCCGACATCTCCGCCCAGGCCTCCGGCGCGGCGTGGATCATGCCCACCAGTTCGAACAGGCTTGTCGGCGAGACGCCGCCATCGGCATGGACGAGGCCGCGTTTCAGCGGATCGAGCCAGTTCTGGGCCTTGTGCTCGAAGAACCGCGCCTCTCCGCCGCCGCTTTCCGGCAGCACGGTCCTTGCTGTACGGCGCGAGTCCGCCACCAGCGTCGGCGCAGTTGGCACCAGATGACTGAACAGCGAGAGCGTCTGACCGGTCACGGCATGGACGCCAAAAGGGTTGAACTCGTAAACGGCGGCACCGATGGAGGCGAAATACGGCTCCAGTACCGCGCGCAACTCGCGCTTCGGATCGAAGATCGCATAGCGCGGCGCTTCGCCGTTCCGCCCCGGCGCGCCGATGATATGGGAGAGCATGGTCGTGAACTTGCCGGAGCCCGCACCGCCAATCAGCAGCATTCCGGCCTGCTTGGAATGGTAGAGCTTGCGGCCCCTGTAAAACCCGGCAGGCACGCCGCCGCGCTTGCGAAAGGCGCGCAGGATTTCCAGCGTGGTCGCAAAGCGGGCCGAACCGAAGGGATTGTCGTGGGCAAAGCTCATGGTAATTCCGATGGAATGAGAGAGGGATCGACAGCCCCGCTAGAAGCGGGGCTGTCAAGGGTCTTCAACCGAAGAAGAAGATCAGGGCTGCGAAGAATACGCAGACCATGACGACCTTCCCGATAAACTCCACGACATGGTCCCAGAAGGTTTTGACCTCGTAGGTCCGATAAACGTCTCCGATTTTTTCCCGAACTTGTTTCGGCATGGCTTTCTCCTTTTCTGCCGGGTGAGTTAGATGAAACGGTAGGCGAGATAGATGCCTGCCGCGGTGAGCGCGAAGGCGATGCTGGCCCGTGCCGCGAAGAACACGAACGGGAAGCAGCAAAGCATCCACGCAATCTCGAGAAACTGGACGATGTCCGCCGGGTAGGACCGCCGGGCAATTCCGATCACATAGGGGATCGTCATTTCATGGAGCGTCGGGGCGAAAATCATCGCCAGCATGGCCGCCGCCGTTGTGGCAAAGCCCCCTTTCACCGAACTTCGACAAAATCCGGGGGAATCTGCGTGAGCGCGTTCAGCGCAGGTATGGGATTTCAATAGCTTAAGGCGCGCGAGGTGGGCAGTTCGGCCGAAGTCGTGTAGTTACACGTTATGATGTTTAAGACCCTATGAATGCGCCCAAACGTGCGATATCCTGCATGCCATGTTCACGCGCATCACCGAGAGCGGCGGGCGTCGCTATCTGCAGATTGTCGAGTCCTTCCGTAACGAGGCGGGCAAGCCCCGGCTGCGCGTCGTGGCCAATCTGGGGCGCGTGGACGGGATGAAGGATGGCCAGCTCGATGCGCTGATCCGGGGGCTCAGTCGCGCCGCGGGTCGGGTCGAGCCCGAGAAGGCCGAGATCACCTACGAGGCGGCGCGCAGCTATGGCGACGTCTTTGCCCTGCACGAGTTGTGGAAGGACCTTGGTTTCGATCATGCCCTCGGCCGTGCGCTGCGTTCCGGCAAGCGGAAAGTCGACGTGGAGGCGCTGGTCCGCGCCATGGTGTTCAATCGGTTGTGCGACCCCACAAGCAAGCTTGGCTGCCTGCGCTGGCTGGAAACGGTCGCGATGCCCGCGATGCCGGACACCGTCACGCATCAACATCTGCTCCGCGCCATGGATGCGCTGATGGACCATGCCGAGCGGGTCGAGATGGAACTGGCCAGACAAATCCGTCCGCTGGTCGATCGGGACCTGGCCGTGGTCTTCTACGACCTGACCACGGTGCGCATCCATGGCGACGGAGAGGTTGACGACGACCTCCGCGCCTATGGCATGAACAAGGAAACCGGTGGCATCGCCCGGCAATTCGTGCTCGGCGTCGTGCAAACCGCCGACGGCCTGCCGCTCATGCACACGGTCCACCCCGGCAATGTCGGGGAGACGAAAACCCTGCAGGGCATGCTGCAGACGGTGTTGCAGCGGTTTCCCGTGCAGCGTGTCATCCTGGTCGCCGACCGTGGCCTGCTCAGCCTTGAAAACATCGACGAACTGACCGCCCTGGCCGATCAGGACGACCGCAAGCTGGAGTTCATCCTCGCCGTCCCCGCCCGTCGCTATGCCGATCTGGTCGAGACCTTTCGGGGCCTTGCCTTCGACGAAGGCGGCCTGGCGGAAAGCAATTTTGCCGGCCATCGCCTGATCGTCGCCCATGATCCCGTTCGAGCCGCCGACCAATCCGAACGACGTCGCGCCCGCATCGCCGAACTTGAAGCCCAGGCCGAAAAGATGGTCGCCAAGCTCGATGCGCAAGACGACGGCCAGACGGCGCGGGGCCGCCGCGCCTCCGACCGCGGCGCCTATAGCCGCTTCACGCGCGCCGTGGCCGAGGCCGAACTGACCCGGTTCCTCAAGGCAGACCTGCAGGCCGACCGGTTCAGCTACAGCATCGACGAAGACGCCGTCGCCCGAGCCGAACTCTTCGACGGCAAGCTCGCCCTGCTGACCAATGCCCCCGACCTGACGCCGACCGCAACCGTGACCCGCTACAAGTCGCTGGCCGATATCGAACGCGGCTTCCGCGTCCTGAAATCCGATATCGAGATCGCCCCCGTCCACCATCGGCTGCCCGACCGCATCCGCGCCCACGCGCTGATCTGCTTTCTCGCCCTCGTCCTCTACCGCGTCATGCGCATGCGGCTGAAGGCAAAAGGACATGACGCCAGCCCACGAACCGCCCTCGACATGCTCGCGCGCATCCACCGCCACGAAGCCCGGATCGCCGACCGAAAGCTCGACGGCCTCACCACCCCGACCCCCGAACAACTGGACCTCTTCGACACCCTGAACCTGCCAAAACCCGCCTGATCACCCTCGCGTAGTTACATTTTGGCCAATCTCGCCATAACGATATCAATCACTTACGCGTTTTACTGGTGAACTTGAGTTTGCAGATCGCGGCCCGGCCCGCCTCGATGGCCCCCGTTCTGGTGGTGGTTTCCGAACATCGGTGTCTCCCGTCAGCTTGCAAGAGAGAGCATCCCCGATTTTCGGAGGCAGGTCTTTTATCATAAGTTTCAATATGCTATCAGATCAGTTCAAGAACCGTACAAGCCGGTTGAAGGGCGTCCCGAACAGTGGAACTCGCATTCAACAAACCCAATCTCGTGATGCTGATCCTGGTCGTGAATCAGTATCGCAGCGACGGCCTGTTCTGGAACGGGCTCATGGAAACCTTGAAGAGAGAGGAAGACGCCAACCGTCAACCCCATGAGCCTCTCACCCCTTCAAAAGGCACATGGTACAACTACTTCGGCAATATCAAAGCGGCTTTTCCGGACGGCTATTGCAAGCAGCCGGTTTCACAGGTCGCCCATGATTTCGTGCAGGCGCACCCCAAGACTGCGGACAAGTTCTTCCGAAAGTTCACACCGGGCACCTTCACCTGTATGCGCGATTTCCTGATCGAGCGCGGCTATCTGGGTGGGCATTCACTGGCCGAGAGCGTCGCCAGTGTTCCGGGCAGCCTGTATTTCTCGTTAATCGACTTTGTAAGGCCCAACATTGCGCCTGAAGGTGACCACAAGAGCCTTCCCGGCGTGTATCGCGTCTACCGGCCCTCTTTGACTGTTCCCGGCAAGATTCTTGTGAGCGCAGCCCGCATCACATCACGCAGTGATGGCACACTCTACTACGCCGAGCGCATGCATTTCCGGCCCAGCTATGGCTGGCGCGAACAGCATCTCGAAGGCTATGTGCTGGGGATGGACGGCAAGGCCTTTCTTCTGACCAAGGACGACAACACCAAGCTGTTGCAGTTCACAATAATGAAGCCGCTGGTCCGGGAGCCCGCCAGCGATGGGGTCTACCGGATAAGGGTCATGGCCGGATCGTACACCGGCTCCAGCCCGGCGCGGGAAAGCGGGCTTTATTCAACGGGGATTGTCATGGCGCGCGACAACCTTCGCACGATAGAGGATCATCCCGTCCATCGCTGGAAGATCGGGCATCTGAAGACCTTTGGGCTTCAGGAACGCCACGACGTACCGGAGCAGTTTCTTCGGTATCTTCGCGAAGAGATAAACTAGACATTTCCCAAGCGAAAAGGGTGTCAAAAATAGACCATAAAGCACCTTTTCACATTAGGAATACTATCTTATTGATTTCGCTTCAGAAAAATGCGAGTTTTACAGGATGTCAAACTAATGGATACGCTATGCGCGCAGAAACAAACGACTCAAAGAGATTAGTATATGCAGTGACTGCGCTATCTTTTTTGACGGGATGGTACATCGCTCAAGATTTTGACGAGGGAAAGCTCGCAGCTATATTCTCAGAGTCCGCTGCCGCAAAAAACAGAACAGCAGTCTTGGATTGGCTTGAGGTCGCTGGCGTTGATATTGATAATCGGCGTCAAAGCATGCTCATTAGTGCGGCAGAAAACGGCGCGGAAAACACCGCTGCGTGGTTACTCACTCGGTACAACTATAGCCAGGAACGGCTTGACGATAGCCTAATAAGGGCATCGGCTTCAGGAGATGCCGCAACGCTATCAGTATTAATTGAAAATGGCGCAGAAATTCATCATGGAAATGAGGCGGCGCTTAATACTGCCTTCGCGTACGGAAAGCCGAATAACATTAACATGCTGGCTGAGAGAGGCGCATCGTTTATTGCAATGAAGAGGTTTCATCTTCTTGACGACTGCAAGTACGCAAAGATGGTGAACAATGATATGGCGAAAATCTTCGGCGAAGAATTAGGCTGTCAATAGTCGCCCCAATAAGTCACCGTCTGCCACGATTCTTCATGGTTGCCCGCCTTACGGTTTTTGTATAAGATTGCACATGGATCACTACTTATCAGAGTGTGAGCTTGATGCTTCTTAAGCATACGGTTGCTATTTTCTTTTGCGCTTCCTTTCCGGCCATATCTTGTGCGGATTGCACCGGCTCTGAACGTGACCCCTTCGATAGGATTGGGGGCGGTGCCGATTTTCGTTATCGGTCAGACGCGAGAGAAGAAACGATCTACGATGGATCTAAGTCCTGTCAAATAGATTACGAGTTTTGCAACATCCGCGCCGAGGGATCCAAATCGAAACTCTCGTTTGCTTGGGTGGCAGCAGGCTTTGGTATGCTCAACGGTTCTCCATTGGCGCCAAGTACGTGCGCCTATTTTGTTCGGGACATCGAGGCAACTCAGGTAGTGCAAAACTCAGAGCTCCTGCTTTCAAAAGGTCGGACAACAATTCCCAGAACAATTGTCAACTGTAGGGGGGATGGTTCGTGCGGCGACGTTGAGGCAGAGAGAAAAGACCTTTCAAATTTTGAGTTGAAATCCAGCATTTACAGGCCGCATGGCGTTCTCCCTTTCAGGTTCCGTATGGAGTCGCAGCCATTCCAAGAAAGTATCCTTGTAAGTAGTAGCTGGCAGCTCCCCGCCATGACAGTTGGTCTTGTCCTGAGTGAAAGTGCATTCGAAAATGATTTGGGGGGCTTGGAATCTTCGTCCAGCACACCGGTGAGCGAAATTTTGATTTCCCTCGAACCGCTCGACAATGTTTTCGGTGATAATGCACGTTTTTTTGAGCTATTTACGGTTGAGGATAACGATACGTCTTCCGGGGAGTTTCAGTTTGCGCTTCCGAAAGAGGTCGCCACTGTAGAAGGTATCTGGTTTGTTGGAGTGTCAACAACGGGTGATATGGCTTTTTATATTGAGGTTTTCGGTGCCCGGCAGTGAATCAAGCGGCGGCGATAATAACGGCGCCAAGAAGGCGAGCAATTTGCCTATTGCTGCATTTGAGTTAGCGGCTTTCTTGGTGTCTCTATTCTTAGGTATAAAAACGTTCCACCAGTACCACTATTATCGGATGAGACCGTTTTCGAAGCACTTTGGTGGGTTGGTGTAGCTTCGGGGGGAGCTATTTCTGCCATATGCCTTTCCTTTAGCGTGAATTCATTTCGCCGCAGCATTGTATTTGCCGGTATTGGATCGGTTACACTTGCTGCGGTAATGCTTGTATATTTTTCTTTCTATGCTGATGCAGAAAATCATCTTCTTCTTGTAAGAGTTTTGTACGCCATTGCTGTTGGGTTAATAACTTTTGTTGCGGCGTGGAGTCTTCCGGTGATCAAGAATATATTTGGCTTTTAGCGCGAAGGGGAGCCCCTTTCAGAGTGCATTTCTATTGTGGGCCTTTTGATGTTGCAAATCTGATGCTTTAGCGCCGAACGCAAGATGTGTGTTGTACTACAACACATCTTGGCAAGGGAGCCCGCTGCGCGCTCCCGTTGCATCCCTCCGGCGCTTGGCTCTTCCAGGGCATGCGAACCCATTCCAGAGCCACATGGGAGACTTCGCTCTCCCAAACCCATCGATCCTTTCACTCAAGTTCACCAGTAAAACGCGTAAGTGATTGATATCGTTATGGCGAGATTGGCCAAAATGTAACTACGCGAGGGTGATCAGGCGGGTTTTGGCAGGTTCAGGGTGTCGAAGAGGTCCAGTTGTTCGGGGGTCGGGGTGGTGAGGCCGTCGAGCTTTCGGTCGGCGATCCGGGCTTCGTGGCGGTGGATGCGCGCGAGCATGTCGAGGGCGGTTCGTGGGCTGGCGTCATGTCCTTTTGCCTTCAGCCGCATGCGCATGACGCGGTAGAGGACGAGGGCGAGAAAGCAGATCAGCGCGTGGGCGCGGATGCGGTCGGGCAGCCGATGGTGGACGGGGGCGATCTCGATATCGGATTTCAGGACGCGGAAGCCGCGTTCGATATCGGCCAGCGACTTGTAGCGGGTCACGGTTGCGGTCGGCGTCAGGTCGGGGGCATTGGTCAGCAGGGCGAGCTTGCCGTCGAAGAGTTCGGCTCGGGCGACGGCGTCTTCGTCGATGCTGTAGCTGAACCGGTCGGCCTGCAGGTCTGCCTTGAGGAACCGGGTCAGTTCGGCCTCGGCCACGGCGCGCGTGAAGCGGCTATAGGCGCCGCGGTCGGAGGCGCGGCGGCCCCGCGCCGTCTGGCCGTCGTCTTGCGCATCGAGCTTGGCGACCATCTTTTCGGCCTGGGCTTCAAGTTCGGCGATGCGGGCGCGACGTCGTTCGGATTGGTCGGCGGCTCGAACGGGATCATGGGCGACGATCAGGCGATGGCCGGCAAAATTGCTTTCCGCCAGGCCGCCTTCGTCGAAGGCAAGGCCCCGAAAGGTCTCGACCAGATCGGCATAGCGACGGGCGGGGACGGCGAGGATGAACTCCAGCTTGCGGTCGTCCTGATCGGCCAGGGCGGTCAGTTCGTCGATGTTTTCAAGGCTGAGCAGGCCACGGTCGGCGACCAGGATGACACGCTGCACGGGAAACCGCTGCAACACCGTCTGCAGCATGCCCTGCAGGGTTTTCGTCTCCCCGACATTGCCGGGGTGGACCGTGTGCATGAGCGGCAGGCCGTCGGCGGTTTGCACGACGCCGAGCACGAATTGCCGGGCGATGCCACCGGTTTCCTTGTTCATGCCATAGGCGCGGAGGTCGTCGTCAACCTCTCCGTCGCCATGGATGCGCACCGTGGTCAGGTCGTAGAAGACCACGGCCAGGTCCCGATCGACCAGCGGACGGATTTGTCTGGCCAGTTCCATCTCGACCCGCTCGGCATGGTCCATCAGCGCATCCATGGCGCGGAGCAGATGTTGATGCGTGACGGTGTCCGGCATCGCGGGCATGGCGACCGTTTCCAGCCAGCGCAGGCAGCCCAGCTTGCTTGTGGGGTCGCACAACCGATTGAACACCATGGCGCGGACCAGCGCCTCCACGTCGACTTTCCGCTTGCCGGAACGCAGCGCACGGCCGAGGGCATGATCGAAACCAAGGTCCTTCCACAACTCGTGCAGGGCAAAGACGTCGCCATAGCTGCGCGCCGCCTCGTAGGTGATCTCGGCCTTCTCGGGCTCGACCCGACCCGCGGCGCGACTGAGCCCCCGGATCAGCGCATCGAGCTGGCCATCCTTCATCCCGTCCACGCGCCCCAGATTGGCCACGACGCGCAGCCGGGGCTTGCCCGCCTCGTTACGGAAGGACTCGACAATCTGCAGATAGCGACGCCCGCCGCTCTCGGTGATGCGCGTGAACATGGCATGCAGGATATCGCACGTTTGGGCGCATTCATAGGGTCTTAAACATCATAACGTGTAACTACACGACTTCGGCCGAACTGCCCACCTCGCGCGCCTTAAGCTATTGAAATCCCATACCTGCGCTGAACGCGCTCACGCAGATTCCCCCGGATTTTGTCGAAGTTCGGCGCCCCCAACCTCGTCGCGCTGCGCACCAAGGACGGGGTCGCCTCGCTTTCCGATCTCGTCCGCTCCTCGCTGCGTCTGCGCCCCGACCGCATTCCCATCGGCGAGGTGCGCGGGGCCGAGGCGCTGGACCTCTTGAAGGCCTGGGGCACGGGTCATCCGGGCGGCATCGGCACGATCCATGCGGGCTCGGCGCTCGGGGCCCTGCGCCGGATGGAGCAGCTCATCCAGGAGGCGGTCGTCACCGTGCCGCGCGCTCTCATCGCCGAGACCATCGATCTCATCGCCGTCCTCTCCGGGCGCGGGGCCAACCGCCACCTCGCCGAGCTCGCCTGCGTCGAGGGGCTGGGACCGGACGGCGATTACCGCATCTCCCCGGCGGCGCCGCCGACCGGGATGGAAACTGAAACAGGAGACCCTTCATGACCCGACCGCTTCACCGGCTGCGCGCGCAGGCCGCGCACGCCGTCACCTACGCCACCGTCACCCTGATGCTGGCCGGACCCGCCCGGGCGGCAGGCTCCTCCATGCCCTGGGAAGCGCCGCTGCAATCGATCCTCGAGTCGATCGAGGGGCCGGTCGCCAAGATCATCGCGGTGATCATCATCATCGTAACCGGCCTGACGCTGGCCTTCGGCGACACCTCCGGGGGCTTCCGCCGCCTGATCCAGATCGTCTTCGGCATCTCCATCGCCTTCGCGGCGAGTTCCTTCTTCCTGAGCTTCTTCAGCTTCGGCGGCGGGGCGCTGATCTGATGGATAGCACCTTCGAGCAGTTGGCGGACGTGCCGGGCTTCAGCGTCCCGGTGCATCGTGCGCTGACCGAGCCGATCCTGCTGGCCGGTGCGCCGCGTGCCTTCGCGATCCTGAACGGAACGCTGGCCGGGGCCATCGGGCTCGGGTTGCAACTCTGGGTCGCGGGAATCGTCATCGGCCTTCTGGGCCACGTCGTGGCGGTCTGGGCCGCCCGGCGCGATCCGCTCTTCGTCGAGGTCGGGCGTCGGCACCTGCGGCTTCCCGGTCATCTCGAGGTCTGAGGGCGCGCCCATGATGAACCTCGCGGAATATCGGCGGAAAGGGACGCGGCTCGCGGATTACCTGCCCTGGGCGGCGCTGGTGGCGCCCGGCGTGGTGCTGAACAAGGATGGCAGCCTGCAGCGCTCGGCCCGCTTCCGGGGGCCCGATCTCGACAGCGCGGTCGCCGCCGAACTTGTGGCCGTGGCGGGCCGTAGCAACAACGCCTTCCGCCGGCTCGGCTCCGGCTGGGCGATCTTCGTCGAGGCGCAGCGCGTCCCGGCCGCCGACTATCCCGACAGCCGCTTTCCCGATCCGGCCTCGGCGCTCCTCGATGCCGAGCGCCGCGCGGGCTTCGCCGAGCAGGGGGCGCATTTCCAGTCAGACTATCTTCTGACCTTCCTTTACCTGCCGCCAGCCGAGGAGGCCGCGCGGGCCGAGACCTGGCTCTACGAAGGCCGCGACAAGACCGGCATCGATGCGGGCGAGGTGCTGCGTGTCTTCATCGACCGCACCGACCGGGTGCTAGCGCTGTTCGACGGCATCATGCCCGAATGCCGCTGGATGGATGACAGCGAGACACTGACCTACCTGCATTCGACGATCTCGACGCAGCCGCACCGGGTCCGCGTGCCGGAAACGCCGGCCTATCTCGACGCGCTCCTGGCCGACCAACCGCTGACCGGCGGGCTCGAGCCCCGGCTGGGGAGCGCCCATCTACGCGTCCTGACCCTCTCGGGCTTCCCGACCGCCACCACGCCCGGGATCCTCGATGACCTCAACCGGTTGGCCTTTCCCTATCGCTGGGCGACCCGCGCGATCCTGATGGACAAGATGGAGGCCGCGCGGATTGTCGCCCGCATCCGCCGCCAATGGTTCGCCAAGCGCAAATCCATCGCCGCGATCCTGAAGGAGGTGATGACCAACGAGCAATCGGCGCTGGTCGACACCGACGCCGCAAACAAGGCCGCCGATGCCGACATGGCGCTGCAGGAACTCGGTGCCGATATCGCAGGCGAGGCCTATGTCACGGCGACGCTCATCGTCTGGGACGAGGACGCGCGCCGCGCCGACGAGAAACTCCGTCTCGTCGAGAAGGTCGTGCAGGGCCGGGACTTCACCGCCATGGTCGAAACGGTCAACGCGGTCGATGCCTGGCTCGGCTCGCTGCCAGGACACGCCTATGCCAATGTCCGCCAGCCGCCGATCTCCACCCTGAACCTCGCCCATATGATCCCCCTCTCCGCCGTCTGGGCCGGGGAGGAGCGGGATGCGCATTTCGACGGTCCGCCGCTGCTTTACGGCAAGACCGAGGGCGCGACGCCCTTCCGCCTCTCGCTCCACGTGGGCGACGTCGGCCACACGCTGGTCGTGGGTCCCACCGGGGCGGGCAAATCCGTGCTCCTCGCCGTCATGGCTCTGCAGTTCCGCCGCTACCCGGGCGCACAGGTCTTTGCCTTTGATTTCGGGGGCTCGATCCGCGCCGCCACCTTCGCCATGGGCGGCGACTGGCATGATCTGGGAGGCGAACTCACGGAGGGTGCGGAAGCGACGGTCGCCCTCCAGCCGCTCGCGCGTATCGACGATCCCACCGAGCGCGGCTGGGCCGCGGGCTGGATCGGCGCGATCCTCGCCCGCGAAGGCATCGCGATCACGCCCGAGATGAAGGAGCATCTCTGGTCCGCGCTGAGCTCGCTGGCCTCCGCCCCGGTCGGCGAACGCACGATCACCGGCCTCGCCGTCCTGCTGCAATCCTCCGACCTGAAACAGGCCCTGCGCCCCTATTGCCTGGGCGGCGCCCATGGGCGGCTGCTCGATGCGGAGACCGAAGAGCTCGGCGCGGCCTCGGTCCAGGCCTTCGAGATCGAGGGGCTGGTCGGCACCGCCGCGGCGCCCGCGGTCCTCTCCTATCTCTTTCACCGGATCGGCGACCGGCTGGACGGCCGACCGACGCTTCTGATCATCGACGAGGGCTGGCTCGCGCTCGATGACCAGGGCTTCGCGGGCCAACTCCGCGAATGGCTGAAGACGCTGCGGAAAAAGAACGCCTCGGTGATCTTCGCCACCCAGTCGCTCTCCGATATCGACGCCTCGGCCATCGCGCCCGCCATCATCGAAAGCTGCCCGACCCGGCTGCTCCTCCCCAACGAACGCGCCATCGAGCCCCAGATTACCGCGATCTACCGCCGTTTCGGCCTCAATGACCGGCAGATCGAGATACTTGCCCGGGCCACACCCAAGCGCGACTACTACTGCCAGTCGCGGCGCGGCAACCGGCTTTTCGAGTTGGGCCTTTCGGAAGTGGGCCTCGCGCTCTGCGCGGCCTCGTCCAAGTCCGACCAGACGCTGATCGCGGAGATCCTCGCGGCGCATGGGCGCGACGGCTTCCTCGCGGCCTGGCTCGAGGCCTGCGGTGTCGGCTGGGCCGCCGAGCTGATACCCGACCTCACCAATCTCGCACCGGAGCCCGCGGCGCCGGACGCCCCGATCCCCCAAGCCCCCGAACCCGTATAGGAGACCACCCCATGACCCATGCCGCCCATCGCCTGACCAAGCTCGCCAGCGCCTCCGCGGTCGCCTTGGCGCTCGCCGCCCCCATCAGCCTTTCGCCGATCTTCGCGACGCCCGCCCAGGCCTTCCTCTTCGGCGGGGGCGGGCGCATCGTCTACGATCCGCGCAATCACGCCGAGAACATCCTCTCCGCCGCCCGGGCGCTCGAGCAGATCAACAACCAGATCACTCAATTGCAGAACGAGGCGCAGATGCTGATGAACCAGGCGCGCAATCTCGCGAGCCTGCCCTATTCCTCGCTGCAAGCGCTGCAGCAGAATGTCGACCGGACCCGACAGCTCCTGTCCCAGGCGCAGAACATCGCCTTCGACGTCGCTCAGATCGACCAGGTTTTCCAGCAGGACTATGCCAATATCCCTATGGCCGCGCCCGAGGCGCAGCTTCTGGCCGATGCGCGCTCCCGATGGAAAAACACCGTCGGCGGGCTGCAGGACGCGCTGCGCGTGCAGGCGGGCGTCGTCGGCAATCTCGACGGCCAGCGCGCCGAACTCTCCGCCCTTGTCGGCGAAAGCCAATCCGCCGTCGGCGCCTTGCAGGCGACCCAGGCGGGCAACCAGCTTCTGGCCCTGCAGTCCCAGCAGATCGCCGACCTGATCGCTGTCGTGGCCGCCAATGGCCGCGCGAGCGCGCTGGTCGAGGCTGAGCGGTCCGCGGCCGCCGAACAGGGCCGAGTCCAGCGCGAACGCTTCCTCACCCCGGGCGCGGGCTACCAGCCCGGCAATGCCCGGATGTTCAATAACTGAGGGAGGCAGGCCCATGGAGGGATCCGTCCTCGCGCGCATCGCGGCCGTCGTCTTCGTCGCCATCGCGATCACCGCGGCTTTGGTGGAGATGGGCCGGGACGAGGCGGGGCAGGCGGCGCGTCCGGCCGCGCCCCTCACGCCGGAGGCCGATCCCTTGCGCGCCGAACAACGGCGGTGCCAGGAGCTGGGCGAGGCCGCGGCTTCCGATCCCGACTGCCTCGCCGTCTGGGCCGAAACCCGCGACCGCTTCCTCGGCCGCGACCGGGCCGGGGGCGAATGAGCCATGGGCGGCACCGGCGTCATCGACACCTTCCTCGGGGTCTTCACCTCTTACATCGACAGCGGTTTCGGGCTGCTGGGCGGCGAGGTCGCCTTCATTGCCAGCGCGCTCATCGTGATCGACGTGACGCTGGCCGCGCTCTTCTGGGTCTGGGGTGCGGATGACGACATCATCGCCCGCCTCGTGAAAAAGACCCTCTTCGTCGGCGTCTTCGCCTGGCTCATCTCGAACTGGAACAGCCTCGCGGCCATCGTTTTCGACAGTTTCGCGGGGCTGGGTCTCTTGGCCTCCGGCACCGGCTTCTCGCCCGCCGACCTCCTGCGCCCGGGCCGCGTGGCGCAGACCGGTCTCGATGCCGGGCGGCCGCTTCTGGAGTCCACCGCCGATCTCATGGGCTTCGTCGCCTTCTTCGAGAACTTCATCCAGATCGCCTGCCTGCTCTTCGCCTGGGTGCTGGTGCTCCTGGCCTTCTTCCTCCTCGCCGTGCAGCTCTTCGTGACGCTGATCGAGTTCAAGCTGACGACCCTCGCGGGCTTCGTGCTGATCCCCTTCGGCCTTTTCGGCAAGACCGCCTTCATGGCCGAGCGGGTGCTCGGCAATGTCGTTTCCTCCGGCATCAAGGTGCTGGTGCTCGCCGTGATCATCGGCATCGGCTCGACGCTCTTCGGCCAGTTCACCGCCGGGTTCGGCGGCGTGACGCCCACGATCGACGAGGCGATGGCGATCGTTCTGGCCGCGCTGTCGCTCCTCGGTCTCGGCATCTTCGGCCCCGGCATCGCCACGGGCCTCGTTTCCGGCGGGCCGCAACTGGGCGCAGGCGCGGCCGTCGGCACCGGGCTTGCCGTGGGCGGCGCGGCCGTCGCGGCGGGTGGCGGAGCTCTGCTCGGTGCCCGCGGAGCCGGGGCGCTGGCCTCGGGCGGGGCCGCCGCCACGCGCGGAGCTGCTGCCGCCACCGGGGCAGCGTCCACCGCCTACAGCCTCGGATCCATGGGTCAGACTGGGGCCAGGGGTGTGGCCTCCGGAGTCGGCGGTGTGGCCCGGGCCGCGGGATCCGCGGCCGCATCACCCCTGCGCCGCGCCGCCGCCTCGGCCTCCGAAGCGGTCAAGGCAAGCCACGCCGATGGTGCCCGCGCGGGCTTCGCCGCCACCGGCGGTGCCTCGTCGCTCGGTAGCGGGACAGGCGCGTCGACCGCCATGTCCGCCCCGACAGGCAGTCCACCGGCCTGGGCGCGCTCGATGCGCCGCAGCCAGGCCATGAGCCACGGTGTTTCCGCCGCCACCCATGCGTTGCGGGCCGGGGACAGCCCCGGCTCAGGCACCTCCGTTTCCCTTTCCGAAAGTGACCGCCCATGAGCCTCTTCAAACGCGCCGCCGCGCATTACGGCAAGACCCCGGACCCCGAGACCCCGTACCAGAAGGCCGCCCAGGTCTGGGACGAGCGCATCGGTTCCGCCCGGGTGCAGGCGAAGAACTGGCGCCTCATGGCCTTCGGCTGCCTGATCCTCGCGGGCGGGTTGGCCACGGCGCTGGTCTGGCAATCGGCGCGCGGAACCGTCGTGCCCTATGTCGTCGAGATCGACCGGCATGGTGAGGCCCGCGCCGTCGAAGCGGCCAGTGCCGGGTATCGTCCGAGCGATCCGCAGATCGCCTGGCATCTCGCCCGTTTCATCGAGGAGGTCCGGGGCCTGCCCGCCGATCCAATCGTCGTCCGACAGAACTGGCTCCGCGCCTATGAATTCACCACCGACCGCGGCGCGCTGGCGCTGAACGACCATGCCCGGGCCAATGATCCCTTAACGCGGGTCGGCGAGGACCAGGTCTCGGTCGAGGTCTCGAGTATCCGTCTTGATCAAGCAGTTTTGGGGGTCCAAACGCGGTCTGCTTTGACGAGTGCGTTTGCGGTTTCGATCAGCTTGCGCATGATCGCGACGATGGCGACTTTTGCGGGTTTGCCAGCCGCGCGCAGGGCGTCGTATTTTGCCTTCAGATCCGGGTTGTATCGCATTGCCACAAGCGCCGGCATGTAGAGGGCATCGCGCAAGGGTTTGCGTCCGCCGCAGATGAAGGACCTGCCCTTCCACTGCCCTGAATCGCGATTGTAGGGCACCACGCCCGCAAGGCTGCCCACCTGGCGGCGGTCCAGCGTCCCGATCTCGGGCAGGTAGGTCACGATTGCGGCGCTGGCGACGCTTCCCAGACCGGGAATGGAGGTGACGATCTCGCGGCGCCGCGCGGTGGTTTTGTCGGCCTGGATCAGGGCATCGATTTCCCGGTCAAGCTCGGCAATGTGCTTTTCCACCAAGGCCAGACGCGCTTTCGTCTGGCGCTTCAACACTGTGTTCGTTTGCACATATGCGCGGTTTTTCAAGCGCGTGCGGTCCTTGATCAGGGCCGTGCGCGCAACCTGCAGGTCTTTGAGAACACGTGTTGTTTTCGCAACCGGAGTGTCCGGTTCCAGCTCCAGGGCCACCCCCATGCGGGCCAGGCCTTGCGCATCCAACGCATCGGTCTTGGCCCGTGTGCCACAGGCCTCGGCGAACCGGCGCGCCTGCAGCGGGTTGACCTTTACCAGGGGAAGCCTGTCGCAAAACCGCTCTTCGAAAGCGCGATGATACGGGCCGGTGGGTTCGTACACCACACGGGCGATGGGCGCCTTGCCCAGCCATTCTTCAAACGCCCGAAATCCGCTGGTCGAGGTGTCAAAACGCGTCGCAGCGCCGCGTTCTGCGTCGAAAACATCCAGATGGGATTTCGAAATGTCCACGCCGATGGTATGGTCTGTCATCTTCTCCACGTCCTATGCTTGTCATGCGTGCAGCCACACGCGTATCCGTTCAGGCCCAGGGGGAAGACGGCGGTCGATCAAACTCGAGAACGGTCCTTCAAAAGACCCAGCACCTTACGATCCAACCGCCGCCACTGCACGCCATAAATGGCGTGGCGTGCAGTGGCCTCCAATCCTTCGGAAGCCTGCGGTTTTGATAAGACAAGCGTCATCCGCGCCTCGCCCGACAGTTTCCGGGTCGCCTGGTCCGAGCGGCACTACGAGAACGGGCAGCTCGCCCGCACCGAACGCTGGACCGCGATCCTGACCATCGTGATCGACCCGCCGCGCACGGCCGAGCGCCTGCGCGCAAACCCCCTCGGCATCTATGTAAACGCGATCAACTGGTCGCGGGAGATGAGCCAATGATCCGACCGATCCTGCCCACCGTGCTCCTCGCCACTACGCTTCTGGCCGGCTGCGCCCGCGACCGCCCGCCCGACTTCGCCTATGACGACGTGGTCCCACCCTTGCCGTCACCCCCCGTGACCGCGCCCGATGACCGGCCGCGCCCGCTCCATGTCCCGCCCGCCTGGACCCCGAGCCGGGGCGGCGAGGCCGCCGCCACCCCTGTCGCGCAGGTCGGCAATGCCAATGCCGCCGCCCGCGTCGAGCCGCGGCAGGCGGGGTATTTCAACGGGATCCAGATCTATCCCTGGTCCGAGGGCGCGCTCTATCAGGTCTACGCCGCCCCCGGTCAGATCACGACCATCGCGCTCGAACCCGGCGAACGTCTCGCCGGCACCGGCCCGATCGCGGCGGGCGACACCGCGCGCTGGATCATCGGCGACACCGAAAGCGGCGCGGGCCGTGACACCCGCGTCCTCGTCCTCGTGAAGCCCACAAGGCCTGACATCAGCACGAACCTCGTGATCTCGACCGACCGACGCACCTACCTGATCGAACTCAACGCGAGCGAAGAGACCTGGATGCCCGCCATTTCCTGGGCCTATCCGCGTGCGCCCGACGCACCAAGCGTCGCGCCGGCCACGCCGCGCATCCCGCCGGCGCATGCCCGCAACCATCGCTACGGACTGCAGGGCGACAACCCGCCCTGGCGGCCGGTCTCGGTCTTCGATGACGGACGCCGTACTTACGTCGTCTTCCCGCGCGGTATCGCCCAGGGCGAGATGCCGCCGCTCTTCGTGCTCGGCGCCGATGGCGAGTTGGAGATCGTAAACTCCCGCATCCACGGCAATGTGCTGATCGTCGATCGGCTCTTCGGTGCGGCCGAGCTGCGCCTTGGCCGCGGACCCCGGCAGGAGGTGGTCCGCATCCTGCGGATCGAATCCCAAACCGAGGCGACGGTGGTGCGGCAGCACGCGGAGCAGGGGACATGAGCGAGACACCAACCGACACCACCGCCTCCATGCGCCTGAGCGCCGATCCGCCGCGCGTCACGCGGATTTCGCGCAAGGTGATCATCGGGCTCGGCGTCGTCGCGGGCCTCGGCATCGGTGCCGCGCTGATCTACGGGCTGCAACGTCCGGACCGGACGGCCGCCCCGGAAGAGCTGATCACGACGGACCGCCGCCAGCCCGCCGATGGCCTCCGCGATCTGCCGGGCAGCTATGACGCGATCCCGCGCCTAGGACCGCCGCTGCCGGGCGACCTCGGTGGTGGCATCCTTGACGCGCAGCAACGCGGCCAGCCGATCGCGGCTCCAAGTCTCGCTCCGCCGACCATGGACCCTGCGGAACAGCAGCGTCTCGCCGAAATGGAGGCCGCCCGTGTCAGCGATCTCTTCTTCCAGACGCGCCCCGGCGCGGCGCAAGCTTCCCCGGGCTTTCAGATGCCGCCTGCGGCACCCGGGGGCGGGATGGTGGCCACCCAGGAAACCGACCAACGTCAGGCCTTCCTGACCGCACCCACGGATCGCCGAACGATCGCGCCCGACCGCCTGCAGCCGCCAGCGTCTCCTTACCTCCTGCAGGCCGGCTCCGTCATCCCGGCCGCGCTGATCACCGGCATTCGCTCCGACCTTCCCGGTCAGATCACTGCGCAGGTCACCCAGAACGTCTATGACAGCCCCACGGGAAGACTGCTCCTGATCCCGCAAGGCACCCGGCTGATCGGCGCCTATGACGACAGCGTCACCGTCGGCCAGCGCCGCGTGCTCCTGGTCTGGACCCGGCTGATCTTCCCCGATGGGCGATCTCTTGTCCTCGAACGCCAACCCGGTGCGGATACGGCGGGCTATGCCGGTCTCGAGGACCGCGTCGACAATCACTGGGCCAGCATCCTGCGCGCCGCAGGGCTTTCCACCCTGCTCGCCGTCGGCGCGGAGCTCTCCCTCGACGAGGAAGACGGCCTCGCCCGCGCGCTCCGCGACGGAGCCCTCGACACGATCAACGAGGTCGGCCAGCGCATCGTTCAGCGTCAATTGGAGGTCCCGCCGACCCTCACCATCCGCCCGGGCTTCCCCGTCCGCGTGATCGTCACGCGGGATCTTGTCTTCGCGCCACCCGGAGACTGACATGACCAAGCTGAAACTCGGGCCGATCCCGGACGACAAGCCTGTGAAACTCACCGTGGACCTGCCCGCAGAGCTGCATCGCGACCTGATCGCTTATGGAGAACTTCTCGGCCAAGAGGCAGGGCAGGGACCCATCGAACCGAAGAAGCTGGTGGGTCCCATGCTCGCGCGCTTCATCGCGACGGATCGCGGGTTTGCGAAGGCGCGTCGATCGCGCCTCACATTTGAGGGAGCGAAGCGCATACCTTGATCAGCTTCTCTTCGTTCCGAGGAGAACCGCGTCGCGCTGCCCGGAAAATGCAGAAATCGGTCTGGGGACGGATGGTGGCGATTGTGAAAGGATTTCAATAAGTTGTAGATTCTCGTGTCTAGTGGGTGTTCATGTCTCGATCGCGTGATTTCGTATTGCGTCGCGTTACCTAGCGAAAGCGTTACGCAAGTCGTCGCTTGACGTCGTAGACTGGCTACGGTGCCTAAGGAGCTGGTAGCGCTGTTTGGATCGAACAAATTCCGCCTTGTGGACTTCGCCGACGGCCGCACCTTCTTCGACGGTTGAGTGTTGATAGCGCCAAATGCATCTCTATCAGCTGCGCCTGCTGCGACGACAGCTATGTCGGTTCAGAGACCTGGACGAGGGAACGGGCTGAACACCACCGACCAAACGATTAGGGCGCGTTCGACGCCGCAAACAATCTCTTCGCGGCGCCGGTCGAAGGCACCTACCTTTTCAGCGCCACGCGTCTCTACATGGACAACGCCAACGCGATCGCGCGCATGCGGGTGCGGCTCGTCCTCTACGGCACGAAGGAAATCTGTGGTTCCATCGGCGAGAACTCCGCGAACGACGTCTAGCCCGAACTTGGTTGCAGATAATGGTGCCTCTGACGGTCGGCGATGCCGCTGAGCTTCAGGGGTATTTCCGGTACGCGGACGGCTACTTCACCACTGACCAAAGGTCGTTCTAGGGCTGCAGGGTAGCTTGAATGGATACATCATGAGTGGGACCGCCGAACTTCGACAAAATCCGGGGGAATCTGCGTGAGCGCGTTCAGCGCAGGTATGGGATTTCAATAGCTTAAGGCGCGCGAGGTGGGCAGTTCGGCCGAAGTCGTGTAGTTACACGTTATGATGTTTAAGACCCTATGAATGCGCCCAAACGTGCGATATCCTGCATGCCATGTTCACGCGCATCACCGAGAGCGGCGGGCGTCGCTATCTGCAGATTGTCGAGTCCTTCCGTAACGAGGCGGGCAAGCCCCGGCTGCGCGTCGTGGCCAATCTGGGGCGCGTGGACGGGATGAAGGATGGCCAGCTCGATGCGCTGATCCGGGGGCTCAGTCGCGCCGCGGGTCGGGTCGAGCCCGAGAAGGCCGAGATCACCTACGAGGCGGCGCGCAGCTATGGCGACGTCTTTGCCCTGCACGAGTTGTGGAAGGACCTTGGTTTCGATCATGCCCTCGGCCGTGCGCTGCGTTCCGGCAAGCGGAAAGTCGACGTGGAGGCGCTGGTCCGCGCCATGGTGTTCAATCGGTTGTGCGACCCCACAAGTAAGCTGGGCTGCCTGCGCTGGCTGGAAACGGTCGCCATGCCGGCGATGCCGGACACCGTCACCCATCAACACCTGCTCCGCGCCATGGATGCGTTGATGGATCACGCCGATACCGTCGAAGGCGCGCTTGCCAAACAGATCCGTCCGCTGGTCGATCGCGATCTGGCCGTGGTCTTCTATGACCTGACCACGGTGCGCATCCATGGCGACGGGGATGTCGCGGACGACCTCCGCGCTTTCGGGATGAACAAGGAAACCGGCGGCATCGCCCGGCAGTTCGTGTTGGGCGTGGTCCAGACCGCGGACGGCCTGCCGCTCATGCATACCGTTCACCCGGGCAACATCGGCGAGACGAAAACCCTGCAGGGCATGCTCAAGACAGTCTTGCAGCGCTTCCCCGTCCAGCGTGTCATCCTGGTGGCCGACCGCGGTCTGCTCAGCCTTGAAAACATCGACGAGCTGACCGCCCTGGCCGATCAGGACGACCGCAAGCTGGAATTCATCCTCGCGGTTCCCGCCCGTCGTTATGCCGATCTGGTCGAAACCTTCCAGGGCCTTGCTTTCGACGAGGACGGGTTGGCGGAAAGCAGCTTCGCCGGCCACCGCCTGATCGTCGCCCATGATCCCGTTCGAGCCGCCGACCAATCCGACCGGCGCCGCGCGCGCATCGCCGAGCTTGAAGCCCAGGCCGAAAAGATGGTCGCAAAGCTCGACGCGCAGGACGGCGGCCAGACCGCGCGAGGTCGCCGTGCCTCCGACCGGGGCGCCTATAGCCGCTTCACCCGCGCCGTCGCCGAGGCGGAAATGACGCGCTTCCTCAAGGCAGACCTGCAGGCCGACCGGTTCAGCTGGAGTGTTGACGAGGACGCCGTCGCGCGCGCGGAGCTCTTCGACGGCAAGCTCGCGCTCCTGACCAATGCCCCCGACCTGACGCCGACCGCAACCGTGACCCGCTACAAGTCGCTGGCCGATATCGAACGCGGCTTCCGCGTCCTGAAATCCGATATCGAGATCGCCCCCGTCCACCATCGGCTGCCCGACCGCATCCGCGCCCACGCGCTGATCTGCTTTCTCGCCCTCGTCCTCTACCGCGTCATGCGCATGCGGCTGAAGGCAAAAGGACATGACGCCAGCCCACGAACCGCCCTCGACATGCTCGCGCGCATCCACCGCCACGAAGCCCGGATCGCCGACCGAAAGCTCGACGGCCTCACCACCCCGACCCCCGAACAACTGGACCTCTTCGACACCCTGAACCTGCCAAAACCCGCCTGATCACCCTCGCGTAGTTACATTTTGGCCAATCTCGCCATAACGATATCAATCACTTACGCGTTTTACTGGTGAACTTGAGGGACCGCTCTCTTAATGACTTGACCATCCACAGATGCTAATGGCAGTCTGGAGTGTTAGAGACGTAAATGATCAAGGGTGATTTAGCATGCACGAGACCTTGTCTTCGAAGCTTGCCGACTTCGGATGGGAGGTGCTTTGCATGCCCACCAGTCCTGACAAGGACCTCAAAATACTCCTACGCAATCGTGCGGAGCAAATAATTGAAGAGTCGACACAAGTTGTTTCCGATGTATCAGGAAATTTTCAAGAACAAAATGTTTTGCCTGCGAATTCAACTCTCCGTCGGCTTGTACGGAACGGGAAGGCGAGTACTCTTGGGCCGTTCAGCGACGCCGTGAAGCCGTTTCATGAAGAAGCGACCGACTTGCTCACCGACTTCATTAAGGAAGACCTTAGTTCTGACAAGCCGGAGAGATCGAAGCTGATGGGGGCACTATCACGCTACAGTGAATTCCTTTCGGAGTACAGAATATAGAAATTGGCGTATTTTGATGATTTCCGAGAGGGAGTTTATTGTACAATGGAGAGCGCAACTTCTTGAAAAGTCTTTGCGTCTTTCTCAAGTGCTTAAGTCAATCACTGCAAGCGCGCCCCAGTACGAATCGGGCGAGGCGCCCGCTCTTAAAGCGCTCCGAGACACCACTCACTACCAAGTCGCAGACTTTCGCCGGAAGCTCAACTTAGCGATAACACACCTACCTGAAACTCTTTCTCCCGATGAGACGCGTATGGCAGCGCAGTCATGCCGTTCAGACGTTTCTAGATTTGTGAATTTGCACTCGAAACTGGTACACTTCCCACGGGAGTGGGTGAGACCCGAGATTGATCTTTTTGTGAATGAGTTGAGCGAACGTCTTTCCGAAGCCTCTCGTGACGCATTGGGCTACAACTTAAGCCTCCTCGAGAACCTTACAATTACCTCTTCTGCGAATTTCAACTTCGGGAATCTATCTGGGAGCCCAGAATATCTGGCTGGTACTTTTGAGTATGATGAAGCCTTCCTCGAGCAGTTTTCGGATGAGGCGGACATAATCAAACTGCCCGAAACGGAGCAACAAGACATCTGCGCTTGGCCTGCAATTGTCCATGAACTAGGCCACACTGTTTTTCGAGAATTTGATCTTTATCACGACAGTGAGTTCCAGAGCATTCCAGAGAACCTGTCGAAAGAGCGAATCCAGCAGCTTAGGGATCGAGGAGTTCGCCTCACCGATGAGCAGGTTAAGGCTATTTCAGTCTACTACGGGGAATGGGCGCAGGAGATCTTCTGCGACCTATTTGCTGCGTCCGCACTCGGACCAATGTTCCTAATTTCGCTTGCACAGCACGCGCTCTTTTGGACAACCCATAGCGTCCAAAAGCCGTCAGAGCACTACCCGCCCATAGCGCTCAGGCTTGAGGAGTTAGGCAAATTCCTGATGAGAACAAACTCCGAAATTTCCAAAGACGCCGTAAGTAGTGTATCTGGAATAACATCTGCAAGGTCCTTGATTGACAGAACGTTCAGAAGCGACGATGCGCGAATTATCGAGTTAGACGGCGTTGGCGAGATGCCGTCACGGGATCACGTTGCAAAGATTTTCTCGTCAATCAGTGGTACCGGTGTCTTCAAGAAGATTTGTGGGGACCGGCCAGAAATCTGTGCCGACCGTGTAGCCGATCTTTACGCAAGGGTGGGTCAGGGGCAAAATATTGCTGCTAGCCGTATCCAACGCGCTGGTAAGAATGAGGATGATGGAATAAGTGACAAGTATGCCCAGATTGCAGAGCATCCCAGTGACTTCTTCGAGATGATGACGGCCGCTGTCTTCTTTCAGGGTGGAGTGAAGATGTCGCGAACTACCCAGACAAGGGACATGTTTAGGGGCGACACTGACCCAAACTCATATCTTGATCGCCTAGCAAGATCTTTTTCTCTTTCTGATTTGGGTCAGGGCGACTTCCTCTCAGCCGCAACCGGCTTCATACATAACTCAGATCATCTTATTATTCGGTCCTTGGAGGCTAATATGATAATGAGACAGCTAATTTCCGGACGGGGTGAGGTGTAGACGTTCTATGTCTCTCCCGGTTTCTCCTACCATCTTGTCGGATATGGAGATCGCTGATGCGATCTTGAGTGGTGATCTAGTCGTCACACCGCTGGTGTCGACTGAGCAACTGGGACCGACTATTGACCTTAGGCTTGGCACAGAGTTCTCGGTCAAGCGTATGGATAAGCTGCCATTCTTCGACGTGTTCAGGTTTCGTGAGGACGCGAGCAGAAACGGAATAGAGGCTCAACGATATAATGAGAGGGTTCGAATTGCCAATCTTGGCAAGCCGTTCTTCCTGCACCCTGGGCAACTCGCGCTTGGATCTACTCTAGAGCATATTGAACTCGGGCCCTCGATTGGAGCGTTGCTTGAGGGGCGCAGCAGCTGGGCGCGCGAGGGCCTAAATGTACATACCACTGCCGGCTTCATTCATCCCGGATCTAAAGGCGTGATTGTGCTGGAACTCTTCAACAATGGTCAACATGCGCTTCCATTGTATCCGGGAATGCGCGTGGCGCAACTTCTGCCCTATAGACTTAAGCACGAAACCCGGAAACCATACTCATTAAATTCACGCTACCATGGCATGACAGAAACGCGAATTGGGGTCCCATGGGAAGATTGGGAGTTCGATGTCTTTTCAAAGTACAGAAAATAACTTACGGCGGCGCCGATATAGAGAACGAGAGGGTGGATAACACGCTCGGTAGATCGGGATGTTTTAGTAGTGGAGTGACTGAACTACTTTCAGCTTTGTGGATCGCTCTGTCAAATATGCAGATGCACTCGCCAATCGTATGTCGTGACTCCCAGATGAAACCGTCTACGTCGGAATAGTTCTCGTAGATGAATCGAGAAAATCGACGTCCACGGGTGTGAGATCCCGCGCGCGATAGGTCTGTATGAAGACCTAGATATGCCAGCCCCGGACCCGTGAGGTCTACTAGCGTCATGCGCGCGTGGGCACTCGAATTTGCAACGACAACCGAGCGTGAGTTGATTTCTGTGAAACGAATGCTGCGAGTTCTTTCATACACGCCTCCACTTCCAAAGCGTACGGAATATCGGCCGCGAACCAAGACCTCGGCGAATGCAGTTGTGAGCGAATCTGCAAAGTAGGTCACAGCATACTTCGGGTCTTTGCCGTCACAATACCTTGACTCATAAGGAACGCTCTGAAGCGGCGTTGCAGAATACGCCGTTCGGACAATACGAATTTCGTTCGCGAGGGTGCGTTGCTTTAGCCGATCTTGTAGGCGATCTTCGAACGCCATCAGTCGTATCCTTCAATATACGCGGTGGCTAGTTCAAGAACCAAATCCAATTTGCCCTCTAAAAGGAGTTCCATCGGACGCCGTTCTGGAGCCTTGTCGGAGTGTGTCAGCGGCTCATTCAAGAAATCCCAAGCTTCCTCGTGGCTGGCGAAAAATTCGATGACCCGTGGGATGCCTGGCACGATTCGACGTTGTCCACGTATCTGCTCAATTGGAACTAGGTAATTCTTTCCCGCACTCTTGAATCCCAATATCTGGTTCTTGCTGATCCAAGAAGTTACGGTTGCTGTCGACACTCCTAGTCGGTCCGCTGCGGTTCTCGCGCTCACCAATACTTCCATACCCGACACTTCGGGAGCCGGCACTATGAACGGATGTAAGTCGTTGGGGATTGACGCTAGAAATTCTGGCGAGACATAACCTTGAGTATTTGCATCGGCAGCATCTCTTCCGGAGTCAAGGAGCTTGCGGACCCCGCGTCTATTCGTAGGAAGGATCATTCGACCCTCACTATAAGATTGATTTACGGTAGGGACCATTGACGCCTCGCTCAATGCTCGGCTCACAACGTGCTGCGCCAACTCAGGGTTGGCTGCGAGCCATCTGAGAGTGTCTCTTGACAGTCCCTCCAATCGCAAAGTGAATTCCGTCGCGTCTTTCTCTTCAGCCATCGCACTCTCCTCGGTCCTTATACCACATGTTGTTTAATATAGACAATGTGTTTAGTGTGTTCAAGATGTTTAGCCATGTCAGAGCATCGGGTTTCTGGGCCTTGGAGCAGCTACCGTTGCCAAGAGGTACTCCGGCATAGTCTGCCCGGTCGAAACCGGCGTCCGGCAGCTCCGTGCCAGAAGCACCGCGATATCCGTCAATTTATTTGTGGAGAACGTCAGATCTCGGACGCGTCGCCTCCGGGATTTGGTTGCATGTGGAGCGTTTCCTCAGATTGATGGAGGATCGTGCCGAAACCCGAGGCGTCTGAGACGTCTGAGCCATTTGTGTTTACGGATCATGTGCACAGGGCGTATCGGCGTGCGCCTCTGCACTCGAAAAAGCTGAAATCGCGTAGCCCGCACCTTTTCACTCCGCGCCTGCCAATTCTACGCCGCAATCCGTGGGACCACGCTCTCAACCAATCGCAGGAATCGTGAGTTGCGAGCCCCCCTAACCAAATAGCTATGCGTTTCCATATACGTAAGCTCGGCCCTCCGAGGCGGCGCTCGCGTTTCCAACACGCGTGGAAGCATGAGGAGCCGAAACCCCTCGCGCCATTGCGAAAAGCAGTACTTGGTCCTGCTAGCGCACCTCTCTTGCGCCGTCGCGGTTCACTGAACCCAGCCGTTGGCCACTGATTATCGCTGGAGGATAAACCGCTTCGTGCCTATTCGTTCTTCATGGATAACGAGGAAACGAATCTGGAAGCGGGCCCAAAGGGAGCTGAAGTAGCGACTCTCGGGCGCACAATCAGCAGTAACCAGGATCTGTTGGTGGCGATCATGGATTTCTATGCCCGCAACCCGAACGTCATCGGCGGCGGCGATATTCTTGCCATCACCGGGAGCACGCCCGCCGCCCGCGCCGGCATGGTTGCTGCGTCGCTCGCCGGCATTGTGATCAAGGGCGACGAGCGCGCGATCCAACGCGTCGTTGTGGTGATTCCGCCTGGAGGGGATGTCGCGCAGGCAGACGGTCTTGTCTGGAGCAGCTTTGTACAATCCTTCGAATCGCTCGCCCGCCGGCCGCTTAGTCAGGACGAGGAGGCGTGGTTCCGTAATCGCCTGATTGTCCATGCCGCTCCAACCGGACGTCATGCCAACCTACTAGAGCTGGTTGCCGGTCAGGTTGAAAGGACCGCACTGATCGTGGTCGAAGCGGCTGGATATCGCGACGACACGATCGCACCGTTCGTGCCCTCTGGTGCGCGGACCCCTCTAATCCCGGAAGACGTCTGGGTGCCGCAGGTGCATGCGCTCGCGGTTGCAGCCGCGCCCTTAGCCTTAGAGCGGAAGCTCTACGTCGTCCTCGATATCAATGAGAGCTCGCCGATCCGACCAGAGCTTGGCGACCTCCTGCTCTCAATCGACGCATTCGGCGTAATGGGATCGACGGCGGACGAAAGCGCAGAGGCCGTCATTACGCAACGCATTGATGATTGGGAGCGGTGGGTCGCACGAGGTCAAGCTGGCCGCGCCCTTGCCGACGTTGACGCTCTTCCACCCGTAGCGGAGGCACAGAAGCCATTTCTCAAGGTCCAACTGCTCCACAAGGCGGGTCTTCGCCTTGAGGCGTTGAACATGATCCGGACCGAGCTCCTCGCGCGACCCGACCTTGATCCGTCTACCCGCGTGCGGCTCGGCCGTATCGCCGGGGATGCTGGCGCAACGCGCCTCGCTGGCGAGCTCATTGGGTCCTGCATCGATGCGTTGGAGAGTCGTGAGGACCTCGAAGCCGCGCTCAACACGTTCGAGCATTGCGACCGAGACCTTGCGGACCTCATCGCGGCACGGCTCGAGGCTCGGTTTCCTGATGCCCAAGGCGTCCGCCGCCATCAGCGTCAGCAACTTCTTCGTGTCCGCGATCACGCGGGTATCGCTGAGTTGCTGCGCGACGACGACCCTCCGCGATCCGCCTTCCATGCGCGCCTTGCCAAGGAGTTCGCTGGCAAAGGTGTCCCAGACTATGTCGAGCTCATCCGTTCTGGCGAGACGGCGCAGGTATCGGAAGAATACCGTCTGGCGAGCGTGCAGGACGCACTGGCGCGCGGACTCATCGTGCATGCCTTTGGGCTTATCGGCGCCATCCCCAAGTCCGATGCACAGGCTCATCGTTGGGAAGGGCTCGCGCTCCAGGTACTCGAAGGCGGGTTCCTCTTGGCTGGGCCAAACGGCGAACCTGCCGCCGGTATCGACACAGCGAAGGAGTTGCTTTCCCAGCTGATCGGGCGCCTCGCCGCCGATCCGATGAACGCGGGTCTGCGCTTCGGCCTCATTGAGGTGCTCAAGCCAGAGGTCGCCGGCGCGACGGGGCTGGCTTTGATAGCCAAGCTCGTCCTCGACCTTGCAGGTAGGCCCGTGGCCGTCGACAAGAGCCCACTAGAGGTCTCGGCGAGCATGGACTGGCTGTTGGCGCACAAGCCATTCCTCCAGCGCGCGCTCAACTGGCTCCAATCCGAGCAACCAATCATCATCGGTAAGCTGGCGCTGCCCACGGAACTCCTTACCGAGAGCGCCGATGAGGCGATCTCGGCTCTGTCATCCTACATCGAGCGGGCACCGATCTCCAATGACAGCGATATCCACGCACTACAGCTCTATCTCGCAGTTGCAGCTGCCATCGCGCCGCATGCCGCAGACCCCGACATCGACCTCAGACTCTACCGGCTGGCCGCTGGCAAGATCGCGACCAGCAACTTTGCGCAGACAGGCCGCGATCTTGTAGAGGCAGCGCTTCAGGCGGGAGTGGCGACGCCTAGACGCAGACGCTTGGCCTGGTTTGCCGTGGCTGACACCTATCATCGGACGCGTGATCATTTAACCTCGCTGGTGGCGCTTGCCTGTGCCTTTGCGGCGGACAATTGCGCTGACGAGGAGGAGTTCTGGCAGGAGGTCTACGGATTGACCCGCCTTCTTCGCGACATCGGCCTGCTAGACGCAGCGCTTACCATGGTCGACACGGGACGCGAACTGTTGGAGCGGATGGAGCTCGCCGAGGCATATGGCCATCGGCTTGAACTTCTGAGCCTACAGGTGCGACTGTCCCGACGGGCCCGTGATGACCCCGCTGAACTCGCGACCATGCTCGCCGAGGCCACCGCAATCGGGCACACTGTTCTTGATCGCAGTGACGAGACCGCGCCTAGCGGCATCGTCTTGGGGCAGCTCATCCGCGACGCGCGCGTGCGGGGAGTCGAGGTGCCTCACGAGGCAGATGAGGTCTTCGCCGAACTCAACAAGTCGGCAGGTGGGGCACTTGCAGCGATGATCGAAGCTACCGCCGCGCAGGTACCGACGCCCGCTCAACTTGCCGGTCTTGTCGCAGCCATGCCTCCAGCACGTTATGCGGAGGACGTTGGTTATGACATGGGGAATATCGCCACCCTCGCGCAGCGGAGCCTTGCGGATGAGACAGTACTAGATGTGGCTCAGGACGCGAGCTTCGTACTTGAGCTTCTCGCAGACCGAGGAACAGCGCTTCCCAACTGGGACGAGGCGGCCGCACCACCAGCGCCTCAGGGGCAGGGCCAGCCAGCCGCAATCGCGCGCTCAATCTCGGCGGATGGGCTCGATGTCCTGCAGTTGGGTTTCGATGCCACAGGCCGATTGATCCGTCTCGCTACAAGCAACGGCGAGCTGGGCAAGCCGATCGTGGAGGATGGCGACAAGTTCTCTCGCCCCGCGTTCCAGGCTTGGTCACAATCCTTCCCGTTTCGCTACGGCGTTGATGACAGCCCAAACCTCTTCTACCGCACTACGGAACGTCTGCAGTTGGGATGGTCAGCCGCGCGCCCGACGATTGTCGCAGCGTCGAGCGAACTTCAGGCATTCCCGCCCACGATCCTCTATGACGGGACGGAGTTCTTGGGCCGAAAGGTTGCGGTAACCGCTGTACCATCTCTCACCTGGCTGAACGGGGCGCGCGAACGCGCCCATAAAGGCGATGGTCGCCGCGTCGCATGGATATCGACTGCGGAAGGCGAGGACGGCCGCTCCACCCTGACGCTGCTCGCGCAGCGCCTCGATGGACCGTTCACCGATTATGGCTTCGCGGTTGATAATGGTGGCGTCCTGCCAGAGCGCTTCGCCGGCGCTTCTATGGCGGTCCTGACGGCGCATGGTGGCATTCACCCGGATGGACGCTTCTTCCAGTTGGTCTCCGACGAAGGAGCCCTCAAGGTCTCGGCGGCGGACCTTGCCGCGGCCGTTCGGAACGTGGGCGTCGTGGTCCTTTTCATCTGTAGCGGCGGCCGTGCGGACAAACATCCGATGGCCAACACCACCCTGGGCCTCGCTAAGCAGGTCCTCGACCGTGGCTGCAGTGCCGTGATTGCCTCGCCATGGCCGCTCGACTCTCAAGTGCCACCTCATTGGCTCGAGGCATTTCTCGCGCGGTGGGAGGACGGCGACCGTTTGATGGACGCGGCTTTTGCTGCGAACCAAGCGGTCGACAAACGCTTTGCCCTGGATCCCGCGCGCGGTCTCGCGATGATGACCTACGGCGACGGACTTCTGACGAAGCCCTAAATTTCACTCTCGGCCAAAATGTTACGATCGGCAGGCCGGAGGCGCTGGAGCGGCCGGTTCCCTATGCCGCAGTGAGGTTGAGTTCAATGATTCCGACCGTGGCATTTCTTAAACTTCTTTCCTGATCCACAGGGGCAACGCTCATTCCGTCCAATTTTTCGTCCACTGGAACGCATGGACGTCGTTGTGATGGGCTCTACTCCACCTAGATGCTTCGCGACGTTGTCATGTGTGCTTGCAGGAGGCATCCGCTGCGGAGGTGGGCCGTACCTCCGAAGCTGGGCGATCAGCTCCCGCTGGTTCTCGAGTTCCTTCTGTACCAAGGGGGGAAGGCCGGCCTTATAGGGCTCCAGACGGGCCATTTCGGCTTCAGCATCGGAGAAGCGTTTGCAGCAGGCGAGCACGACCGCGTACTGAGAGCGCACCGTGATCATGTAGTCGGCGGGCTTCCACTGCCGGAGTTGAGGCAGGATAATGGTGTCCATGATTTGCAGCGCCCCGTCGAAGTCGCGCATGCTGATGAACTGATCGACAAGATCCTGCCCCACACGGAACAGGGATTCCGGAGCACGCGCCAAATCGTAGAACTTCAGAGCATGAATGCGGGCAAACGGTGAGGTTCTCCCCATTGCGTCACTGGCTTTGGCGAGGACGTCGAGAGAGTCAGCAAGGTGCTTAATGTCGTCGACATCGGTTCCCTCTTTCATCATGAGCGCTAATTCAGGGGCATTATTTCCGATCACTTTTGCCGGAGTCAGGCCAATCAGCTGGTAGTATTCTTGAATGACCGGCTGCACCCGTTTGGACGCCGCATCTGGATCGCCGAGAGCTAGTTCGGCGCACGCGACATTGTAGCGAAATACACGCTGGTGACTCGGAGGAAGAACTTCGACGATGGGCGTGAGCTCCGAGATCAGACGCATCGCGCCTTGCCTGTGACCGTTGCTGGCTAGGAAGCTCATCCTCTTCATGCCCACGCGAAGCCGTTCCTCAGCTCCCAGATCGTGTGCATTGATCAGAGCGTCCATTCGGTCGAGCCAGGATGCGGCCCGGTCGGAACCAGCTCTGATGTCAGCGAAAGCCAGTGCATCGAGCGCCTTTATCTGCTGATCGGGAGGAATAGTGTCGTCCTGTGCACCGCGGACGAGAAAAGCTTCGACTTCGGGCCAAACACCCATTTCGTGAAAGAGCTCGTCGGTCCCCATCTCGACCAGAATATCTAGGCGCCCAACCTCACCGGTGAGCCGGAGAAAAAGGGATAGCTTTGTCGGGTGCCAGCTCTCCAGGAGGCTCTGCTGAACTACAGTTCGCAGCTCCTCCTTTC
Source organism: Rhodovulum sp. P5 (assembly GCF_002079305.1). NCBI lineage: Bacteria > Pseudomonadati > Pseudomonadota > Alphaproteobacteria > Rhodobacterales > Paracoccaceae > Rhodovulum > Rhodovulum sp. P5. The sequence continues at coordinate 3,585,040 of NZ_CP015039.1, forward strand.
GCGCTTTCATGCTCTCAGCGCCACGGAGAAGCAGCCGTCCCTTGCCTACGACACGTGCTGCATCGTGGAGCTCGATCCGGTCGTCAGCAAAGACCTGGAGCAATCCGTGACCAATCAAGTGTCGGAGAGCGGCGTCGAAGACTGCCGGATTGGCATCTCCCGCTGCAGCAAGATAGGAGCGCACTTCCTCGCGTGTGAGAGGCGCATCGCATAGGCTGAGCAGCTCGGCCACGCCAGCCACTGCCACGGGTAGACGATCGAAGATCCGTCCGAGAATGAGGTCTTGGGCGATCTCCCTGGTGTGTGCTGAACGTGAGAGATCCGCACACAGCCGCCTCAAAGAACCATCGTAGTCCGATTTTGCAACCGAGATGGCGTTGAGAACGAAGAGAGGTAGGCCGCCGGTGAGATCGATTAGCCGCTGGCAATCCGCGGCATCACCGTGGCAACCTTCATCGTGGGCAGCGGCCGCGACCGTATCGGGGGCCCATCCCAACAGGGACTCGCGCGCAACTCCGAGAACAGCCTCGAGGGTGGAGACTTCTCCTTCGGGACGTCCCAGAAGCACAAAGCGCATTTCCCGGCCGGCTTCGATGACGCCAACCAGATCATCCGCCAGCAACTGGTGAACATTGTCGAGGGCGACCGTGACGGCTTTACCCTGATCGGCCAGACGCCGAGACAAAACCCGGAAGATCTCTCGCCCGGACGCACCGGGTAGGAAAATCTCTCCAAGGCGGTAACCTGTTTCGAACATGCGACCTGCGACCTCACGTGCGACCGCATTGGCGAGGGCGGAACCAGGTATTTCCGCGACGTCTAGGTAGACCAACGTTTCCGGAGCATGCTGCGCTGACTGAGCCAGCCATGAAGTCTTGCCGGCCCCCGAATAGCCGACGATTAGTCGGACCCTCTCTCCTGTCAGCAGTTCTGGTTCGTGTTCCTGAACCCGGTAGGGAGACGGAGGTAGGGGCAGGTCCTGTAACTGCAGAACCATTTGCTCGAACAGGCTAGGAAGCTCTCCGACCTGAAAGGCATGATCAAGGACCGCGTCTTCGCCGGTAGCCGCAAGGGATACGAGACCCGCCAGCTTCCAAACGAGCGTTTCCGGAGCGAGCGTTGCGAACGGCAGTCCTTCCGCCATCTGGTAGGCCGCTTCAGCCGCTTCGAGAAGCGATGCTTGGGGAGCCGGAAGGATACGGCCGTCGGGATCGGCCGCTGGCCAATCAATCCGCACATCGGCCGGCCAGTCGGCCGCGGCGAGCTTTGCGGCGAGAGGGCCGTTCGGCGCCGCGTTGCTCACGATGAGGAACGCGGCGTCTCCGTCGCGCTCTCCCCTTTCGTGAGCCAAGCGCAATTCGCCAAAGCGCGTCAGGGCTTCCTCAATATCGTTCCATGCGAGCGGTCCTTTCCGGTGCTTCACCTGGATGTAGATGCAGCGCCCATCCAGTTGCACCTCGACATCTTCGTCGTTCTCAACCTCGACCCGCTGAATCGACAACGACGCTGCCGATAAGAGGCACTGCACTGTGTAAAGATGTTGAAACAGGAATCCGCGATGAACGGCTTCGATACGAACGAGCTGGGCTGGATCCAGCACGTTGGCTCGTTTCTGCGCTGCCGAGGTCAAATACAAGGCCTCCGGCGATCCGAGCTCTGTGGTCGATAGAAGCCATATCCCATCAGGTTCTTTCTACCCAGAAGTGCAGATGACCGATGCGTTGCCCATGCCATCAACCGACGCAACATCTCCGTCAAAGTGGGTCCGTCCCTCAACTTAGAATGTCGAGGTAGTCGCTGCAAACATACATTCTGCCGCGCTGCTTTCCCGTCACCTCCCGCTCGATACCGAAATCCTCGAGGTGTTGGATCGACTTCGCAATTGTCCAAGTGGATCAGCAGACGTATGGCGGCCCATCGACGAAGCCAACCCTCAGTATTGGTCGATGTGAAGCGACGGAAGCTTGCGTCGAAATCGTCACCGATGGAGGATAGGGTTGAAACCCAAACTGCCTGAGGCGGTTGGGGAGTTTCATGTTCGGATCGCCTGTAAAAGGCGTATCGGCGCGCTTCTCTGTTGTCGAGAAGGCTGAAATCGCGCGACCTTGACCTCTCTACGCCACGCCTGCCCATCCTACGCCGCAAGCTGCGGGACCGCGCTCTCCACCAACCTTAGTTGCGAGCCCCCGCAACTAAGGTTGGTTGCGATTTGCTCGGTTTCATTTGCGCAGTATCAACTACCCGAGTCACGATACTCTAGCAGCTTTGGCTTAGGCGCAGGCCGCGACTCGATCAGCATGTGCTCGATGGCTGACTTTCGCGACTCCCGGTCTAGCGTGTACGTGTTCCGCCGGAACTCGACGCCCTCCAGCAAGGCCTTCAGATATCCCGCCACCGTGTCTGCCGCCATGATCAGCGTCGAGTCGAGCGTGTGCACGTAGCGGCTGGTCACGGAGCCTTTCGCGTGGCCGATCAGGGCAGCGATTGTGATCTCGGTGAAGCCCAGATCGTTCGCGATGCTGGCGAAGCTGTGTCGCAGTACATGCGGTGTCACATCCCAGAGCGGCGTGTCCCTCAGCAGCTTCTTCCAGCTTTGTGGAAAGTTGCCCACCGCGTTGTCGATGCCCTGGCCGGGAAAGACATAGGTGCCGGTCCGCTTAGACCGCTTGCTTTCCAGGTACTCGATCACCGGAAGGCCGATCGGCCGCACGGATGCGCCTTCCTTGCTGTCGATCAGGCGCAGGCAGCTGCCTTCGATGTCGACCTCGCTCCATCTGAGATTGATGATCTCTCCGCGCCGGCATCCGGTCACTGCAAGAATCCAGAGGATCTCGGCATGCAGGCGATAGTGGTCGCTCTTCTGCGCCCGTCGCAGGATGCCGCCCAGGATCCGGTATTCCGCTTCACTCAGCCTCCGATCGCGCACCTGGTATTTCGGCTTGCGCAATCCGTGGGTCGGGTTGTGATCGATCACGCCGGCTTCCACTGCATAGGAGAATATGCCGCCAAGCAGACCCATGGTGCGGATCGCCGTTCCGCGACCGCCGCGGACGATGGCCTTGCCGCGCAGCTTCTCGGTCTTCATCACGACGCGGGTCTTGCCCGCGATGATGTCCTTCATGAGATTGTTCATGTCCGGCTTGGTGATATCGCGTACGCGGCGGGTGCCGAGGAGGGGGATGATGTGGCGGCGGATGCGGCCCACGTCGATCTCGATCGTCGAGGCTCTCTTGGGTCGGCCGCCCTTGCCCATGATCAGACCGGCCTCCATGTCCTCGATATATTGCTCGCAGAGCTGCCTGACCGTCAGCGCCCTCCGGTCCTCCTCTCGTTCCTCGGCCGGATCGTTGCCTCGGGCGACGTTACCGAGCAGGGCCTTCGCCTCCCGCCGTGCCGTCTCGGGCGTCCAGATTCCATGCCGGCCGATCGTGTAGCGGCGGCATCGTCCCCGCGCGCGGTACTGGATGATGTAACTGCGCTTCCCAGAGGGGTAAACGCGGAGCCCGAAGCCGGTCACCTCATCATCCCAGACCGCCGTGCCCTTCGGCCCCGGCTTGACCGCTTCGACAAATCGCTTTGTGAGCTTCGGCATGCTCAAGCCCTCTTTTTGGGCCCGGTTTCACGAAAGCAGGACGCAACCACGCGGCCGGAAACCAAGGCGTATTCTCGGATAGAGCTTTCGGCGCGGCGGTTGGCCGTGTCTATGATTATTCAATGATTATAGCGCTCTAGCGGGCTCTATCGCATGTTTAGGAAAGCCCATTAGACCCGCTCCGAAGGCAGAGGCCACAGGTTCGAATCCTGTCGGGTGCGCCATCCCTTGCGCCTCAGACTGCATTTCATGGTACCCTTTGGGCGGGTGCCCGTGTTGGCTTGGTGCCGGCTGGCGCGAGCGGGTTTCCGGACTTTCTGGCATGAATAATGATCGTGCCGCGGGGACATCCGCCCTTCTTCTGCTGAAAATCTATGCGTTTTGGCGCATTTGGTGCGCAAATATGCGCCATGCTTTCGCATCCGATGGCACGTTTGCCGCAGGAAGGCTGAATGGCGCGGCATTTCCCTGTATCCGGGGCGCGTGGTGTAAGAAAGCCGGGGAACCGCGTGTGTTGGGTTTCGAGCGGGGAAGAATAAGATCGGAAACAGGGGGGCGGATTCCGCCCGGTTCCGGTCGCGCAGGCCCGCTCCCAAGTTCTTCGTTGCACTCAAACGCGCACCTGCTACCTTTTCGAGCAGCGGACCAAGAGCCGCATGTGGTTCCCGAAAGGGATGCTGCGCAATAACGGGGAGTGAAATTTGGCCGTCGCAACGGACAAGGGCTTCGTGGTCTTCGACCGCGTGCAAAAGAGCTATGATGGGGAGACACTGGTCGTAAAGGACCTCAATCTCTCGATCGGGAAGGGCGAGTTCCTGACGATGCTGGGACCGTCGGGGTCGGGGAAGACCACCTGCCTGATGATGCTGGCGGGGTTTGAGACCGCCACCCATGGCGACATCCTGCTGGACGGCAATCCGATCAACAATATTCCGCCGCACAAGCGCGGGATCGGCATGGTGTTCCAGAACTACGCGTTGTTCCCGCACATGACCGTGGCCGAGAACCTCGCCTTTCCGCTGGAGGTCCGCAAGATCGGCAAGTCGGAGCGCGAGGCGAAGGTGCAGCGCGCGCTGGAGATGGTGCAGATGGGCGAGTTCGGCGGGCGCCGCCCGTCGCAGTTGTCAGGCGGGCAGCAACAGCGGATCGCCTTGGCCCGGGCGCTTGTGTTCGAGCCGGAACTGGTGCTGATGGACGAACCGCTGGGCGCGCTCGACAAGCAGTTGCGCGAACATATGCAGTTCGAGATCACGCGGCTTGCGCACAACCTGGGGATCACGACGGTCTATGTCACCCATGACCAGACCGAGGCGCTGACCATGTCGGACAGGGTTGCCGTGTTCAATGACGGACGCATTCAGCAACTGGCACCCCCCGATGTGCTTTACGAACAGCCCGAGAACAGTTTCGTGGCTCAGTTCATCGGCGAGAACAACACGCTGATGGGCAACGTCAAGGAAATCAACGATGGTGTTGCGCTGGTCGAACTGGACGACGGCGAAGTGATCGACGCCAAGCCCGTGAATGTGGGGGCGCCGGGTGAACGAACGCTGGTGTCGATCCGGCCGGAACGGGTCGAAATCAACAAGGAACGGCTGTCGCCCGATGCCCATTTGATCCATGCCGAGGTGCTGGAGTTCATCTATATGGGCGACATCTACCGCACCCGGTTGCGCGTGGCGGGCAACGACGATTTCGTCATCAAGACCCGAAACGCCCCCGACCAGCGCCGGCTGAAGCCGGGCGAGCATATCGAGATCGGCTGGCTGCCGGAAGACTGCCGCGCCCTAGACGCCTGAGCGCGCGGCAAGCCCCGCCGCTGGCCGGAAGGGTGGGGCGCCAAATACGAAATGAGCGATAAACCAAGGAGAGATATCGCATGAAACTGAAAAGCATCCTGCTGACGACAGGTGCGGCGCTGCTTGCCGCGCCCCTCGCCCATGCCGAGGATATGGCGGACTCCATGACGCTGGTGTCCTGGGGCGGCGCCTATCAGGAAAGCCAGAAGAACGCCTATACCGAACCCTACAAGGCCATGCACCCCGAGGTCGAGGTCATCTGGGATTCCAGTTCCAACGAGGCGGTTGCCAAGCTGCGCGCGATGAACGAGGCGGGCAACGTCACCTGGGATTTGGTGGACGTGACCGGGGCTGACGCGATGCGGCTTTGCGATGAAGGCCTCGCGATGGAAATCGATGCCGACGAGGACCTTGCCCCTGCGCCGGACGGCACCCCGGCGTCGGAAGACTTCGGCGACATGATCATCAGCGACTGCTTCATCCCGCAGATCGTCTATTCGACCACCTTCGGCTACCGTACCGACATGGTGGGCGACACGCCGCCCGAAAGCGTCTGTGCGATCTTCGACACCGAAACCTACCCGGGCAAGCGCAGCCTTGAGAAGCGTCCGATCAACAACGTCGAATGGGCCCTTGTCTGCGATGGCGTGCCCGCCGACGAAGTGTACGACGTGCTGGAAACCGAGGAAGGGCAGGACCGCGCGCTGGCCAAGCTCGACACGATCAAGGATGACGTGATCTGGTGGTCTGCGGGTGCCGACACGCCGCAGCTTCTGGCCGATGGCGAAGTCGTGATGGGCTCCACCTACAACGGTCGTCTGTTCAGCCTGATCGAAGAGCAAGACCAGCCGGTCGCCATGCTGTGGGACTATCAGGTGTTTGACCTTGACGGCTGGATCATTCCCGCCGGCCTGCCCGCGGATCGTCTCGCCCGCGTGATGGACTTCCTCTATTTCGCGACGGACACCCAGCGCCTTGCCGATCAGGCGAAGTACATCTCCTACGGTCCGGCGCGTGCGTCGTCTGCGCCGCTGGTGAGCAAGCACGCCACGCTTGGCATCGAGATGGCACCGCACATGCCGACCGATCCGGCGAACGCCAAGACGGCCGTTCTCTATAACTTTGAGTTCTGGGCGGACTACCGCGACGACTTGGACGCCAAGTTCCAGGCCTGGCTGGCGAAGTAAGCCTGACTGGCGCGTGCCCATCAGGGGGCGCGCCACACTGACAACGGCCCCGGCGCCCGGTGCGCCGCGGCCCCGATGTACGGCAGGGGGAACGCGCAATGCCCAAGGGCTATATCATCGCCCACATCACGGTGAACGATCCGGACGCCTATCAGGAGTATATCCGGCGCGATACGCCGATCCTTGAGGCAGCCGGCGGACGGTTCGTGGTTCGCGGCGGGCAGGCGCAGGTGATGGAGGGCACGGCCCACGACCGCCATGTCGTCATCGAGTTCCCCAGCTATGACGCCGCCCTTGCCGCCTATAACGATCCTGCCTATCAGGAGGTCGCGGATATTCGCCGCCGGACCGCCGACAGCGTGATCCTTGTCGTGGAGGGTGCGTGATGGCGACCCTGAGCGGCACAGGCCCTTCGACGGCAGACTCTCCGACACCCGATGATGCCTTGCATGAGGCCGCGGCCCTGAAGAACCGCGAAACCGCGCCGCAGCATGGATCGGGCGGCAATGGCAATGGCCCGGTTCTGGCGGCCGATGGAACCCCCTTGAAGAAGAGCCTGCAGCGGGCCCTGCGTGCCGAGAAACTGCGCGCGCTGGCCCTGATCGCGCCGCTTCTGATCTTTATCCTCGTTACCTTCATCGCGCCGATCGCGGACATGCTGTTCCGCTCGGTCGAAAACCAGATCGTGTCCGAGACGCTGCCGCGCACCGCGCAGGTCATTCAGGAGTGGAACCCCGACGATAGCGACCTGCCCCCCGACGAGGTTCTCGCCGCATTCACCTATGACCTTGTGGCCGCGGCCGAGCGCAAGCAGCACAGCCGCCTTGGCACCCGCCTGAACTATGAACAGACGGGCCTTTCCTCGCTGTTCCGCAAGACCGGGCGGAGGGTGGACGATTTCGGTGAGCTTTACATGGATCAGTTCACCGACCTCGACCCGGCGTGGGAGGCACCCGCGACATGGATGTCCCTGATGGCGGCCCCCGGCTGGCAGGCCGACTATCGGGCGTGGGAAGCCTCCGCCGACGCCGCGAAAGAGGCCGGGCGCGCCTTTGACACGCCGCAGCCCCTGTTCCGCGTCAAGGCCGGTATGGCCGACGTCCTGCCCGAGACGGCCGATGCCTACGGCGAATTCGCCCGGATCGTTCAGGTCGAGGACAACGACAACCCGGCCGCCGAGGAACCCTGGGCACCGGTCTATCTCGCGCTCTACCGTGACCTGATGTCGGTCGGGCCGGGGGCCATAGGAAAGCTGGATGCGGAAAGCCGTGCGATCCTCGACCCCGCACATGACGCGGTCGAAGGTTTCGAAACCGTTCCGCTGTTCGACCTGTTCACGGATGTAGACAAGGACTGGGCCGATCCGGAGGCGTGGTCGACCATCCGCACCTTCATGCCCGCCTATACCAGCGGCTATTTCCTGAATGCCGTCGACCTGCAGATGACGGCGGATGGGGTTGCGGCCCAACCCGAGAACCAGCAGATCTATATGCTGTTGTTCAAGCGCACGCTGATCATGAGCCTTGTGATCATGGGAAGCTGCGTGCTGCTCGGCTATCCCATCGCCTACCTGTTGTCGAACCTGCCGCTGCGCACCTCCAACCTGCTGCTCATCCTCGTGCTGCTGCCGTTCTGGACATCGCTCTTGGTGCGCACATCGGCGTGGAAGGTTCTGCTCCAGCAACAGGGGGTGATCAACGATATCCTTGTCTGGGCGGGGCTGGTGGACGATGCGAACCGCCTGATCATGATGAACAACCAGACGGGCACCATCATCGCGATGACGCATATCCTTCTGCCGTTCATGATCCTGCCGCTTTATTCGGTGATGAAGACGATCCCCCCCACCTATGTCCGCGCGGCGAAATCGCTGGGCGCAACGAACTGGACGGCGTTCTGGCGGGTCTATTTCCCGCAAAGCGTGCCGGGCATCGGGGCGGGCTGTATCCTCGTCTTCATCCTTGCCATCGGCTACTACATCACGCCGGAGCTGGTTGGGGGGACGTCGGGGACGTTCATTTCCAACCGGATCGCCTATCACATTTCCAGCTCGCTCAACTGGGGCTTGGCCGCGGCGCTGGGCACCATCCTGCTTGCCGTCGTCTTGCTCCTGTACTGGGTCTATGACCGGCTGGTGGGCATCGACAATGTCAGCCTGGGGTAACGCGCATGTCTCAACTTGACCTTCCCCCCTATGCCACGACCGGCCAGAAGATATGGCACTATGCGTTCCTTGTGATCTGCGGGCTGATCTTCTTCTTCCTGATCGCGCCGATCATGGTGATCATACCGCTCAGCTTCAACGCCGAGGATTTCTTTACCTTCACGCCGGAGATGCTGGCCTTTGATCCCGACGGGTATTCGCTGAAACACTACCGGGATTTCTTCACCAACCCCGACTGGCAGCAGGCGCTGTGGAATTCGGTCAAGATTGCGCCGGCCGCGACGGTCCTGTCGGTTTCACTGGGCACCCTGGCCGCGGTGGGGCTGTCTCAGGACCATGTCCCGTTCCGCCGGTCGATCATGGCGATCCTGATTTCGCCGATGATCGTTCCGCTGATCATCTCGGCGGCGGGGATGTACTTCTTCTATTCCCGGATCGGGTTGCAGGGCACCTATGTCGGTGTTGTGCTGGCCCATGCCGCGCTGGGGATTCCGTTCGTCATCATCACCGTGACCGCCACGCTGGTGGGTTTCGACCGGTCGCTGACGCGGGCCGCGGCAAATCTGGGTGCGGATCCGGTGACGACGTTCTTCAAGGTGCAGATGCCGCTGATCCTGCCCGGCGTGATCTCTGGGGGGCTTTTTGCCTTCATCACCTCCTTCGATGAGGTCGTGGTGGTGCTGTTCGTCGGCTCGGCCAACCAGCAGACGCTGCCGTGGCAGATGTTCACCGGCCTGCGGGAACAGATCAGCCCGACGATCCTGGCGGTGGCCACGATCCTTGTGACGATCTCCATCCTGCTGTTGTCGGCGGTGGAAATCCTGCGCCGCCGGTCTGAAAAGCTGCGGGGGATGAGCCCGGGCTGACAGGCTAGCCCTCTTGCGCAATGGGGGGCTACCTTGAGGTGTTCTGAAGACGACAAGGGAAGCTACCCGGGCGGCGGCTTGGCCCAAGTCTAGACCTCCCTGCGCGACCAGAAGCGCTGCACTTTCGGCAATGATGTTCTGGTGCTCACCGTTCCGGAACGGACGCGCGGCAAATACGCGCGCTTTGCCATGGCTGCGCCGCCCAAGGTGTTGTGAGAGTTGCGAAATCGACTTGGCGGCCCTTTGAAAGACGCACTTGCCGCCAATCTGGACAAGGATATCGTGCGCCTTGCGGCAGCGGATCTTCCGCACCATTTCAAAGACAAGATCCTGTTCTGAACCGGGGCGCGTTCGGGCGCGCGGCGGGCCCCGGAACCAACCCCGGAGGCATAGAGATGTCTGATACCCCCTCATCGCAAGACAAGCCGGCAGCCGCTTCGGCAGCCGTGGAAAAGGCCCTGAAAGGCGATGACCGCGCAATCTGGGCGCGCGGTGGCTGGATGCTGGTTCTGCTGATCCTGTTCTCGGTCGCACAGACCCTGCTTGTGGTCACCGCGGTGCTTCAGTTCGGCTGGCTGCTGTTCACCAAGAAGAGCAACCCCTACGTCAAGGATTTCGGAACGAAGCTGGGCAACTGGATGGCGATGAACGCCCGCTTCCAGGCGCTGGACAGTGACGAAAAGCCCTTCCCATGGAGCGCGTGGAAATAGGCGCTACGCCGGCATGAGAGACGCCCGGGTTTTTGGCCCGGGCGTTTTTTTGGTTTGCGGGTGCGGCGGTGGCTCAGTCTTCCATCGCCTCCAGTTCGTCGATCAGGCCCGAGATCATCGAAAGCCCCTTGTCCCAGAAAGCCGGGTCGGAGGCATCAAGCCCGAACGGTGCCAGCAACTCCTTGTGGTGCTTGGACCCGCCGGCTTTCAGCATCTCGAAATACTTCTCCTGAAAGTCTGCGCCACTTTCCTCATAAACGGCGTAGAGCGCGTTCACGAGACCGTCGCCGAACGCATAGGCGTAAACGTAGAAGGGCGAGTGCACGAAATGCGGGATATAGGCCCAGAAGGTCTCGTACCCGTCCATGAACTCGAACACGGGGCCGAGGCTTTCGCCCTGAACGCTCATCCAGATCTCGTTGATGTTCTCCGGCGTCAGTTCGCCCTCGCGCCGGGCGTCGTGCAGTTTGCATTCGAAGTCATAGAAGGCGATCTGCCGGACGACCGTGTTGATCATGTCCTCCACCTTGCCGGCGAGCAGTGTCTTCTTTTGCGCCGGTGTCGCGGCGGACGAAAGCAGTTTGCGGAAGGTCAGCATCTCGCCAAAGACGCTCGCCGTTTCGGCCAGTGTCAGGGGCGTTGAGGACAGAAGCTCCCCCTGATCGGCGGCCAGCACCTGATGCACGCCGTGGCCGAGTTCGTGGGCCAGCGTCATCACGTCCCGCGGTTTGCCAAGGTAGTTCAGCATCACATAGGGGTGGACATCCGTCACCGTGGGATGGGCAAACGCACCCGGGGCCTTGCCCGGCTTCACGCCGGCATCGATCCAGCCCTTGTGGAAGAACGGCTCCGCGATTTCGGCCATCTTCGGCGAGAAATCGGAATAGGCATCCAGAACCGTGGCCTTGGCCTGTTCCCAGTCCACGGTCTTGGGCTCTTCGATGGGAAGGGGTGCGTTCCGGTCCCAGACCTGCAACTTGTCGAGCCCCATCCATTTCGCCTTCAGCGCATAGTAGCGGTGCGACAGCTTCGGGTAGGCCGCCACAACGGCATTGCGCAGCGCTTCGACCACTTCGGGTTCGACATGATTGGACAGGTGCCGCCCGGTCTGCGGTGTCGGCATCTTCCGCCAGCGGTCCTCGACCTCCTTTTCTTTGGCCAGCGTGTTGTGGACGCGGGCGAAGATCTTGATGTTCTCACCAAAGACCGTGGCAAGCGATTTCGCCGCGGCCTCGCGCTTTGCGCGGTCGGGGTCGGTCAGGAAGTTCAGCGTTCCCTCGATATTGAAGGTCTCGCCGTCGACGTCAAAATCAAGACCCGCGATGGTCTCGTCGAACAGCTTGTTCCACGCGGTCGCGCCAACGACGGACTGATCGTGCAGGAATTTCTCCAACTCGTCGGACAACTGGTGGGGCCGCATCGCGCGCATCCGGTCGAAGACGGGCTTGTAGCGGGCCAGATCGGCATTGGCCTCGAACAGCGCATCGAGTTTTGCATCCTCGATCCGGTTCATCTCCAGCGTGAAGAAGACCAGCGGCGTGGTGAAGGTGGTGATCTTGTCCTGCAGATCGGACAGGAACTTGGCGCGTTCGGCATCGACCGTGTTCTGGTAATAGCGCAGGCCCGCGAACGACATGATTCGGCCAGAGACCTGGCTGATCGCCTCGTACCGGTGGACGCATGTCAGCATGCCCGCGGCATCCAGATCGGCCAGTTTGCCCTCGTAGTCCTTGGCGAAGGCCGCGCATTCGGTTTCCAGCCAGTCGAGGTCGCGGGCGATTTCCGGTGCGTCGGGGGCGGCGTACAGATCGCTCAGATCCCATTCGGGCAGGTTGCCCAGCTCTCCTCCGGCGCTGGCATTGGCATCGAAGACGGGGGTGGGCGGGGTCAGGCGCATGGCGGGTCCTCTCGGTTCGTTTCGGCTAGAGATAGAGTGCCGGGGCAGGGGGCTTCAAGCGCAGGCTGGGAAGAAGGATACCGGAAGCTGGCTGCCCGGGATCTTTTTCCTGTATCGGCGATCGCATGCGGACACAGGCCCGGTCGGTCTGCGGCAAATCGGCGTTCGTTCCGCTTCCGCAGACTCTTCGCTTGACCCGTCGATTTTGCAAGCCCTAGCGTTTTCTGGCGGTGGTGGTCACCGCCAGCTTTGGCGTTCGGGTGTGTGCGTCCGAGCTTTGTGAGTTGTGAGGGGGAGTTCGATGAAACGTTTGTTGGCCATGGTGTCGGTACTTGGTCTTTCGGTCGGTGCTGCAGACGCTGCAACGCGGACGTTTGAGGCCGTATTTTCGGGGCTGAACGATTACGGAAGTGGCGCTCTGGCGGCGCTTGGGGCGGCCGGGGCGACGGAAATGGTGTTTACCTGGACCGTCGATGATAGTGCGACGCCGCTGGCAGGCCCGTACAACACGTCTACTGCAAGTGGGGTGTATGATCGTGTGTATCTGCCCTACCAGTCTTTGAGCGTGGTAATTGGGACCGTTACCCTGCCCGGAGCAGCATCGATAGCAACGAGCGATAGTATCGAGATTTTTGACGGGGTTGCAGATGGTAATCTCGACATCTACGACCAGATTAGCGTTGCCAGTCGCTCTGATCGTGCCGGACCGAACGGGACGACGATCACCAGCACGCGTTTTGCCGTCTTCGACTCCGACGAGACGGTTTTCGGCCGGGCGCCAGGCGATCCGCTTTACAGCGGTTTGGCGTATCCTTCGGCAAGCGAGCTCAACGCGTTTGCAGATGCGGTTGCCCATATCACCTTGACGAAGTCCGATGGGGCCTATGCTGAAATTTACAGCTATTCTGCGACTTTTGTTGAACAGACTGCGCCGGTGCCGCTTCCCGCAAGCTTGCCGCTTCTGGGGGCCGGGATTGGGATGATCTGGGCAGCCCGTCGCCGCAAGGCGGTCTGAGCGATCCACGGGACGAGATATTCGTGGGAACGGGCGGCCCCTGCCGCCCGGCCCGCCCAATTGACGTGAGTTTGACCGGGCTCAGTCAAGCGTCCGGCGGAACCGCAGCAGCGCCGCCCCGGCCAAGACCACTACGAACAGCCCAAGCGCGAGGAAAGACCCCGACACCGTCGCCGCATCCGCGCCCTTCAGCATCACCGACCGGATCAGCCGCAGGAAATGGGTCAGCGGGAAGATCTCTCCAAGCGTTTGCGCCCAGCCGGGCATGCCGCGAAACGGGAACATGAAGCCCGACAGCATCAGCGAGGGCAGGAAGAAGAAGAAGGTCAACTGCATCGCCTGCATCTGCGTGCGCGCGACCGTCGAAATCAGGTAGCCGAGGATCACCAGCGCGAGAACGAAAACCAGAACCCCGGCAAGGATCAGCGGTAGGCTGCCCACGAAGGGAATGCCGAAGACCGCCTTTGACGCGACCAGAACCACCACCACCTGCACCGCGCCCACGGCCAGATAGGGCACGATCTTGCCCAGCATGATTTCCAGGGGCGTCGCGGGCATGGACAGCAGGTTCTCCATCGTGCCGCGCTCGGTTTCTCGCGTCAGGGCCATCGAGGTCATCATCACCATGGTCAGTTGCAGGATCACCCCCAGAAGGCCGGGCACGATGTTGTATTGCGTGATCCCTTCGGGGTTGTAGCGGCGGTGGACGATCACCGACAACTGTCCGGCATCGGCCTCTTCCGTCGCGGCATCGCCCCCGGTTTCCCGCGAAAGCGCCTGCGCCGCGACCGTGCCCAGCGTCGAGATCGCGCCAGAGGCGACGGAGGGGTCCGTCGCGTCGGCATCGATCAGGATCGTGGGGTGATCGCCCCGAACCACGCGGCGCCCGAAATCCGACGGGATGGTCACGACGAACGAGACATCGCCGCGGGCGATCAACTCCTCCGCCTCACCCGCGGTCGCATTGGGGGCGACGAAGCGGTAATAGCCGGTCAGTTCCAGTGCAGACACCATGGCGCGGGTGAACCGGTCCTGCGTCGGCGCGACAAGGGCGGCGGGCAACTCCTTGGGGTCGGTGTTGATCGCGAAGCCGAACAGCATCAGCTGCAAAAGGGGGATGCCCAGCATCATGCCGAAGGTCAGCCGGTCGCGCCGCATCTGGATGGTTTCCTTGCCCAGAAGCGCCCAGAGCCGGCGGAGTGAGAAAAACCGGCCGATCATCGCGGGTCCTCCCCGTTGCCCATCAGCTTGATAAAGACGTCCTCAAGGCTGGTTTCGGCGGGCGCGACATGGGTGTTCGTCTCAGCCGCGACCTTGTCGACAGCCCGGCGCAGGGCAGCCGCGTCCCGCCCGACCACATGCAGCGTATTGCCGAAGGGCGCCACCTGATCGACCCCCGGGGCCTCGCGCAGCCGCCGGGCGGCCTCGGCACTTTGCGGCCCCGAGACGACAAGCGTGGTCAGCCCCGCATCGCGCACGACTTGCGGAACCGTGCCCTGCGCCACCAGCGTGCCATAGCTGATATAGTTGATCCGGTGGCAGCGTTCGGCCTCGTCCATGTAATGGGTGGAGACCAGAACGGTCAGCCCGTCCGCCGCACGGGTGTGGATTTCATCCCAGAATTCCCGCCGGGCCTTGGGGTCGACGCCTGCGGTCGGTTCGTCCAGCATCAGAAGGTCGGGGTCGTGCATCAGGCAGGCCGCCAGCGCCAGGCGCTGCTTCCACCCGCCCGACAGCCCGCCGGCCAGTTGTGTGCGGCGGTTGGAAAGGCCGAGGTCTTCCAGCGTGTCGCGCACGACCCGGCGCACCTGCCGCATGCCGTAAAGCCCGGCGACGAAGTGCAGGTTCTCCTCGACCGTCAGATCCTCGTAGAAGGAAAACCGCTGGGTCATGTAGCCGACCTTGCGCTTGATCGCGCGGCGGTTGCGGCGGATATCGTATCCCAGCACGCGGCCCTCGCCCCCATCGGGTTCCAGCAGGCCGCACATCATCCGGATGGTGGTGGTCTTGCCCGATCCGTTCGGCCCCAGAAACCCGGCGATCTCTCCTCGCTGGACCGACAGCGACACCCGGTCGACCACAGTCTTTTGCCCGAACCGTTTGGTCAGGTCGGTGACGGAGATCGCCGGATCGGTCATTCGCCCGGCCGCACCACGTCGACGATCTGCCCCGGCTTCAGCCCGCTGCCGGGATCGGGTCGAGCCTCTACGAGGTAGACAAGCTTTTGCCGGTTCTCCAGCGAATAGATCACAGGTGGGGTGAACTCGGCCTCATTGGCGATATAGGTCACCCGCGCGGTCAGCCCGGGGGCGCAGCCGTCGCACCGCACCGACAGGTCATCGCCGGTGGCGAGCGTCGAGAACGCGGTTTCGGGGATGTAGAGCCGCAGCTTCACCGCGTCTTCGCCGAGAACCGACAGGACCGGGGCAGAGGGGCCGGCGATCTCTCCGGGCGTACGGATGACGTCGAAAACCGTGACGGGTTCGGGCAGGGACAGCCGCCGCTGGTCAAGGTTCCATTCTGCGCTGGCATGGGCGGCGCGGGCGACCTCTACGGCGGCTTCGGCCTCTGCGATGGCCTGCGGACGGGCGGGCAGGCGGGCAACGGCCAGATCGGCGCGAACCTGCGCCACCTGTGCTTCGGCGACCTCGGCGGCGGTGACGGCGTCGTCGCGCTGGGCCTCGTTCACCACGCCGCGGGCGGCAAGGCTGATCAGCCGGTCGCGGTTGCGGGCGGCCTCCCGCGCTTGCGCCTCGGCCGAGGCCAGCGTCGCCTCGATCACCTCGATTTCCTCTGGCCGCTTACCTTCCTTCAGATCGGCCAGATGGCTTTGTGCCTGGTCCAGCGCCGCCTTGGCCTTTTCCAGCGCGATCTCGGCGTCGCGGCGCTCCATCTCGACCATCACCGTGTCTGCGGCGATCCGGTCGCCGCGGGCCACATGCACGGCGCGGATTTGGGCGACCGCAACGGGCGCGACCAGCGTGAACTCCCCCTCGACATAGCCGGTTGCAAAGGGGGGCGGGGCAGCACAGGCGTTGAACAGCGACGCGGCCAGCGGCAGGGCGCAAATGAATCCGGTCATGTCCGTTGCCTTTCGATCATGCATCTGAGGTTGGCGACGAGAAGATCGGCGATCCGGGCTGCCTCGTCCGCGCCGATCTCGCTCCAGTCCAGCCGTTTGCGGACATAAGGCGCACCGATCCGGAAATAGAGCGCCTGCCCGATCATCGAAAAGACGCTGAGCTTCACCGTCTCGCTTTCGGCGGGCAGGCCCGTTGCCTGCCCCCACAGGTGGCAAAGCGCCCGATGCCGGGGTTCGAGAAACTCGTCATAGATCAGGTCGACCGCCTCGGTCGGTCCCGCAAGCTGGCGCAAGAGGAAGGTCACGACGTCCGCGGCCCCGGGGGCAGCGGCGATAAAGCCCACGAACCGGCGCAGGATGACCTCCAACTGTGCCGCAGCCTCGTCGGGATCGGTTGCGGTGTCGGGAACGGGGCCGCCAATGGCGGTGGCGATCTGCCCGGCGACATGGCGGATACACGCCTCGTTCAGCCCTGCCTTGTTGCCGAAATGATAGGCGATGGAGGCGACATTAGTTTCGGCCGCGGCAGCGATCTCGCGCGTGGAGGTTTCCGCAAAGCCCTTTTGCCCGAACAGCGCGACCGCCGCCTGAATCAGGCTGTCCCGCGTCGTTTTGGGCAGGGCTGCGTCGGTCATGTGGAGATCTTAATCAAACGTTTGATTGAAATCAAGTTGCCGTTGGGGCGCGTGGAAATGACACCTTCAGCCGTCACATGACTGCGCTAGGCTGAAGAGAAACCGGGGGGCTCTCCATGATCCTGGACGATCAGACAGAGGTGACGGCGTTCCTGTCCACGCCCGCGACCCATGGCGGCACCGACCCGGTGGAGGTTCTCGACACCCATATCTCGCGGGTGTTCCTGGCGGGGGACCGCGCCTGCAAGCTGAAGCGAGCGGTCCTGCTTCCTTACGCGGACTTCTCGACCCCAGCGATCCGGCTGGCCGCCTGCCAGAAGGAATACGCGCTGAACGCGCCCACGGCCCCGGCGATCTATCGGGGTTTTCGCAGCATCACCCGGGCCGCAGATGGTGGTCTGGTCTTCGATGGCGCCGGCCCTTTGGTCGACGCGGTGGTCGACATGGCGCGTTTCGACCAGAACCTGCTTTTGGATCGCGTGGCCGAGGCGGGGAACCTGACAGAGGGCCATATTGCGGCCCTTGCCCGCAGCATCGAGGCCTTGCATGCGAATGCCCCGGTGATCGGGCAGATCGGTGGCGCGGCGAACATGGCCGCGGTGCTGGACATCAACCGGGCGGGCTTTGCCACAAGCACCGTGTTTCAGCCAGACAAGGTCGCGGCGCTGGATGAGGCATTGCGCCGAAACCTCGGCCACCATGCGGGCTGGCTCGACCGGCGGGCCCGGGCGGGGCGGGTGCGGCGCTGCCACGGCGATCTGCACTTGCGCAATATCTGCCTGTTCGAGGGCGCGCCGCAGATCTTCGATTGCCTCGATTTCAACGATGCGCTGGCGACGGTCGATGTCTTGTACGACCTTGCCTTTCTGCTGATGGACCTGTGGCACCGGGATTTGCGGCCCCTCGCCAACCTTCTGGCCAACCGGTATTTCGACGAGACCGAAACCGATGACGGTTGGGGGCTGTTGCCATTCTTCATGGCGGTTCGGGCCGAGGTGCGGGCCCATGTGACGGCGACCGCGGCCGAAAGCGCCGGCACCCAGCGCGACGCGCTGGCCGATCTCGCGCGGGAGTATTTCGATCTGGCGTGGTCTTTTCTGCGGGCCGAAGGCGGGCAGGTTGTCGCCGTGGGCGGGCTCAGCGGCAGCGGCAAGACGACGATTGCCGAACGGATCGCGCCCTGCATCGGCCTGCCGCCGGGGGCGCGCGTGATCGAAAGCGACCGCACGCGGAAGCAGATGTTCGGCGTGGCGCCCGAAGAGCATCTGCCGCAAGAGGCATACGCCCCAAAGGTGTCGGACGAGGTTTACCATCGGGTGTCGGCCCGGGCCCGGCAGGTGGCCGCGTCGGGCGGTGCGGTCGTGGTCGGCGCGGTGTTCGACCAGCCCGGACTGCGCGCCGATCTGGTGACGGCGATGAAGACGCTGTCCTTCACGCCGCTCTGGCTGGATGTCGGGGCGGGCCGTTTGCATGAGCGCTTGGCCGCGCGCAAGGCGTCGGCTTCCGATGCGACCCTCGACATCCTTGATCTGCAGTTGTCTCATTTCGAAGGCGGGGTAGAGTGGCGCCCCGTCGACGGCAACGGAACCCTTGACGAAACGGTGGCGGCGATCCTCTGCATCCTGCGCGGGGCCGCCTGATCTTCAAAGTATTTGCGGCGGGAGGTCTACTCGATCCGCTTGAGAAGGCACAGGGTTGACCAGTCGCCGATATCCTCTCGGTCCTCGACATCAAGGCCGCAGTCGGCATAGCGCATCGCGACCTCTGCCGCCTGTTCGTTCAGCAGGCCCGACAGGATTGCATGGCCGCCCGGCGCCACACGGTCGCCCATGTCCGGAGCAAGGGCCAGAAGCGGGGCCTTGAGGATGTTGGCGAAGACAAGGTCAAAGGGGGCTGCGGCCTCGATATCGGGATGGCCGAAGCCCGCGGCCTCGACGCAGGCAACGCGCCCGGTCAGGCCATTGGCGGCGACATTGGCCGCGGCCACCTCGACCGCGACGGGGTCGATATCCGCGGCCAGCACCGGCACCTCCCAAAGCCGTGCGGCCGCCATCGCCAGAACCGCTGTCCCGCAACCGATATCGGCGACGGAGCGCGGCGCGACACCTGCGTCTGCCAGCCGGTCAAGTGCGCGCAGACAGCCTTGCGTGGTGCCGTGATGCCCGGTGCCAAAGGCCATCGACGCCTCGATCAGAAGGGCGATCCGGTCTTCGGGCACGCGGTCGGCGTCATGGCTGCCATAGACGAAGAAGCGTCCGGCCTCGACCGGGGCGAGTTCGCGTCGCACCTTGGCCACCCAGTCGGTTTCGGGCAGTTCCGAGACAGTGAAATCCGCGGCCCCGTGCATGTTCGCCAGAAGCGCCAGCCCCGCCCGGTCGGGGTCTTCGGTGAAATAGCCGCCGACCTCCCACAGGCCCGACCCGTCCTCGATCTCGAACACACCGATGCCGGTGGGCTCTGGCGTCAGCCGTTCCATGGCAAGGCCCAGTGCTTCGGCCGGGTCCTTTCCCGTCAGCGTGGTGAAAGCGGTAAATGTGGGCATGGGGCGGGCCTTTGCTGCAACCTGTCGGGCCCCAGCGCCTAGGCTGCCCCCGCGGTCCGGTCAAGCCTTTCGATCACGCGGTCGGCCAGCTCGTCGGGCGGCGGGCTGGCATCCAGACGGGTGACCGGGCAGTGCAACTCGTGAAGCCAGGATTCATGCATAAGCCGGCTGCGCCCGGTGAATTCGGGTCGGTCATAGGACATCGCATAGTCCAGAAACGCCCGGTGATTGTCTTCTAGTGCGCCGCCCGGAAGGATGGCATTGCCATGACGGCGATGTTCCCGGTGGTGGAGGCGCGTCCTGCGCGCGGTGTGCGGCAGGGTCAGATAGACGACATGGGTAAAGCGCTGGATCATCGCATCGCCCCAGCCCACCAGTGACCCGGCCAGAACCCAGTCCGACCGGGGCGCGAACACCTCTTGCATCAGCGCGATGCGCTCGTCGCGGGTGCGCTTTTTGCGAAACGGGGGATCGGTCGGCCGCCAGTAGAAATCGTCGGTATCGAAGGCCTGCGAGGCAAGGCGCGTGGCCAGGACACGGGCCAGGGTCGACGTACCTGTGCCGCTCGCGCCCATAATATGGATGCGCTGCCCCAAAGCCCGATATCCCCTTGTTCACACGTCCGTTCCTGCCGGGCAACTTACGCCCGTGCCGCCAAGCCCGCAATAGCCGCCGGGATTCTTGGATAAGTACTGCTGGTGATAGCCTTCGGCATAGTAGAACGGCGGCGCATCGCGGAGTTCGGTGGTGATTGCACCATAGTCAGCGCGGCGCAGTCGTTCGGCATAGGCGTCGCGGCTGGCCTCTGCCGCCTGCCGCTGGCTGTCGGTGGTCGTATAGATGGCCGAGCGGTATTGCGTGCCACGATCGTTGCCCTGCCGCATGCCCTGCGTCGGGTTGTGGCCTTCCCAGAAGGTCCGAAGCAGGCGGTCGTAGGAAATCTCCGAAGGATCGTAGATCACGCGCACCGCCTCGGTATGGCCGGTGCGGCCGCTGCAGACTTCCTCATAGGTCGGGTTCGGGGTGTAGCCGCCGGCATAGCCGGCCGCCGTCATCCAAACGCCCGGCAGTTTCCAGAACAGCCGCTCGACGCCCCAGAAGCAGCCCATCCCGAACACGGCCACTTCCATCCCCTCGGGGACCGGTGCCTTCAGCGCGCGCCCGAAGACATGGTGGATTTCGGCTGTGGGGATCGGCTCTGCGCGCCCGGGCAGGGCACTGGCCTTGTCCACCATCTCTGTCTTGCGGCCAAGCAGGGAAAACATCTGCACTCCTCCATCGAACTGTATCTCGATGCGCAAATAGGGCGGCCGCGGCGTACGCCTACCGCAAAGCGCTTGCGCACGCCAAATTGTGAGCCGGTTCCGGAGGCCTATTCCGCGGGCGCCGCGACGAAGGGGGAGAATATGGTTTCGTTGCCCGGTTCGGGATGGCGCGGGATCATCAGTGCCAGCATCAGCGACGCCGCCGCCATGCCCGCCGCCAGAGCGAACACCCCGCCCGGCGAGGCCACCCAAAGATAGCCCAGAAGTGCGGGCAGGAAGACCGCGGCGATGTGGTTGATGGTAAAGGCTACGGCCGCGGTGGGGGCGATGTCACCGGGATCGGCGATCTTCTGGAAATAGGTTTTCAGCGCAAAGGCGAGGGCAAAGAACATGTGGTCGATGACGTAAAGCACCGCGGCCAGAACCACGCCCCAGCCGAAATAGTAGATCCCGCCATAGGACAGGAACACGACGATCAGTCCGACATACTCAAACGCCAGCGCCCGGCGCTCTCCCCATTTCGCGACGGCCTTTCCCATCAGGGGGGCAAAGGCCATGTTGGCGACGAAGTTGATCAGGAACAGTGCTGTCACCTCATGCACGTCGAAGCCGAATTTCTCGACCATCATGAAGGCGGCGAAGACCACGAAGATCTGCCGCCGCGCCCCCGACATGAACTGCAACACGTAATACAGCCAGTAGCGCCGGCGCAGGATCAGCCGTTTCACCTGCGGGTTGGGCGCTTCGAACTGGGGATAGGCAAGCAGGCAGAACAGCGCCACCGCCGCGGTGAACCCGCCCGCGGTCAGGTAGACCGTGTTGTAGGAGAGCTCAAACGCCTTCCACGTTGCAACGAGCAGCCCATAGGCCAGCAGCGCCGCCGCCGAGCCTGCCGCGACCAGCCAGCCCAGCGTCTGCGGCGCGCGGTCCTTATCGATCCATTGCAGTTGCAGGGACTGGTTGACCGTTTCGTAGTAGTGAAAGCCGATCGAACTCAGCATCGTGACGGTCAAAAGCCCCCCGAGTGACGGGAACCAGGCCGTGACGGCCGTGGCGACGCCAAGCAGCAGCAGCGAGACGACCCCAAGCACCTGTTCGCGAATGAAAAGGATCAGGGCGATCACACCGACGGCCAGAAAGCCCGGGATCTCGCGCACCGTGTGCAGCCAGCCGATCTCGACCCCCGTGAAATCGGCCGCCTCGATGACGAAGTTGTTCAGCAGGGCCGACCATGTCGCGAAGGCGACCGGCATGGCAAAGGCCATCACGAACAACAAGGATACAGGCCGCCGCCAGAGCGGCAGCGCATCGGCCTGCCCAAGGGGCAGGGGGGAGGAACGGAACAAGGGCTTCATTGCGTTGCCATAGCGGGCTGTGCTGCACTTGGCGAGCGGATTCGGTGTGCCCGGCCCGGCGTGGGATGGCTGATCTATGTCAAGGCCCGGCCAGGCCGGATCGGGCATGAAACCGCCTCAGGGAGCCTTGGGAGACGCAACCTATGGACATTCTGCCGATCGTGGAACGCCTGGGCGAGGCGCAGACGGCGACGCTGTTCGGTCTGATCACCGGCATGATTTTCGGTGTGGCGGCGGAGCGGTCGTCCTTCTGCCTGCGGGCGGCCACGGTCGAATTTGCCCGGGGCAAGCTCGGCTCCCGGGTTGCGGTGTGGTTTCTGTGCTTTTCCACCGCGCTGGTCTGGGTGCAGGGCGCGGAACTGCTGGGCCTCATGGATTCCGACAATGCCCGCATGATGGCGGTGCCCGGGTCGTGGTCGGGGGCGATCATCGGCGGGCTTCTGTTCGGCGTCGGCATGGTGCTGGCGCGTGGATGTGCCGGGCGTCTTCTGGTGCTGGCGGCCACGGGCAACCTGCGCTCGGTCGTTTCGGGGCTGATCTTCGCGGTTGTGGGGCAGATGACCTTGCATGGCTGGCTGGCGCCGGTGCGCGACAAGCTCGCCTCTCTCTGGATCACCGCCGGCGGGCGGAACGTGAACCTTGTCGAGGCCTCGGGCCTGCCCGATTACAGCGGGCTGGTGCTGGGGCTGCTGTTTGCGGCCACGGCACTCTGGCTTGCGCGGCTCAACCGTATCTCGTTCCGTACGCTGATCTTCGGCGCCGGCGTGGGCTTTGCCGTGGCGGTGGGCTGGGTGCTGACCTTCAGTCTCAGCCAGATCAGCTTTGACCCGATCCAGATCGAGAGCATCACCTTCACCGGCCCGTCCGCCAACACGCTCATGTTCTTCCTCGAAAGCCCGGCGGTCTGGCAGTTCGATATCGGCCTGGTCCCCGGCGTCTTCATCGGGGCCTTCGCGGCGGCCTGGGTGGCGGGCGACCTTCAGTTGCAGGGCTTCCAGTCCGAGGTGAACATGCGCAAGGCGATGATCGGTGCGGCGCTGATGGGCTTTGGCGGCATGCTGGCCGGCGGATGTTCCATCGGGGCCGGCGTGACCGGCGGGTCGATCTTCGTCGGGACGGCGTGGCTGGCGCTATTCTGCATGTGGGTCGGCGCGACGATCACCGATTTCGTGATCGAACAACCGCTTGGCGAACAGAGCAACGCGGCCTGAGCCGCGCCGTCGTCAAAGCGTCAGGAAATAGTCGTCGTGGTTCTGCCAGTAGGCCATGACATCGGCCGCCCGGTTCCGCGGCAGGCCAAGTGCCTCCATCGCGTAAAGATCGGCCGACAACAGCCCCGCGATTCGGAACCCGTGCTGCGCGGCCTTTCGCGACGGGCTGCCCTCGGCAAAGATCGCCTCGATCTGCGCGGACGCGTTCACGGTGGCGAATACGATGGACAGGGGAGAGGCGTCCGGCCACTGGGCCACGGCCTCTCGCATCAGCCTGCGCCAGCCTTCGGTCGTCGACAAAAGACGCTCCAGCGCGAATTCCGTCAGGCTGTCGGGCTTGTCGGCGGTTTCGGGTGCGCCGGCCTGTGTCACGGTTTTGGGCATGGCTACATTCGATGCGGGCATCGCGACGACTGCTTCCGTTTCTTGCGACGGGCGACCGCTCCCCGTTGCCTGCGCCCCATGATCGGCGCGGTCAGGTGTTCTTGGCGAACACGCCATTCTTGTGACAAGGATAAGGCGACAAGCCATATCGGGCAAGGCATTCGACGGCATGCCGGGCGAAGCCTTTCCCGCAATTTGAGCAACCCGGTCGCACCCCGCCCGTCGCGTCCCGTGGTTTGGCATCCGGTGACATGACCGGGCCAATGTCACGGCTTGCATCGAAAGCGGGTTGACTGATACATTCAGGGAAATGAATACGTAACACCTGCGCATTACGCCGCAGGGGGAACAGTTTTTTCTTTTGCGGGACCGGCTGCGTGTCATAGTCCGCATACCCCGCCGGAGGACGAAGAAATGAAAAGAACACTTCCGTTGATCCTGGGCTTGCTGCTGGCCCTGCCGGCCCTTGCGGCCGAATACGTTCTTGAACCGGTCGAAGTGCCCGAATGGAAGGCCGTCTATGGCCAGGTCGAAACGCGCGACCGTGTGCCCGGGCGCGCCCGCATCGGCGGTACGCTGGTGGAACTGACCGTGACAGAGGGCGACCGGGTGACCGCCGGCCAGCAGATCGCGCGGGTGGAAGACGACAAGCTGACCTTCCAGATGCGGGCCATCGACGCCAAGCTTGGCGCGCTGCAAACCCAGATCGAGACCGCCCGGACCGAGCTGGAGCGCAGCGAGTCGCTGCTTCAGAAGGGATCGGGCACGCAGCAGCGTGTGGATCAGGCGCGCACGCAGGTGGACGTGCTTGAGGGGCAGATCGAAAGTGCACGGGCAGACCGCCGGGTGATCGAACAGCAGGTCGCCGAAGGGGCGGTGCTGTCGCCGGACAATGGCGTAGTTCTGTCGGTGCCGATCTCGCTCGGCTCGGTCATCACGCCCGGTGAAACCGTGGCCGAGATCGGCGGGGGCGGCGTGTTCCTGCGCCTGTCCATCCCCGAACGCCACGCGACCGAACTGGAAGCCGGCGGCACGATCTATCTGGGCGCAGGCTCCGGCATGGACGGGCAGACCGGGCGTCTGGCCAAGGTCTATCCGCAAATAGAGGGCGGCCGGGTTCTGGCCGATGTTGAGGTCGACGGGCTGGACGACCGGTTCATCGGGCGCCGCGTGCCCGTGCGCCTGCCGGTGGGCAGCTACGAGGCGCTTCTGGTGCCGCCCAAGGCCGTGATCCAGGCCAGCGGGCTCGACTTCGTGACGGTGCAGACGGATGACGGGCCGGTGCGTCGCGCCGTCGTTCCGGGCGAAACCGTGCCCCATGATGGGGCGGAGTGGGTGGAAATCCTCACCGGGCTGAAGGCCGGCGACCGCGTGGTGACCGCCGATGAGTGACGCGCCCGAGACCCCGAAGGAACCCCGCAAGTCGCCGCTTGGCATTGCGGGGCTGTTGACCCGCGGCTTCATCCAGTCGCCGCTGACGCCGCTGTTCCTGCTGGCAGCTCTTGCCGTGGGCCTTCTGGCCCTGATGAGCCTGCCGCGGGAGGAAGAACCCCAGATCTCGGTGCCGCTGGTCGATGTGCATGTGCAGGCCGACGGGCTGCGCGCTGTGGATGCGGTCAAGCTGATCACCGAACCCTTGGAGACCATCGTCAAGGGGATCGACGATGTCGAACATGTCTATTCCCAGACCGCCGACGACCAGATCATGGTCACCGCGCGGTTCAAGGTCGGCCTCAGCCAGGACACCGCGATCCTGCGGGTGCGCGACAAGATCCTGGCCAACCTTGACCGGATTCCGGTCGGCATCCCGCAACCCATGGTCGTGGGGCGCGGCATCAACGACGTGGCCATCGTTGCGCTGACCTTCACGCCTGCGGACGGGCAAACCGGCATCAACGCCGCCGATCTGACCCGCATCGCCCGGGAGGTCGAGGTCGAACTGACCAAGGTCGAGGATGTCGGCCTGACCTATCTGGTGGGCGAGACCGAGGAGGTTCTGCAGGTCGCCCCCGACCCAGAGAAGCTGGCGCTTTTCGGCATCACCTTGCAGCAACTGGCCGGCAAGGTCGAAAGCGCCAATTCCGCGGCCCCGGCGGGTCTTGTGCGCGATGGCGGGCAGCAGGTGTCGCTGGTTCTGGGCCAGACGCTGTCCACGCCGACCGAGATCGGCAATCTGGAACTGACCTCGCGCGACGGGCGCACCGTCTATGTCCGCGATGTGGCCGATATCCGCTTCACCTCGGATCTGGATGAACACCACGTCGCAAGCCTGATCAAGGGCGAGGATGGAGAGATCATCCGCCGCCCCGCGGTGACCCTTGCCCTTGCCAAGCGGGCCGGGGCCAACGCCGTTGTCGTGGCCGAGCACATCCTGCACCGCATGCATGAGATGGAAGGAAACCTGATCCCCGACAGTGTGGAGGTGGAGATCACCCGCGACTATGGCGAGACGGCGAGCGAGAAGGCCAACGAACTTCTGTTCCACCTGGGCCTTGCGACCGTCTCCATCGTGGCACTGGTGCTGTTTGCCATCGGCTGGCGAGAGGCCATCGTGGTCGCCATCGTCATCCCCGTCACGATCCTCTTGACGCTCTTTGCCGCGCAGGTGATGGGCTACACGCTGAACCGGGTGTCGCTGTTCGCGCTGATCTTCTCTATCGGTATTCTTGTCGACGACGCCATCGTGGTGATCGAGAACATCGCGCGACACTGGGGCATGCAGGAAAAGGGCAAGTCCCGCGTTCAGGCCGCGATCGAGGCCGTGGCCGAGGTTGGCAACCCAACCATCGTGGCGACCCTGACCGTTGTGGTCGCGCTTCTGCCGATGCTTTTCGTCAGCGGGCTGATGGGGCCTTATATGAGCCCGATCCCCGCGAATGCGTCCGCGGCGATGATCTTCTCCTTCTTCGTGGCGGTGATGATCACGCCCTGGCTGATGGTCAAGATCGCGGGGCGTGCGCCGCTGCATGATCATGGCGAGAACGGGCATCCGGGCGGTCCCCTTGGCCGGCTTTATGCCTATGTCGTGCGCCCGATCCTGGCGCGGAAGTCGGTCAGCCTGTTTTTCCTGCTGGCGGTGGCGTTCGTGTCGTTCGGGTCGATGACGGCGCTTTACACCAAGGATGTGACCGTCAAGCTCCTGCCGTTCGACAACAAGCCAGAGCTTGCCATCGTGATCGACTTGCCCGAGGGGGCATCGGTCGAGGCGACAGATGCCGTGGCGCAGGATGCCGCGCGGGTGGCCCTTGAAATGCCCGAGGTGATCTCGGCCCAGACCTATTCGGGTACGGCTGCACCCTTCAACTTCAACGGGCTGGTGCGCCACTATTTCATCCGCACCTCTCCCAATCTGGGCGATGTGCAGGTCAACCTCGTGGGCAAGGACCACCGGGATCGGTCGAGCCACCCCATCGCACTGGAGTTGCGCGAGCGGTTGCGCGATCTGGATGTGCCCGTCGGCACCTCGATCAAGGTGGTCGAACCGCCCCCCGGGCCGCCGGTCATCTCGACGCTTCTGGCCGAAATCTACGGCCCCGATGCCGAAACCCGGCGGGCCGTCGCGGCGATGGTGCGCCGGACCTTCGAGGAAACCCCCTTCATCGTCGATGTCGACGACAGCTTCGGGCAGCAGATCCGGCGCCTGCGGGCGGAGTTGACGCCTTCCGACCTTGCCTTCTTCAACGTGCAGGAGGCCGACGCGCTGGAAACCCTGCGCCTGCTGAACGGCGAGACGACGGTCGGTTATTCGCATCGGGGCGAGGGCCGCGTGCCGATCCCGATCGTCGTGGCGCGCGACAAGGGCGACCGGGTCATCGACGAGGAGACCTTGTCGACCCCGGTGCCGGCCAACGCGCTGCCCGGGGGGCGCGGCGTCGTCGAACTGGGCGACGTGGTCGAGATGACGCGGGACTATGCCTCCTTCCCGATCTTCCGCCACAACGGTCGCTATGCCGAGATGGTGACCGCGGAACTGGCCGGGGATTTCGAGGCGCCGCTATACGGTATGCTTGCCGTGCAGGACCGGATCGAGGAGATGGACTGGTACGGCCTGCCGAAGCCGGAGATCAAGCTGCATGGCCAGCCCTTGTCAGAGGCCGACACGGTTCTTCTGTGGGATGGCGAGTGGGAGGTGACCTATGTGACCTTCCGCGACATGGGCGCCGCCTTCGGCGTGGCGCTGGTGGGGATCTACATCCTTGTCGTCGCGCAGTTCGGATCGTTCCGTCTGCCGCTGGTGGTGCTGACGCCGGTGCCGCTGACCTTCCTTGGCATCATGCTGGGGCACTGGCTGTTCGACGCGCCCTTCACGGCGACGTCGATGATCGGTTTCATCGCGCTTGCGGGCATCATCGTCCGCAACTCGATACTGCTGGTGGACTTCATTCGCCACGCCGATCCGGAG
Organism: Rhodovulum sp. P5; assembly: GCF_002079305.1. Lineage (NCBI taxonomy): Bacteria > Pseudomonadati > Pseudomonadota > Alphaproteobacteria > Rhodobacterales > Paracoccaceae > Rhodovulum > Rhodovulum sp. P5. The sequence continues at coordinate 3,613,146 of NZ_CP015039.1, forward strand.
GGACGCGTGACGGTGGAAACGTTGGTGGAGGCCGGTGCGACGCGGTTCAAGCCGATCCTGCTGACAGCCTTGGCCGCGATGATCGGGGCCGCCGTGATCCTGGCCGACCCGATCTTCCAGGGGCTCGCGATCTCGCTGCTCTTTGGTCTGGCATCGTCGACGGCGCTGACCGTGCTGGTGATCCCTGCGATCTACCGCATCTTCAAGACTTGAGGGTCGGGGCGCTTTGCGCCCCGCCTGCGGGCCGTGCGGGGTCTACCGCCCCGGATGAACCGTTCCGGGGCCCGAGGCATTCTCGGGCTCCGGCGGCACCGCGGCCAATAGCTGCAACGGGCCGAACAGCAGCGTCAGCAGGCGCCCGTTCTCGCGCCGCGTCACGCGCCAGCCAAGATAGGGAAGTTGTTCGTTGCCCGACATCCACGGGCGCGGTTCTGCCCAGTCGTCGGACAACCGAAGGCAAAGAAAAACCGGCAGGGTCCTGCGGCGTTCGGGAATGAGGGTCTTGAACAGGATTCTGGGCATGTCTCGATCAGATCGTTCGGTTGGGGGGCGCATCGGGCCGTCGCGGCAGCGGAGAGCATAGTGCGAAACGCAGCCGTGGCCATGGCCATTTTGGTTGCATTGGCCGGGTTTGACCCGTGTGGCTCGCCTGATCGATTGTGGCTCGCCCGATCGATGAAGCCGTGGGCAGTTGGGACATCCCAGAGGCGAAGCCGCGCGCAAGCCGGTTTACACCGGCCCGAAATCCGTCTTTGGTTCCCTTAACCCTTGGCGTTCGGAAGTACACATGGCGATCACCGCAAGCATTCGACATCTCACCCACTACCGCTATGACCGTCTGGTCACGCTCGGCCCGCAGGTGATCCGGCTTCGGCCAGCCCCGCACAGCCGGACGCGGGTGATTTCGCATTCGCTCAAGGTTCTGCCCGAGGGGCACTTCGTGAACCACCAGCAGGACCCCTACGGCAACTGGCTGTCGCGGTTCGTTTTCCCCGACCCGGTGCGTGAGCTGAAGATCGAGGTGGACCTTGTCGCCGACATGACGGTCTATAACCCGTTCGATTTCTTCGTGAACGAAGAGGCAGAGGAGTGGCCCTTTGCCTATCCCGCAGATCTGGTCGAGGACCTGTCGATCTATCGCACGCCGGAGCCCGCGGGACCGTTGCTGACGGACTATCTGAAATCGATCCCGCGCGAGACGACCCGGACCATCGATTTCATCGTCCACCTGAACGCCCGGCTTGAAAAAGAGATCAACTACGTCATCCGGATGGAACCGGGTGTGCAGACGCCCGAAGAAACGCTGATGGTCAAATCGGGTTCCTGCCGCGATACCGGGTGGCTGTTGGTGCAAATCCTGCGTCATCTGGGGTTCGCGGCGCGGTTCGTGTCGGGCCACCTGATCCAGCTGAAGCCGGATCTGGTGTCGCTCGACGGTCCGCCGGGCACCGATCACGACTTCACCGACCTGCACGCATGGTGCGAGGTCTTTCTTCCCGGTGCGGGCTGGATCGGGCTGGACCCGACCAGCGGCCTGCTGACCGGCGAAAGCCATATCCCGCTGGCCGCGACGCCGCATTATCGCAACGCGGCCCCCATCACCGGCATGGCAAGCCCCGCCGAGGTCGATTTCGACTTCCATATGGAGGTGCATCGCACCGCCGAACATCCCCGCATCACCAAGCCGTTCTCCGATGAGGCGTGGGAGGCGCTGGATACCCTGGGCCACAAGGTCGATACCGCGATCCGTGAGGGCGACATGCGCCTGACCATGGGCGGGGAGCCGACCTTCGTCTCCATCGATGATTTCGAGTCGGCGGAGTGGAATACCGCGGCCGTCGGCCCGATGAAGCGAGGGCTGGCCGACACGCTGATCCGGCGCCTGCGCGACCGGTTCGCACCGGGGGGCTTTCTGCATTACGGGCAGGGTAAGTGGTATCCCGGTGAGACGCTGCCGCGCTGGACCTTCGCGCTCTACTGGCGCCGAGATGGAAAGCCGGTGTGGCAGAATGCAAACCTCATCGCCGAGGAAGGGCAGACCGGCGCCACCGCCGAGGACGCCGACCGGTTCCTGTCGGGATTTGCCGAGACGCTGGGGATCGACCCGGATTTCGTGCACCCCGCCTTCGAGGACCCGGTAGAGTGGATCATGAAGGAGGCGGACCTGCCCGCCAACGTGACGCCCGAGGATTCCAAGCTGAAGGATGCCGAGGCGCGCGCCCGAATCGCGCGGGTTTTTTCCCGCGGGCTGGACAACCCCGCGGGTTATATCCTGCCGATCCAGCGTTGGCAGTCGAAGGCCAGCGGCGGTCGCTGGCGGTCCGAACACTGGAAGACACGCCGCGGCCATCTGTTCCTTGTGCCGGGCGATAGCCCGGTCGGTTTCCGCTTGCCGTTGGGGGCGCTGCCCTATATTCCGCCATCGGCCTATCCTTACGTCTACCCGGCCGATCCCAGCGCGCCGCAAGACGCCCTGCCCGATTTCCACGCGGAACGGGAAGAACGCCGAAAGGCGCTGATGGAGGAGTTCGAGCGGATCGCGAAGGAGGAGGCCGCGACCCTGCCAGAGGTCACGCCGGGCCATACCCAGCCGGTGTCCGAGGCACGCGATGCCGGACGGCGCCAGAAGATCATGGAGCAGGGCGTCGACCCCGAAGGCGGGCAGGTGCGCACCGCCATCGCGGTGGAGCCGCGCGACGGGCGGCTCTGCCTCTTCATGCCGCCGGTGGAGGCGTTGGAAGATTACCTCGACCTGCTTGCCGCGGCCGAGGATACCGCCGCGGCGCTGGGCCTGCCGATCCATGTCGAGGGCTATTCCCCGCCCCACGACGCCCGCATGAACGTGATCAAGGTGGCGCCAGACCCGGGTGTGCTGGAGATCAACGTCCACCCGGCCAATGACTGGGAGGATTGCAAGGCGATCACCCGCGGCGTCTATGAAGAGGCGCGGCTGGCCCGTCTGGGCGCCGACAAGTTCATGATCGACGGCAAGCATTGCGGCACCGGGGGCGGCAACCATGTGGTTGTCGGTGGCGAGACGCCGATGGACTCCCCCTTCCTGCGGCGGCCCGATCTGTTGCGCTCGCTCGTGCTTTACTGGCAGCGGCATCCCAGCCTGTCCTATCTGTTCTCGGGCCTGTTCATCGGGCCGACATCGCAGGCCCCGCGGATCGACGAGGCGCGCCATGACAGCCTGTACGAGCTGGAAATCGCGCTTTCCCAGTTTCCCGACCCGGACGAGGGCGATGCCCCGCCGCCCTGGCTGGTGGACCGGCTTTTGCGTAACATCCTGATTGACGTCACCGGCAACACCCACCGGTCGGAGATCTGCATCGACAAGCTGTTCTCTCCCGACGGGCCGACCGGGCGCCTTGGACTGGTGGAATTCCGCGGATTCGAGATGCCGCCCGACGCCAAGATGAGCCTTGCCCAGCAGGTGCTGATCCGCGCGATCCTTGCGCGGCTTTGGGCGAACCCGGTGAAGGGCAAGCCGGTGCGCTGGGGCACGCAACTGCACGACCGCTTCATGCTGCCCTATTTCGTCTGGCAGGATTTCATGGGTGTCTTGCGCGATCTGCAGGATCACGGCTTCGATTTCCGGTCCGAATGGTACGAGGCGCAGCAGGAGTTCCGCTTCCCCTTCTGTGGCGAGGTCGAGTATGAGGGGCTGCATCTGGAACTGCGGCAGGCGCTGGAACCCTGGCACGTGCTCGGCGAACGCGGGGCCATCGGCGGAACCGTGCGCTACACCGACAGTTCTGTGGAACGCATGCAGGTCAAGCTGACGGGCCTGAACCCCGACCGCTATATCGTCACCTGCAACAAGCGGACGGTGCCGCTGCATGCGACCGAGGAAAGCGGCGTTGCCATCGGCGGGGTCCGCTTCAAGGCATGGCAACCGGCCGAGGCGCTGCACCCGGTGTTGCCGGTCAATGCGCCGCTGACCTTCGACATCTTCGACACATGGACGGGCCGGGCGCTGGGCGGCTGCACCTATCATGTCGCCCATCCCGGCGGGCGCAACTACGAAACCTTCCCGGTGAACGCGAACGAGGCCGAGGCCCGGCGGCTGGCACGGTTCGAGAAATTGGGGCACACGCCCGGCAGCTACTGGCCCGCGGCGGAGCATCCGCATCCGGAGTTCCCCATGACGCTCGACCTGCGCCGGGCGGCAGGGATCTGATGCGATGAGCGCGCCGGACGAAATCGCCACCGACGGGATCCCCGCAGATCCGGTGGCGGCGCTGTTGAAAGACTACCATCCGCCGCCGCAGGTGGCCGATGAACTGATGCAGCCCGACGGCACGCTTCGGCCGGTCTGGAAGCCGCTGATCGATCTTGTGGCCGGGCTGTCGTCGGAAGAACTGGAACAGCGTTTTGCCCGCGGCGACCAGTATCTGCACGATGCCGGCGTCTATTACCGCGAGCATACCTCCAGCGGCTCGACGATCCGCGACTGGCCGCTGAGCCATATCCCGGTAATGATTTCCCGCGAGGAATGGCAGGTTCTGGCAGAGGGGCTGGTCCAGCGGGCGGAGCTGCTGGAAAAGGTCATGGCCGATCTGTACGGCGTGGGCGATCTGGTGGCGCGGGGGCTGTTGCCCGCCGAACTGGTGGCGCAAAACCGCGAATGGCTGCGTCCCATCGTGGGGATCAAGCCCAGCTCCGGCTATTTCCTGCATTTTCTCGCCTTCGAGATCGGTCGCTCTCCGGACGGAAGCTGGATCGTGCTGGGTGACCGGACGCAGGCGCCGTCTGGTTCCGGCTTCTCTCTGGAAAACCGGATGGCCACCAGTCGGGTGTTCCACGACCTCTTTCCAAAGGCGAATGTCGAGCGGCTGGCCGGGTTCTACCGCGCACACCGGGACGCGATGAGCGCCCTGCGCGGCGACAATGACGGGCGGGTGGCGATCCTGACGCCGGGGCAGAATACGGACACGTATTTCGAGCATGCGTATATTGCGCGCTACCTCGGCTTCCTGCTGCTGGAATGCGAGGATCTGAAGGTTCAGGACGGCAAGCTGATGGTGCGCACCATCCACGGGCCGCAGCCGGTCAGCGTGTTGTGGCGGCGGCTCGATTCCCGCTTTGCCGACCCGCTGGAACTGGACGAGAACTCGGCGCTGGGCACACCGGGCATGGTGTCGGCGTTGCGGTCGCAGGCGCTGACGATGTTCAACTGCCTCGGGTCCGGGGTGCTGGAGGCCCGCGCCCTGATGGCCTTCCTGCCGCATATCTGCAGGGTCCTGATGGGGGAGCCGCTGAAGCTGCCCAACATCGCCACATGGTGGTGCGGGCAGAACGCCGAACGCCGGTATGTCTACGACAACCTCGAACGGATGATGATCGGGCGCGCGCTGTCGAGCGATCTGCCTTTCGAGGTCGATGCCTCCACCGCGCTGGGCGGCGATTTCCGGGGAACCGCACACAAGCCCATCGCCGACTGGCTGGAGGCCGAGGGCAACCGGCTGGTCGGGCAGGAGGCGGTCACGCTGTCCACCACGCCCGCGATGATCGACGGTCAGCTTGTGCCGCGGCCGATGCTGGTCAGGGTGTTCGTGACGCGCACGCCGACCGGATGGTCGGTGATGCCGGGCGGCTATGCCCGGATCGGGCGAACCGACGATCCCACTGCGCTGGCCATGAAGAACGGCGGCTCGGTCGCCGATGTCTGGGTAGTCAGCGACAAACCGGTTCACGTCGAAAGCCTGACCCCGCAAGAGGAAGGGCCATTCCTGCGGCGCATGCCCGGCATCCTGCCCAGCCGTGCCGCCGACAACCTGTTCTGGCTGGGCCGCTATGTCGAACGTGTCGAAAACCGCATCCGGGAGCTTCGTGCCTATCACCTGCGGCTGGAGGAGGCGGGCGACCGGAGCCTGCCGCTTCTGAGCTACATGGCGGAGTTCATCGAAGGCTTCGACCTCGATATCGAGGAGCCCTTGCCCGCCGGCATTCTCGACCTGTTCGATGCGGCCAGAAATTGCGCGGGCAAGGTGCGCGACCGGTTTTCCACAGATGGCTGGCACGCGCTGAGCGATCTGTCCTTCTCGGCCCGGGGGATGTACAACCGTGTTCGGCCCGGTGACGATGCGGCGCGGGAACTTGGGGTTCTCTTGCGCAAGCTTGCGGGGTTTTCGGGCCTGGTGCAGGATAACATGTTCCGCTTCAGCGGCTGGCGCTTTCTGACCATGGGGCGCGCGCTGGAACGGGCCGATCACATGCTTTCGGTGCTGATCGCCTTTATCGATCCCGAAACACCGCCGGGCGGGTTCGATGTGGCCATCGATGTGGGTGACAGCGTGATGACCCATCGTCGCCGCTACTCCGTCACCAACAACCGCAATACCGTGGTCGACCTGATGGTTCTCGACCCGGGCAACCCGCGCTCGGTCATGTTCCAGCTTGATCTCGTTCGGGAACAGGAAGAACTTTTGTCGCGGTTTGACGGTCCGGGGCCGATTTCCGATCTGGCCCGCAAGATCCTTGTGGTGCACACCGCGCTTGCGGTTGCGGTGCCCGAGGAGCTGACGACCGAACGGCTTATCGAGTTGCGAACCGATGTCCGGGCCATCTCTGACGCGGTGACCGCGCAATATCTGAGCTAGGGTGCATGTCGACCGACTACGATATACGGCTGGAAATCACCTACGCCTATGACAGCCCGGCCGCGGCCAACCGGGCGCTCTTGCGCATCATGCCGCTGAGTGGGCCCGAGCAACAATTGATCTCTGGCTATGTCAGCACCGATCCGCTGCCTGATTTCCGGCGCGACGGGGTGGATTTCTTCGGCAATCCGACGACAGAAATCGCCCATTACGGATCGATGTCCGAGATCCTGTTCCGGTTTTCCGGGCGGGTGCGGCGCTTCGGGCCGCCGACCTCGCTGGATCTGTCGTGCCCGCTGGCCAGTCTCGGGGCAGAGATCGGAACGGTCAATTCCATCGGTCCGTCGGCGCCGCATCATTTCCTTGGAGAATCGGAACGTCTCCGGATCGAACCGAAGATCGCGGCGTTTGCAGAAGATTTGACGGAACTTTCCATGCCGGTCTTCCATGTGGTCCAGACCATGTCGAAGGCGCTGCACGCCCATTTTGAGTTCGACCCTGAGGCGACCGAAGTCACGACAACGCCGCTTGATGCGTTCGAGAGCCGGCGGGGCGTGTGTCAGGACATCAGCCATGTGATGATCACGGCCCTTCGGGCGATCGGAATTCCCGCGGGCTATGTCAGTGGCTTCCTGCGTACGACACCCCCGCCGGGACAGCCGCGGCTGGAAGGGGCGGATGCGATGCATGCCTGGGTCCGCGCGTGGTGCGGTTTTGAAATGGGATGGATCGAGATCGACCCCACAAACGACCTGCTGGTCGGGGGGGATCACATCGCGGTGGCCATCGGGCGCGACTATGCCGATGTGGCCCCGGTCAAGGGCTCGTCCCGCACCGCGGGGTCGCATACGACCGAACATCAGGTTGACGTGATCCCGCTTTAGGCGCCGGCCGGGCCCGACATCGGACCCCGTTCACCGGGGCGGGTTGGGCGACCAGAAACCGTTTGGGGATGACGCCAATTTGCCCCGGGCCGGTCCAACTTTTGCCAGCGAAATCTTCCTATTTCAAAGGTTCCGGCCGGTTCGGTGTGGGGCTGTTTCTTCCCGTTCTAAAGCCCGGCCGGCGTTCACCACTTTTTAGGTACCTGGAGAGTAAGCAACCATGAGGAGAAAGTTTGCCGCAGCAACAGGGGATCGGAATGAGCGCCGAAAGCCAACTTGAACTGGATGTCCGGGATCATGCCTGGTTGGAAAATCCAAAGGACACCATCCGGGCCGTTCTCGAATCCGCCCCCGGTTCGGTTTCGATCGCCGCCGAAGAGGCCAAGGCGCCGTCTGCCCATGACGCGCAATTGCTTCTTGCTTTGCGGCGGCATGTCGAAAGCCAGGGTGGCACCTTCACCGTCTCCGACCCATCGCCGGCCTTTTGCGAAGGTTTGAGCCTTCTGGGCCTCCATGACCCGATCCTCGGCACAGAGGTAGTTCAGCAATGACAAACGTACTCGCAATCGACGACTCGCTGACCATGCGCGAAATGGTGCGCGAATGTCTCAGTTCCGCCGGCTTCACGGTCACCACCGCCAATGACGGTGTGGACGGGGTAAGCCAGTTTTCGCAAGACCGCTATGATGCCGTCATCACGGACATCAACATGCCCAAGATGGATGGCTTCGGCGTGATCGAGTCCATTCGCGGCGGCGACACCAATACCCGCGTTCCGATCCTCGTTCTGACGACGGAAAGCGGCGCCTCGATGAAGGAACGGGCGCGCAAGGCCGGGGCCACCGGCTGGATCGTCAAGCCGTTCGAGGATGAAAGTCTCGTCAGCGTTATCCGCCGAGTGACAGGAGCACGTTGATCCATGTCGCGCGATGATTTGAAGGCCGCCTTCTTCGCAGAATGCGAAGACCTGTTGGAACAGCTTTCCGAAGGCTCTCTGGAGCTTGAAGCCGGCACCGCCGAGGAGGAGACCGTTCACGCGATCTTCCGTGCGGTGCATTCGATCAAGGGGGCGGCCGGGGCGTTCGGTCTCGACACGCTCGTGACCTTCGCGCATCGCTTCGAAACCGTTCTTGACCGCTTGCGGTCGGGCGATCTGACGCCCGATCCGGACGGGATGCACACCATCCTGCGGGCCGGTGACGTGCTGGCCGACCTTGTCGACCTTGCGCAGGCTGAAAGCGAAGAGGTTCCGGAGGCGATGCCGGAGCTTCTGGAAAAACTGGGTGAGCTGGCCGGCGGGGCCGGAGAAGAACCCGCCGCCGGAGGAGGTGGCGAGGAAGCCGAAGAAGAACTCTTTGGCTTTGAGCCGCTCACCTTCGACCCGGTCGAACTGGTGGAAGTCGAAGCCGGCGATGACGTCTGCTATCGCGTCAAGGTCACCGGAACGCCGGACATGTTCCGCAACGGCCATGACCCCGCGCTGCTGTTCGGCGAACTGGCCGAACTGGGCACGCTGGACGTGACCTGCGACGCCGCCACGCTTCCCGATCTGGCCGAATTCGATCCCGACCGGTGCTATCTGTCCTGGGAATTGATGTTGCGTGGCAATGTCTCCGAGGCCAGCATCCGGGACGTCTTTGCCTTCATCGACGACATCTGCGAGATTGAGGCGGTCGAAGACGATCTTGCCGCGACCGATGGCGGTGCGGACGACGCGGCGCTTGCCGCGATCGATCTGCCCGAAGCCGAACCGGAGCCGGCCGAAGCCGCTGCTGTGCCCGATCTGCCCGAACCCGAGGCGCTTCAGTCGGAGGCCCCCCCCGACCCAAAGTCCCCGGCGTCGCCTGAGCCTGCGACGGACAAATCCAAGGCTCAGAGCAAATCGTCGGCCGTGCCCCAAACGACGCTTCGGGTCGATCCCGAGCGCGTCGACCGGCTGATCAATACCGTTGGCGAGCTGATCATCAACCAGGCTGTGATCCTGCAGAAGGTCATCGCCAGCGGGATCGCGGCGAATTCCGACATCATGGGCGATCTGGACGACTACCAGTATCTGGCCCGCGAGCTTCAGGAAGGCGTGATGGCCATTCGCGCCCAGCCGGTGAAGCCGCTGTTCCAGCGCATGCAGCGCATCGTGCGCGAGGCGGCCTATTCGCTGGGCAAGGATGTCGTTCTGGTGACCGAGGGCGAGGCGACCGAAATCGACAAGACGCTGGTCGAACGCCTGTCCGAACCGCTGACGCACATGATCCGGAACTCCGTCGATCACGGCATCGAAAGCCCGGAGAAACGGGCCGAGTCCGGAAAGCCCGCGCAGGGCACGATCTGTCTGTCGGCCGCCCATTCCTCTGGCGACGTGCTGATCGAGATCTTCGATGACGGGGCCGGGCTGAACCGCAAGCGGATCTTCGATATCGCGGTCAAGAAAGGGCTTGTTCCCGCCGAGGCCAAGCTCTCCGAGTCGGAAATCGACAACCTGCTGTTCATGGCCGGCTTCTCGACCGCCGAAAAGGTCACCAACCTTTCGGGGCGCGGTGTCGGCATGGACGTGGTCAAGACCGCGATCACCTCTCTCGGGGGCCGCATTTCGATCAGCAGCAAGCAGGGGGAGGGCACCAAGTTCTCCATCGCGCTGCCGCTGACCCTTGCGGTGATGGACGGCATGGTCATCCATGTTGCCGGGGAAACCCTGGTCGCGCCGCTGTCCAGCGTGGTGGAGACGATCCGGCCGAAGGCGCAGGATATCGTTCCCTTCGGGCGCGACGGGCGGCTTCTGTCGATCCGTGGAACTTATGTGCCCATCGTGAACCTCGCGAACCTGCTTGGCTTCTCCTCGGATGCCGACGTATCGACGGACAGCATCCTGATCCTGATCCGGTCAGAGCAGTCCGGTCTCGTGGCGCTGGCCGTGGACGACATTTCCGACCAGCGGCAGGTCGTCATCAAGAGCCTTCAGGGCAACTACGGCGCGATCGACGGCATCTCCGCCGCAACCATTCTGGGCGATGGCCGCATCGCTCTCATCATCGACACAGACGCCATCCTGTCCATGGCCGGCCAGTTCAGCCGCGACATGGCAGCGCTAGAGGAGACGGACCATGCCGGCACCGCAACAATGGGCTGACGACGACATTCTTGAATTCGTGACGCTCAAGGCCGGCGGCCAGAGCTTCTGCATCGAGATCACGCAGATCCGCGAGATCCGCCGCTGGACGCCGGTCACCGCATTGCCCCATGCCGAAGACGCGGTGCTGGGCGTGATGAACCTGCGCGGCGCGGTGATCCCGATCCTCGATCTGTCGGCCAAGCTGGGTCTTGGCGAATGTGATCCCTCGCCGCGGCACGTGATCATCGTGGTCGCCATCGGGTCGCGCACCGTGGGTCTTCTGGTCGAGTCGGTTTCGGAAATCCTGACGGTCGAGGGCAAGCAGATCTGCGAAGCGCCGACCATGGGCAATGGCGACGGTCCGACCAGCATTCTTGGCCTGATCTCGATCGAGGAAGGCATGTCGCGGATCCTCGCCCCCGAGGTCCTGATGCCCCAGGGACTGACAGACGCAGCATGAACAAGCCCGTGAACTCCATCGCGCCGCGCACGCAGCGGGACATCCCCTTCGGAGAGGATGACTTCCGGCGCATTGCGGCCTTCGCCAAGTCCGAATACGGCCTCCACTTGGAGCCGTCGAAGAAGGCGATGATCCACTCCCGACTGGGCCGTCGCATCATTGCGCTGCAGCTCGATGGATTTGCGGCCTATGACGAATACCTGCGCGCCAACCTGGCCGAGGAAGCCGACCATTTCATCTCGGTCCTGACGACGAACGTGACCCATTTCTACCGGGAAACGCATCACTTCGAGCAGTTGCAGGGCGAGGTTCTGCCGGCTTTGGTGGCCAAGGCGCGGTCGGGTGGTCGGGTGCGGCTCTGGTCTGCCGGATGCTCGTCGGGGCAGGAGCCCTATTCGCTGGCCGGAAGCGTGGTGCGCCTGTGCCCCGAGGCCGGCAAGCTGGATGTTCGCATCCTCGCCACCGATCTCGATCCGTTCGTGCTGCGCAAGGCCGAGGAGGGCGTCTATTCCGACGACCTGTGCAAGTTCCCGCCCGGTGAGTGGGAGGGGCAGGTCTTCAACAGTTCCGAACGGAAGAAGCCCAACCGCCAGGTCCGTGACGATGTGAGGACGCTGGTCGCGTTCCGGCAACTCAACATCAACGGCAACTGGCCGATGGCCGGCCGGTTCGACGTGATCATGTGCCGGAACATGGCGATCTATTTCGACACGAAGACACAGCAGACGCTGTGGCAACGCCTCGCGGAAAAACTCAACCCCGACGGCATGCTTTTTATCGGTCACTCGGAGCGGGTGACCGGACCGGCAACATCGGTGATCGAGCCGGCCGGTGTTACCGCCTATCGCAAACGCTCGCTGAGCGCATCCGCCGCACCGGCGGGATCAGCCTAAGGAAAGGAAAAGGACGTGTCACTCAAGGATACCCTCCGGGTCATGGTTGTTGACGACATGACGGTGAGCCGTGGCCTGGTGACCCAGGCTCTGGAAGAGCTTGGGGTCTATCAGATCGCGACCGAAAGCAGCGGCCAGGGGGCGCTCAAGCGTCTTGCGGCCGACCCCGTGCATCTGGTTCTGGCCGACTACAACATGCCCGGCATGGACGGTCTGCAACTTCTGGAAGGCCTGCGTCGCAACAAGTCGACCTCGCGCGTTGGCTATATTCTGGTGACGGGCACGCCCACGCCGGAATTGATCCAGAAAGGTCAGAAGCTGGGCCTGAACAACCTGGTGCGCAAGCCGTTCACGACCGCGACGATGAAGAAGGCCATCGAAGCCGTGGTTGGGCGCCTGTGATGGAACCCAGCCCGGAACCCATGCCTGACGGCCCGGATCTGGCTTCGGTTCTGGGCGTTCTCGGCCATGAAATGGGTCATGCCGCAGAGCTTCTGCGCCGGTACGAACGTGCCGTTCTGATGAACGCAGGCGAAACGACACCGGCAAGGACCGGGGCGAGCGAATTGCAGCTTGTCGATCTGGTCATCCAGATCCTTGAGGATCTCGGGCCGTTCAGCAAGGCGCTGTCGGAAACGCTCCCCAAGGATCTGACGGTGCCGCCCGAGATCATCGACGGGCTGCGCCTTGACCAGTTGCGCTGCCATCTGGGGGGGACGACCCTTCGGGAAACGCCCCATTCCGGCGGCCATATCGATTTCTTTTGAAACGATTTCTGCCATCCCCCCTGTTGGGGGTGGCACGGGGTAACCGGATCTCAATCGGTCACGGAATAGGACGGATTGAACTGGGCTCGGACTGCGCTGAAGCGGTATGCGAACGAGGATGGACGGGATGCTCAAACGATTGCTAGAGATGCCGATAAGACAAAGGCTTCCGCTTTCGATTGCGCTGATCGTCGTCGCCATCGCAGCCAGCATGGGTCTTTTCTTCTACGCACAAGCCTACCAGTCCCAGAAAGCCACGACGGTCACCAATGTCGAGGCGCTTGCCAAGGACCAGGCCGCGCGCGTGAAAGGCTGGGTCGACGACAAGAAGGCCCAGCTTGCGGCCGAGGCGTCCAATCCCTTCATCGCAGCGTCGGTGCGGAATTTCCGGTTGGCCATCGCCAGCGACGGGGGCGATCTGGCGTCCGTGCGCCAGGCCTATGTGCTGGGCAACCCCCTGCCAAAGGCGGACCGTCAGAACCTGCAGGATGCCGGGGACGGCTCTGCCTATTCCGCGGCCCACAAGCGTGTTCACGAACGCTTCCGCAAGGAGCTGACCCAACTGGGATACTACGACATCTTCCTGTTCGATACGCAGGGCGACCTGATCTACACCGTCGCGAAGGAAGATGATTTCGGCCAGAACGCCTTGCGCGGAGAGCTTGGGGCATCGGGCCTTGGCGCGGTCTACCGTGAGGCGGCATCGGCCGCGCCGGGAGAGATCGCCGTGGTCGATTTCGCGCCCTACGCCCCCAGTGCGAATGCGCCCGCGGCCTTCATGGCGACACCGGTCTTCGACGGCCTCGGCCTTCGTGTCGGCGTTCTTGCCATCCAGTTGCCGAATGAGGAGCTTTCGGCGATCGTCAACCGCGCCTCGGCCCTTGGCGATCTTGGCGATATGTACATCGTCGGGCAGGACGGGAAATCGCGCACCTATTCCCGCTTCGACGGTCGGTTCGAAATCCTTCAGCAGGTCAGGGATGTTCCCTTCATCAAGGCGCTGAAGGCGGGGCAAACCGGGCTCTTCTACGGCACCGAGGGGTTGTCGGGCGCGCAAAGCCTTGCCCTGACGGTCCCGCTGGACATGGGCTTCGCGAAATGGGTGCTGGTCACCGAACTCGACAAGAGCGAGTACCTGGCGCACCTGATGAAGTTGCGCAACCGGATCATCCTCTTTGTGCTTGCCGGGGTTGTCGTCACGATTGTCGTCAGCACGCTTGGGTCGCGTACCATCACGGTGCCCTTGCGGTCCTTCGTGCGCTCGATGGACGAGGTCGCCGCGGGCGACTACTCCAAAAGCGTGGGTGTTGCCGAGCGGTTGGACGAGATCGGCCTTCTGGGGCGTAACCTGACGGCTTTCCGGGACCAGCTGGCCAAGGCCGAAGCACTGGCAGCCGAGCGGGAGGAAGACCGGGTCCGGCAGGACCGCGTGGTCAAGGAACTCAGCGGCGCGATGCGCTCTTTGGCATCGGGCGATCTGACCCGGTCGCTGGATGAGCCCTTCCCCGAAGCCTATGAGGAACTTCGCCAGGATTTCAACGCGACGGTCGAGACGCTGAACGACCTGATGGGGTCGGTGGTCGAGAACGCGACCGAGATCCATACCCGCGCCGAAGAGATCAACTCCGCCTCCGACGACCTGTCGCAGCGGACCGAAAACCAGGCCGCCACCCTGGAAGAAACGGCGGCCGCCCTCGATGAACTCACGTCGAGCGTTCGCGCCGCGGCCGACGGGGCCGCCGAGGTCGAGGCCGTGGTGAAAGACGCGCGAAATGGGGCGGAGGAAAGCGGCCGGGTCGTGACCGATGCCATCGATGCGATGTCCGGGATCAAGCGCTCTTCCGACGAGATTGGTCAGATCATCGGCGTGATCGAGGATATCGCGTTCCAGACCAACCTTCTTGCCTTGAATGCGGGGGTCGAGGCCGCCCGGGCAGGCGAAGCGGGCCGGGGGTTTGCGGTCGTCGCCTCGGAAGTTCGGGCGCTGGCGCAGCGGTCCTCCGACGCGGCCAAGGAGATCAAGCACCTGATCTCGACCAGTTCCGATCAGGTGGATTCGGGCGTGTCCCTCGTGAACCGGACCGGGGATGCGCTGGCCGACATCGTCGAGCGGGTGAGCAATATCGCCGAACTGATCAGCGATATCGCCTCTGGTTCGCAGGAGCAGTCGGTCGGGATCGGCGAGATCAATGTGGGGGTGACCGAGCTTGACAAGGTCACCCAGCAGAACGCCGCCATGGTCGAGGAAGCGACCGCCGCCTCCACGACGCTGAAGCAGGAGGCCGCGAATCTGCAAGGCCTCGTCGCCCGCTTCCGTCTGCGGGGCGGGGTCGGGCACGCCGCAGAGGTCAGCGTGCCGGTTCTGCAATTCAGCCGCAGCGCGGCACGAGAATCCACGACCCGCGCCGCTGCGGCGCCGCGCGTGTCCTTTGAAACGAAACATGCCGTGAACGAAAGCGCTTGGCAGGATTTCTGAGACCGCGTGGCAGCGCGCGACCGGAGTGCCAGAGAAGAAGAGGTTCCAGATGCGAGTGATGATCGCTGATCCGCAGGAAGAAGGCAGAAACCGGCTCGCGGCGGCCGTCGACTCCATGCGTGCCGTGTCGTTGGGACTGTGCGTCTCCAGCCTGACGGAGGTCTACCACGCCGCCGAAAGCCGGCCCCCGCAAGTGGTGATTGTCGCCGAAGAACTTGCGCGGCTGCCGGAATTCGAGGTGCTGCTGACCCTCTTCAAGGCCCTGAGCATCCGGTGTGTCGTGATTGCCGACAGCCATGCCAGCGTGCAGCGGCTGAGTTCGGCCATGACAGGCCCGGACGTGGCCATCACCCATCGTGGCGTCAGCGACGGGGAACTTCGGGAATCCCTGCTGCAGGTGCATCTGGGGCGCGGTGCAAAGCAGGCGCCGCAGGCGCACCCGAAGTCCGGGCTTTCGTTCCAGACCGGCAAGATCATCCTCATCGGCGCCTCGACCGGGGGCGTCGACGCCCTGATCAACGTGCTTGACTGCTTCCCGGTGAATTGTCCGCCGACGCTGATTGTCCAGCACACAAGCGGCACCTTCAGTTCCGGGCTTGCGCGGCTGCTTGACCGCAACACCGCAGCCCGGGTGGTCGAGGCCGAGGATCGCCAGATGCTGACCGCGGGGACTGTGCTGCTTGCCCCCGGTAAGGAGCATCATCTTGAGGTCGGGGCCGGCAAGGGGCTGCACTGCCGCCTGCGGGAAGGGCCCTTGCGCTCCGGGCATCGCCCGTCGGTCGATGCGCTGTTCGAGTCCGCCGTTTCGATCGCGCCGCGGGTCACCGCCGCGATCCTGACGGGCATGGGCCGTGACGGGGCGGAGGGCCTGCTCGCCCTCAGAAAGGCCGGGGCCCACACGATCGGGCAGAACAAGGCGACGTCCCTTGTCTACGGCATGCCGAGGGCGGCCTACGAATTGGGAGCGGTGGCAAGCCAGCTGCCCCTGGATGCGATCGGAGAAGCGATCTTGGATAATTGCAGTCGGCGGAGCGCAGCATGAGGGCAGAACAGAATATGCGGACCACCGCGCGCAGCGAGTGGGATACGGGGCGGATCGTGCCCGTCGTGCAGGGCGAATACCGGGTTTCGCGCGATGCCGATGTCATTCTGTCCACGGTCCTGGGGTCGTGCATTGCGGCATGTGTCTTCGACCCGGTTGCGAAACTTGGCGGCATGAACCATTTCCTGCTGCCCGGCGATGACGGCGAAGGCAAGACCGAGCTGAAATACGGCGCGATGTCCATGGAACTTCTGATCAACGAATTGCTGAAGGCCGGCGCGCGGCGGACCGAGATGAAGGTCAAGCTGTTCGGCGGGGCCCGGGTCAGTGCGGCATTCAAGGATATCGGCGAAAAGAACGTGATCTTTGCCCGCTCCTACCTCAAGCGGGAGGGGTTCGAGGTGGTGTCGGAGAGTCTGGGCGGCCAGCAGGCACGGCGCCTGCATTTCCGGCCCGCGACAGGGGCTGCCCGTCTTGTCCTGCTGCCGCCGACAGAGGCCCCGGCAGAGCGGACACCGCCGAGACCGCCCAAAGCGAAGCCCGATCTGGGGATCACGCTGTTCTGAGACAGCCGCCCCCCGGGTGCGAATGCGGTACGAAAGAATGCGCCGTCGCCGCAAGGCGGCGCGCGCGCATGGACGTATCGCGAACGCGCCGCAGGCCCGCTTTGCCGCACTCTGTCCGCATGAAATGCGCTTTCACCGCGTTTGGCCGCAACCGCGGGGGTGTGGCGTCCTGAAAGTGCCAGTTTTTTGGGCTTTCGTTTCGCAATTCCCACGGGCGAAAGCGCAATTCGGTTGCCGCGGGTCAAGCCGGCAAATAGCTTAACCACCATGAGCGAGACGGATATATTCGACGAGATGTGGGGCCGGGACGAGGCCTTGCGTCGGCCCTATGCGCGGTTTCAGAACTGGTTCGAGGGGGAAGACATTTCCCGTTTGCGCGCCAAGCAGCGCGAGGCCGAGGAAGTCTTTCGGCTGACGGGCATTACCTTCAACGTCTACGGCCGTGCCGAGGCCGAGGAACGCCTGATCCCGTTCGACATCATTCCGCGGATCATTTCGGGCCACGAATGGCAAAAGCTCTCCCGCGGGATCGAGCAGCGGGTGAGGGCGATCAACGCCTTCCTCTACGACATCTACCACCGCCAGGAAATCGTGAAGGCCGGCCGTATCCCGGCAGAGGCGATTTCCCGGAATGATGCCTTCCTGCCCGAGATGATCGGGGTCAAGCCGCCCGGGGGCGTCTATACCCATATCGTCGGTATCGATCTCGTGCGCACCGGTGACGACCAGTTCTATGTGCTTGAGGACAATGCCCGCACGCCCAGCGGCGTCAGCTACATGCTGGAAAACCGCGAAACGATGCTGCAGATGTTCCCCGAACTTTTTGCGCAGAACCGGGTGCAGCCGGTGCAGACCTATCCGGCCGACCTGCGCCGGTCGCTGGCCGCCTGTGCGCCGGGCGATGTCGAGGAAAAACCCACGGTCGCGGTGCTGACCCCGGGCATCTACAACTCCGCCTATTTCGAACATGCATTCCTTGCCGACCAGATGGGCGTGGAACTGGTCGAGGGGCATGACCTGCGCATTGTCGACGGCAAGGTCGCGATGCGCACGACCGAAGGCTATCGGCCCATCGATGTTCTCTACCGCCGGGTGGATGACGAATTCCTCGATCCGCTGAACTTCAATCCCGAAAGTGCGCTGGGCATTCCCGGTATCATGGATGTCTATCGCGCCGGCCGGATCACGATTGCCAATGCGCCGGGCACCGGTATTGCCGACGACAAGGCGATCTACAGCTACATGCCGGAGATCGTGGAATTCTACACCGGCGAGAAGGCGATCCTTGAAAACGTGCCGACATGGCGCTGTTCGGAACCCGACGCGCTGGCCTATGTTCTCGACAACCTCGAAGATCTGGTGGTGAAGGAGGTTCACGGCTCCGGCGGTTACGGCATGCTGATCGGGCCGACGGCGACCAAGAAGGATATCGCGGAGTTCCGCAAGAAGCTGACATCGCGGCCCGGAAACTATATCGCGCAGCCGACTCTGTCGCTCTCGACCGTGCCGATCTTCACGCGCAAAGGGCTGGCCCCCCGGCATGTCGATCTGCGCCCCTTCGTGCTGGTCAGCCCCGCCGGGATCAGGATCACGCCCGGCGGTCTGACCCGCGTGGCGCTGAAGAAAGGGTCGCTCGTGGTCAACTCCTCCCAAGGGGGCGGGACCAAGGATACCTGGGTGCTCGAGGACTGACGCGATGCTTGGCAAGACCGCAAATGGCCTCTTCTGGATGTACCGGTATCTGGAACGTGCCGAGAACTTTTCCCGCCTTGTCGAAACCGGCCAGCGCATTGCGCTGACGCGGCTCGATACGCCCGATGACGAATGGACATCGGTCCTGCAGACCACCGATGGCGAAAAGGCGTTCCGGGAACATTACGATACCGTGACCAAGGAAGCGGTGATCGACTGGATGCTTCGGTCGAAGGAAAACCCGTCCTCCGTGCTGTCCGCCATAGGATCGGCGCGAAAGAACGCCCGCATGGTGCGCACCGCGTTGACCCATGACGTTTGGGAGGCGGTAAACGGCAGTTACATGAAGATCACCGATGCCCTCTCCCGAAAGGTGAACGAGCGCGATCTTCCCGCGGTGATCGACCTGATCAAGGCGCGTACGGCCCTGGTGCGGGGCACGACGCAGGGCACGCTCTTGCGCAACGACATTTTCAATTTCGCCCGCATCGGCACCTATCTTGAACGCGCCGACAACATCGCGCGCATCCTGGACGTGAAGTATTACGTCTTGCTGCCCTCGGTGAATGCGGTCGGGTCTTCCATCGACAATGTCCAATGGGAAACGATCCTGAGCGCGGTTTCTGCACGCGGCGGATTCCGGATGGTTCATGGCGGACAGGCCACCGCGCGCGACGTGGCGGAATTCATGATCCTCGACCGCAAGATGCCGCGCAGCCTGAAATTCGCCGTCTCCAAGATCAACGACAATATGCAGTATCTTGCGGCGGACTATGGTGTGCGCCATGCCTCGCACGAGCTTCTGGACCGGTTGAACGAGCGGTTCATGGTCAACGATATCGACGCCATCGTTGATTCGGGGCTGCATGAATACCTGCAAAACCTCATGGCGGCGCTGGGCGAGTTGGGCCGGCAGATCGAGGTTGATTACAGGTTCTATGAGTGACGCGATGCGGCTGAAGATCACACATACCACGCGCTATATCTTTGATGACCCGGTCATCTACGGGCTTCAGCAACTGCGCAAGACGCCCAAGAACAGCCACCAGCAGACGGTTCTTTACTGGACCACGGTGGTCGAGGGCGGGCGCAAGGAAGTCACGTTCGAGGATCACCACAACAACACTGTGGACCTGATCAGTTTTGAGAAAGAAGTGACCGAACTGGTGGTTCAGTGCACCGGCGAGGTGCAACTTGAAGACACCAACGGTGTTGTCGGGCTGCATCGGGGGCCTGCACCGCTTTGGCTGTTCCGCCGCGCCACGAAGCGGACGAAGCCGGGCCAAGGGTGCCGTGGAATCGTGCGTTTGGTCGAGGGTGAGGGCGAACTTGACCGGTTGCACGCATTGTCGGGGATCATCCTTGAGAAGGTCCCCTACAAGGTCGGCGTGTCCCACGCGGGTTGGACCGCGGAAGAGGCCGTCGCGGAAGGGGCGGGCGTCTGTCAGGATCACGCGCATATCTTCGTTGCCTGCGCGCGCGAGATGGGGATCCCGGCACGCTATGTCTCCGGCTATCTGATGATGGATGGCCTGACACAGCAGGAGGCCTCCCATGCCTGGGCCGAGGCTTACGTCGAGGGGCTGGGCTGGGTCGGTTTCGATGTCTCGAACGAGATTTGTCCCGACGAGCGCTACGTGCGCGTTGCAACCGGGCTTGACTATGACGAGGCTGCCCCTGTACGCGGCTCCCGGCAGGGCGGAAGCGGCGAGGCCCTCTCGGTGCAGATCGAGGTTGCGCAGCAGTAGCGGCCCGGGGAGGGCGCGGGGATGACCTATTGTCTCGGTCTGATACTGGACCGCGGGCTGGTGATGATGTCGGACACCCGGACCAATGCGGGCGTCGATAACATTTCCACCTTTCGAAAGATGTTTACGTGGGAGGACCCGGGCGAGCGCGTTCTGGTCCTGATGACCGCGGGCAACCTGGCGACAACGCAGGCCGTTGTCAGCATCCTTGACGAACGCACCAAGGCCCATAATGAGCGTGATCCCTCGATCCTTGCGGTGCCCTCGATGTTTCAGGCGGCGCGGCTGGTGGCCGATACCCTGAAGGAAGTGATTTCCAATCACGCCGAGGAAGGGCAGCGCGCGGACAGCACCTTCAACGCCACGATGATCCTTGGCGGGCAGGTCAAGGGCGGGCCGCCCCGGCTGTTCCTGATCTATCCCGAGGGGAATTTCATCGAGGCGGGCGAGGATACGCCCTTCTTCCAGATCGGCGAGACGAAATACGGCAAGCCGATTTTGGTGCGGGCCTACGACTCGGGGATGAGTTTCGAGACGGCGGTCAAGGTCATGCTGGTCAGCTTTGACAGCACGGTGAAGGCAAACCTGTCCGTTGGCCTGCCCTTCGATCTGCAGACCTATGAAGCCGACAGTCTGACGCTGGGCAAGCGCATCCGGATCGGGGCGGATGACCCGTATTTCCAGACGATCTCCACCGGGTGGGGGGAGGAACTGAAGGCGGCGCTGGACAGCCTTCCCGACTTCACCTTCTGAACGGGCGCGCGACCGCCGGCGTCAGTGCCCGTAGTAGTCGCGGAACCAGGCCACGAAACGCGCCACGCCTTCACGGAAGTCGGTTTCCGGGCGATATCCGGTGAGCCGCTGCAAGAGCGTCGCATCGGCCCATGTGGCCGGCACGTCGCCCGGCTGCATTTCCATGTAGTTGCGGATGGCCGGATGGCCCAGTTCGCCTTCCAGCGCCTCGATGAAGTCCAGCAGCTTTACCTTGTCGGAATTGCCGATATTCACCACGCGGAAGGGCGCCACGGGGCTCAGGCTGTCGCCCTCGGGCACGATGCCGTCCGCGGGCCGTTCGGGGACGGCATCCATCAGCAGGCGGATCCCGCGCACCAGATCGGTGACATAGGTAAAGTCGCGCCACATCTCGCCGTGGTTATAGATATCGATCGGCTCCCCCTTGGCGATCCGCAGGGCGAACTTGATCGGCGCCATGTCCGGCCGTCCCCACGGCCCGTAGACGGTGAAGAACCGGAACATGGTCGTGGGAATGTCGTGCAGATGGGCATAGGCGTGCCCCATCGCCTCTGTCGCCTTCTTGGTGGCGGCGTAGATCGTCAGCGGCGTATCGGCCTTGTCGGTCTCGGTAAAGGGCATCTCGGTGTTGGCGCCGTAGACGGATGAGGTGGACGCCATCAGAAGATGCTTCACTGCATGGCGCCGCGCGGCTTCCATCACGTTGAACGTGCCGATGAGGTTGGCATCGACATAGGCCCGCGGGTTTTCCAGCGAATAGCGCACGCCCGCCTGTGCGGCGAGGTGAACGATCATGTCCGGTTCGAACGTATCGATGGCACGGGAAAGTGCGTCATCGTCTTCCAGCATCGCCTCGGTCGACGCGTAGTGTTCGTGCTGCAGCAGGTTCGTTTCGCGACGGCGCTTCAACGTGATGTCGTAGTAGTCGGTAAAGCCGTCGAACCCGTGGACGGAAAACCCCTCCGACAGCAGAAGCTCCGCAAGATGGTAGCCGATGAAGCCGGCGGTGCCGGTGATGAACACACGCGTCATTGGGCGCCTTTCGTGGATACTGCCGCAGTCTTGCCGGTTTTTATCGCTCTGACTGCGGAGAGGAAAGCAAAACCGCCATGACAACCGTGCAGGCCGTGCCGACTGAAGCGGGATGCTGAGAAAGGGTATTGCGGCTTATGGTTGTGATTGGGCCCGCGCTTTGAATTTCAAGTTTCCGTGAGCGGGTATTCGGTATTCGCTGGCAATCACGTAATGCGTGCAAGGTTTCCGATCAAACATAAAACGGCCGGCACAAGGCCGACCGTTTACGAATTTTAACAAATGCGATGCGCGGTGGAAACGCGTGCCGCCGAAAGTCAGGAAATGAGGAAGTCTTCCAGTTCCGCACCCTGGGCCAAAGCGGCTTCCAGCCATCGCGGGCGACGGCCGCGGCCGCTCCACGTTTCTGCGTGGTTTTCGGGGTTGCGGTACTTCGCCGACGGTTTTGCCCTGCGCGCTTTTTTGCCGACGACGTCGTCCAGAGAGGCGAAACCCAGCTCTTTGGCCTTTTCTTCAAGCACCTCACGTGCCTTGGCCTTTTCGCGGTCGTGGTAAGAGTTGATCGCCGCCTCGACGTCCTTTTTCAACTGTTTGAGCTCGCTGAGCCCCAGCGTTTCTATGTCCTTGGCCATTCTTGTTCCTGCCGGAGTGGTGTTATCATTGCGTTCATATTGCATTAGCTGTTGTGGAACTCAAGGGGCCG
The DNA here is from genome assembly GCF_002079305.1 of Rhodovulum sp. P5. Lineage (NCBI taxonomy): Bacteria > Pseudomonadati > Pseudomonadota > Alphaproteobacteria > Rhodobacterales > Paracoccaceae > Rhodovulum > Rhodovulum sp. P5. Next base: position 3,635,873 of record NZ_CP015039.1, read on the forward strand.
CCGGAATTAAAGACATGATTGAGAGCTATTCTTTTGGTTAACATTCGGGAAGATATTCCTTAACCATGATTGGCGTGAGAACCCTTTTGCGACAAGGCCGTTGTGGCTACTCTATTTGTCAATCAAAGGCTTGGCTAAGCCCCCAACCTGGCATCGGCGGTTACTTGCCAGTTGGGGACTTCGGTTTGCGGCTGCGATGCTTCCAGTTGGGGCAAGCTTTGCGACTTGCCGGTCGTTTTGGGGTCCCTATCGCTTTTGGTACCCGTTTGAAACGCAATTACAGGGATGTTACCTGACCCGGCCTGGCGCATGGACAGTGCCCTTGTCTGTGCGCCTTTGTCCTGCATCTGCCAAGCCGGTTCTGGAAACGGGCTTCTCCACTTCGGTTCACGCGGCAAAGCCAAAGCGTCGGCTGCTGCCAGAACTCTCGCCGATCGCAGGGTTCGAAAGATGGGGCTGCCTTCCGGACCTGTCGGGAGGGGCGCGCATGACCGCCGGCGGATGGAATCTGCCATAGGGCACGCGGAGTGCCGCGCGGGCGAAAACTTGGCGGGACATGTGCGCGGGCGTAAAAATGCACGGTCCGGGTCCCCGCGGCCGGCCCGTGGCGCCGCGCGTTCGACAGGCCCTGAGCGCCGGGCCGGGCGCGCGGCGGGTGCCGTGACATTGTTACGCGGCTGTCATTGGACAAGACTACGCTGCAGGTGCAAAATGGGTGGTGTTGCCCAGCCCCGAGGAACGTTCAATGATGCCTTTCCAGAAAGGAAGCGGATCGCAGGCCGGACGACCGCAGAGCGCCCCATGGCGCCCCGCGGCGTGGCCCTGTTGGACGGGACGACTGTTTCTCGTGGGCCGTCGGGCCCGGTCGAAATTCGTGTTGCGACGCAAACCACCAGACGGAGATGCCCAATGAACGCCCCCGCGGAAAAAGAAGTGGCGAGCCGCTCCGCAAACATGCTCAACGACATGATGGTTGCGTCCGGCGACCGTGTGCAGGACCGGCTGGCGATGCTGGGGGCACAGGCCACGGGGCTTCTGGACAATGCCGCCATTCTGACCGAGGTTGCGACGCGGCACGGCCAGCATATCTCCAGCAGTCATATCGAACGCCTGAACGAGATGTTCGAGCAGGTGGGCCGCCTGCTGCAAGTCGCGCGGGAAACCGGCAAGGACATGTCGCCCGCCGCCATGGCCTCCGCGTATCGGGAATATCTGCGCGATGCGGGCGAACGCTGGGTCCTTTTCGCGGATGTGTTAAGGGAGCGCGGCGACATCTTTCGTGCCCATCAGGCCGCCGGATGCCCGCCGGTCCTGATCTATGACTATGAGGTCATCCTGGACGGTGCCGATATGGCGCGCCCCTGCAACTACCAACTCCTGCGTATCCTCCCGCCCGAGGGCTGCGAGGTGCATGATTTCAAGCGTCCCTATGTCATCATCGACCCGCGCGCCGGTCATGGCGCGGGGATCGGGGGCTTCAAGGCCGACAGCCAGGTCGGCGTCGCGCTGCGGGATGGGCACCCGGTTTATTTCGTGGCCTTCAAGCGCGACCCCGAACCGGGCCAGACACTGGCCGATGTTGCCCATGCGGAGGCAGAGTTCGTGCGCGAGGTCGGACGACGCCACCCCAAGGGCGCACGGCCGGTGGTCATGGGCAACTGTCAGGGGGGCTGGGCGACATTGCTGCTGGCCGCGTCCAACCCCGATCTGACGGGGCCGATCGTGCTGAACGGGGCGCCGGTCGCGACATGGTCGGGCCAGATCGCCAAGCACCCGATGCGCTATACCGGCGGCCTGCACGGTGGGGCGTGGCAGCCGATGTTCTGGTCCGACCTCGGGGGCGGTGTGTTCGACGGCGCAAATCTCGTGATGAATTTCGAGATGCTGAACCCCGGCCGGACCTATTTCCGGAAGTTTTACGACGTCTTTTCCGCCGTCGACGATCCCAAGGCCCGGGCGCGTTTCCTTGAGTTCGAACGCTGGTGGGGCGGCTTCTTCATGTTGAACGAGGCCGAGATCCGCTGGGTGGTCGAGCAGCTCTTCATCGGCAACCGCCTGACGAAGAACACCGCGATGCTGGAACCCGGCCGGCTGGTCGATATCAAGCAGATCGCGGCCCCGATCATCGTCTTCACCAGCCACGGCGACAATATCACCCCGCCGCAGCAGGCGCTGAACTGGATCCTCGACGCCTATGCCAGCGTGGAAGAGATCAAGATACGCGGACAGCGCATCGTCTATATGGTGCATGAAGAGGTCGGGCATCTGGGCATCTTCGTGTCCTCCCAGATCGCCAAGAAGGAACATACAGAGGTGTCTTCAACCCTGAAGACCATCGAGGCGCTGGGGCCGGGCCTATACGAGATGAAGATCGACGCGACCGAGGGGCGGGGGCAGGACCGCACGTTCCTGGTCTCCTTCGCGGCCCGCCGGTTCGCCGATCTTGAAAAGCTGGCCGGCCCCCGGACGGAGGAAGGGGCCTTTGCGGCGGTGTCCCGGATGAGCCGGATCCAGACAGAGGCCTATGATACATTTGTTCGGCCGGTCATCCGAAGCGCCGTCAGCCCGCAAACAGCGAGTGCCGTGCGCGACATGCACCCGCTTCGCGTCCAGCGGCAGGTGTTCTCGTCGCTCAACCCGTGGTTTGCCCCGTGGGCGACGGCTGCGGAAAAGGTTCGCCAAAACCGTAACCGCGCGGCGATCGACAACCCGTTTCTGTGGATGGAGCGCTTTGGCGCAGACCTGACGCAGCAATGGCTGGATCTCACGCGCGACATGCGGAACGCGGCGGCCGAGATGTCATTTTACGCGATGTGGAACAACCCCTGGGCACGGGCTTTCGGGGCGCCCGATGCGGTGCGCCGCACGCGCAAGACGGTCGGGGAACTGCGCGCCCTGCCGCTGGTGCAGACGGTCCTGTCGCACAAGGCCCAGGGTGGTTTTATCGAGGCCGTGATCCGCATGCTGATCCTTCTGGCCGGCAGCCGCGGTGCGGTGCGCCGCGACCGGCTGGAACGTTCGGCCCGCGTTCTGAACCAGGACGAACCCTTCGCCTCGCTGACGATGGATGAACGCGCACGGATTTTGCACGAACAGTCCATTCTGGCGACCTATGACCCGGACGGCGCGATTGAGGCCTTGCCGATGCTTCTGCCGGACCCCGCCGAACGGGAACTGGCCATGGCGGTCGTGCAATACATCCCCGGCCCCCTGTCAGAGATGGCCGACCATACAAGGGAAACGCTGGATCGGTTCCGGGCGGTTCTGGACCTGCCCCCGGTCAGCGAGGACGTTCTGGAAGACCCGCTTGCACAACCGATGCCCGAGACAGCCGGAGAGGCCCCGGTCCCGGCCCCCGATGGGGATGCCCCGGCGGACGGCAAGGCGGGCACGGACAAGACGACATTTTCAGGGAAGGCTGCGGAATGAGAATTGAAGAGAACCGCGTGTTCGACGAGATCGCGGTTGGCGACACCGCCGAGGTCCGACGGATCTGCACCGAAGACGACTTTTATGTCTTTGCAACGGCGTCGGGGAACCATAACCCCATGCATCTGGCCCGCCATGATGGCGACGGGGACGGGCAGGAAGAGGCGGTGGCGCCCGCGCTTTGGGTCGGCTCGCTGATCTCTGCGGTGATTGGGAATATCCTGCCGGGGGCCGGTACGCTCTACCGGGCGCAGAATTTCAATTTTCACAAGCGCGCCCATGTCGGGGACGAACTGATCGCGCGGGTGACGGTGACAGAGAAACGGCCGCCCGATTGTCTTGTCATGGCGACCGAGGTCACGCGCAAATCCGACGACGCGGTGATCGTGAGCGGAGAGGCCCATGTGCAGACCCCGCGCCGCAAGATGGTTTTCGAGAACCTCGAAGTGCCGGGCCTTCTGGTCGAACGCCATCGCCATTTCGATGCGTTGATCGAACGCGCCGAACCGCTTGCGCCCCTGCCGACCGCGGTGGTTGCACCCGAAGAACCGAAATCGCTGGGCGGTGCGCTTCTGGGCGGACAGCACACGATCATCTCGCCGATCCTCGTGGGCGATACCGCCAAGATCGTCGCGGCGGCGAAAGAGATCGGCGCCTCTCTCGACGGGGTGGAGATCATCGAGGAACCCGACCATCTGAAGGCCGCCAATATTGCCGTCGACCTGGTGGCGTCGGGGCGCGCCCTGGCCCTGATGAAGGGGCATCTGCACACCGATCTGCTGTTGAAGGCTGCGCTGCGCAAGGACAACGGCCTGCGCGCTGGCCGCCGCTTTACCCATGTCTTCGTGATGGACGTGCCCGGCGTGCCGCATCCGCTGTTGGTGACCGACGCGGCGATCAACATCGCCCCCGACCTGCGCACCAAGATGGACATCTGCCAGAATGCCATCGACCTTGCCCGCTCCATCGGGATCGACGATCCCAAGGTGGGTGTTCTGTCGGCGGTCGAGACTGTGAACCCCGATATTCCGTCGTCGCTTGACGCGGCACTTCTGTCGAAGATGGCCGAACGCGGCCAGATCACGGGCGGGCAGGTGGACGGCCCGCTGGCGATGGACAACGCCGTTGATCTTGGCGCCGCGCGGACCAAGGGCATCAAGAGCCAGGTCGCCGGCCGGGCCGAGGTGCTGGTCGTGCCGAACCTCGACGCGGGCAACATGCTGGCCAAGCAGCTTGCCTATATCAGTCATGCCGAGGGCGCGGGCGTGGTGATGGGGGCGAAGGTGCCGATCATCCTCAACTCCCGCTCGGACGATGACAAGGCGCGGCTGGCCTCTTGCGCGGTTGCGGCGCTTCATAACGCGCGGATCACCGGGCAACTGCCGGTCAGTCAGGCGGCGGAGTAGGTCAATGGCCCATGTGCTGACGTTGAACGCGGGGTCGTCCTCGCTGAAATTCGGTTTTTTCAAGCTCGGGGACGCGACGGAGGATCCGGAGGCCCGCATTGTCGGGTTGATGGAGCGTATCGGTCCCGGCGAGCGCGCCCATATCAAGGCCAAGCGGCAGGACGGCCATGTCCTGATCGATCAGGAATATGGTCGTAACCATGTTGCCGACCACAGCGCGGCGCTGTCCCGGATCGTGGAGTTTCTGAGAGAACAGCGGCCCGAGATGCGGCTGGCTGCCGTCGGGCACCGGGTGGTCCATGGTGGGCCCGACTTCGACGCGCCGACGGAACTGACCCCGGCGGTGATGGAGCGTCTGGCCCAGTTCGAACCGCTCGCCCCCCTGCACCAGCCGCCGAACCTGTCCGGCGTTCGCGCCGCGCTGGAGCTTTTCCCGGATGCGGGTCAGGTGGCCTGTTTCGACACCGCCTTCCATCGTCACCACCCTTGGGTCAACGACACCTTCGCGCTGCCGCGAAAGTTCTACGATCAGGGTGTGCGCCGCTACGGTTTTCACGGGCTCAGCTATCAGTACATCGCCGAGACGCTGAAGGAGATCGCGCCTCACTTGCATATGGGCCGGACCATCGTTGCGCATCTGGGCAACGGGGCGTCGATGTGCGGGCTGATGGGCGGGCGCTCGGTCGCCTCGACCATGGGGTTCACGGCGCTTGACGGGCTGCCGATGGGTACCCGCTGCGGGCAGCTTGATCCCGGCGTGATCCTCTACATGCTGCAGAACGAGGGGATGAGCCCCGCGGAAATCGAGGATGTGCTTTATCGTCAGTCGGGCCTTGTGGGCCTGTCGGGGCTGTCGAACGACATGCGCACGCTGGAGGCCGCGGGTACCGAAGAAACCCGGCAGGCCATCGACTATTTCGTCTTCCGCATCCGGCGCGAACTCGGCGGTCTTGCCGCCGTGCTGGGCGGGGTCAGCACGCTGATTTTCTGCGGCGGCATTGGCGAGAATTCGGCGCATATCCGCGAAAAGGTCTGCGAAGGCATGGGCTGGCTGGGGCTTGAGATCGACGAGGGCCGCAACCTGCGGGGAGAGCGGATGATCTCCACCGATTTCAGCCGGGTGCGCGTGCTGATCATTCCGACGAACGAGGAAATCGTGATCGCGCGGGCGGCGCGCGATCTGGTGGAAAGCAAGCAGGGGACAGTGGCTTGAAGAGTGCAATCAAACCCGAAGAAGCGGCCGAGATGATCCCGGACGGGTCGGTGCTTCTGATCGGCGGTTTCATGGGGGTGGGCTCGCCCCACCGTCTGATCGACGCCATCGTGGCGCGCGGCGTAAAGGACCTGACGCTGGTCGGCAACGATCTGTGCCGCCCGGGGCAGGGCATGGGCAAGATCGTGGACGCGAAACTCGCAAGCCATGCCATCGTCAGCCATATCGGCCTGAACCCCGAGGCGCAGCGCCAGATGATCGCGGGCGAGATGCAGATCGAACTGGTCCCGCAAGGGACGCTGGTCGAACGCATCCGTGCCGCCGGCGTGGGCCTTGGCGGCGTGCTGACGCCGACGGGGGTCGGAACACTTGTGGAAGAAGGCAAGCAGGTCATCGAGATCGACGGCCGGAAGTTCCTGCTTGAAAAACCGATCCGCGGTGATTTCGCGCTGATCGATGCGCGTCAGTGCGATTATGTCGGCAATCTGGAATACACGCTGACCGCCCACAACTTCAATCCGGTCATGGCGCTGGCGGCCGACACGGTGATCGCCGAGCCGCATCACATCATGCCCGTGGGCGTGATCTCGCCCGACGCGGTCAAGACGCCGGGTGTACTGGTCGACCATATCCTGGAAAGGGCCCACTGATGGACGCCAAGGAAATCATTGCCCGCCGGGTGGCGCAGGAAGTGCGCGAGGGGATGCTGGTCAATCTCGGCATCGGTCTGCCGTCCATGGTCGCCAATTTCGTGCCGAATGACCTGCACGTGTTCTTTCAGGCGGAAAACGGTGTCATCGGTCTTGGCGCCCGTCCGCCCGAGGGGATGGAGGATCGTGACCTGACCGATGCGGGCGGCGGTTTCGTCACCGCGGTGCCCGGTGCGGCGTCGATCGACAGCGCGATGAGCTTTGGCCTGATCCGCGGCGGCCATCTGGACATGACCGTTCTGGGCGGGCTTCAGGTGGACGAAAAGGGGCATCTGGCCAACTGGATGGTGCCGGGCAAGATGGTTCCGGGGATGGGCGGCGCGATGGACCTTGTGACCGGGGCCAAGCGGGTCATCGTCGCCATGGTGCACACCCAGAAGGGCAAGCCCAAGATCGTGCCGGAATGTACGCTGCCGTTGACCTCTGACCGCCGGATCAGCCTGATCGTGACCGAGATGGCAGTCATCGAACCGACGGAAGAGGGGTTGGTGCTGCGCGAAACCGGCGAAGGCGTCAGTGTCGAGGATGTGGTCGCGGCAACAGAGGCCAAGCTGATCGTGCCGGACGACGTAAAGGCCATGGCGCTGGCCAGTTGACGCAGAACGGCAATCGCCCAGCATGACACCGGCCCCGGGCACTGCGCCGGGGCCTTTTTCTCAGTGTCCAGTCGTGCTGGCGGCTTGCGCTGCACATCGCCCGTCGCGAGGGCCAAGCAAGGTCATATGTCATCGACGCACCGGCTGAGACAGACCTGTTACTTGCCCCGCTGCCACAAGGGCACCGCCTTGGCCAGTTCCGGTACCAGCACCAGCGGCAGCGCCAGGAGCCCGATCAGCGCCCATTCGCCCCAGCCCAATGCTTGGGTCTGCAACAAGACCTGCAAGGGCGGCCAGTAGATTGCGGCGACCTGCGCCCCCAGCGTGAGGGTCAGCGCCGCGATCAGCAGCGGGTTGGAGAACCACCCGATCCGGGTGCAGGGCAGGTGCAGCGACCGGAACGCGAAGACCGAGACCTTCTCGAACACGATCATCGCGGTGAACGCGGCGCTGCGCGCCAGCCCCTCGCCCATCGGCAGCAGGCTGTAGAAGACCCAAAGGCTCGCCGCGCCGGTATAGGTTCCGAAGGCGAGGATCGTCAGGAATCCGCCGCGCCCGAGGATCGGCTGCGCCTTGGGCCGGGGCGGGCGGTCCATCTGGCCGGGGGTGGATTTCTCCAGCCCCAGCGCCACGGCGGTCATCCCGTCGGTGACAAGGTTCATCCACAGGATCTGCGTGGCCAGAAAGATCAGCGGCCCGCCGAGGATCAGGTTGACGACCAGCGCAACCACCTCGCCCGCATTCGACGCTAGCAGGTACCGCACGAATTTGCGGATGTTCTCATACTGCCGCCGCCCCTCGCGGATCGCGCGCAGGATGGTGGCAAAGTTGTCGTCCAGAAGAACCAGGTCGGCCGCGTCGCGCGCCACATCCGTGCCCCGCTGGCCCATCGCGACGCCGATATCGGCCTTCTTCAGCGCCGGTGCGTCGTTCACTCCGTCGCCCGTCATCGCAACGATTTGGTCCTGCTGCTGCAGCGCGCTGACGATACGCAGTTTCTGCGCTGGTGCGGTGCGCGCGAACAGGACGTCCTCACGAAGTGCGGCCAGCAGTGCGTCGTCGTCCATCGCCGCCAACGCGTCGCCATGAATCACCCGGGTGACGCTCAGCCCGATCTGGCGGGCGATGGCCTGCGCCGTCAGCCCCGCATCGCCGGTGATCAGGACCACCCGGATTCCGGCCGATTTCGCCGCGCGGATCGCGGGTGCGACCTCTGGCCGGGGGGGATCGATCAGGCCCACGAAGCCGAGAAAGGCCAGCCCGCCCTCGTCATGGGGCAGGGTGTCATCGTCTTGCACCCGCCGCGCCAATGCGATCACGCGCAACCCGTCGCCCGCCATCGCCTCGTATTCCGTCTGCAACATGGCGCGCAGGGTGTCGGTCATCGGTAACGGGCCGCTGGCCCCCCAGACATGGCTGCATCGCTCCAGCACCGGTTCGGGGGCGCCCTTGCTGTGCAGCACATAGCCGTCGGGCGACCGGGCCAGCACGCTCATCCGCTTGCGTTCCGACGAAAACGGCAGTTCCGCGACGGCGGCGTCCCGCGACGGCAGGGGCGCCCAGCCCTTGCAGGCGAGCGTCACAAGCGCGCCCTCGGTCGGTTCGCCCACCAGTTGCCAGTCGTCGCCCGCCCGCGCCAGCCACGCATGGTTGCAGACCAGCGCGGTTTCCAGCAGGGCGGCAAGCCCGGGGTCGTCCGCCGCCCGCACCCGCAACCCATTGGCCGCGATATGCCCCGTCGGGTCATAGCCCGCGCCGGTCACCTCGTATCGTTGATCCGGCATTGCGATGCGGACGGCGGTCATCCGGTCCTCGGTCAGGGTGCCGGTCTTGTCGGTGCAGATGACCGACGCCGCGCCCAGCGTTTCCACCGCTTGCAACCGCCGGGCCAGTGCATGTTGCCGCACCATCGCCCCCGCGCCGAGCGCCAGCGTGATCGTGACAACCGCGGGCAGCCCTTCGGGCACGATGGCGACGGCCAACGACAGGGCGGTCATGAACATCTCGATCACCGGTTTGCCGGTGGCTACGCCAAGGGCGCCGATCAGGGCCGCCACGATCAGTGCGGCCAGCCCCATCTGCCGGGCCAGCCGCCCAAGCTGTTCCTGAAGATGGGTCTCCTTCCGGCCGACCGACCCGGTCAGGCTGGCAATCTGGCCGAATTCCGTCGCGCTGCCGGTTGCGGTGACCACCCCCTCCGCCCGCCCGGCGACGACCGTCGTGCCCATGAACAGGCTATCGCCGCGGCCCTTGACGACGGGGACGGATTCACCCGTCAGGGCGCTTTCGTCCGCCTTCAGTTGCACCGCAAGGGTGATGTCCATGTCCGCCGGGATCCGGTCCCCGGCCTCAAGGATGACCAGATCGCCGGGCACGACCTCTTCGGTGTCGATCAACTGCTCCTGCCCGTCGCGCAGGACGCGGGCGAAACTGGCCATCATCTGACCCAGCGCGGCTAGGGCGGTTTCCGCGCGCCATTCCTGCACGAAGCCCAGCACCCCGTTCAGAACGACGACCAGCGTGATCGCCAGCGCATCGATCCGTTCGCCCAGCGCCAGCGCGATCGCGGCGGCCACGATCAGGATCAGGACGAGGAACCCTGTGAACTGCCGCGCCAGGATCGCAAGCGGTGATACCTTTCGGGCGCGGGCCAGCCGGTTCGGCCCAAACCGCGCCAGACGCGCCCGGGCCTCTTTGCCTGTCAGTCCTGCGGTCGGGTTGGGATGCATCCGCCGTGCCTGTTCTTCCGAAGGAAGTCTAGGGCGTCTGCCCGACAGAACCTTGACACCGATCAACGTGACTCGGCGACAGGCTTGGCTAGGCTGGAGGCAATGAAAAACACGGTTCGGGAGGAGATGACCATGGGCACCCATGTGCAGTGGTTCGAGGATTTGCGCCGCGGGGACGTTGCAACCGTGGGGGGTAAGAACGCCTCTCTGGGTGAGATGGTCGCGACCCTTGGCGAACAGGGTATCAAGGTGCCCGGCGGCTTTGCCACCACGGCGGACGCCTTCCGCGCCTATATCGCCCACAACAACCTGAACGCGCGGATTGCCGACACGCTGTCCGCGCTGGATGCGCACCGGATCGACCTGCACGAGGCCGGGGCCACGATCCGCCGGATGATCCGCGAAGGCCATTGGCCCGATGACATCCTGGCCGAGATCAAGGCCGCCTATGCGGAGTTGTCGGCGCGCGCGGGGGTTCCCAACGTCTCTGCCGCCGTGCGGTCCTCAGCCACCGCTGAGGATTTGCCCGATGCCAGCTTCGCCGGTCAGCAGGAAACCTATCTGAATGTCGAGGGGGCGGAGGCGCTGCTTGGCGCGTGCCGGCGCTGCTATGCCTCGCTTTTCACCGACCGGGCGATCACCTACCGTCGGCTGAAGGGCTTCGACCATTCACAGGTTGCGTTGTCCGTGGGCGTGCAGCGGATGGTGCGGTCCGACACCGGCGGGTCGGGGGTGATGTTCTCGCTCGACACCGAAACCGGCTATCCCGACATGGTGCTGATCAACGCCGCATGGGGCCTTGGCGAAAACGTGGTTCAGGGCGCGGTCACGCCCGACGAATACCAGGTCTACAAACCCTTCCTCGACAAGCCCGGTCTGACGCCGATCCTTGAGAAATCGCTCGGGGCCAAGGAAAAGAAAATGATCTATGGCCGCGACGGCCATTCCACCCGGAACGTGCCGACATCGAAGCGCGAGCGCGCGCAGTTCGTCTTGTCGGATGCCGAGATCCTCGACCTCGCCCGCATGGCCGCGACCATCGAGAAGCATTACGGCCAACCGATGGACATGGAATGGGCCCGCGACGGCGAAACGGGAGAGTTGTTCATCGTGCAGGCCCGCCCCGAAACGGTGCAGTCGCGTGCGGATGCCGCGGGGTTCCGGACCTATACCATCGGGGACAAGGGCAACACGCTGCTGACGGGCCTGTCCGTCGGCGCGGCCATCGCCAGCGGCCCGGTTTGTGTCATCGAAAGCGCCAAGGACATCGACCGCTTCGTCGACGGTGCGATCCTCGTCACCTCGATCACCGATCCCGATTGGGTTCCGATCATGAAACGCGCCGCGGCCATCGTGACGGATCATGGTGGGCGTACCAGCCACGCGGCCATCGTCAGCCGGGAACTGGGCCTGCCCGCCATCGTCGGCACCGGCGACGCCACCCATATCCTGCATGACGAACAGGAGGTGACGGTGTCCTGCGCCGAGGGCGAAACCGGTTTCGTCTACGAAGGCATCTGCGACTTCACGGTGGAGGATATCGCCCTGTCCGACATGCCCGAGACGAAGACGCGGGTGATGCTGAACATGGCCAACCCCTCGGCCGCTGTGCGCTGGTGGCGGCTGCCGTCGGGCGGGGTGGGCCTTGCCCGGATGGAATTCGTGATCAACAACGCGATCAAGGCGCACCCCTTGGCCTTGCTGAACCCCGACCAGTTGGATGAGGACACGCGCGAAAAGATCGCCGCCCTCACCGCCGGTTTCGCGGATAACGAGGCGTTCTTCGTGGAAAAGCTCGCGATGGGTCTCAGCCGCATCGCCGCCCCGGTCTATCCCGAACCGGTCATCGTGCGGATGAGCGATTTCAAGACCAACGAATATGCCGATCTCCTTGGTGGACGGGGTTTCGAGCCGCATGAGGAAAACCCGATGATCGGCTTTCGGGGGGCCTCACGCTACTATTCGCCGGCCTATGCGCCCGGTTTCGCGCTGGAATGCCGGGCGATCAGGCGCCTGCGGGAGGAGATGGGCTTTGACAACGTCATCGTCATGATCCCGTTCTGCCGCACGCCGGAAGAGGCCGACCGCGTACTGGAGGTGATGGCCGCCAACGGGCTGCGCCGGGGGGAGAACGGCCTGCAGGTCTATGTGATGTGCGAGGTGCCCTCCAACGTCATACTGGCGGAAGACTTCGCCAAGCGGTTCGACGGTTTCTCCATCGGCTCCAACGACCTGACGCAGTTGACCCTCGGCGTCGACCGCGACTCCGGCGAACTGGCCGATCTCTTCGATGAACGCAATCCGGCGGTGCAATGGATGATCGAGTCCGTCATCACCCGGGCCCATGCGGTGGGTGCCAAGGTCGGCTTTTGCGGTCAGGCGCCATCGAACGATCCCGATTTCGCGCGGTTGCTGGTGGGCTACGGCATCGACACCATTTCGGTCACGCCCGACAGCTTCCTGTCGGTCAAGCGCAACGTGGCCGAGGCCGAAGGCTGAGCGGGACCGATGGAAAAGGGGGCGGCCGCGGATGCCGGACCGCCTCTGGCCGTCCCGGCTCCAAACCCCATTGTGCTGTGCTGGCCGCCCTTGTTAGGCGGAGACGGGGCGCAGCGCCCCAGAAAGACCGTATCTGCCCGTCATGCTGATCCAGATCGTCCTCGGTTCCATTCTCATCCTGCTCACGATCATCGTGTTCGCGCTGGGGTTCTGGTTTGCGGAAACCGCGATCACGCGGTTCAACCCCTGGCTCGTGCGCCGGCCGCATCCGCCCAAGCTGGTTCTGGTGCTTGTCGCTGCCGTGCTGGTGCTGCTGAGCGCGATGACGGCCTCGGTCTGGCTATGGGCCTATGCCTTTCTTCTGCTGGGGATCTTTCCCAGTTTGGAGCCCGCGGCCTATTTCGCGCTGGTGGCCTTCACCACGCTCGGCTTCGGCGACATCCTGTTGCCGATCGAATGGCGTATTCTCGGGGGCATGGCGGCAGCGAACGGGTTGTTGAACATCGGGCTTTATACTGCGCTTCTGGTCGAGGCGCTGCGCCGCGTCCGTTCTGAACAGGTCAGCGGCATCGTCGACGAACGATAATGCGCCGGGGGACCTGATCGCGCAAACAGGGATCATTCCAGCGTGAAGACCGGCCCGCCCGCAGCCTCGGCATCGGCGGGGTCATGGGTGACCAGCACGACCGGAAGGCGCCTTGTCCGCGCCCGCTCGAACACCATCTGGCGGATCTGGCCACGCAGCGCCGCGTCAAGGCGGGAGAACGGCTCATCCAGCAACAGCGCGCGGGGCTCGGCCAACAGCATCCGCATCAGCGCCACGCGTGCTTTCTGCCCGCCCGACAGTGTCGCGGGGTCGCGATCGGCGAACCCGTCCAGCCCGATATCGGCCAGCGCCGCGTCGACATGCGCCTGCCGGGTCTTCCGGCCACGGATGCTGCGGGGTAGGGCGAAGGCAAGGTTGCCGCCGACACTGAGATGGGGAAACAACAATTCGTCCTGAAACAGGATCCCGATGCGCCGCGCCTCGGGCGGCAGGTCGGTGATATCGCGCCCGTCCAGAGAGACCCGGCCCGACAGGGTGAACGCACGGGGCAGGGTGCCCATCAGTGCGGCCAGCAGGGTCGACTTGCCCGACCCCGACGGCCCCATCACGGTCAGCACTGCACCCCGCGGCACATGGGCGTCGATGGCGACAAGCGTCGTTCCCTGATGCGAAATCGACAGGTTTGCCAGCGTCAGCCCTTCGGTCATGCGCCCTGTACCCCCCGCCGGTTGCGCCACAGCCAGCGGGGAACGGCCAGCGCCACGGCAAAACCCAAAAGCGCCGCGCCTGCCTGCGCAAGTGCCGTCACCCCGATCACCCGCCGGTCGCCGCCCGAGGCCAACGCCACGGCCTCTGTCGTCAGGGTCTGGACCCGCCCGCCCCCGATCAGGAGCGTCGGCAGATACTGCCCGACCGAAACCGCCATCCCGACCGCGCCCGCCGTCAGCACCGGGGCCAGCAGCATCGGCAGGCGCACGCGCAGAAACACGGCGCCCGGCCGCGCGCCCAGTGCCGCGGCAACGACGCCATAGCGGGTGTCCCACGCCCGCCACGGGGCCAATAGCGACAGGAACACATAAGGCAACACGAAGACCAGATGCCCAAGGACCACCGCGCCGCGCCCCATGTCGACCCTCGCCACAAGGGCAAAGCTTTGCAGCCCCGGCAGGAAGGCCACCTGCGGGATCAGCAGCGGGAGATACAGCAACCACAGACTGCGGGCGCCCGGCACCAGCCCAAAGCGATGTTCGGCTTCAAGGCAGGCCAGGGTCAGCGCCAGCGCCAGGGCCGTTGCGGCGCCCGCGATCCAAAGCGTGTCAAGCGCCGGGCCGGCAAGGCTGCTGCCATGGCGGGCCCAAGCGCGCAAGGTCATGCTGTCGGGCAGGACATCGGGAAAAGCCCAGAAACCGGCGACGGACCAGACCGCAAGACCCGCCAGCCCGGCCAGGACGGCACTGGCCGAGCCTGTGGCAAGGCCAAGCCCGGCGACCCTAAACGCCCCGTCGCCGCTGCGCCGTGCTCCGCTTTCGGTCCAGCCCCGGCCAAGGCGGCCAAAAAAGACCTCCCCAAGCCGCCACAAACCGATGGCGCCCAGCACAAGTGCGAATTGCAGGATCGCCGCGGCGGCCGCCGGAAACCGCAGGGACAGGTCGGGGTCCGACATCCACCGGACCACCTGCACGGTCAGCGGCGGGGGGGTGGTCGGGCCAAGGATGATCGCCAAATCGACCACGGACATCGAATAGGCCAGCACCGCATAGACCGGCAGGCGGATTTGCCGGTAGACGGCGGGGAACACCGTCTTCATCCAGCCGGTCACCCGGCCATAGCCCAGCGCCCGCGCGATGGTCAGCCGATGGGCGGGCTGGCACTGGGGCAGGGCGGCGAGTGTCATCAGCAGCAGAAACGGTACCTCCTTCACGACCAGACCGGCGATCATCGACAGGCCCAGCGGGTCTTGCAGGATCAGCACATCGGGTGGGCGATCCCAACCCGTGGCCCAGGGTGACAGCGCCCGCACGATCCAGCCGGACGGCGCGATCAGGAAGGCCAGCCCAAAGGCCGCTGCGGCATGGGGCACGGACAGAAGCGGCGCCAGCATCCGCTCAAGCCAGTTCAGAACGCGTGTGCCCTGCCAGCCGGCGACAAACAGGATGACGACGGACAGGGACAGCACGGTTGCCGCCGCCCCGGTGAAGACGGACAGGCCCACGGCGCGGGGCAGGCCGGGCCAGTCCAGCAGGGTTCGGACCGGTGACAGGCTGACCCCCTCGCCACCCAGCGCTGGCAGATAGCCCAGCGCCGGGGCGATGGTTCCGGCCAGTCCCGCCAGAACCGGGCCCAGAAGCACCGCCAGCGTCAGCGCGGGGGCGGCGCGCAGCGGCTGCATCGTCTCAGTCGGCCCCGCCGAAACGGGCGGTCCAGTCGGCCTCGATCCGTGTCATCCAGGACGGGTGCGGCTCTGGCAGGGTGGGGCCCAGATCCTCGGGCGTCAGGGTTGCTATGCCAAGGTCCAGCGCGTCGAAGCGTGCGCGATCCTCGGGTGAAAGCTTGTCAAGCGCCAGCACGGTGCCGTAGCCCAGAACCGCCGGGTCCTGTGCCCGGGCCTGTGCCTCGGGCGAGAGCAGGAAATTGGCCAGCACCATCGCGCCCGCCTTGGCGGTGGCATTGTACGGGATCGCGACAAAGCTGGCATTGCCGATGGTGCCGCCGTCCAGAACAAAGGTTCTGACGGTGTCGGGCAGTTGCCCGTTGGAAATCGCGGTGGAGGCCTCCCCCGGGCTGAAGGAAATCGCCAGATCGATCTCGCCATCGGCCATCAACTGGATCTGCCGCGGCCCCGTCTGGGGATAGGCCCGCCCCTTGCGCCACAGGTTGGGTGTCAGATCCTCAAGAAACTGCCAAAGTGGGGCGGTTACCATGGCGTAGTCGACCGCGTCGACCGGCCTCTGCAAAAGGACCGGATCGGGAACCAGACCGTAGAGCGCCTGTTTCAGAAAGGTCGTGCCAAGAAAATCCGGCGGCTGCGGAAAGGTGAAGCGCCCGGGATGGGCCTGCGCCCAGTCCAGCAGTGCCGCCATGTTGCGGGGCGGGTCGGGCAAACGGGCGGTGTCGTAGTAGAAGACGACCTGCGCCATCGCCCAGGGACTTTCCAGCCCCTCGGTTGGCACGGTGAAATCCGACACAACCGCAGGCTTGCCCGCAACATCCACCAGCGGCCAGTTTGGCAGCGCCGCCACCCACGGGCCGAACAGCAATCCCGCCTCTTTCATCGCCGCGAAATTGGCCCCGTTGATCCAGATCAGGTCGACGGCGCCGCCGTCATCCCGCCCCGCGGTCTTTTCCGCCAGCACCCGGCTGACCGCATCGGCGGTGTCGGCAAGTTTTACATGCTCGACCCGGACGCCGTACCGATCTGCCACGCGATCCCCCGCCCAGCGGATGAACGCGTTGGTGGCGGTCGATCCTGCCCAGGCATTCCAATAAACGGTTTGCCCGCGGGCCTCGTCCAGAATGGCGGGCCAGTCGTCGGGGTCGGGTTCGGCCAGCGCCGGGGCGGCAAAGACGCAGGCGAGAAACATCAAGAGGCGGGCGATTGGGCGCATGGGAAACTCTCCTCCGGTCGTCGCGGAAAGTTATGCCAAGGCTTCGCCGCAGAATGAAAGCACCCGTCGGAAAAAACCGCGTGAACGGCGCGCAATTGTTCGGATCGCTGCGGCATGCTAGGGGCGGTGGCAAAGGCGGGCACGGGGGAACGGGCGATGACCGGAACGGTCGTATCTGTGGCACGGGATGGAGCCCACCGGTTTTCCAAGACAGTCGTGGAGCGGATCGAACTGATTGCGGGCGTCGGTGTGGCGGGCGATGCCCATGCCGGCGAAACGGTTCAGCACCGGTCCCGCGTCCGGCAGGACCCCAGCCAACCCAATCTGCGTCAGGTGCATCTGATCGGGGTGGAACTCTTCGACGCGTTGGCGACCAAAAGCTTCGACATCGCACCCGGCGATCTGGGCGAGAATATCGCGACGCGCGGCATAGACCTTTTGACCCTTCCGGTCGGAACGCGCCTTGGGATCGGATCTGACGCGGTCGTGGAACTGACCGGTTTGCGCAACCCTTGCCAACAGATCGAGGATTTTCGCCCCGGGCTCCTGGATGAAGTGCTGGAGCGTGGACCCGGCGGGCATCTGATCCGCAAGGCGGGTGTCATGGCCATCGTCCGCGAGCCCGGCGTTGTCGTACCGGGCGATCGGGTTTCGGTGACGCTGCCCGCCCCGCCGCACCGCGCACTCGAACGGGTCTGAGACGTGAAAACGGCCCTGCCGGATGACAGGGCCGTTTCCTTTCACGATTTCGGATCAGGTCATGCCGCCAGACGCGGCAGGGACTTTTTTTCCTCGACCAGCACTTCGTGCAGGGCGCGGATGGCGGCCTCCATCTGCCCGCGGGGCACGACGAACTGGGCGTCGACATCGCGGGTGGTCTGCTGAATGGCGACAAGCTCGATATCGGCGGCCTCCAGCGCAGCAAGCCCGCGGGAAAGCACCTTAAGCCCCGAAATGTCGCGCCCGATGGCGGCGACGACCGCCAGATTGCGCGCCTGAAGCGAGGCGGTGGGGTAGCGCTGTTCCAAATCCCGCTCCACCCGGCGCACGGATTTCAGCGGTGCGTCAAGGTAGTGGGTGATCGTGTTCGCGTTCGAGGTCTTGGCCACGATCCGCACCTTGTGCCGGGTCAGGACCTCCAGGATGGCCGTATCATAGCCCTTTACGCCGACCATGTCCTGCTCGAACAACTCAAGCGCATAGACGCCCAGCCCCGTGACCATTTCGACCCGCGCATGGTCGGCGGCGGTGTCGTCGATCAGGGTGCCGGGATCGTGCGGCTCGAACGCGTTCGTGACGCGCAACGGGATGCCAGCCTGCCGCAGCATCTTGGCGGCTTTGGGGTGCACTGCCTCCATCCCCATGTTCGACAACTGGTCGGCGACGTCGTAATTGGTGTGGCCGAGCTTCACCACCGCGTCGGCGCCCACCAGTTTCGGGTCGGCAGAGGACAGGTGGAATTCCTTGTGAATGATCGCCTCGCCCGCCCCGGTCAGCGCCGCGATCTTCGAGAAGGTCACCTCGGAATAGCCGCGATCGAATTCCTGCATCAACCCTTCGGTGCATTGGGCATAGCCGGTGACGATGGGCATCTCGCGCGTCAGGTCGACATCTCGCAGGCCTGCGACGATGCGCTCTTCGAGGGTGTGTTCGCCCTCATCGCGCCAGCCTGACAGGTCGACGAACCGCGCGTCTACCCCGGCGCGACGCAGCATCAGCGTGGTGGCAAAGGCGGAATGTGCCTCGCCCAGACCGGACAGCAGTTCGCGGATGATGTTCATATGACTGGCCAGCCGGAAATGCCCGTAAGAGCACAGCCGCTGCAAATCGATCAGGCAGGACCGCGCGCCCTCGATCCGCTCGCGCACGAAATCATCGGCAGAGGCCACGTCGGCGGGATGCTCCAGCACTTGCCCATGTGCCTCGCGCATGGCATCGGCCACGCGGTTCAGCGCATCCGACCAGCCCTGGTCGTTGTCGGCATTGGCGAACAGGCCATAGACGCCCGGCTCTCCGGTCTTCTTGTGTTCCAGCAGCAGGTTGGTGATGCCACCGAAGGCCGACACCACGAAGACGCGGTTGTATCGGTCGGCCGGGGCGCGATCCCCGATGAAAAGCGTATCGCGCAGTTCATGCACGCGGCTCATCGAGGTGCCGCCGATCTTCTCGACGGTGTGAAATTTCTTGGTCACTGTCATGTTTCGCGCCCGGGTTGGCCCCGGTGCGCGCCTCTTGGGAAAGGTTATTCCGCGGCTTCCGACGGCGGCGCGTAGGACCCGTCCTCGCGGTGCACCTCGGTGCCGGTGACCGGCGGGTTGAAGCAGCAGGCCATCACGAGGTCTTCGTCGGCGCGCAGCGTGTGCCGGTCATGCTGGTCGAGGGCATACATCACGCCGGGGCGGATCTCGAAGGTCTCGCCGCTGGACAGGTCGGTGATCGCACCGCGGCCCGAGATGCAGTAGACGCTCTCGAAATGATGCTTGTAGTGGAAGCTGTGCTCGCTGCCGGCATTCAGCGTGGTGATGTGGAACGAAAACCCCATCCCGTCATTGGCCAGAAGCATCCGCACGCTGGTCCATTGGGCATCCGACACCGCGCGCGGGCCATCTTTGAGCTTGTTGAAATCACGAACGATCATGCGCTTACTCCGCAGCCATGGGGAAAGGGACGAGTGCCTCCACGGCGGCCTCCAGAATATCGAGGCCGGCCTTGAATTGCTCCATCGGGATGGTCAGCGGCGCCAGGACCTTGACCACCTCGTCATGGGCGCCGGAGGTTTCGATGATCAGACCGCGGCGGAACGCCTCGGCACAGATCTGCCCGGCAAGTTCGCCGTTGCCGACATCGACGCCACGCATCATGCCACGCCCCTTGATTGCCGCGCCCTCGATCCGGGCGGCGATCCGGTGCAGCCGTTCCTCCAGCACCTGCGATTTCAGCGCGATCTGGTTGCGCAGCTTGTCGTCGGACCAGAATTTCTCCAGCGCGACCCGGGCGGTGACGAAGGCATGGGTATTGCCGCGGAAGGTGCCGTTGTGTTCGGCCGGCTTCCAGATGTCCAACTCCGGCTTCAGCAGCATGCAGGCAAAGGGCAGGCCAAAGCCCGAAAGCGACTTGGCCAGCGTGACGATGTCGGGTTCCACCCCCATGTGGTCGAAGCTGAAGAAGCTGCCGGTGCGCCCGATGCCCGCCTGAATGTCATCCACGATCAGCAGTGCGCCGTGCTCCTTGGCAAGGCGGGCCAGTCCCTGCACCCATTCGCAGGAGGCCGCGTTCAGACCGCCTTCGCCCTGCACCAGTTCGACGACGAAGGCTGCCGGCGCCTCGATCCCCGAGGACGGGTTGGACAGCATCCGGTCGATATGATCCAGCGTGTCAAAATCGTCACCCATGGAGTTTTCGAACGGCATATGCGTAACGTCAGGCAGGGACACGCCGCCCGCGCCCGCACGTTTCCCCAAATTCCCGGTCAGCGCCAGCGAACCGAGGGTCATGCCGTGGAACCCGTTGGAGAACGCGATGACGTTCTTGCGGCCGGTGACCTTGCGGGCCAGCTTGATCGCGGCCTCGACCGCGTTAGTGCCGGTGGGACCGGTCATCATCACCTTGTGGTCCATCCCGCGCGGATTCAGGATGATGCTTTCGAAGGCTTCCAGAAATGAGGCCTTCTCCTCGGTATGCATATCGAGGCCATGGGTTACCCCGTCACGGCTGATATGTTCGATCAGCGCGGCCTTCATGTCCGGGTCGTTGTGGCCGTAGTTCAGCGACGAACAGCCGGCGAGGAAATCGATATAGGTGTTGCCCTCGGCGTCCGTCAGGGTTGCCCCCGCGGCCTTCGCAAAGCTGACCGGGAAAGTGCGGCAGTAAGAGCGCACCTCGGATTCGCGGCGCGCATAGATGTTGGGTTCGGCTGTCTTGACAGTCGACATGTGATTTTCCTTCGGTTCTGAAAGATATTCCGGGACGGGCCAGGTCTGGGACGGGCCGGATCAGGCGGCCAGCGGCAGCGCCTCGGCCAGCGAGATCGTCACCATATGCTCGGTGGCGTGCTTGCCCTCGAAATGCGTGTCCCGCGTGAAGTGCGGCTCATCGGTCAGCCGTGCCCCAAGTCGGCGGGCAAAGCTGCGGAAGAGCGCCCAAGAAGCCTGATTGTCCGGCGTGATCGTGGTCTTCAGGCGGAACACGTCCGCGCAGGCCTCCCGCTCCAGCAATGCGAGCAGCATCCTGCGGCCAAGCCCGTGACCGCGCGCCTTCTCCGACACAGCGACCTGCCAGACAAACAGCGTTTCGGGGTCGTTGGGCAAAACATAGGCGGAAATCCAGCCCACGATCTGTCCGTCCATCTCGGCGACGATGCAGGTGTCGCGGAAATGATCGCATTGCAGCAGGTTGCAGTAGAGCGAGTTCTCATCAAGCGGCTTGCAGGCACGGATCAGCGACCAGACGGCAGCCCCGTCTTCGTCTGTCGGCATGCGAAAGGTGATCGGTGCCGTCGACGTGTTCTTTGTAACTGAAACTGTGTCAGCCATGTGATCTTGAATCCTGTCCTCTTTCGGTTGCACGCTCAGATATAGTTAGTCACACGAAATTTCAATAGGCTAAGGAAGTAAGCGTAACATATCCGCGCATGCCTGAAATTTATGCATGTAAGCGTTAATGTCTTTTCTTCGACTGTCATCTTACTGTGACGTTCCCGGCGGAACTTTGCTTAGATAAGCAAAACGCAAAGACTTGCCTTTCATATCCGGTTGGGGGATGCACGCGGTCAGTTCCGGTGGAGTGGAAAGCGTGAATCGTTCCGATATCAGCCTGATTGCGTTGCGCCGCATCCTACGCGCGACCGAGCTTTACGGGCGTGAACTTGCACGGGCGGCCGGCTTGACGCCGGTTCAGATCCGGGTGCTTCAGGTGGTTGCGGAAACGGGCAAGAGTACGCCCAAGGCAATCGCCGCGCGCATGGGTGTTTCGCAGGCCACGATCACCACGCTGATAGACCGTCTCGTGGCCAAGGGGCTGGTTGAGCGTCAGCGCTCCGACACTGACCGGCGACAGACCAACATCCTGATCACCCCGGCCGGGCGGCAGGCCATCGACCGTGCCCCCGATCCGCTGCACGACCGCTATGTCGCGGCGTTCGAGGCGCTGCCGGATTGGGAGCAGGCGATGCTGGTCGCCGCGCTGGAACGGGTCGCCGGGTTGCTGGATGCCGGCAATCTGGATGCGGCCCCGGTTCTGGACCTCGGCGACATCAACAAGAAGCACCTGCCACCGACGTGACCGCATGACTCCTGTCGCATGTGCTCGGATGTCGCCACCCGGGTGCGAGAAAGGATTCGTTTACGTCTTGGCGACTATGCTGCTTCATTGGGCGGGACGTGTCCGGTTGCGCACCGCTATCAACCTCAACAGACGAAAAGCGAGTCGCGCTCTTGCAGGTAAAACGGCACGAAACTAAGACTCTGATGAAACCTCAGGGCGACCATCACCCCTGACACCATCCAGAGGCAGGCAAACATGACCGATCCGATCGAGCACTACATGAACAACCTCGTTCCCATGGTGGTCGAACAGACCTCGCGCGGAGAGCGGGCCTACGACATCTTCTCGCGGCTTCTGAAAGAGCGGATCGTCTTCGTGACCGGCCCGGTGCATGACGGAATGTCCAGCCTGATCGTCGCGCAGCTTCTGCATCTTGAGGCCGAGAACCCCTCGAAAGACATCTCGATGTACATCAACAGCCCCGGCGGCGTGGTGACCTCGGGCCTGTCGATCTATGACACGATGCAGTACATCAAACCCAAGGTGTCCACGCTGGTCATCGGTCAGGCCGCCTCGATGGGGTCGCTTCTGCTGGCCGCGGGGGCGCCCGGCATGCGGTACTCCCTGCCCAACTCTCGCATCATGGTGCACCAGCCCTCCGGCGGATATCAGGGGCAGGCGACCGATATCATGATCCATGCGCAGGAAACGCAGAAGCTGAAAGACCGGCTTAACCAGATCTACGTGAAACACACCGGGCAGGAATTCCAGGCAGTTGTCGATGCGCTTGAGCGCGATAACTTCATGGATGCCGAGACGGCAAAGGACTGGGGCCTGATCGACGAAATCGTCGAAAGCCGCATGGCGGTGGAAGGCGAAGCGGGCTGATGCCGGCCGGGCCCGCGCCCGGATTTAGGCATTGTGCCCCAAAACGTCCTGCCCTACCCTGACAGGTGGGGCAGCGAAACTGGGGCAAAAGCCCACACCTGCCGCGAGGGACGCGGCACACAGGACGACCGCAGAGGACCGACATGGCGACGAATTCAGGCAGCGACTCCAAGAACACCCTCTACTGCTCTTTCTGCGGGAAGAGCCAGCATGAGGTGCGCAAGCTGATCGCCGGCCCCACGGTGTTCATCTGCGACGAATGCGTCGAACTGTGCATGGATATCATCCGCGAGGAAACCAAGACCTCGGGGCTGAAGTCCTCCGAAGGGGTGCCCACGCCCAAGGACATCTGCGAGGTGCTGGACGACTACGTGATCGGACAAGCGCATGCGAAGCGCGTTCTGTCGGTGGCGGTCCACAACCACTACAAGCGTCTGAACCACGGCGGGAAGTCGGGCGATATCGAACTGGCCAAGTCGAACATCCTGCTGATCGGCCCGACGGGGTGCGGCAAGACCCTGCTGGCGCAAACGCTGGCCCGTATTCTTGATGTGCCCTTCACCATGGCCGACGCCACCACCCTGACCGAGGCCGGTTATGTGGGCGAGGATGTCGAGAACATCATCCTGAAGCTCTTGCAGGCCAGTGAATACAATGTCGAGCGTGCACAGCGCGGCATCGTCTATATCGACGAGGTCGACAAGATCACGCGCAAGTCCGACAACCCCTCGATCACCCGCGACGTGTCGGGCGAGGGCGTGCAGCAGGCGCTTCTGAAGATCATGGAAGGCACGGTTGCCAGCGTGCCACCGCAGGGCGGGCGCAAGCATCCGCAGCAGGAATTCCTGCAGGTGGACACGACCAATATCCTGTTCATCTGCGGCGGTGCCTTTGCCGGTCTTGAAAAGATCATCGCCCAGCGCGGCAAGGGCTCTGCCATCGGCTTCGGCGCCGATGTGAAGGAAGAGGACAGCCGCGGCATCGGCGAGATGTTCATGGAGCTGGAGCCTGAGGACCTGCTGAAATTCGGGCTGATCCCTGAATTCGTTGGCCGTCTGCCGGTGATCGCGACTCTGCAAGACCTTGATGAGGACGCGCTGGTCCAGATCTTGACGGAGCCCAAGAATGCTCTGGTCAAACAGTATCAGCGCCTCTTCGAACTGGAAGACACGCGCCTGACCTTTACCGACGATGCGCTGTCGGCAATTGCCAAGCGGGCCATCGAACGGAAGACCGGTGCGCGGGGCCTGCGCTCGATCATGGAGGACATCCTGCTGGATACCATGTTCGACCTGCCCGGCATGGAAGGCGTTGAAGAGGTCGTGGTGAACGAAGAGGCCGTGGCGTCCGAGGCTGCACCGCTGATGATCTACGCCGATCAGAAAAAGAAGGAAGGCGCCACCGCGGGCTGACGCCCGATGCTACGCCTGATTTCGTCGGGGTTCCCCTTTGAACGGGACATCGGCTATTCCCGGGCGGTGGTCTGCGACGGGTGGATCTTCGTCGCGGGCACGACGGGATACGACTATTCAACGATGTCGATGCCCGAAGGCGTGGTAGATCAATGCGCCAACGCGCTTGGGACCATCGCAGCCGCCTTGGCGGAGGCTGGCGCGACGCTCGATGATGTGGTCCGCGTGCGCTACATCCTGCCCGATCGGGCGGGCTGGCCCCTTTGCTGGCCGGTCGTTTCCGAGGCGTTCGCCAAGGCGCGGCCCGCGGCCACGATGCTCGTCGCCGGGTTGCAGGAATCGGAAATGAAGATAGAGATCGAGGTGACCGCGCGGTTGCCCGCCGCGGCCGCGGGCGCGGGCCCCATATCCTGACGGCCCTCTGGACGTTCGCGCGCGCATGCGCCATATCAGGGTAAATTCTCGGGAGGACCGCATGGGCGTGATCGATGGCCTTTTGAAATATGTCACCTGGTGGAACGATCAGACCGTGGGCACGCGTCTGTTCACCGCGCGCTATGGCACGAAGGTCGGCGAGGATGAGCAGGGCAACGTCTTCTACCAGTCTCGTGACGGCAAGCGCCGCTGGGTGATCTATAACGGTGAGGTCGAGGCCAGCCGCGTGTCGCCCGACTGGCATGGCTGGCTGCATCACACCTATGACGCCCCGCCGACCGAGGCACCGCTGCCCAAGAAGGCCTGGGAAAAGCCCCATACCGAAAACCTGACCGGCACGCCGATGGCCTATGCCCCCCCGGGCTCCATCCGCCGTCCGGAGCCTGCCAGTCGGCAGGATTACGAGGCATGGCAACCGGAATAGACAATGGCTGAAAACAGCTCGACCGAAGTTCTCGTGGGCGGTGCCGTTCTGGCGCTGGCGATAGGTTTCTTTGTCTATGCAGGAAACGCGACCGGGTTGGGCGGTGGCGCTGCCGACCATTACGACCTGACGGCAAGCTTCCGCTCGGCCGAGGGTGTGTCGCTTGGCACCGATGTCCGGATGGCCGGTGTAAAGGTCGGGTCGGTCACCGGGCTCGATCTGAACCCGCAGACCTTCCGTGCCGACGTGACCTTCACGGTGAAGAACGGGATCGAACTGCCCGATGACAGCACCATCATGGTGTCGTCCGAAGGCTTGCTGGGCGGCACGTTCGTCGAGGTCGTGCCGGGTGGCTCTCCCTTCAACCTGGCCGCCGGGGACGAGGTTCTCGATACGCAGGGCGCCGTCAGCCTGGTGACGCTTCTCCTGAAATTCTTCGCCGGTTCGGGTGAGGACGGCGGAACATGATCGGCCGGGGTGCGATCGCAGCCCTCCTGCTTCTGGCGCCGGCGCTGTCGGCACAAACCGTGTGGGACCCCAATAGCTGGACGCCGGAGGGGTGGGAAGAAAACCCGTTGATCGGCCAACCGCTTCGGGAGGAGGGCGCGGACCCCCTGCAAATGGAGACGGCCGGCCCTCGTGCGCGCCCGCTTGACCGGTTGGAGCGGGACGACCCGTTGGTCATGTCGCAGTCGCACAATGAGAAGACGACCGCGCTTCTGGCCGAAGTGGCCCCGAGCGGCGCGACCTTGCGGGCCTTGGACCGGGTGTCGGGCGAAATCAGGGACCTGGCCCTCCAACCGGGTCAAACCGCGCGGATCGGCAAGCTTGAGGTGACGCTGCAGGAATGCCGCTACCCGGCGGACAACCCGGCGTCGGATGCCTATGCCTATGTCGATATCGTGGAAATGCGGGCGGCCGACTGGCTTTTTTCCGGGTGGATGCTGGCCTCCAGCCCAGCGCTGAATTCCCTCGATCACCGGCGCTATGACGTTTGGGTCCTGCGCTGCAATATGACCTGAGGATCGTCCGGAACCGGGCCGGGTCGGCTGAAATCGGCGTCTTCCTGCAAGGCCGCATCTAAAAGCAGCATGTAGTCCTCGTTCGGGATTTCCACGGCGCCGAGGCTTTGCAGATGCGGGGTCAGGAACTGGGTGTCGAACAGTTCGAATCCGCCGTGCTGCAACCGGTGGATCAGATAGGCCAGCGCGATCTTTGAGGCGTCCGTGCGCCGGGAGAACATGCTTTCCCCAAAGAAGGCGGCGCCCAGCGTCACGCCATAGACTCCGCCCACCAGATCGTCGCCGTCCCAAACCTCAAGGGAATGGGCGTATCCCATCGCGTGCAGTTGCAGGTAGAGATCGAAGATCGTGTCGTTGATCCATGTCTCCTCCCGGTCGGCGCAGCCCTCCAAAACATTGGCGAAGTCGGTATTCGTCCTGATCTGGAAGGGCTGTTGCCGAATACGCCGCGCAAGGCTGCGCGAGATATGAAATCCGTCCAACGGAAAGATGCCCCGCAACTGCGGCCGCACCCAGAAGATTTCGGGGTCGTCGCGTGTACGCGCCATGGGAAAGACGCCCGCCGAATAGGCACGCAGCAAGATCAGCGGGGTCAACCGGTCGGCCTGCATCACATCGCTCTCACGGGCAAGGACGCAGGGGTCAGAGGTCCGGGCCGGACTCCAGCCAGCGTTCCAGCCAGTGGATGTTGTAGTTTCCGCTCAGAATGTCGGGTTCCATCAGCAGCGCGCGGAACAGTGGCGCAGTGGTGTCCACGCCATCCACGATCAATTCACCCAAGGCCCGGTTGAGCCGCGCCAGCGCCTCGTTCCGGTCACGGCCATGCACGATCAGCTTGCCGATCAGGCTGTCGTAATAGGGCGGGATCGAATAGCCGTCGTAAAGGGCTGAATCCATCCGCACGCCAAGACCGCCGGGGGCGTGATAGGCCGTGATCTTGCCCGGCCGCGGCGAGAAATCGGGCAGGTGTTCGGCATTGATCCGCACCTCGATCGCGTGGCCGTTCAGGTCCAGGTCTTCCTGTGCAAAGGACAACGGGAAGCCTTCGGCAACGCGGATTTGCTCGCGCACCAGATCGACGCCGAAAATCGCCTCGGTCACGGGATGTTCAACCTGCAGGCGGGTGTTCATCTCGATGAAATAGAACTCGCCGTCTTCGAACAGGAACTCGATCGTGCCGGCGCCCACATAGTTGATGCGGGCCACGGCATCGGCACAGATCTTGCCGATCCGGGCGCGGGTTTCCGCATCGATGACGGGCCCCGGCGCCTCTTCGAAGACCTTCTGGTGGCGGCGCTGAAGGGAACAGTCGCGCTCACCCAGATGAACGGCGTGGCCCTTGCCATCCCCGAAGACCTGAATCTCGATATGGCGGGGCTTGCCGAGATATTTCTCGATATAGACCTCGTCATTACCGAAGGCCGATTTCGCTTCGGCCCGGGCGGTCTGGAAGGCATGTTCCAGATCGTCCGCGGTCTTTGCCAGTTTCATGCCGCGCCCGCCGCCGCCGGCGGTGGCCTTGATGATGACGGGATAGCCAATATCGGCGGCCACGGTCTTCGCCGTCTCAAGATCGGGAACGCCGCCATCGGACCCGGGCACACAGGGAACGCCCAGCGCCTTCATGGTTTCCTTGGCGGTGATCTTGTCGCCCATCATGCGGATATGTTCGGCAGACGGGCCGATGAAACTCAGCCCGTGATCCTCGACGATCTGCACGAAGCGGGCGTTCTCGGACAGAAAGCCATAGCCGGGATGGATCGCCTGTGCCCCGGTGATTTCGCAGGCCGAGATGATCGACGGGATGGAGAGGTAGCTGTCGGTGCCGGGCGGCGGGCCGATGCAAACGCTTTCGTCGGCCATGCGTACATGCATCGCGTCGGCATCTGCGGTCGAATGAACCGCGACCGAATGGATGCCCATTTCCCGGCAGGCCCGGATCACGCGCAGGGCAATCTCGCCACGGTTGGCAATGAGGATCTTGTCGAACATGGGCGCGGCTGCCTTATTCGAGGATCATCAGGGGCGCACCGAATTCCACGGGGGCCCCGTCTTCGACCAGAATCCGTTTCACCGTGCCTGCGCGGGGTGCCGCGATGTGGTTCATCGTCTTCATGGCTTCGACGATCAGCAGGGTCTGACCTTCGGTCACCGTGCTTCCGACACTGACAAAGGCGTCTGCCCCGGGTTCGGGTTGCAGATAGGCGGTACCAACCATGGGCGAGGTCACGGCGCCAGGATGCTGTGCGGGGTCCTCTGCGGCTGCGGGCGCCGGGTCGCTCGCCGCGACGGGGGCCGGGGCTGGCGGCGTGGGCGCATAGGCTGCGGGCATCGGCATGGCCGGAGCAACGGTGACGGCCCGGGAGACATGCACGTCAAGACAGTCGGCCTCGCCATACTCGCGTTTGACCGACAACTCCGTCAGGTCGTTGGCGTTCAGAAGCTCTGCCAGCGCCTGGATGAATGCCACGTCTTCTTCGCGGGAGTTCTTGCTCATTCCGTCCTCTTTCTTTGCGGGATGCCGCGTCCCGGGATTTTCGGCCTTATACGCGACGCATCAAGGCGATGAAAGCTGGCATTGCAGCCTGCGCCCGTCCCGTTTTGGGCCGGCCCCTCGTTCTGACGGCACCTCAGGCGGGGCACCGGGCCAAGGGGGCAGTCAGGGTCTTGCAGCGTGGTCGACGGCATGGGTTCACAGGAAATCAAGACTTTCGAAGAAAGCCATGCGGCCTGCTTCGAATCGGTTAACGGACCGTACGTTGCGTCATTGACCAGACACAATCCCTTTACCGTCGCAGTCTTGCGATGGGGCGGGGCCAAGGCTGTCTGGCTTGGTGCGCCCCTTGATCTGCCGGTGCGAATCGAGGCCGGGTGTGTGCGGCCATCCCCTTCCTGAAACCGGACATTGATCCGCAGCTTGGAACTGACCTAAGGTGCTTCGGAACAGGAAGAAAACGGGAAATGCGCCCATGTCGAACCGGCAGGCCGGTTTCGTCGCGCCTGCGTCGCGCGCGGCAAGCGAAGATTTATCACAGGCAGGCGGGGCCGGGGACGCAGAGGGCGCGGAGCGCGCCACCGACGATGGCACCGTTTCAGGGGCGTCCGGGGTGTTGCAAGAGATCGCGATCGAACTGACCACGAAATGCAACCTCTCATGCGAGATGTGCAGCATGTGGGAAGGTCGCCGAGACGGGCTGGCCCGCGAGACGATTTTCGACCTGTTGTCACAGGCACGCGATCTGGGTGCGCACACCTTCACGCCCCTTGGGGCCGAGATCTTCATGCGGAAAGATACTCCCGCAATCCTGCAAGAGGCCGCGCGGCTGGGCTATCGCAAGATCAGGATCGTGACCAATGGCATGCTGATCGCGCGCCATGCCATGACGCTGGCCGAGCTTCCGGGGCTGTCGCTGAATGTCAGCATCGATGGGCCTGAGGCCGTGCATGACAGTCTGCGTGGATCGGGCAAGTATCGCGCCGCGCTGATCGGGGTGCGGGCCGTGCTGGCCCGGCGCATCCCGGTCGGTCTTCAGGGCATCCTGATGCGCCCGACATTGGCGACCTCGGGGCATCTGATCGATCTGGCGGGAAAACTGGGTCTCACCGGTGTGTCCTATCAGCCGTTCCTGCCCGATCTGGCCTGGACCCAGCCGGATCATTCCCGATGGCTGTTCAAGCCGGAGGACCGGGACAGTGTCGTGCGGTCCGTCGACGGGCTTCTTGAAAAGGCGCACAAGGCCGGTGTGCCGATCCGGACCGAGGCGCTTTTCCCGGCGCTGGAGCCCTATTTCATGTCCGGTGTCCGTCCCGTTCCGCCCGGTGGCTGCCGGGTGCCGTCCCGCGCGGTTCTGATCGACGGGGAGGGGGAGTGCTTCCCCTGCCACTTCATGCGCGACCGCTCCCTTGGCAATGTCGCAAAGGGCGTGCGGTTGCGGGATATATGGCAAGGGCCGATGCGGCGGCGGATGCAGGAACAGGGCCTTTCCGGCCAGTGCCCCGGCTGCCTGTCGGTCTATTCCGATGTCGACGGGTTTGCGATGTCTCATGGTGGCGGCGCGGGGCGCACCTGTCCCGACGACCAGTCTTCGGTCCAACACGGCGCGCATGCGCTCAGCCGTTAAGCTGCCTGCCGGACCGTTCCGGTCCGCGGTCACTCTGCCCGTGTCAGCCGGACAAGGATGGTCAGGTTGACCTGATCGCCGACAAGACCGCTCCATCCATCCGCGCCGAAATCGCTGCGATTCAGATGACCGGTCAGACGCACGGACAGGCGGGATAGATCGTCCGGCTCCTGCCCACGCTGTCGATAAAGGCGCGCGTCAAAGGCGATTGGACGGGTCTGTCCGCGAAGGGTGATCTCGCCCGACACACGCCCGACAGATCCGTTGAACGCCATCTCGCGGCTTTGAAACGTGATGGCTGGAGATGCCCCCGCATTCAGAATGCCCGGCCCGCGCAAGGCCCGCGTGGCCAGCGGGAAATTCGCCTTGGCCTGCCGGCTGTTCAGGGTCACCGATATCCGGCTGTCGGGCGGCTGCACCAGATCAAGCAAGACATCCGCAGACGCAACCGGGATCGTCCCGGTCAACCTGTCGGCCCCGAAGGCGGCGTCGAAGGCAAAACGCGACCGGTCCCGGTCAAGGGCATAGCGTGAGGGCTCTGCCAAAGCAGCCGTGCAGATGAGGAGGGGCAATGCAAGGACAGACAGGGCCGGGCGGATCATGCCACAGATGTAGAGCACTGGGCCCAACGTTCACAGGCATATCCAAAACGGGAATTCAACTGGAGCGGGTGAAGGGAATCGAACCCTCGTCTTAAGCTTGGGAAGCTCCTGCTCTACCATTGAGCTACACCCGCCCGAGTGCCGTGTCAGGTAGCCAATGCGCGGGCCTGCGTCAAGCCCCACATCAGGGACGGCGGCGTCGACGGCCCGTCCCGGCCCCGGTGTTGAAATCGACCTGCGGCAGCGGCGCGACGGCCGCAAGGTTCGGGAACGGGTCGGATGCGTGGGGCAGGGCATTGGCGGCGACGAAATGGTCTTGAAACCGGGGTTCGACGGCGGTTTCGACCTTTTCGATCCGGCGGACATTCTCCTCTACCAGCCGCCGGGCGCTCCGGGAACACAGCGCAATGCGCGCGCCCGTGCCTGCCGCATTGCCGGCAGAGCGCACCTTGTCCAGTGGCACGTCCGGGATCATGCCCAGCGCCATGGCATGCTGCGGGCTGATATGCGCCCCGAAGGCGCCGGCCAGCACGATCCGGTCCACCCGGCTGACCGCCATCCGGTCCATCAGAAGGCGCGCGCCTGCGTAGAGCGCCGATTTGGCAAGCTGTATCGCGCGGATGTCCCCCTGCGTGACCGTGATCCGCGGGCCTCCCTCTGCCGTGGCGTCGTGCAGGAGGTAGGCGTTGGTTCGTCCCTCGGGCACGCAGCGCGCGCTGCCGGTCTGCTCTGCCGATCCGATCAGGCCAGAGGCATCGACCAGACCCGCCATGCGCATTTCGGCCACGACCTCGATGATGCCCGATCCGCAGATGCCGGTGACGCCGGCCGGCCCGACCGCCTCGGCAAACCCGGCCTCGTCGGACCACAGATCGCAACCGATAACACGAAAGCGCGGCGCCTTGGTCGCGGGGTCTATGCGCACCCGTTCGATTGCACCGGGGGCGGCGCGCTGGCCGGAGCTGATTTGCGCGCCTTCAAAGGCCGGGCCGGTGGGCGAGGAACAGGCCAGAACCCGGTCGCGATTGCCAAGCAGGATCTCGGCATTGGTGCCGACATCCACGATCAGGACCAGATCGTCAGACGTCTCTGGCGCTTCGCTCAGCGCCACCGCGGCGGCATCCGCCCCGACGTGGCCCGCGATCAGCGGAAGGACATAGGCGCGGGCCGCGGGGTTGATCGCCGTCAGTCCCAGATCGGCGGCAGGCAGATCGAGGCTGCCGGAGGTTGCAAGCGCGAAGGGTGCCTGCCCCAGTTCCACCGGGTCGATGCCCAGGGCCAGATGGTGCATGACCGGATTGCAGACGACCGTTGCCTCGACAATGAGACGCGGATCGATGCCCGCCTCTTGCCCAAGGCCGCGGGCGAGGTCGTCGAGAGCGCCGCGAACGGCAACCGTCATCTCTGCCGCGCCGCCGGGGTTCAGCATCGCGTATGACACCCGGCTCATCAGGTCTTCCCCAAACCGGATCTGCGGGTTCATGATCCCGGCCGAGGCCCGGACCTCACCCGAGGACAGGTCTGTCAGATGTGCCGCGATGGTGGTGGAGCCGATATCGACCGCCACCCCGAAAAGCGGCCCCTCGAAATAGCCGGGCCAGATGTCGAGGATCGCGGGGGCGGAACCGGCCTGCGCCTCGTGCACCGCCACGGTGACCTGCCAGCCCCCCTTGCGCAGGGCGGGTTGCAAACGGGCCAGAACGGGCAGGGGCGCGGTGGCGGGGGCGATCCCCCATTGTGTCGCCAACGCGTCGTTCAGCCGCTCCAGATCGCCCGAGGGTGCATGCATGTCGGGCTCTGCCACCTGTACCAGAACCAGCCGCGTGGCCGGGTCCATCTCGACGCTGCGCGCCTCTGCGGCCTTGCGCACGACCTGCCGGTGCAACTGGCTTTCGGGCGGCACATCAATCACGACGTCTGACAGGATCTGTGCCTGACAGCCCAGCCGCCGGCCCGGTTTCAGCCCGCGCTTGTCGTCATAGCGCTGTTCTACCGCGTTGAAGGGCGACAGCGCGTCCGCCGTCACGGTCACCCCATGCTTGGGGAAGTTGCCGATGGCGGGGGCCACCTGGCATTTCGAACAGATGCCACGCCCGCCGCAGACGCTGTCGAGATCGGCGCCCAGCGTTCGCGCGGCCTGCAATACCGTCGTGCCGGGGGCCACGCGGCCCCGCTTGCCCGAGGGCATGAAGATGACAAGCGGGTCGCCGTCGCTCATCTCAGCCCCGGCGGCGCCGCCGTCCACCGCGCCCGCTGCCGGCCTCGGCCGCGGCCTTCGACGCGTCGGGGAAGGGCGTGCCCTCGGCCACCGCGTCCAGCACGCGGGAAAACCCGATCCATGCCGCCCCGTTCGCGTCGTGGTTCATCAGCAGGTTCGCGGCGCGGATCGCCTCCATCTCCACCGGCCGTGTGGGGTTCATGATCGCGCTGGTCATCCCCGCGCCAATGGCCATGGGCAGAAATGCCGCGTTGATCCCGTGCCGATGCGGCAGGCCGAAGGACACGTTCGAGGCGCCGCAGGTTGTGTTCACGCCCAACTCGTCCCGCAATCGGCGGACAAGGGCAAAGACCTGCTGCCCGGCCGTCGCCATGGCGCCCACCGGCATCACCAGCGGATCGACGACAATGTCATGGGCGGGGATGCCGAAATCGGCGGCACGTTCGACGATCTTCTTGGCCACGGCGAAACGCACATCGGGGTCTTCGGAAATGCCGGTGTCGTCGTTGGAAATCGCCACCACCGGCACGTTGTATTTCTTCACCAGCGGAAGAACCCGCTCCAGCCGCTCTTCCTCCCCGGTGACGGAGTTCACCAAGGGTCGCCCTTCGGCCACCTCAAGCCCGGCCTCAAGCGCGCCCGGCACACTTGAATCGATGCACAAGGGAACGTCGACAAGGCCCTGAACAAGCTCGATCATCTGCCGCATCAGCGGTGGCTCGGTCAGGTTCGGATCGGGGTTCGAATTGTAGACGACCCCGGCGTTCACATCCAGCACCGCCGCCCCGCAGGCGACCTGTTCGATGGCGTCTTTCTCGACGGTCGAGAAATCGCCGGCCTCCAGTTCCGCGGCCAGCTTCTTGCGGCCGGTGGGGTTGATGCGTTCGCCGATCACGCAGAACGGCTCGTCAAAGCCGATGGCGACGGACTTCGATTTGGACTCCAGGACGGTGCGGGTCATGTGGTTCCTCAGCTTGCCTGTGCCGGGGCGAGACCGTGACCGGCCAGCCAGTCGGCACTGGTCTTGATGCCGCCAAGCGGGAAGAAATGCACGCCCTCAATCGGGAAGTCGGGCCGTTTGGCCGCGGCCGTGGCCAGATCGGTCAGGAACTCGTCCGGGGTGAAGGGCAGCACCAGCTTTGATACATCGCGCGCGCGCCGTTGCAGCACTTTCAGCGACGGGCCGACGCCGCAGGCTACGGCGAATTTGACTAGCGTCTGCAACTTGGCCGGCCCCGCCACGCCGATGCGGATCGGCAGGGCGATCCCCTCTGCCCGCAGGCGGTCGGCCCATGCGATCACCGGCGCGGCCTCGAAGGCGAACTGGGTGACGATGGCCATCTCGGCGTCGGTGCGCTCCGAGAACGCCTGTTTCCAGCGCAGCGCCTCCAGCACCAGCCGGTCCGATCCGTCCGGGTCGATGTCTCGGCTGCCTTCGGGGTGGCCGGCCACATGCAACGCGCTGAACCCCGCATTGTCGAACAGCCCGGTCTCCAGCAACTGCATGGAGCAGTGGAACGCGCCCCGGGGATGCGGGATGCCGCCGCCAAGGATCAGGCCCTGCCGCACGTCGGCCTCCCCCTGATATCGTGCGATCCAGTCCGCCAGCGTCGCGGCATCGGGGATGGAGCGGGCGGGGAAATGCGGCATCGGCTCGAACCCCTCCGCACGCAGGCGCGCGGCCGTGGCCACCATGTCTTCGATCGGGGTGCCGTCGAGATGCGCGATGTAGATGCGCGTCCCCGCGGGCAGAAGCGTGGCGAAGTCGTCGATCTTCGACGCCGTCCGCGGCATCACCTCGACCGAGTAGCCTTGAACGAAGCCGGTCAGCGGCCCCGCCACCGTTCGCCGGTCAATCCGCTTCCCGAACTGCAGAATTCCCATCGTCGTCTCCCAAAGCCCCAGTGTCCCGTTCCCACCCGGACGCTGCAATCAGCGCCTTCAGACGTGCGTCGTCATAGTCTGCGGCGATCCGCTGCGCCTCGGCATCCGCCATGGCGGCGGGGTCGCCCTCGACCGTCTGTGGGGGGCTGCGCCGCCATTCGGCCAGATAGGCATCGCTGTCCTTTGCGCCCATGGCCATGGCGCAGCGGTCGATCGCCTGCTCAAACCGCTCGGGCAGCACCCGCTTTTCCGCACGCCGGCCCCGCCCCACGATGATCTGCGCGGGAATGTCGCGCCAAAAGACGATGGTCAGATCCGCCATCCGATTCCCCTGTTTCTTAGACTGCTTTTAAATCGACGCCTTGCCGTAGCATCGGCGGTTTTCGACGCGATAAATGCAGGTTGCGACCTTGGGGCATTTCCTTGTTCTCGGGCAGTGGGAACTGCCGCGGCATCGGTTGTCGAATCGAACGGCGCGGTCACGGGCGAACCCGATTGTGACGACTCGCGGAAACGGTGTGGGCCGAAGGACGGGCTTGTTGCCGCTTCCGACCCGAAACATGGTTGACGGAGTGAAGACTTTGGCAATTTCGCGGCCCTCGTTGCATATTCTTGTGACGTAAGCGGACGAGGGGCGCGTCCGCAGGTTACGGTCGGGGCCAGGGTGAGGCCCCGGCAGGTGCATTGGCGAATGGCGCCATGCCCGTTACCCGGAGACGGAAATGAAACGCAGACTGGTGCTGGTGGCGGCATGCGCCCTGGCGATGGGCCCTCTGTTTCACTGGGGGGGCGAAATTGTGGAGTTGCAGGCGGTTCGCAACCTTGAGGAGATTGCCGTTCGTTATCCGGCGGCGGCGGACATGCCCCGCTTGGGTGTCGGACTGCCGTTCGTCGCGCCCGAGATGCTGCTTGCCGACGACATGGCATCCGGTCTGGGCATTTGCGTCAGGCCCGTCGGCCCCGGCATGTGTGACCGGCTGCCGGTTGTCGCCATCGACGATGCGGCGCTGATCCCCCCGCATCGGACGCGTCCCCAGATCGCCGGTTGGCTGGCCGATCCGGCGCAGACGGACGCCGACGGCCCGTCGGTCGGGTACATGGCGGCGGTCTCTGGCCCGTTTGGGCCCTTGAGCGGTGGCGAAGGGGAGTGGTCAGGCGATCCGGCGTGGCTTGAGGGCGCAGACGCATCCGGCGGGGCGCCTTATCGGCCCGGTGCCGGTACGCTGCCTGATGTATCGGGTCCGTCCAAACCGTTCGTTGTGGCACGCCATTCCGGTTCGGGGACCGCACCGCAGGGCGTTGTGTCGTCGGGTCTGTCGAACGATGGTGGGTCCGCGCCACTCGACCCGGGGCCGGAGGTTGTCGAGACTGTTCTGGAAACCCAACAGCCCGAGGTCGTCCCGCTGCCGCAGGCGCTGCCCCTGATGCTGACCGCGCTTGTGGGCATCGGGCTTGTGCGGCGCAGACGGCGGGCCTGACCGCCGGGTGGAGGCCCGTCGCGGGCGCAAGCCGGGCCCACGGTTTGTGTCGTGCGGGCCATCTGCGGCATTGCGCCCGGGGCAACTGGTCGCTACCTTGGGGATAACTCGATCTGGAGGGCGATCCGATGGCGCCCAAGCGTCCGAATGGTGCGGGCGCGTTCCCGAAGGCGGTTGATACCCCCGCGCCATGTCCGCCTGATCCGGCGTCGCTTTACGCTGCGCTGGATTTGGGGACAAACAGTTGCCGCATGCTGATTGCCCAGCCGAAGGGCAGTCAATTCCATGTCGTGGACAGCTTTTCCAAATCCGTACAACTGGGAACCGGGCTGGAATCGTCCGGACGGTTAAGCCGCGCCTCCATCGGCCGGACGGTGCAGGCCCTGCGCATCTGCAAAAGCAAGCTTGAGAAGCACTCGGTCGAACGCATGCGGCTGGTCGCGACAGAGGCCTGCCGCAGGGCGATCAATGCGCGCGAATTCATCAAGATGGTGCGCCGCGAAACCGGGCTGATGCTGGAAATCATCGAGCCCGAGGAAGAGGCCCGGCTGGCCGTGGTCGCCTGCGCGCCCTTGGTGTCCACCCGCACGCGGCAGTTGCTGGTGGTCGATATCGGCGGCGGCTCCACCGAACTTGTCTGGATCGATCTGTCGGCGGTCCCGCGGCAGGAAAGGCCCCGCGCGATCATGCGGTTGCATGCGGGCTTTCACACCAAGGACAGCCCGTTCCCCGCCGCCCGTGTGGTCGACTGGATCTCGGTCCCCCTTGGCGTGGCGACGCTGAAAGAGCAGTTCGACGATGTCGAGGACGACCACGCCCGGTTCGCGCTGATGAGCTGGTTCTTCGAGGAAAACCTTGCCGAATTCGCCCCGTATGAGGTGGAGCAGGCACGCGAAGGGTTTCAAATCATCGGGACGAGCGGCACGGTCACGACCGTGGCCGCCAGCCATCTGGGTCTGCGCCGTTATGATCGGACCAAGGTCGACGGGCTGCGCATGACCTCTGCCCAGATCGACAAGGTGATCCGCAAATATCTCGATCTCGGCCCCGACGGGCGGCGCGCGGACCCGCGCATCGGGCGCGACCGGCACGCGCTGATCATGTCGGGCGCGGCGATCCTGCAGGCCCTGATGCGCGTCTGGCCCACCGACCGGATGAGCGTGGCCGATCGCGGCCTGCGCGAGGGGTTGCTCTATGCGCAGATGAGTGCCGATGGCGTGCTGGAAGACGGTCCCTTCTAGACGGCACCGTCGCGGCTGTGGCAGAGGTCGGTCTTTGGGTGTCTGACCCAACAAGAAGCATCAGGCGAAGGCGCGGGAACGGCATGGCACAGGGCAAGGGCAGCAGCGGGCGCGGGCAGCGCGATCTGAAGGTCAAAGTAAAGACGGCGCGGGGGCGCAGGCTGTCGTCAACCCGTTGGCTGGAGCGGCAGTTGAACGACCCTTACGTGAAACGCGCAAAGGCCGAAGGCTATCGCGGGCGCGCGGCGTTCAAGATCCTCGAACTGGACGAAAAGTACCGCTTCCTCGTGCCCGGGGCGCGGGTGGTCGATCTGGGCTGTGCGCCCGGTGGCTGGTGCCAGGTGGCGGTGAAACGGGTGAACGCGCTGGGCGAGCAATCCGGCAAGGCGGTGGGCACCGTTCTGGGCGTCGATCTGCAAGAGGTCGAACCGATTGCGGGCGCCGAGATCCACCAGCTCGACTTCATGGAAGACGACGCCGACGCGAAGGTCAAGGCATGGCTGGGCGGCCCGGCCGATGTGGTGATGAGCGACATGGCTGCCGCCAGTTCCGGGCACAAGCAGACCGACCACTTGCGGATCGTGGCGCTGTGCGAGGCCGCGGCGGACCTGGCCTTTGACGTGCTGGAAGAGGGCGGGACCTTCGTTGCCAAGGTTCTGGCCGGCGGGGCAGAGGGCAGCCTGCAGACGCTTCTGAAACGGCGCTTCGACAAGGTCGCGAATGTGAAACCGCCGGCCAGCCGGTCGGACAGTTCCGAGAAATTCGTCGTCGCCACCGGGTTCCGGGGCCGTGGTGACGGGGACGCGTCCGCCTGACCCGGTCGACCTGTGGGTTTTGTGGCATGGCATGCGTCGGGCGCATTGCGGGACGCGTGCGGATGTGCCAAGGGAGCGCGCGATGACGCGCCCTTCCGCCATAGCCGCCTATCTGGCCTTCTGTCGCTGGCTTGACCGGATAACCCTTGCGATCAGCATCGGTGCCGGTCTGTTCCTGACCGGCGCGGGGCTGGCCATCGTTGTCATGCGCTATGGTTTCGGTGTCGGACGGGTGGAGTTGCAGGACGCCGCGGCCTATGCCTTTGCCGTTCTGCTGGCTTTCAGCCTGCCGGTGACGCTCGCCCGCGACGGGCATGTGCGGGTGGAGGTGATCTCCGAACGCCTGCCGGCCCTCTATCTGCGGGTCGCGGATATCCTGGCCTTTGCCCTGTTCCTGATCCCGGTCTTTGCGCTGATCCTGTGGGCGGGGTGGGCAGACCTAAGCTATGCGTGGGCGATCCGCGAAGGTGCGATAGAAACGGGCGGCTTGGGTGGGCTCTATCTGGTCAAGACGGCGCTGCCTGTCGCGGCGGTTCTGATGATCCTTCAGGGTCTCGCGCGGCTTCTTGCCCCGCGCACAGACCGGGCAGGTGACGCGTGACCGGTGAGGAAGGCTTCCTGCTGGCCATGGGGCTGGGGCTGTTCGCGGGTATCCTCAGCGGTATTCCGGCGATGTTGGCGATTGCGGGCGTGCCGCTTGTCACCGCGCTGATCGGCGCCTGGGCCGGTGTCTTCGATCTTGGCTTTCTGAATTTCTTTCCGGCCCGCGTCTGGGGCGTGATGTCGAACCGCCTGCTGATGGCGGTGCCGCTGTTCGTGCTGATGGGCGTGCTGCTGGAAAAGGCGCGGCTGGCCGAACGCATGCTGGGCGTTCTGGGGCGCATGACCGGGGGCGCGCCCCGTGGCATGGCGCTGGGCGTTCTGGCCTTTTCGACGCTGATCGCGGCGGCGACCGGCATCATCGGGGCGACGGTCGTGATGCTGGCCCTGATCAGCCTGCCGGCCATGCGCGCGGCCGGTGTGGACAAGCGGTTGGCCGCGGGTCTGGTCTGTGCTGCGGGCACGCTGGGGCAGGTGATCCCGCCCTCCATCATTCTGGTGCTGCTGGGCGACCGGATCGGCAATGTGTATATGGAGGCGCAGCAGGCCGCCGGCAATTTCGCACCCGACCCGGTGTCGGTGGGCGATCTGTTTGCCGGGGCGATGCTGCCGGGGCTGGTGCTGGTGGCGTTCTACGCCGTCTATGTCGCGATCCGCTTGCGCCCTGTGGCCGTGGCGGTGCCGCAGGCGCCGGTGCCTGCGGGCGAAATCCTGTTCACCTTCCTGCCGCCGATCCTTCTGATCCTCGCGGTGCTGGGCTCGATCCTGGCCGGTGTCGCCACAACGACCGAGGCTGCGGGGCTTGGCGCGGTGGGTGCGCTGCTTCTGGCCGCGCATCAGGCCGAAACGTTCCGGGCGGGGCGCTGGCTGATCGTGGCGGCGGGTATCTCGGCACTGGGTCTGGTCGGCATGGGCATGGCCGGGCTGGGGCGCGCCGCGCTCCATACGCTGCCGGGCCTTCTGGCGCTGGGCGCGGCGGGGGTGATCGCACTCGGCACACTGGCCGCAGCGGCCCGCCTTTGGCAGGCGCGGCTGCTGCCGCAGGCGATGACTGACACGGTGCGTATCTCTGGCATGGTGTTCGGCATCGTGGTCGCGGCCTCGCTTCTGTCGCTGGTGTTCCGGGGCTTCGGCGGTGACCGGCTGGTGGCGCAGGCGATGGAGACCCTGCCCGGCGGCACGATGGCCGCCGTGGCGCTGGTGATGGCGCTGATCTTCTTCCTGGGGTTCCTGCTGGAGGCGGTGGAGATCATCTATATCGTCGTGCCGCTTCTGGGCCCGCCGATCCTTGGCGCCGATATCTCGCCCGTCTGGTTCGCGGTGCTGATCGCGATGAACCTGCAGACCAGCTTTCTGACACCGCCGTTCGGGTTTGCCTTGTTCTATTTCCGCTCGGCCGCGCCGGCGGATATCTCCACCCTCGACACCTATCGGGGCGTGGTGCCATTCGTGCTGTTGCAGTTGGCCGCGCTTGGCGTACTGATAGCCGTGCCGGAGCTTGCGACCTGGCTGCCGGGGCTGATTTTCCGATAAGGTGAAAAGGGGACAGACATGCATCGCAGAACCTTCCTGAAGACCGGCGCCGGCGTGACCGCGGCCGGGGCGGTGGCCAGCCCGGCGATTGCCCAAGGCAAGATCAGGTGGAACCTGCCGACCGCGTTTCCCAAGAACGCACCGGGCGTTGGGACAAACGTGCAGAACTTTGCCGCCCGCGTGGCCGAGATGTCGGATGGCCGGCTGACCTTCACCGTCTATGGCGCGGGCGAACTGGTGCCGCCCTTCGGGGTGGAGGACGCGGTGCAGCAGGGCAACGCGCCCGTGGGCCATGGCCCCACCTACTACGCGGCCGGGAAGAACCCGGCGCTGCACTGGTTCACCGGTGTTCCCTTCGGGATGACCTCGAACGAACATGTGGCGTGGCTGCGCTGGGGCGGCGGGCAAGCGATCTGGGATGAAATCTATGCCCAGCGGAACCTCAAGCCGATCTATTCCGGCAACTCCAACACCCAGTCGGGCGGCTGGTTCAAGAAGCCGGTGGAGTCGGTCGAGGACCTGAAGGGCCTGAACATGCGCATCGCGGGGCTGGGCGGTGAAATCTACCGCAAGCTTGGCGTCAATGCCGTTCTGATGCCCCCGCCGGAGATCTTTCAGGCGCTGCAATCGGGCGCTATCGATGCGGCCGAATGGGTCGGGCCGATGCTGGACCAGGCCTTCGGGCTGCAGAAGATCAGCGATCTGTGCTACATGCCGGCCTTCAACGAACCCGGGGCCGGTCTGGCGGTTGTGTTCAACGCCGATGCCTGGGCGGAACTGACGCCCGATCTGCGCGCGATCTGCGAATCCGCCGCGCTGACCGCCGCGCTGGAGGTGCAGGCCCAGTTCGACTATTTCAACGCCAAGGCCTTTGCCGAGTTGAAAGCGCAGGGCGTGACCTTCCTGTCCTTCCCCGACGATGTCGTCGCTGCGCAGCACGCGGCCTGGGACGAGGTGCAGGACGATCTGGCGCTGAACAATCCCGATGTTGCGATGGTGCGCGAAAGCTATGACGCCTATCTGGCGCAGGCCCGCGATTATGCCGTGGCGATGGCCTTGCCGCTGCTGGCCGGGCGGGGCTGACCCGAGGCCGTGAAAACGTGGCCCGGCGCAGATGTGCCGGGCAGAGCCGTATCGGCGTTCGGTGCCGTCCGCGGCGTGCTCAGCGCAGGCCCTTGCGCACGATGATTTCCGACATCTCGCGCACGGCTTGTCCGCGGGCCGCGGCGATGGCCGCAGGGCCACCCTCGGCGGCCAGTGGAACGGTCACATCGAACGCGCCTGCCCGCGGGCGCCCGCCCATGTCGGGGGCGACGAAATACTGGCCGCTCAGGCGGAACTGGCCGCTGTCGGTCGCAAGCATCTCGGCAACGCGGATCTCAAGAACGGCCTGCGCGCGTTCGGCAAAGGGCCACGGTTCGGCGGCAACCCGGGCCCCCGTCATCCTGCCGATGGACCGGGCCACGTCGCCCGTCATGGCCCGCACCGGATCATCCGCCCACAGAACAAGGGGCGATGACTTGAGCGCCCCATCCGGCCCGAGGATGTGAATTTCTTCCGACGCGGCATAGGTCGGAAGCGACACGTCCCGCACCGCCACGGTGCCATAGGCAATCGCGATGCGCGTGGTTTCGACCGGGGCAGGGGGCACGATGAACCGCGACGGGTTGCCCGCGCATCCCGACAGGGCCAGCACCGCCACGGCGACCCCGGGCAAGACAAAACGGAAGGGCATCTTGGGCATCGTCCTACCTTCTGAACAGGGATCGGGAGTCGCGTTCCAGCGCCTTGGCAAGAGAGGCCACCGCCTCCGCCGCGCGCTGAACCTCGCGGATGGCAAGGTCGAGATCGCGGCCAAGACCTTGCGAGGCGTCATAGCCGCGGATGGTGCTGGCGGCTTGGTCCAGCACGATCTCGGTCCGGCGCAGGACCTCTGGCAGATCGCCGGCCGCGGCCGAGATGTCATCCGCCGCCGACCGGGCGGAGGCCATGGTCGCATTGGCATTCTCGATCACGCCGCCTTCGCGCACGCTGCGCAGCACCTTGGCAAGTTCATCCAGCGCGGCGGACAGATCCTCGGGCAGGGCGCGCGCGGCATCGGTGTCGATCAGCCGGTCGGCGCTGTCCAGAAGGGCCGAGGTGCGCGCCGCAAGCTCGTCCAGCGGCAGGCCCTCGGCGGTTTCGGCAATACCCGTCAGCCTGCCGACCAGATCGGGCAGGCCCGCCGTCGCATCGCTGACCGACTGTGCCGCCTCGGCGGCATTGTCCATCGCCGCGGCCAGATGGCTGGCCGCCTCTCGCGCCTCAAGTTCCGCGACCAGCGCATCCAGCCGCGCAACCGTGCCCGAGATCCGGCCGGGCAGCGCTTGC
The DNA here is from genome assembly GCF_002079305.1 of Rhodovulum sp. P5. Lineage (NCBI taxonomy): Bacteria > Pseudomonadati > Pseudomonadota > Alphaproteobacteria > Rhodobacterales > Paracoccaceae > Rhodovulum > Rhodovulum sp. P5. The sequence goes on from NZ_CP015039.1 coordinate 3,678,912, forward strand.
ATGTCCTCCGACCCGACAAAACCCTGAACATCGGCCAGAACGGCGCCGAGATCGACGGGGATGGCGCGGATGTCCTCGCTCCCGGCAAGGCTGCTGACGCTGTTTAGCGCATCGATCGCGCTTTGCATCAGCGCCTCGATCGGCAGGGCGTTCACCCGCTTGTAAAGCCCTTCCGCGGTGTCGGCGACGTCCGAGATATTGCTTGGCGCCGTGGGGATCAGGGGGTTCGGCTCAGCGTCTGCTTCCAGGGCGGCCGGGACGGCATCGTCCAGCTGGATCAGTTCCACCTTCAGCCCCCCGGTCAGGATCGAGGCCGTCGCCAGCCGCGCCCGCAACCCGCCGGCCACGCGGGTCTCAAGATAGTCGAGCGCGGTTTCGGCGGTCACCTCGTCGGCCAGGCCAAGCTGGCCGGGCTCTATGGCGAGCGTCGTGGCAAGGCGGACATCGTTGTCCCCGAACCTGTCCTCATCGACGATGCCGTTCAGCGCGGTAACCTGGCCCACCCGCAGCCCGCCCAGATCGACCGGCGCGCCGACTGTCAGGCCCGCGACGTTTTCCGAAAAGATCGCGGTCAGGGTCAACAGGTCCCCATCGCCCCGGGCGAAGACGCTGGCGCGTGCCGTCGCCTCGTCGGCATAAACCTCGAACGTGGTTCCCGCCGTGACCCTGTCCCCGCCCGACACGACCGTCTGGAAGGTGATCCCGCCAGACAGCATCGCCGCGAGAGAGGAGAATTCCACCCGCGCGCCGCCCGGCCCCAGAGAGAAACTGACCCCGGACTGGTTCCAGAACCGCGTCGCGGTGGTGATCAGGCGGTCATGGGGGGCGTAGATGATCGCCTCTGCCTCGACGGTCGCACCGTCGCCGGTGATCTGCGCCTTGCCGATGCGGCCGACCTCGATCCCGCGATAGACGATGGGCGCGGCCTCCGACAGGGCGCTGGTCCCGGCCGCGCGCAGCCGCAGCCGCAGCCCGTCGCGCCCTTCGCGGTTCAGCGGGGCATCGGGGGAAACCACATGGCGGGCGGAAAACCCGCCCGGGGTCTGATCCCATATCCCTTCGATGAAGATCCCCGACAGGACCGTGTTCAGCCCGGTGACGCCCTGCGTCGTCACCTCTGGCCGGACAACCCAGAACGCGGCCTTGTCATCGACATAGTCGGCCACCTCCTTTTCCATCCGGACGCTGACCAGCACCTTTCCCAGGCCTTCGGTAAAGGCGACCTTTTCCACCACACCGACCGTCACGTCGCGATAGCGCAACTCTGTCTGCCCCGCGCGAATGCCAGAGGCATTTTCGAACACCAGTTCCAGCAAGGGGCCCCGGTCGGCATAGCTGTGCCATGCCACGCCAAGGGCGATGGCAAGGGCCAGAGCGGGGACCAGCCAGACGATGGAGAGACGTTCCAGCAGGCTCTTCCGGGCCGGTTCCACGGGCGTCATCGGGGGCAGGTCGGCACTCATGGCGCGGGCTCCCGCGATGGGGGGGCGTCGAGGTCCCAGATCATCCGGCTGTCAAAGCTTTCGGCGGCCAGCATCGTGAAGACGACCGACAGGGCGAAAAACAGGCTGGCAGGCCCCGGCGTGATCGACGCCACAGACCCCAGTTGCACCAGCGAGGACAGGATCGCCACGACGAACACGTCGATCATCGACCAGCGCCCGATATACTCCACCAGTTCGTAAAGCTGCTGCCGCCGCACGCGGCCCAGCCGGGCGGGCCGCCGCACGCTGATCGCAAGACCCGCAACGGCAACGAACTTGCCGACCGGGATCAGGACAGAGGCCGTCAGGATCACCAGAGCGATCACCCATGCCCCGTGATGGGCGATTTCGATGGCGCCGCCGATGATCGTGGCCTCCTGCGTGGTCACAAGCGTATGGGTGCGCAGCATCGGGTACATGTTGGCGGGGATGTAGCAGATCAGCCCGACCGACCACCATGCCCAGACGCGCTGCAACGTCTTTGGGTCGCGCGAATGCAGCGGATGACCGCAGCGCCCGCAACGGGCCCGGCCCTGCGGCCAGACCCGCGTGCAGCGCTTGCAGGCCACAAGGCCCATCTCGCGCGCGGTTGTTATCTTTCCAGCGATTTCCATACCGAGTACCGGCACATGAACGTGTCTTGCACCACAAGAAGAATGACGAGGCCCGAGAACATCCAGAACGCCGGGCCCAGGTGAACCTCTGCCAGATCGGCGATCTTGACCAGCGCGACGGCGCAGCCGATGGCAAAGATCTCGGCCATCGACCAGGGGCGCAGGGTTTCGGTCAGGCGAAAGGCGTGAATGGCACCGGGGGCGGGCGGGCGGTTCAGAACGACGGGTGTCAGAACGTAGATCAGCAACAGCGCGCGCAGAACGGGGATGAACACGATCACCGCCGCCACCGCCAGCGACAACCCGATCAACAGCCCCGAGGCCGAAAAGGCGAGGGCCGCGTCGAGGATCGAACTGGAATGGCTGCGCCCGCCGACCTCGATCCCCAGAAAGGGTGTCACCGTCGCGGCGATCACAAGCACCACGACCGCCAGCGACACCGCGATCAGACGTTGCCCGGCCTGCCGGCGCGGCGCGATCAGAACCGTGTGGCAGCGCGCACAGACCGCGCGTTCCCCCGCGGCCGGCTGCACCGCGCGATAGACCGCATCGCACTGCGGACAGGCCAAGAGGTCGGACAGATCGGGGGCGTCCGGGGTCTGCGAAAGGGGGGCGACGGAGGGCTGCGGTATCTCTGCCATTCTGGCCAAGGGTGTAAGGAAGGGCGTATCTGACAAATGCCTTGGCTTCAGCATAGGGTGGAAACGGGGTTGTTCCAGCCCTTTCGCGCGATAGGGGTATTGCCCTGTCATCGCCCCCGGTCATTGCCCCGGTCATCGCAATGTGTCTTGACCGGAGGAGTTGGACAGGCACGCTGCGGATATGTGCGTGATCCTTGCCCCAACTCCACTTGCGTCGCTGGAACGCTTGGCGCGCCTCCGCCGCTTTCCCCTGAGGCCGCCCCGGGTTCACGCAACCCATCGTTCCCCACCCGGTTTGAGGACATTTACAGCATGCGATTCCTTTCTGCCTTTGTGATCTTTCTGGCTCTGCCCCTTGCCGCTGTCGCCGCGGACGCCCGCGCCATCACCGGCAGTGTGACCTATCGCGAAAAGATCGCGCTGCCGCCGGGGGCCGAGATGCTGATTCAGTTGCGGGACCCGAAGGGGCAGGTGATTGCGACGGCAGGCCAATTGACCGACGGACAGCAGGTGCCGATCCCCTTCGCCGTTGAGGGACCGGCCGGCAAGGCCCTGACCCTGCGCGCCGCCCTGCGCGAAAACGGCCGCATTCGCTGGCTGAGCGCGCCTGTTGACGTAGAGGCGGGCCCGGCCCCCGCCGTTCTGGGCCCGGTGATCCTGCGCGGCTTCACGCCGATGGGCTATGTTAGCACACTCTCCTGCGGCGATATCACGGCGGAGGTCGGTTTCCTGGGTGACGCGGCGCGTCTGCGCGTGGGCGGGGCATATATCGACCTTGTCCCGACGCGGACCGCGTCGGGCGCGCGCTACATGTCCGAAACCGATCCCGGTACATGGATCTGGACAAAGGGCGATGTCGCGCTTCTCAGCCTGAGCGGGGCCGAACTGCCGGAATGTCAGGCGTTGCTGCCCCGGGAAAGCTATGTCGCCCGGGGCAACGAACCGGGCTGGCATGTGGAGATCGCGGGCGGTCAGATGCACTTTGTTACCGACTACGGGCAGAGTGAAACGACCGTCCCCCTGCGTGCGCCTGTGACGGTGGACGGCGCCCGGCGTTATGCCGATGCCGGTCTGTCGTTGACCCTGCGCCAAGCGCTGCACCGTGACGACATGACCGGCATGCCCTATCCTGATACCGCTGTGATCAAGACGGGGGGCAAGATGCTGACAGGGTCCGGCGGCGATCCCGCCGATCTGCTGACCGCGCATCCTTGGACCGTTGACCGGATCGAGGGCGTGCCGGTAATCCCGGACTTCCCGGTCACGCTGCGGTTAGAGCCGTCGGGCAAGGTCTCCGGCCGGCCCGGCTGCAACACGTTCAGCGGGAGCTATGATCTGACCGGGGAGGGGTTGCGCTTTGGCCCCGCCGCGATGAGCATGATGGCCTGCATCCCCGAGTTGTCGGCGCAGGAAGACCGGTTCATGGCGGCGCTGCGCCGCGTGGACCGGTTCGATATCGCCGACGACGGCAGCCTGATCCTGATCGCTGCTGGCACGCCGGTCATCTCGGCGCATCGCTGACGCTTTCCAACCGCGCGCGGCGGGGCTAATGTGCCGGTCGCGCCCGCGTGGTGGAATGGTAGACACAGGGGACTTAAAATCCCTAGGCTTCGGCCGTGCCGGTTCAAATCCGGCCGCGGGTACCACAGGCAAGGCCAAGCCATTGGTTTCGTTGGGGTGCCAGCCGGCGCCCCTTTCCCCTTAGGCCGACAGGGCTTCCTCCAGTTCCCGGGCCAGACGCCTTGTTTCCTCTGCCCGCGGGGGGGAGAACCGGGCGAGCAGCAGATAGGCCACCGGGGTCAGGTAGAGGGTTGAGACCGTGGCAAGACCCAGACCGCCGACGATCACCCAGCCCAGCGCCTCCCGCGCCTCGGCCCCCGCGCCGGTGGACAAGATCAGCGGCACGCCGCCCAGCACCGTCGAAGTCATGGTCATCATCACCGGCCGCAGGCGGATGGTCGACGCATCGAAGATCGCCTTGGCGACGCTTTCGCCCCCGTCGCGCAACTGATTTGCGAATTCCACGATCAGGATGCCGTTCTTGGCCATGATCCCGATCAGCATCACCAGCCCGATCTGGGAATAGACATTCAGGCTGAGCCCGGTGAACAGAAGCGCGAAGACCGCGCAGGCCAGCCCCAGCGGCACCGTCGCCATCACCACGATGGCCGAAACGAAGCTTTCGAATTGCGCGGCCAGCACAAGAAACACCACCGCGATGGCAAAGCCGAAGATCAGCGCCAGCCCCGTATTGGTCTGATCCAGCGTCGCGGCCTCCCCCAAGGGCACGATCCGGTTTTCCTCTGATAACAGGCCCTCGGCCAGTCGTTCGACCTCCCGCAGGGCATCGCCAAGGGCCAGATCGGGCGTCAGCCCGGCAGAGATTTCGACAGAGCGGTTCTGGTCCTCCCGGTCAAGCTCCGGTGCGACGGCGCGTTCCTCCAGCCGCACGAAGCTTGACATCGGTACCATCTGGCCCGCGGCGGTCTTGACGAAGACGTTCTCCAGATCGCCGGGATCGTCCAGCGGATCGGAACTCGACAGCACCTGCACATCGTAATTCTGGTCGCCGATGAAGACCGAGCCCACGCTGCGCCCGTTCAGCACCGCGCGCAGCGCCTGACCCAACCCGGTGATGTCGATCCCGAGATCGGAGGCCCGGGTGCGGTCGATCTCGACGAACAATTGCGGCTGGGTGCGTTCGTATTCCAGCCGGACCGAGCCGAAGGCGGAGTTCTCTTCCATCCGTTCCACGAGTGTTTCGGAGATATCGGCCAACTGGTCGTAGCTGTTCCCGGTGATCGCAAAGCTCAAGCCCCGCCCGGCGCCCCGGATGCCAAGGGAATTCGGCTGGATCACGAAGGCCCGCACCCCCACGATGCCGCGCAGGCGCCGGTTGATGTCGTCCACGATATCCTGCTGGCTGCGCGCGCGGTCGTCCCATTTCGCCAGCGTCAGCACCATGAAGCCGCGATTGTCCGCCCCGAAGCCGGAGATCGAGAAGATGTTGGTGACCTCACCGCTGTCGCGCAGGGGGGCCACGGCATCCTCGATCAGGCGCATCTTGCCCTGGGTATAGTCCAGCGACACGCCCTGCTGGGCCGTGATCCGCATCAGCGCGACGGCCCGGTCCTCCCGCGGGGTCAGTTCCTGCCGCAGGCCGCCGGCCACCAGGGCCGCGGTTGCCGCGAACAGCACCGCCGCCATCAACACCACCAGTGGCATCGCCAGTGCCCAGCGCAGCGTTCGTGCATAAAACGCGGCCAAGCGAGCACCCAGCCAGCCGATGGGGCCGGGTTTGTGGTTCATCTCTCCGGTAAGCAGGCGGCTGGCCAGCACCGGGCAGAGCGTTAGCGCAACGACCGAGGAAATCGCGACCGCCATCGCCAGCGTGAAACCGAATTCCCGGAACAGCCCGCCCGCCTGCCCGGGCAGGAACGACAGTGGCACGAACACCGCGGCCAGCGTCGCGGTTGTGGTGACGACCGCAAAGAACACCTGCTTGGTGCCCAGAACGGCGGCGGCGCGCACGCCGATCCCTTCGGCCCGGCGGCGCACGATGTTTTCCAGCACGACGATGGCGTCGTCCACCACAAGCCCCGTGGCCAGAACCAGCGCCAGAAGCGTCAGGATGTTGACGGAAAAGCCCGCGACATAGATCGCGGCCAACGTGCCGATCAGCGCCACCGGCATGGTCAGCCCGGGGATCAGCGTGGCGCGCAGGTTGCGCAGGAACAGGAAGATCACCAGAACCACGATGCCCACGGCCAGCCCCAGCGTCTTCAGCACCTCGGCAATCGCGCCCTTGACGAAGACCGCGTCGTCGGAGGTGACGAAGATTGAGATGTCATCGGGCAGGGTGCGGTCAAGTTCTGCCACCGCGGCCCGCACCGCGCGGGAGATATCCAGCGTATTGCTGCCCGCCTGCCGCACGATCCCCATGCCCACGCCGGTCTGGCCGTTGGCGCGCAACAGCGTCTCGTTCGGGGCGGGGCCAAGGCTGACGCTGGCGAAATCGCGCAGATAGACATCGGGGGCGACCAGCAGGGCCTCGAACGCCTCGGCAGAGGCGACCATGGCCGTGGTGCGCACGTTGATCGACTGGCGTTCCCCCGACAGATCGCCGGCGGCCGCGTTGAACCCCGCATCGGACAGTGCCGTTCCGATATCGGCCAGCGTCAGTCCGCGGCTGGCCAGCCGGGCAAGGTCGATATCGACGCGGAAGATCGGCTCCGCATCGCCGTAGACGGTGACATCGGCCACCCCCTCGACCGAGACGAGGCGGTCCTCCACCCGTTCCTGCACGATCTCGGTCAGTTCGTGGGGGGAGCGGCGCGAGGACGTCACCGCGATCCGCATCACCGGCTGGGCGTCGGCATCGGCCTTGACGACCTCCGGGTCCTCTGCGCCTTCGGGCAGGTCATCGGCGATGCGGGCGACCGCCTCCCGCGTATCGGTGGCGGCGACGTCGATATCCACGCTTTCGGCGAATTCCAGCGTCACCCGGCTGCGTCCGAAGCGCGAGTTGGAGGAGATCGACCGGATCCCCGCGACCCGGCCCACCGCGCCCTCGATCCGGCCGGTGATCTCCTGGTCGATGGTTTCCGGCGCGGCCCCGGGGAAGCGGGTCGTCACTGTCACGACCGGCCGGTCGACATTGGGCAATTCGCGGATTTCCACGCCGAAGAGCGCCGCAAACCCCGCCAGCACGATCAGCGCGCTGACCACCAGGGCAAGGATCGGTCGGCGCACGAACAGGGCCGGGCCACCCCCTTCCGCCGCGCGTGTCGCCTGTTCCAGCATCCTCGGCGCCCCTTACAGCGTTTGCGCTTTGGCGGCGTCGGGCAGTGCCGCCCGCGGCTCGACGATGCTGACCTCGGCGCCCTCTCGCAGGCTTTGCACGCCTTCGGTCACGACCTTGTCGCCGGGCGCAAGCGCGGCCTCGACCAGCACCGCATCGGCGTTGCGCTGGCGGATCGTCACCGGCACGCGGGCGGCTTTCCCGTCGCGAACCACCCAGACATAGGCGCCCGCGCTCGACCATTGCACGGCAAGCGGGTCGACCCGCGGCAGGGTCTCTCCGGGGAAGCTCAGCGCGACCTCGAAGGCCATGCCGCCGCGCAGCCGGTCGCCGGAATTGTCCAGCCGCCCCTGCACCCGCAGCGTCCGGCTGCTGCTGTCCACGATGTTGTCGACCGCATGAACCGCACCGGTCAGCTCCAACTCTGGCAGGGCCAGCGGCCGGGCGGCAAGCGGCATGCCGGGCGCGACCCGGTCGACCACGCGGGCGGGCACATGAAAGTCGATCAGGATCTGCGACCGGTCGGTCAGCGTGACAAGGCTGTCACCGCTCGACACTCGGTCGCCGACCGCGATGTCCAGAACGCCCGCCCGGCCGGCAAAGGGTGCGCGCACCATGCGCTCGGCCAGATCGAACTCTGCCTGCCGCAGTTCCAGTTCAGCCGTGCGCAGGGCCAGATTGGCCTCGCGCCGGCGCACCTCGGTCACCGCGCCGCTGGTTTCCAGCCGCTCCACGCGGGCGGCCTCGTCCCGGGCATCCTCCAGCACCAGCCTTGCGCGTTCCACCGCGATGCGCTCTGCCTCATCGTCGAAGCGGACCAGCATGGCCCCCGCCGCCACCGGGTCGCCATCGGCCAACCCAAGTTCGACCACCTGCCCGGTGACCTTGGCCCGCAAGGTGACCGTGCGCAGCGCCTTGCCATCCCCGATGGCGATGACCCGGTCGCGGATCCGGCCTTCCTCGACCTCCTCAACCACGACAGACGCAGCCCCGCGCGATCGCCGCCCGCCGCCCGCCTGTTCCGGGGACGGGGGTGTCACCCCGAGGACGCCCAGCACGCCGACCCTGTCCAGCAAGGGCAGGGCCGAGGGCACATAGATGACCCATAACGCCAGCGTGCCCGCGACAAGCACGAACGAAAGAAGAAGTTGCCGAACCATGTCTGCTCCAGGAAACCGGGGCCGGGCCCTGCCGGGTACCCAAAGCATATAGCGCAGGCTGGGCTGCGTCACTTCACATTGCGATGGTCAGGTCCGGTCCCCGGGCGACATGGCCAGATCGAGCGCCGGGCGCAGACAGGCGGGTTGGTCCGGTCTGGCCTGTCTGCGGGCGGCCAGATGGCCGCGTGGATCGGTGCCCATATGCACGGGGCTGTCCCCCTCCATCGCCCATTCGCCCGCAGCGTTTGCTGGCGCAAGGCCCCAGGGGCCGGTCAGGAAACCGGGCGGGGCCCTGTCGCCGATCCCCCAGGGGTGGGGCCAGCCGCCGGGGCCGCGCATCGCGGCCTCCCACTCCTCGGCGGTGGGAAGGCGCAGGGTCTTGCCAAGCTTGTCCGACAAGGCCGACAGGCGTTCAAGCGCCCGGTCGAAGGGGAGGGCGGAGTCATCGGCGGTGACGGAGATGGCGAAAGGTGCCTCCGGCGTCCAGCGCTGCAAGGGGGCCGCATGGTGCACGCGGCCCTCGGGCGGCTTTTCATGGCCGATCCAGTGGGGCTCTGCCGCGATCCGGTGGAAGACAAGCGTGTCGCTCTCACCGCGGGGGACCGGCACGATCTCTGGCGGGGGCAGGGTCAGGGCGTCGAGGAACGCGCTGTCGCGGCTGTCCGACGGTTGCCCCAGCAGCGCGCGCCAGAACCGGTTTCGCGGCGTGTCGGTATCGCCCGGGCGCCCGCCCGAAAGGGTTTCTAGCGTCAGGCCGCGGATCGCCTTCAGCCGCGCCATGCCCGCCCGGTCCAGCCCCGGAACGGCGATATCCGCCTGCTTGACGGCTTTCCCAAGGTCGGTCCCGCCATCCCGCGCCGCCCCGATCATCGCGGTCGCGGCCAGTTCCGGATCGGGGTCGCGCAGGGCGTCCGCCAACACCAGCTTGGCGCCGGCGGGCCGGTCGGCCATCATCTGGCGCAGCGTCGCCCGCCGCAGCACGGGGGGCAGGGCGGCAAAGGCGGTCCGCCCCATCGCGGCCGGTTCGGGCGGCGACAGGCGCGCGGCGGCCAGGCGGCCGATATGCCGAACGTCCTGCGGCAACTCCTCGGCGGCCTCTTGGGCCGCTTCGGCCAGCCCGTTCAGCCCCAGCACCTCTGCCGCGATCAGACCACGCAGGCGGGTGGCCGGGTCGGTATCGGCGATCCAGCGCGCGACGTCGTGCGCATCTGCGCGGGGCAGAACATCCTCAGGCGGCAGCCTGTCGCCCTCGATCTGCCGAAGGTCTACCGCGGGGTTGTAGGAATAGGACAACAGCGCGCCCCCCGTCCCGAACTCGAACACCGCGGTCTCCGGCTCTCCGGGGCGCAGCGGCGGGCGAAGGCCACGGGTCGGCGCCTCCTGCCAGCCCGCACCCTCCAGCGCGTCCCGAACCCCGGCAAAGCTGAGACCGGGGGCAAGAACCGCCCGCGTCACGGGATCTGGCCGCGTAGCCATGCGACAAGGCCATCGGGCGCGTCGCCGCCGATCACGCAATGGACCGCGCGGGCCGACCACAGGAATTCGGGCCACGAACTCCAGTCCGAGGCGAGCTTCAGCGGGAAGGTCTTTACCCACGCCTCCCATGCCGGTTGCGCCACCTCGGGGTTGGCGCCGTCGCGGACGCAGCGGAACAGGTGCAGCAGGATACGCTCGTCATTCTGGCCGAACGGTTGGCCTGCGTCGGGCGGTGCATCCCCGGGGTCCGCAGGCAGGACGGGCTTCAGACCCTCCGTCCGGCCATGGGCCAGCGCAGCCCATGCGGTGCGCAGCGCGAATTTCTCCGACAGCGGCTCCCGCGCCAAAAGGCGGTCGATCAGCACATCGGGATCGCCCGGCGGCGCATCGGCCAGCCCCGCCGCGGCCAGATCGTGCAGGGCCAGCGCGCCAAGGTTGATCGCACTGTCCCGCGCAAGCCCGGGGTCGGAGGCGTCCGACACCGCCGCCACCCGCGGCAGCACGAAGGACAGGAAGGCCGCCATCGCGTCGGGCTTTTCCAGCAGCGCCCCGTGGGTCAGTGCCCCGGCCGCCCCCCAAAGTTCCGGGCCGGAGCGGACCTCGTCCGGCGCGCGCTTGTCCAGTTGCCCGAAATACCAAAGGAACAGGTTTTGCGTGGCGGCCGGGTCCTGTTCGGACTCCGCGCGCAGTTCGGGCCAAGAGGCGGCAATATGGACGTCGTCGGACACCAGACCTTCCTTTCATCCCCAGACTAGTTGCGCGTCTGCAAAATGACCACGCGGCTCATCATCTCGTCGGCGCGGTCGCCATAGGCGGCACGCAGGGCATCTATCAACTGTTGCTCCACGGCCGCCTTGTCGCCCGCAAGATCGGACAGATCCACGATCAGGTTCAGCGGCGCATGACTGCCCGACGCGGTGGTCAAGGGCGTGTCGAGCCGGCCGCGCAGCCCCTGCACCAGCGCGTCGACATCCCCGCCCGCCACATCGCCGGCGTCCACCGGGACCACGTCGAAGAACCGGTCGCCGGCAGGCGTCGCGCCGCGGGCCATGTAGCGCGCGCCATCGACATCGCTGGGCACCAACCGCTCTGCGTCGATATCGCCACGGGCGCGGAACCCGTCCAGACCGCGGACCGCGGCCTCGGCGTCGCGGAAGACATCGGGCGGGATATCATCGACAAGGTCTTCGAAATGGCGCGGGGCCCGGATATCGGGCCGCGCCCCCCGCAGCGCCAGATGGGCAAGGTAGTCGCGCATCCGCCCCCAATGCCGCCGCAGCCGGTTGAAGGCAGACCCGCTGCCCCGCTGGCCGATCATCGTCCCCGGGCTGCGCCGGATCAGGGGCTGAAGGCTGAGATCCTGCAAGGCGGCAAGCGCGTGGCGATAGCTGTCGACCGTGAAGGGCTGGCCCAGCGCCTCTGACAATTGCGCGGCCATGCGCCGGTCGATCTCTGCGGCCATCGCGTCGTTGAAATCCCGCCCGCGCTGGGCGATCCCCTCTGGCCCAAGTTCCTGGATCTGGGCGGGGGTGAGTTCGGGGAAGTCCTCCGCGACGCGGGCATGGGCCTGCCGGACCATGCTGTCGCTGGGTCTGAGCGCGTCGTCCAGAAGTGCCAGGTTGTTGTCCAGATTGCCCGAGGTCTGGCGGGTCCCGAACAGGATCGCGGTGAAATCCTCGAACGAGACATAGTTGCCCTCGCCATAGTTCTTGGCCTCCACCAGCCGGAAGACCGGCCGCCCGTCGGCATCGAGGATCAGTTCCACACTGTCCAGCCCGGTGCCGTCCGCCCGCTGCACATCGAAGGTCGCCAGCACGCGGTTGTCGGCCCGGCCGACCATTTGCGATGCCAGTTCCCCCGCTTCGCCTTTCGCACCCGTCGCGGTGCCCCGTTCGCGCCAGGACATCTCTGTCAGGTCGCGGGCGCGGATCGGGCGGGTTTCGTCCTGTACCCGCAGGCGGCGCTCTACCCCGTTTTCGGTCCGGGTCACCTCCACCTGCCGGACGCGGCGTTGCACCCGAACCTCGCCCCGGCCGGTGACCTTGAAGGCGGGCGTGTTGCCCCGCGCGACGAACTCGGTCGGCGGGGTGTGGGGGACGGTCTTGCCGGTGGCCACGTCCACCAACCGCCCGCGCCGCATCTCCAGCGTCACGTCGACCTCGGCCCCGTCGACCACCTGACGGGTCTGGATCTGCGCATCGCGGGGCAGGGTGACAGAGCGTTCGACAAAGTCCTCGTCGCCGATCCGCTGCACCCGGTCGGTGTTTTCGTTGAAGTCCCTGCGCCCCGACAGCCCGCTGTCGGTCACTTCCGTCCTTGTGGGCGCCGCGTCGGCGGCGTCGGCTGTTGCGTCGGCCACCAGATTGTCGCCATCCTTCTGGAACAGGCGCGGCGGCTGGTCTAGGAAATCCGGCGGATCGCGCAGACCCCGCGACATCGCGATCCGGTCAAGCGGGCCGATATCGGCGACCTCGCGCGCACGCTGGGTCAGGTTGCGCAGGTTGACCTCGGCCAGGTCCAACTGGCGTTGCAGCCCGCGGGCCTGTGCCGGATCGGCATTGCGGGCGATGTCGTCGCGCAGGCCCGCGATCAGCCGGTTCTGCGCGTCGATCTCCAGATCGATCTTGATCGTGTAAAGCTCCAGCTGGTCGGCCAGGCCCATGCTGTCCCAGTCCTGCAGGCGGCCTTCGTCCAGCCGGCGGGCAAGGCGGCCCAGATCGGGGTCGGCGATCTGTTGCAGGTGGATCCCTTCCTCGCGCAGGGCGCCGGGCGGGGCGCCGTCGCGCAGGATGATCCGCGGCTCGCCATTTTCGATGATGGTGACGGCCGAGGCGCTGTCAGACCGCGTGAAGGCGCGGAAATCGGCCTCTGACATGACCTCGATCGGCACATCGGCAAACTGGCGGCGCTGGGCGGGCGGGATGCCCGACAGCAACTCGCCCCGCAATTCGCGCTGAATGCCGGCATCGCGGCTTTCGGCGGCCAGACGGTCGCGCACCTGATCGTCGTATTGGCGCAGGAAACTGCGCATGTCCGCATCGGGGTTTTCCGCCTTGTGGGCACGCCACGCCGCCACCCGGTCGGCGGGGGTGCCGCGATGGGCAAGGATATCGCCGGTGCGCGGCGTGGGCGGGTCGACATGGGGCATCGAGAACCCGCCAAGGCTGCCCATTCCCCCCGACACCACCGCGCCCATGCCGGTTTCCATCAGCGTGCCGCCGATGATGTTGGTGAACGGGTTGCCCTGTTCCCAGTTGCGGTCGTTCAGCATGTTGCCCGCAAGGGCCGAGGGCAGCGACCCGGCCACGCCCTCGACCATTTCCGACATGCCATGGGCGAACATGCGCTGGGTGCGGGAACTGGCCACTGCCATCCGCGACAGGGTGGAGGCCAGCCGCGTGCCCCCCAGCCGCCCGACCCGGCCACCCTGGCTGGTGGCGACCCGCAACAGGGCATTGCCCATCCCGAAGGTGGCATAGGCGGCCACGGCGTCCACGATGCCCACCACGGCATCCACGGCCATTTCGTCGGCGCCATAGGCCGCGCCCTTCAGGCCCGCCTTGACCGACATGCTCATCGCTGCGGCGGCCAGCGCCCCCAGAACCGCGCCCGCGACGCCGCCGGTCAGGATCGTGACCGTGATCGCGGCCGCAAGCGACAGGGTGGTGGCCACCGCATCGGTGACCGCATCGACCTGCGCGCGATAGCTGTCCACGCCGGCCTCGACCCCGGTGCCGCGAGCCTGGAACTGTTGCAGGGCGCGGCGGCGTTCCACCGGGTCGGCGTCGGGGTCGTTGATCAGCGCGTACTGGTTGCGCATCCGGTCCAGCCGCGCCTGCATCACGTCGCGCTGCACCCCCTGCACGGGAGAGTTCTGCAATTCCCACTGCACGCGCAGTTCGGCCTGCCGCAGTTCCTCCTCGGCATTCTCGGGGACGCCGCGCAGGCGCAGGCTCATGTCCTGATAGTCGCGCCCGTCCAGTTCGTCGCGGGCGATCTCCTGCACGGTCGGGCGGCCCATGCGGGCCAGTTCGCGGTTGATCTCGGCGATCTCGGCGGCGGTGCGCCCGGCCATCGCGCGCTCGAACTCCGCCTCGTCGGTGCCCACGCCGCGGGTGGCATAGTCGATCCGCTGGGCGGGGCTGAGATAGCCGCCCTGTTGGGTCAGCGTCCGGGCCCGTTCCCGGTCGGTCCCGGACATGTTGAAGGTGATCATGGTCTGCAGACCACCGGACCCCCAGCGCGAGTATTTGCTGTCGTAACGCGCCTCCAGCGCCGCCATGTTTTCAGAGGCACCGACGCGGGCCTCCTGCTCCAGCTCCCGTTGCAGGGCGCGTTCGGCATTGGCTAGCTGGTAGGGATCCCAGCCCTCCCGCTGCGCGCGGTCGCGCAGGGCCTGCCGCCGGCGCTCGGTCGCGGGGTCGCGCTCCACGGCGTCCAGCGCGCGGGCGTACTGGTTTTCCAGTACCCCGTTGACGACGTCGTCATCGGTGTAAAAGCCCAGCCGTTCCCGCTCCAGCCGGGCGGCGTCGGCGGCGACAAGGTCATTGTCTGCCAGCGCATTGGCAAGGTCGAGGTCGGGGCCGCTCAACTCGTCCGCATAGGCGGCGCGCAGGGCGCTTTCCTGATCGTTCGGGTCGCCATAGCGGTCGTCGTAGGACGCCTCGACCTCCTGATTGCGGCGCAGAACCTCGGCCTCCATCTCGGCCTGGGTCATGCGGCGCATCTGCCCGGTGTCAGGGTCGCGGATCTGCTGTGACGACACGTCGTTGCGGATGTCGGAATAGACGCTTTCGATCTGGTCCTCGTCGGTGCCCCAGCCAAGGATGCCGCCATGCATGGCCTGATCCAGCGCGATGGCGTCGGCCCGGGCCGTGTCGCCGGCCAGAAGCGCCTCGGCACGCTCCTGATCGTGGTCGTCCATCTCGGCGTCGAGTTCGGCCTCCAGATCGACGCCGTATTGCCGGCGGTATTCCTCCACGATGCGGGCGCGTTGTTCGGCGGTCTTGCCGCGCAGCATCCGCATGATCGTGTCCTCGTCGGTGCCGATCCCCGACATCGCCTCGTTCAGGGCGCCGACGGTTTCCATCACCGGGTCGCCGTCCAGCGCGGCGCGGGCACGGATCAGGGCGTTGTCCTCGTCCAGTTCCGAGGCAAGGTCGCTGTCGAGATTGCGCCCGTAATCGGCGTTGTAGTTGCCGCGGACGGCCCGGCCCTGCACCGGCGTCAGGCCGGAGAGGTTGTTGTAGATCTGGTCCTCATCGGTGCCCCAGCCGGTGACGCCGCCGAACATCGCGTCGTAAAGCTGGCTGGAAATCCGCTCGGCGCTGAAGCCCGACCGCTGCGCCCTCCCGATCTGTTCCAACTGCGCCCATTCGCTCAGCGGCTTGCCGGTGACCTCGGATTTCATCGCCTCGATCAGCGGGGTTTTCTGTTCCCCGGCAAGGCGGTGACGCAGGCCCGCGGCCACCGCGCCGATGGTGTCGCGGTTGGCGGGGGGCGAGGCATAATAGGCGCGGATCACCGCCTGCTGTTCCTCGGTCAGGCGGGCAAAGGCGGCGTTGGTTTCAAGGTTCACCGTCTCGCCCTGGGATTGGACAAAGGCGTTCAGCGTCATCATGTTGCCGACGGTGGCATCGCGCGCCTCGCCCGCGCGGACCTCGGCCCAGACCTCGGCCTCGCTCTCGGCCTGCTGTGACCAGTCGCTGAAGAGCGCCCACAACCGGTCCCACCAGCTTTCTTCCTCGCCCTTCTGCGTCTCGGCCCATGTGCGCACCATTTCCGATGCCTCAAGCGCCGCTGCGGTGGTGTCGCCGCGGAAATCGCCCTCTTCGGTCGTGGCGACGCCCTTCAGCCGCGTGACCTCGGTGTTCAATTCGCGCTTCACGCGGTTCAGCCAGATCGTCGTGCGGCCCTGGTCGAGGGCCTGCGTGGCCGACGCCTCCTCTGCCGCGATGGCGCGCCGGTCCTCGGTCGCCGTGGCGTCATAGGCGCGGACCTGCGCGGCCTTGGCCCGGTCAAGCGCGCCGTGAAACCGGGTCTTGGCGCGGGTGTAGTCGGCCTTCAGCACACCTGCGCGGCGGTTGATCTGGCGGATCTGGTCATTGGCGCGACGGTCGATCACCTCGGGGCTGGCCTCGCCTTCGGCCGCGCTCATCACCGCGGTGGTGTGTTCGTTCTGGGCGGTTTCCGCGGCCTCCACCTCGGCCACCTCGTCGGCGCTGTCCTGCTCGGCGGCCTCGGCCTCCTCGGTTCCGGCGGCGGCGATGTCGGCCTCGGCCTCTCCGGCGGCGCCTTCGACCTCGGTCCGGCGGCGTTCGATCGCGGCGTCAAGATCCTCGGCGGCGACGCCTGCATCGGCGGCGATCATCCGAAGCGCGTTCGACAGCGCCTCGGTCAGACCGTTCAGCCGGTCATTGCCGATTTCGGGATAGGCCTGCGGCAGGACCCGATTGGGATAGGCCTCGTTGCGGGCGGCGGTCACGATGGGGGTGGCCTGCTGGCGCGGGTTGACCATCAGCCGCGCGATGACCTCTCGCATCACATTGCCCAGCATCGGCGGCAGCGGCTCGCGGGGTTCGGGCGGTTCGTCGGTGATCGTGGCGCCTTCGGCGGTGCCGGGCGGCACCTCGGGCGCGGGCGTCTCGGCCTCGTTTTCGATATCGCCGACATGGTCTTCGCCTGCGTCCGACGGGGTTTCGGGGCCGGCGGCGCTCTCGGGCGTCTCGGGTGCGGCCGCCGGTTCCTCTGTCTCGACGGGCGGAGGGCGGCGCGGGGCGGCGCCGGGCACCAGGGGCTGCGTGCCGCGGGGAGAGGCCTCCAGATCGGGCAGGGTGGCCGGGGTCAGGTCCCGTCCGGCGGTGTCCTCGACCCGCTGGTTGGCCTCCGGCACCGGGTCGGGCGGCGGGTCGGGCAGGGGCTCCTCCGTCTCGGGCGGGGGGCTGACGGCGGCCTCGGCCTCTCGCGTGATCGCCTCGCGCCGCTGGGTGCGCGTGCCGCGAAGGGAGGCGCCCTCACGCCGCACCGCCGCGCCACCGCCCCCGGCGGTCGGCAGTTCCGGTGTCTCGATGGCCTGGGTGCCGGCGGTGACCCGCGCCCGCCAGGCCTGAATCTGCGGCCCCGGTTCCAGCGTGACGCCGCCCGTGTCGTCGGCCGGGGCCTGCGCGGGCGCGGCGCCGGTACCGGTCTCGGTCGGCGCGGGCCCGGCGGCCTGTGCGCCCTCGGCCGTGTCGGTCTGAGGCTCTGCCTGAGCCGCGGTTTCGGCCGCCTGCTGCGTTTCCCCCTCGGCCGCGGTCTGTGCCGCGTCCGGCGGGGTGGTCCCCTCGGTCGTCGCGGGTTCGGGCGGCGCTTCCGGGGCAGGGCGTTCGGCCGCGGCGCGGGCCTCTTCCGTCTCGGCCTCGGGTGGTTCGGTCCGGGCGGTTTCGGGCGGCGCAGCGGCGTGTTCCGTGTCCTCCGCCGTTTCCGCTGACTGGGGGGGCTGTTCGGCGGCCTCGGCTTCCGCCGTCTGCGTCTCCGGTTCTTCCGAAGCTGTCTCAGCCGGGGGCGGAGCGGTTTCCGCCTCCCCGGTCTCCATCTCTCGCTGTGCCGCTTCGGCGCGATCCAGCGCCATGGCCGCCGCACGGTTGGCCCGCAGGCGGGCAAGCAAGGCCTCGGTCGCGCGATTGCCCAGCCCCAGAGGCGGCGCCGGCACCCGCTCCGGGCGCTGCGCTTCTTGCCCCTCGATTTGGGCCTCTGCCGGTGTGCGGGTCTGGTCCGTCTGGGTCTCTGCCGCCATCCGGCCCGCGGCGCGGCTGCGCCTGCGGGGCGGGGGCGCGGCTGGGCGGTGGTCGGCGGCATCCCCTCAGCCCCCGTTGCGCGCGGGCCGCAATTGCAGGAACGCCTCGCCGAAATCGGCGCGGGTCAGCGGGCGGCCGGTCTTTTCATATTCCTGCGCCACGGCCATCAGGCAGTGCCGGGTCTCGATCCGCTCTGCCCCGTCCTCGGCCGCAAGGAACGCCGCGGTGACAAGGCAATTGCGGATCGACCCGCCCGACAGTTCGAACTGACGCCCCAGCCGGTCGGCATCGATCTCCGCCCCGGCGGCCGGGGGCAGCAGACGCTGCCACAGCGCACTGCGAAGGCCCGCATCGGGCATCGGGAATTCGACGGTCAGATCGATGCGCCGGGTGAACGCCTCGTCGATGTTCTGGGGATAGTTGGAGGCGAGGAAGACGATGCCGCGATGGATTTCCAGTCGCTGCAGCAGATAGGATGTCTCGATATTGGCATAGCGGTCATGGGCGTCCGATACCTCGGACCGTTTGCCGAACAGCGCATCGCATTCGTCGAAGAACAGGCAGGCATTCCCGGCCTCGGCGGCGCTGAAGATCTGTTCAAGCTGCTTCTCGGTCTCGCCTATATACTTGCTGACCGTGGCCGACAGATCGACCCGGTAAAGCGGCAGACCCAGATCGCGGGCGACCACCCCGGCGCTGAGCGTCTTGCCCGCCCCCGACGGGCCGGAGAACAGCGCCGTCACCCCGCGATTGGGGGCGAGCTTTTCGCCGAAGCCCCATTGGTCATATACCGTGCGGGCGTGGCGTGCGCGCTGTACGATCGACCGCAACAGACGCATCTGCCGGGGCGGCAGCACCAGATCGTCCCAGTCATGGCGGCAGTCGATGGCGGTGGCGAAGCGGTCCAGCAGCGTGGTGGAGTGGGCAAGGCAAGCCTTGGCGACTGCGTCGGCCCCCTGGCAGCGGGTGTCCGCCGCGACGCGCAGGATATCGGCGGCTGACAGGCGAAACTGGTGGGCCATGCGGTCGGCGGTGACCTCGTCCCCCGGCCCAAGCCCATAACGCCAAAGGGTCTGCGCGCGGTCATGGCCGAGCGCCGGGATTGCAAAGGTCGGCCAGTTCAGCGCCAGCCGCCGGTCGGCGGTCAGCGCGATGGGGATCTGTGCAGCCTCAAGCGTTCCGATCAGGGTGGCAAGGTCGATCCGGTCGGCGTCGGTCACGATCAGGGCCGTGGCACCCAGCGTCGCCTCCCGCAGGCCAAGGCGCATCAACGCGCCCGCCCGGCCCGCCTGCGCCAGACGCGCGCCGTCAAGGATCAGCGCCTCGCCCAGAACGGCCCGAGCGATCAGCGCGCGGCCATGACCCGTGCCGCCGGTCAGGATCAGCCGCTTTGGGGCGTCTTCGGTCAGGTCGCCGGGAAAGGCGGTGCCGGGGGCAAGCGCGTGCAGGGGCGCCTTGGGCAGGGTCAGGCGAAAGCCCTCCAGCGCCGGGTCGGGCCCGGGCGGGGTGCGTCGCCCAGAAGCCAGCGCACCACCTGCGGCTGCCATTGCAGGGGCCGGTCGGGCAGGGGGCGGTCGCCGTCCTGGTCGCAGATCAGGGCAAGGGCGCAAAGCGGCCCATCGGGGGCCAGCAACTCGGCCAAGGGCAGGCCCGGATCCCCGGCCAGTTCCGCCAGAAGCCCCGCGGTTGGCAGCCGCGCCCCGGCATGATCGTTCAGCCAGGCAAAAAGGGTGCCCCAGCGCGCGTCCGTTTCGCCCAACAGCATCAGCGCGGCCCAGCCGGCAAATCCGGGGGGCAGGGCCGCGAGGGTCAGCAGACGGCCAATGGGCAGATCGTCCAGCGCGGCCGTGGGCAGTGGGTCAAGCGGGCCTTCGACACCGTCTGGCGTGGCGGGCGCGGCAAGGCTTTGCGCCAGCCTTTCGGCCTCGGCACTCGGGACATAGCCCAGACCGATCTCGGCACCGGCACGGGTGCGTTCGGCAATCAGGTCGGCGATCCGCCGGGCAAAGACATGCTGCGCCGCGGCCAGCCAGCCTGCGGTGTCGGGGAAGAACCGAAGGTCCGGGCGCGCGTCATCCATTGGCGATCTCCACGATCAAGTGCCGCCCCTCAAGGCTTTGCGGCTGGCCCTGCTCCCCCAGCCGTCCGCCCATCCGCAGCAATAGGCCCAGCGGCACGGCGTCCAGCCGCACGGTCACGGCGCCCGGTTCAAGGACCAGCGTTCCGGACTGGTGAAAGAACTGACGGGCGAGATAACCAAGGCTCGACCCCGGCATGCCGCGCAGCCCCTCTGCATAAAGATCGGCGGCGGCGCGCAGGGCGGGCAGTTCCGGCCCGGTTCCGTGGCTGTCCGCGTCCTTGCGCAGGGTTTCGGGGGCAAGGCCGAGGGCGGTGGCTTCGGGCCAGTCGGGCTTGGGCAGCAACTCGGGCAGCGCGTTTTCCGGCAGGCCCGACAAGTGCCGCAAGCCGGGATCGAACCGCGCCAGAAGCGCGGGCTTGCGCCCAACAGACGCGGCCAGCAGGGTTTGCAGGCCCAGCGGGCCAAGCCGTGGGGCAAGGCCCAGACGGTCGATGGCCGGAAGCAGCAGCGCGGCCCCGGCATAGGCGCTGCGCAGGCGTTCCGCGGTGGGCTGCGGCATTACCGGTTCGGTCGTGGCGGGCTGCCCCAGCGCCATCGTGGCGAGGGCGCGCAGCGCGGCGGGGCCGGTGTCTGCCTCGAGGTTTTGGCGCAACCAGTCCCGCGGGGCCGCAAGATCCTCCGGCAGGTCTGCAAGGGTTGCACGCAGGCGCCCCAAATCGGGCGCAGGCTGTCGCAGCGCCGCTTTCAACTCTGGCCGCAGCGCCATGAGCGCCGACAGATGCCCAAGCTGCAGCGCGGGCCGGGCCGCGACCTCCACCGGGATCCGGGCCGGGCCGGTTGTCAGCGCGATCAGCCAGCCGAACGCCATGCGCGCGCGTCCCGCACGCGTTCCGGCCTCGACCGGCGGCGGGGTGACGGGGCCGATGCGCGCAAGGTGATCGGGCGAGACGAGCGCCCCGGGGTCGGGGGGCGCCCCGGTCCATGCGTGCCAGAGCGTGACGACATCCGCCGCGGTGCATTTGGCGATCACCTGCTGGATCGTGCCCCCCGCCGATAGCAGGGCCATGACCTCCCCCACATGCTGCGGCGTATGGCTCAGCACCGCGGAAATCGCGCGGCCGGCGGGCAGGTCGGCGACATGGCGGAAATCGGTCCAGTACCAGCGCAAATCGGCGGTGCCGCCTGCCATGTCGCTGACCCATGCGGCCAGCCGCGCGGGTTCAGAGGGGAAGCGCATGACCTCCTCCGGCCCGCCCTCCGCCTGCAAGCGGTAGATCGCGCGCAGGATGGCCTCGGCCCAGCAGCGCGCGGTGGCGCTGTCGTCCAGCCGCCCGATATCAAGCCAGAGCGACAGCCGCAGCCGCCGGATGCAGATCGCGGGGCCGTCGGCGCCGGTTTCCTGTTCTGTCGTCAGGGTGTCGAGGGCTTCGCCCAGCAGCTCACCCACCACCCGGTCCAGCCGCCTTGCCAGCAGGGTTCGCCGCTCGGGCGTGCCTGCAAGCCGATAGCGTGTGGTCATGTGGTCGATGACCGCGGTCATGGCTTAGAACCCGATGCCGAAACGGGTTAGGAACCAGTCGAGATCGCGCACCCGGGCGCGCTGCATCTCCTCCCGCTTTGACCAAAGCCCGTCGGTCAGCGCCCGTGCAAGGCATTTCTCTGCGCCGGGGCAGCGGATGATGCGGGCCAGGATCCGCTCCAGCCGTGCCTCGTCGAAATGCAGCATCGCAAGGCGCAGGTGGTTGTAAAGGATCAGCGCCGGGTCGACGTCATAGGGCCGCGAGGTGCGGAACAGGTGATAGACAAGGCTTTGCGGGGCGGCGTGCACCTCGTAGCCCATCAGCCACATCCGCAGGCAAATCTCGATATCCTCCGACCCCCAGCGGGTCATGCCGGGATCGAAGCCCCCCAAGGCGGCGAAGGCATCCGCCCGGACCGCCTGACAGGCGCCGATATGGAACGGCACGGGGCCGCGGGTGCCGGCGGGCAGCCAGACATTGCCAAGGCCCTCGTCCTCCCATGTGATGCCGCAGGCGACAAGGCGATGGTCGCGGATCGAGGTGAAGGCCGGACCGCTGAGCCCAACGGCTTCATCGGCAAGGGGCGCAACCAGCGGGGCAAGCCAACCGTCGGGCACGTAGCAATGACCGTCGAGAAACACGATCGCCTCGCCCTCTGCCACGGCGGCCCCGGCATTGCGGGCGCGGGCGATGCCCTCGCCGGGCCCGTGGATCACCCGCACCTGCGGATCGTCGGCAAAGCGCGCGGCGGTGCGCTGGGGCGCCCCGTCGGTGGAGCCGTCATCGACCACGATCACCTGCGGGTCGAGCGGCCCGGAATGCGCGCGGACCGAGGCCACCGTGTCGATCAGGTTCTCTCCTTCGCTCAGCGCCGGGATCACCACGCTGACCGAGGGCAGGCCGAGGGCGCGTGCGCCATCCATCAGGGGCCACCCCGCCGTGTCCGGTTGCGCGCCTCGGCCTGCAATTCGGCAACGCGGACCTCTGACATGCCCAGGGTTTCTGAAAGGGTTTCGCTACTCGCGCCGATGAAATCGGTCAGGTTGGTGATCCCGATCTCGGCCAGTCGGCCGCTGCGGCTTGGCCCGATATCGGTCAGGTCGGTCACGGCCATGTCGCGGCCGGCCGCGGGGTCGAACTCCGTCATCATCGGGCCGGGGTCAAACGGGTCCCCGGGGTTCACGAACTCGCTGAACGGGTTCATGTCGGTAAAGAAGGACGGCCCCCCGGTGAAGAAAGACGGTCCGGTAAAGACCGATGGACCGGTGAAGAAGGATGGCCCGCCCGTGAAGAACGAGGGTTGCGAGAACAAGGTGAATTCGCTGGGTTGGGTGAAGATGGTCGGTGCCGTGGCCCGTGTGAATTGCGTGGGCGGTGTCGGCGTCGGTGTCGGGCTTGGCGGCGGGGTCGAGGGGGCAGGCACGCCGCACTGGCAGGCATGGCGCCGGGCCTGCAGCCACATGGGCAGCAGTTGCCGCCGGTCCCGGAATTCGTCGATCCCGAGGATTCCGGTGCGCCCGACCTCGATCGTGGCGATGACCACGCAGTCCCCGTCAGAGGGCGGAACCGGCAAAAGGCTGTCGGTGCAGACCAGTGCTTCGACCTCGTCGCATCCGGGCGGGGCATTGCCCGCGGGCAGATCGCACAGGATCTTCAGCCTGTAACTTTCGCAGACCCGGGAAAACCGGTCCTCCGCATTCGGCTCCCTGCAGGCCTCTGGCACCGCCGGGCGCGGGGCGGCCAACTGGTCGAAGGGGCAAAGGGCAAGATAGACCTCGCCCATGACCGGGCTGGAGGGCGCGAGACCCAGAAGGAAGACCGCGTTGCCGTCGGCATTTATCTCCACGCTCTGGATGCCGGCGCCGGTCAGCCTCAGCGATTGCGGCACCATCGGGTCGACGGTCTGCATCAGGGTATCGACGATGTTCCCGGCGGCATCGCGCGCGGTGACGGTGGCCGGTTTCGCCGTGTGGGCGACGATAACCGTGATCTCGTCCATCGGGTCGGCAAGTTGAATGAGGCCGCTGACCCCCAGCAGCAGTGCCGTGAACTGATCCAGGGCCATTATGCGCGTCTGATCGTCTGCGCCGGGCACATCCGTCTGAATGGTGGCCCAGCCGACATCGCGCGGGTTGGCGTCGACTTCCGGGTGACCCGGATCGGCGAAATTGACCGGGGCGGGCAGGTCTTCCGGAAAGCCGGTATCGGTCAGGTCGCCGGGATTGGGGCAGGGGCCGGGGATGCCCAGGCAGGCGCGCGCCTCGGGGCAGATGTCATAGGGGGCCGCACCCGCGGGCACGGCGATCTCGGCCCCCGTGGGGGCGATGGCAAATCCGGCGCCCACCTGCACCGCCCAGGGCTGCCCCGCCACCGGGCTGACCGGCAGGCCCGACAGGACGCCCCAGCCGATGGCATGCCGGTTGAACCGGCGGCGGCTGTCGCGCATCCAGTCGACCAGCGCATTGAGGTCTTCGGCGCGCAGGTTCTGGCGGTCGAAAAAGAGCGGGCGGATAAGGGTGTCATCGTCTGCCATGGCTCTGTCCCTTTGCTTGCGGCGCTGGTCGGCCTGCCGGGCACGGCGGCCGGACGCCCGAAATGTCAACCACGCGGCACCGCGAACCAGCTTTCGAAGCTGCCGCCCTCCAGCCGGTTGCCGCTGGGCCGTCGTGGCACGGCGCCGAAGATGTGGTTCCCGTCCACCGCGAATTCGCCCTTTTCGTCCCGGACGAAGTCGCTGCGGAACAGGATGCGGAAGAGGCCCACGCCCAGTTCCTGCACCCAGCCCTGGAACGTGTCGCCGCCGGCCAGTCGCACGGCCTGGGTAATCGGGTCGGCCGTGGCGGTGACGGCGGTGATGCGGCCGCCGGCGTCGATCGCGTCGATCTGGCAGGGTTCGCAGGTCAGGCCCGGTGGGATCACGTCATAGGTGCAGCCGCCGGGGCCGGTGATCCGTGCGAACAGGCGGAAGACCTCGCTGTCGGACAGGATCTTGGGGTTGCCGCGGACGCTGTCGAACAGGACAGGGGCGCTGAAGGCGATCACCAGCCCGGTCTTGTTGAAATCGTCGAGGAAGGCGCCGACGCTGTTCCACGGGCTGTCGTCATGCACCCAGGAAAGGTTGGTGATGCGCACCAGATTGTCGTTCAGGCCGTCCGCCGGCGGGCCCTCTGGCCCTTCCGGCCCTTCTGGTCCCTCGGGTCCTTCCGGCCCCTCCGGTCCTTCGGGGCCCTCTGGCCCTTCTGGTCCTTCCGGGCCTTCCTGACCCTCGGGGCCCGGCATGCCGGCCGGGCCGCGCGGGCCGGGGCGGCCCTGGGCGAAACCCTGTTCCAGCATGCAGCGGACGACCTCGACAATGGTGTTCGACGAGGGCACCAGACGGCGATGGGTCAGGTTGTCGATGATCGCGTCGGTCCCTTCGGTGCCGATGCCCGGATCCTGCATCAGCATGCCCGGCACATAGCCCGGCAGATGGGCCAGCGTGACGCAGTGATCCCCGTCATCACCACAGGCCGGGCAGGGGCCGATTATCTCGTCGAAGATCGTGCCGCAGTCGTTTTCGGTGATGTCGATGACCGCGACCAGCGCGCGGCTGGGTTGCGCCGGGCTTGCATCGTTGGCGGCGGCGTAAAGCCGGTTCAGCACCGGGGCGAGGCGCAGGAACCGGGCCTCTCCGGCGATGGCCTGCCGCGTGCCCAGTGGATTGGCGCGCTCGGGCGCGGACACATCCGCGATGGCATCGACGGACAGGGTGACGACAGAGGCATGGCCCTCTTCATCGCTTTCCAGCGCATAGGCCCAGCGTTCCCCCGGTGCCAGCGTCAGATCCAGCGCCTCTGCCGCCCACGCGCCGCCGCGCCCGTCCGGCCGGATCGAGAAGACGCCGCCGGGGTCGAGCAACTGGAACCGGTCCAGATGCGCGGTTTCCGCATCCGCCTGCGACAGGACATAGACATATTCCCCGTCGAACGACACCGACAGCGCCACCGGCCTGCCGTCGATCTTGACCGGCACGGTGATTTCGTCGCCCGGCTCACCCCCCGCATCGCCGGAGAACAGCCGCGAGATGTCGAAGATGCGCAGCCGCCGGTCGTCGTCGTCCGCATCGACATCCAGCAGGAACAGCATCTGGCCGCTGGCGCTGACCTGTATCACGTTCGCGCCGCGGGTTGCCGGGGTGTCGGGGCTGGTCGCATGGCCCAGATCGAACCGGCGCTGACCGGCCGGCACGCCCACGCCGCCGTCCGAAATCCAGTTCTGGATATCGGCCTCGCGCCAGGCGAGGATTTCGCCGTCATCGAGGCTCCAGACAAACAGGGTGCCGTCCTCGCTGACCGCCAGCCGCAGGCCCCAGCCCAGGCTGATGACCGGCGCATCGGGATCGGCGCTGCGGATATCGGCCTCCCGGTAGACGGCGATGCCGTCGTCGTCCTCGACCCCGGTGCCGACCACGTAGATCAGATCGCCCCGCGGCGAGACGGCGATGTCGCGCACCGACTTGCCGGTCTCGAACGCGGTGATCAGATCATGGGTCGTGGCGTCGTAGACGAAAACCCGCGCGCCGCCATCGCTTGAGGTCACGGCGACATAGACCTGCCCGTTTTCTTCATCCACCGCGGTGGCGGTGACCCGCTGGTCATGCAGGATCAGCGTCTGCACCCAGTCAAGCCGCGCGTCGGTCGGTTGCTGCACCGGGGGCACCGTGTCCGACCGCGCGACATGCAGCGCGATCTTCCAGCCCTCGCGGATGCGGTTGAAGGCGTCGTTGTCGTCGGCGCAACTGCAATCGGGCAGGATGACCGGCACCTTTTCATCGCCGGCTTCGTCATAACAGATCGAAAGGAACAGGTCCTCGTCATGGGCGTCGTCGAAGGTGATGCCCTGGGCCTCGATCTCGGCGGTGATGTCGATCACCGTGGGTTCCGTTACCACGATTTCCCGCCCGCAGCAGTCCAGGGCAAGACCCGGTTCCAGCACGACATAGCGGCGGCGGCATTCCTCGTTCGGATGGGCGGTGACCGACAAGCCGCAGACCGTGCCCGTGCCGTGCAGATAGGCGTTGTGCAGGCGGTCCTTGCCGACAAGGTAGGCCTGTTCTTGCTGGAAATCCCTTTCGGTCAGCAGCTTCCCGTTGAAATACGTGTTCCGGCGGAAGGTCTGAAGCCCGCAGGGGATGCAAGAAGTGTCGAAGGCCGGCATGTCGAAGTCTCCTTCCTTAATGGGTCTGCGAGACCAGTCGGGTGGTCCCGACCCGGGCGGCATTTGCGGATGCCGGGGCGGTGATGGCGGTCTGGCCCAGGCGGGTTTCGCCAAGGGGCGCAGAGGGGATATCCCCCAAAAGCGTATCGACCCCGATCATCGACTGGCACCCGATCCTAAGGCCCGGGCGCACCACGATCAGGCGCCAGTCGGTATGGGCCGGGCGATAGGCATCGATCAGGCGCACCAGCGTGTCGCGCGCGTCGTCGTCTGGGATCGCGGCCTCGGGCACGATCACGGTAAAGCGGTGGGCGGTGTCGCCCCCGACGGCCGGCAGCGTCACCGGCACGCCGCCGATGCGCAGCGTCCCACCCGGCAGGTCTGTGTCGTCCGCGATCAGGCGGCGCTGGGCATAGCCGCGCAGCCGAAAGTCTTCCAGCAGGGCAGGCATCGGATCGTCCAGCCCCAGATGCAGCCGGATCAGCGCGGTCAGCCCGGCCCGCGTGCCCCGCGCCCGGTGCAGGCGCATCGCGTTGGCCAGAAACGCGCGGCGCGTGGCGTCGTCCCAGCTTGCGATCACCTCGATATCGAACCACGACAGCAGCCATGCAAGGAAGGCGCCCTCGGGCGCACCGCGAGGGGACAATTCCGCCGCGAAACGGGTGAAGTCGGTGGCGATTTCATCGAAGATCGTGTCGAAGTAGCTGAGGAACCGGTCGAGGAAATCGCGACTGATGGCATCTTCGTGGAACGGCGCGGGCAGAAAGCGCAGGCTGGACCGGCGCGGCCCAAGGATGTCGATCGCGTGAAGCGCGGGGCTGCCGGTGCCGTCGCCGATCAGGCGCAGCCGCACCCACAGATAGCGGCCCGGCGGGGACTGGATCAGCGCCTCTTTCGGGCTGTCTGCCTTCAGCACGGCGCGGCGCGACCA
Organism: Rhodovulum sp. P5; assembly: GCF_002079305.1. Classification (NCBI taxonomy): domain Bacteria; kingdom Pseudomonadati; phylum Pseudomonadota; class Alphaproteobacteria; order Rhodobacterales; family Paracoccaceae; genus Rhodovulum; species Rhodovulum sp. P5. The sequence continues at coordinate 3,706,590 of NZ_CP015039.1, forward strand.
CGCCTGTTCGGGCAGCACCTCGATCCGTTCGGGTTCCAGCGGGACCGCATCGGTATAGGTCTGGATGTCGAGGGCATCGGCCGTGCCGAGGGTGCAATCGAACAGCATCCGGTGCCATGCGAAATTGAACGTCTCGCCGTCGAGCGGCCCGATCATCAGCGTCCCGTCGCGAAAGCGTTGCGCCTGCCGCGGCCGGTAGATCAGGGTTGGCCCTTGGGGTAACCGGCCGCGCCGGTCGACGGTGACGCCCAACAGGTCCCGGCCCAGCTCGGGGCAGGGGGCGCCCGGGGCGAAAAGCGTGCCGTCGCGTTCCTGCACGGGCGGCGGCCAGACGCCTGCCTGCCAGATATCGCGGGTGTCGGGGGCAACGATGGTGGTTGCCCGGCCCAGATGGTCGAGGCGTGACAGCCGCCCGACACCCGTTTCCGGGTCGCTGTCGATCACCAGAACCGTGCCGTCCGTGCCAATCACCAGATGCCGGGGCCGCCAAAGCTGCCCGGCGCCGCCGGGCCAGTCGTCCCGCCGCCAAAGCCGGTCGAACCGCAGAACCTGCCCCCCGGCCATGTCGGCAACAAGAATGCGCCCGCGGTCATCCACGGCCACGTCCCACGGCCGCCCGGACAGGCGGATTTCATGGCGCAGCGCCACCCGCGGCCAGGTGTAGACGAGGATCCGGCCCGGCCGGTCTTCGTCGCCCTCGTCGGTCACGATCAGGTCGCCGTCGCGGGTGAAGGCCAGCCCCCGGGGGCGGATCAGCTGAAAGGGACCGGGCGGGGGGACGTGGGACGGCAAAGCGCAGTCGTCTTCGGTGGCCGCGGGCGCTGCGGTTTCCCAAAGCGGCGCGAAGCCCAAGGGCGGTGTGGTATCCTCCGGTGGGCAGTCGCAGCCTGCGGGGCAGGGGGGTGCCTCAGGCATCGGCGGCGGGAAAAGGCCGGGATGGGGCGTGCGCAGGATCCGCCCGCCCTGCGGGTCGGCCACCAGAACGCCGCCCTCGGGGTCAAGCGCCACGCCGGTCGGCAGGGTCAGCCCGCCCAGGCTGCCCGACGGGTCGGTCAGGGGATCGGCCCGGTCCGCCCCCGGCGTGCCCAGCACCAGCGCCCCGGTAATCGGGTCCTCGACCACGTTCTCGCTCAGCCGGTCCTCGAACGACCAGCCGGTCGCGGGATCGACGCGCAGGAAGGCGGGGAGTCTGGGAACCTCAGTCACCACGCGGATACCTCACCGTCAGCTTGGCTACCGTGCCGGGCAGATGCACCAGCGTGCCCTCGGGCACCGTCAGCCGGTCAAGGCAGGCGTCGGCGGGGTCATCCGCGGTTCCGATGCTGAGGGATGGCACACGCAGGACCCCCTCTTGCGCCAGAAGCCGGTCAAAGACGTTGCCCGTGTAGATATCGCCGCCGATGGGCCATCCGGGGCCCTTGCCGGTCGTCTCATCGGGATATCCGCCATCCAGCGGGTGAAAATACTGCGCCAGCGCGGCAAGGCAGCGGTCCTGCACGGCCTTGAGATCCTCATCGGGGCGGACAAGGATCTCGGCCTCCAGCGTGTTGATGTCGAGGTATCGCGGGCCGGTCACGTAAAGCTCTGTCGTGATCAGGCGGCGTTCGTTCAGATAGGCGCAGATCAGGCGCAGCTGGTCCTCGCTCGGCTGCGGTTTCGGGTCGGCATTGTTGGGCAGCACCACGACCGTGACCGCGCCGGCGCTGTTGGGCAGGTGCGTCGGCGGGTCGGTGGCGTGATCCAGCGCGACCAGCGGCAGGGCGAAGGCCGATTTCAGATCGACCCCGGGGGTGCGCAGCGCCAGATCGGCGAAGTCATCGGCCGACACCGCCCGATCGCGGGTGCGCAACTGCTGTGGCGCGCGCAGCTTTGCCTGATCCAGCGTTTCGGCATCCGATCCGCCGCTGGCATCGCGGTGGTTGGTCACCTTTTCCACCCTCGGCAGCGCGGTTTTCAGCGAGGTGATGGTGCCCGCCGCGACATTGCCCGCCGCGCCGCCGCCCACGCGATAGCCGCTGGCGATGATCCGCGTGCCGGCAACCGGGATCCGGCCGTTCACCCCGTCGCCGAAGGTGATCGTGCCGGTTTCGGGGTCCAGCAGGTAGCGGTTGGTGTCGCGACCGGCGCCGAAGAAATCCTCGCCGCGCTCCCATGTCTCGCTGCGGGTGCCGGAGGCGTCGACAAGATCGATGGTGATGTCCGGCGTATCCGTGGCGGGATCGATCAGGATCGGGGCGCGCTTGGTCTTGAAGCTCTGGTTCGGTCGTCCCGCGCTTGTGCCCAGCGTTTCGTTCGTGCGCGTTGTGGCCGCCGTGGCGCGCACGGTGTTCAGGCGGATCGCGCTGATTTCCGGCGCCCGGTCCCGCGCCGTGGTCAGCCGTGCCCGCAGCCAGATCAGCCCATAGGTCACCGGCGGCGCGGAATAGCCCAGATCGGTCCATGCGTCGCTTTCCACCGCGGCAAAGTCCAGCTCATCGGGAAGCGCCTTGATCGCCCCGGCCAGCGCAATGGGGTCGGCAAGGTCCGGGTCGGGCAGGCCAAGCTGATCCTTCCATATGTCGGGGGCAAGATCGGCGGGGATGAACACCTCGTTCTCGATATCTTCGGCCAGTTCGATATTCTCGCCCGGCGGTTTGGACAGCCCCAGGTCTTTCCAGTGCTCCCGCGACAGGGCCGTGAAGGGCACCGCCGACAGCCCCGCCGGCATGTCGAGGTAGAGATGCCCGCTGCGGGCAAGCCCCGCGGTATCGTCCCCGCGCAGCGTCAGTTCCTTCCATGCCGACGACGTGTCCATATCGGTGGCCGGGTCCGTGCCGTCATAGACCTCCCACACCAGGTCGGCGCCGCCTTCGGTCACCTGCCAGGGGAACAGGCAGGTCATGCCGAAGGGGCCCTCGATCTCCTCCCCATCGGCATCGGTATCATAGACTTCGGGGACGAATACGGTGACGTCCAGTTCACCCTCGGGGAAGCGGTCGAGGAAATAGTTCTGCTTGTCGTCGCGATAGGGGCGCAACAGCAGCCCCACGCGCATTTCCGCCGCCGCGGTGGCATCGCCGAAGGGCCGGAAAGGTTGGGTGAGCAGCAATTCGGCGCTGTCTTCGTGATAGCTGCCCACCAGCGCGCGGTCGCCCGCAACCGCGCCGGGCACGGTGATCGCGGCCACCGCCGCGTTGATCGCGCGAAGCGAGCTGTCGGTCTCGAAACTGATCGGGCTTGCAAGGTCGGGGTCGTCCACGCCCACGGTGACGTTCTTCGGGATCAGCACGGTCAGCGGATCCTGCGCCTTGTCCAGCTTGGCCAGCGTAAAGGTCAACTCCGCCGTCGCCGCGCGGGCCGGTGCGGGCTGTGTGCCGATCAGGTTCAGGAAATTGACATAGGCCAGATCCGGCAGGCGGTTCATCCGCCATAAAAGCGTTTCGGTCAGCCAGGCATGCAGCTGGACCAGCGTCATGCCCGGATCGCTTTCGTTGAAATTGGTCCAGTCGCCGGTATAGGTGGGGATCCGCGCACGGGCCTCTTCGACGAGGCTCCGGTAGTCGCGGTCGTCGAGTTTCGGCGGTGGCAGCGTCATGGCTCAGCCCTCCCCCTCGTTGATGAAGAACGGATAGACGAGGTTGTGGAACGCGTTGTTGGCGCGGATCCGGTAGTCGATATGGATAAGCAGCGTGCTTTCGCTGTCAGCAGACGTCCGGGTGCGGACGCTCAGCACGTCGATCCGCGGTTCGAACCGGACCAGCGCGCGCTGCACCTCTGCCGCGATGGTGGCGCGCAGCCGGTCGGTGTTGGAGGCGAAGACATAGTCATGGATGCCGCAGCCGAATTCGGGGACCATCACGCGCGATCCGGGCGAGGTCGACAGGATCAGCCAGATCGACTGTTCGATCAGGTCGGTGCCCTCGGCATAGTCAAGCCCGCCGCGGCCGTTCGGTTTGATCGGAAAGCGCCAGCCCTTGCCCAGAAACGCGGTCATCGCTCAGCCCCCCACCAGAACGGTCGGGAAGGCGCCCATCAGCACCCCGACGGCATTGTCGTCATTCTGGCTGGTCGGATCGCCGAACCGGGCGATCCCCTTGCCGCCATAAAGAACGGTGGAGGACCCGCTGGTGACCGAACAGGCGCCCTTGATGCCGCCGCTGGTGACCCCGCCAATACTGCCGGCCTCATCCCCGGTCGAGGTGGCGATGCTGCTGTCCTGCAAAACGGCCTTGAGGCTGGAGGGGCCCAGCAGCAGGTCATCGGCCACGTCGGTTGCGTCGGCCAACTGGGCGATATTGGGATAGGGCAGCGGCACGGGGCCGCCCGGTGTCGGCGTCTTGCAGACATCGGGAAAGGCCATCGCGATGCCTTGGGTGGGGCAGATCGGCAGGCCCATGCTCAGCCTCCTTCCCATGTCACGGTGACGGACCGGTTGTTGTCGAGGGGTACGGTCCCGGTTCCGTCGGGGTCGAAATCCACCGGCCATGCCGCGCGCCAGACCGCGTAGGCGTGGTCGCGGTCCGGTTCGATCACCAGCGTGTCGAGGTTGAAGACGATATCGCGCTTGCGCCACAGGCAGGGGTCGTCCTGCCCCGTCCCGGTGAACCACGCATGCACCGCGCGGGGGCCGCCCGTGGTCAGGGTAAAGGCGTAGATGTCCGCATCGGCATCCGTGACGACGATTTCCGCCCCGTCTGCGGGATAGGGCACAGTCGCGCCCTGCCGCCGGTCGCGGCGATAGCCGTTGTAATAGCGGTTCTCGAACGCGTCGGGCAGGGGCTGCGGCGGGGGCGGGTCGAAGACACCCCCGTCGGTTTCCCGAATGGTACCGAAGCGACGCTCCCACCCCAGGCCGGTCAGCGGGCGGATGGCCAGCGCCTCCTGGCTCATCCGCGTGGTGCCGTCGACGGCGATCGCGACCGGCACGGGATCGGCATCGGCGATCACGATCAGGTCGGCCTCGGGCTTGAAGGGGACCATGTCGCTTTCGTATTCGATGGATGCGGCGCTGGGCGCGGCATAGGTGACGGATTGCCCGTCTGCGCCCATCGTGCCCATCCGGAACGATGCTGTGCTGGCGGTGACGGCAGAGGAGAACTCGGCAAAGCCTGAAATCGTCACCGGCTGCTTGTCCGCCGCGGGGAAGGGCGTGCCCAGCCCCGGATCGTCGGCCAGAACGGTCTGCCCGCTGGCCACGACGCGAAGCTCGGGCAGGGTCAGCCCCTCGGTCCCGGTGGCATCGACGGAGAAGCCGACATCGCGGTCACGAAGGGTCCGGCCGAACCCGGCATTGCGGCGCAGATCGCCCAGCGCGCCGTTGCGCAGGATCGTGACGTTTTCATCGCCGACCGTGGCCTCGGCGCCGCCGGTCTCGCTCCACCCGTCCAGACCGTCGGCGAAATCCGCGTTATCAAGGAACGCGCCGGGCTGGTCGCCCTCGAAGATCTCCGGCCCGTCCTCGCGCGGGGTCAGGCTGCCCGCTGTGGGATCGGTGGCAGAGGCGGCGATGGTATAGGCGCGCTTGACGATGATCGAGATCACCTGCTCGATATTGTCCCCCGACACGGGGCTGCCCGGGCGCCGCCGATGCCCCAGAAGGAAGGCGCCGGACAGGCCGGGAAGGTCGGGGAAGGTGACGTCCATGTGCTGTCCTTTCTTCTCAGGGGTTGAGGTGGATGGGGTTGCCCTTGCCGGTCAGCTGGGCGCTGGCCTCGATGGTCACATTGGTGCCCTTCAGCGTCAGGTCCCCTTGGGTTTCGATTGTGACGCCGGAGGCCTCCATGGTGATGGTGCTGCCGGTCTTGTCGGTGATGACGATGGTTTCCGACCCTTCGGTGTCATCCAGCATGATCTCGTGCCCGCTTTCGCTGCGGATGACGCGCTGCTTGACCTCGGTCACCGGGGGGGTGTTGTCGCCGGTAAAGATCGCCCCGACCACGTAGGGACGTTCGATCACGCCCTCTTCGAAGCCAAGGACGACCATGTCGCCCGCGACCGGCTGCCAGAAAAGCCCGAACCCGCCCGAGGCCAGCGGCCGCGCAACCGGCGCCCATTGGCAGACAGGTTCGCCGGGCCGCGATTTCAGCTTGGCGCGGATGCGGCCCAGCCCTTGCGGATCGTCCACATCCGTCACTTCGCCCAGCAGGAATCCCCTCACGCGATCGGTCATGGCAGGCTGCCCTCCAGCCGGGCGGAAAAGGCGGTGGAATAGCCAGCGGCGTCGATCTTGTGGGTGGTCTTGGTCAGAACCCAAAGGCCGGAATAGCGCGGCCCGATGCCGGTGATCTCCACCGCGCTGCCGGCGCGCAGATGCGGAAAGCCGATGGTCGCGCCTTCTGCCGTGACCATGTCCTTGACCCGTTCGCGCAGGATGCCCAGCGCCTTCACCTGTGCCTCTGCCGCGTTCTGGACGGGTTCGTCGACCACGACCTCCTGCGTGTCGGACAGGGCGTCGGTGACGGTGGCCAACAGGTTCGGATCGGGGAAGTCGAGGTCGAGGTCGTCCAGCGTCGCCACGGCCTCCACCTCCGCCTCCGACCCGCTGGCGGCGGGGTTTTGCGAGCGGATCGTGACCTCGCCCACCTGATCCTTGATCCGCACGCTGATGTCGAATTTCGACAGCGTGCTGCCCCAGGCCAGCGCATAGGTCGCTGGCGGCTGGTCGGAGGGGCCGAAAAACAGCGCCGGTTCGTCCGCCCCGCCGGTCGAAACCAGCCCCGAGGCCGGATCGACATTGGGCAAAAGCGCAAGGTCATAGCCCAACCGCCGGGCGCGGCGCATCAGGAAGTTAACCGGGTATTCGTTGTTCAGCATCAGGAATTCATGCACCGTTTCCCCCGCCGCCTGTCCGGGCGTGGTGGCGACCGCGATCCCCAGATCCTCGGCCAGGGCCTGCGCGATGGCGGTGTCGGTCTGGTCGGTGAATTCGCGGGTCGCCTGCGCGTTCTGCAACTGGAACAGTCCCGACAGCACGCGCACCTTCATCTGCGGGATGCCGCTGTCGGGAAAGCTTGGCGCGATCGACACGATCATGCCGGTCAGCTTTTGCACGGGGTCTTCGGGCCCGTAGTATCCCATCGACAGGGACGCGGTCATTCCCGGTTCGAACGCGGGCACCGGCTGGCCCTGCGCATCGGTCTGCGGCGCGCCGGAGGCGTCATAGGGGGAGCTGTATTTGGGTGCATTCCGCACCGGGTCCCTGTCATGCAGGGTGAATTCGAAGAACTCCAGCGCCGACAGGCTGTCCTCGAACGTCACTTCGATGACGTCGCGGATGGTGTGCGGCGGCACGTCCTGCCCATCGACCTGAAGGACGAAGCGGGGGGCATAGAAGCTGCGGCCCGTATGGATGGCTTCGGCGGTCATCTAGAGGAGCGGAGGCAGCTCAAGCGCCTCTCCCGGTGTCAGGGTGGTTGGGTCGGAAAGATCGTTGGCCTCGGCGATCACGCGCCAGCGGGCGGGGTCCTTGTAGGCGACCCATGCGATCTGCGGCAGCGTCTCGCCCTCGCGCACGGTATGGGTGCGGGTGTGGTCGGCGGTTTGCAGGTTCAACTCCTGCAACTGCTCTGACAGGGTGCGGTATTCCTTCAGCGTCAGCTCCACGATGCAGCGCAGCGGCACCCCGTCGGGGTCGAACAGCGTATAGCGGCGGTTCACGGTTTCCACGACCGCGTCGAAGGTGGGGGAGGGGACGTCGCTTTCAGATGTGGTGGCACCGGGAAAGGCGCTGCCCCAACTGATCCGGACAAGGGGCGGCGTGTGCAGATCGCCGGAAATCTTGACCATGCGATAGAAGGCGTCCACGCGCTGCGTCACCGTCTGGGGTTCCTCGGCACCGCCACCGCCGATCCCGGCCCCGATGGCGCCCAGAAGCCCCCCGGCCGAGGGCGGGCTGGTGCCGTCGAAGAACAACTCCAGCGTCAGCTTCTCGCTTTCGCCACGGACGAATTGCAGGATCGGGCTGTCGAGACCGGGCAGGCTGACCTCGCCCAGATGCGCGGTCTTCTCGAACGCGTATTCGGTGGGGTTGAACTGCACCTCGATCGGGTCGCCGACGGGGCGTTTTTCAAGGTCCAGCTTCTGGAAGGTCAGCTTGCCCATTCTGCCCTACTCCTGCGCGCGCCGGTTGGCGCCGATGGCCGTGTCGCGGCTGCGCCCCCGGTCCTCGGCCGCATCGCGGGCCAAGGCCTCGCGCAGGCGCTGGACCAGCACGGCCATCACCTCATCCGTCAAAAGGGCGCTGGCATCGAAGGCGTGCACCTCGGCATCCACTTCGTTGATTTTCCACGGCATGGCCTGCACCCCCTCAGAACGGTGAAATCGCGTCGAGCAGCTTGCCGGGCGAGACGATCAGCTCCAGCTTCTCATGTGCGATCTCTAGGCTTTCGATGGCGACCTGGCTTTCGCCGGCATTGAAGGCGGGGCCAGTCCATTTCACCGGCAGGCCGTTGGAAAAGCTCCACGTCTTGATCGGCAGGCCGAAATTGTCCTGCAGGATGATCAGCCCGTCGCGCCGGGTGCCCTCGCCCTTCTGGAACTCCTCGTGCCAGAGCCACAAATCCTCCCCCAGCCCCACGCCGCGCACCAGCGTGATGTTGGAATAGGCCATGCGGCTGGGGAATCTGTGCACCCGGTCGTTCACCCCGCCTTCCAGATAGGTTTCGAAGTCGAGAGAGCTTTCGAGGCCGCGGCATTCGGTGAACCCGCCCAGAACAAGGCCCGCGGCGGCGCTGACCGCCCCGCCCAGCAGGCCGCCGCTGTCAAAGAGCGTCACGAGGAACCGGTAGTTCGGAAGCGGGTCAAAGCGCGGCAGGTCGATCATCGCGTCATTCCTCGATCTGGACCGACAGCCGGTCGGTGCGGCCAAGTCTCAGCCGGATGAATTCGTAGGGGCGGACGGGGGCGACCGCGATCTCGGCCACAAGCTGGCCGGCCTCAGTGACGGCGGGCGGGTTGTTCTCGGCATCGCACTTGACCGCAAAGGCCGCGGCGGGGCTGGCCCCCGCCAAGGCGCCGCGCCGCCAGAGGGCGGACAGGAACGCCGAAACCGAATGGCGGATCGCGTCCCGCAGGACCTGAGAGTTGGGTTCGAACACCGCCCATTGGTGGCCGTCCTGAATCGCCTCGGCGATCATCAGCATCAGGCGGCGCACGTTCAGGAACCGCCATTCGGGATCGGAACTGAGCGTCCGCGCTCCCTGCGGTGCGATCCCGCGTCCCGGCGTGGCACGGATGACATTGACCCCCAGCGTGTTCAGGAGCCCATGCACCGCGTCGTCCGCCGCATCGGTCAGCGCGGCGACATCGCGCAGGCGCTGGTTGGCGGGCGCGCGTTGCGGCCCCTCTGACAGATCGATGCGTGCGATCAACCCGGCAATGGCGCCCGAGGGCGGCAGGCTGCGCGCCTCTTGCCCCGGTTCGGCCAGCACCAGCCACGGCCAGTAGAGCGCGGCATGGGCGGTGTCGAACCGCGCCCGCCAGCTTTGCACATCGTCCAGCCGCAGCATTTCTTGCGGCACGTCCAGCAGGGCCACGCGGTACAGACCGCTTTCGCCCTGTCCCGCCATCTCCATCTGCAACGCGTAGATGTCGTCGATATGCAGGGCGGGAGGCAGGGTGCGCTCTGCGATATGGAATTCCTGAGGCGTCGTCAGGACAACGCTGAAGGTCTGGGTCGAGGCGTCAAGCGTGGTATAGCCGACCTTGGCGATGCGGATGTCGACCTGCCCCAGCGGCAGACCGGTGAGGGTAAAGCTGCCGTCCCCGGCGGTCATGGCAACGCGCCCCTCGACATCCAGGCTGGTGACGCGCGCGCCCCCGACGGGCGCGTCGGTGTCGGCGTCGCGGACGATGCCCGACAGGATCCCCTCTGGCAGCGGTTCGGGGCTGGTGCAGGCATTGGGGCGGAGGATCGGGGCCAGCGGTGCGGCCTCGGCTTCGGCTCGCAGCACGATATCGGGCGCGGCAAGGACCGAGATCTCGTCCACCTCGGCCAGCCGGGTCAGCGCATCGGAGAACTGGGTGCGTGTAAGGCTGCGCAGGCCATCCCGCCCGCCGGAAAATGCCAAGGGCAGCCCCGGTGCCGGCCAGTTCGCCGGGTCGGACAGATCGGCCAGGGCGACCTCGACCGGCGGTTGGCCCGGTGGCCCGGGTACAAAGGTCGTGGCGACGCGGGCGGCCAGCATGGCGCATTGTTCCTGCAGCAGGCGGCCGACATAACGTGTACTGCGCGGGTCGAGGGACAGATCGGCGTGGCGAGAGACCTCTTGCCCGTCAAGCGCCAGCGACAGGGTGAATTCCACGGTTTCCAGCCGGACGGGCCGGGCGAAATCCAGCCCCGTCACCGGGCTTTGCCACGTGATTTCCAGAAGCGCCCGGTCGATTGCCGCGACATGGGCATAGGCGGGGGCGTCCATCCCGTCCTGGATCAGGCGCACCCAGCTTCCCGTCTCGAACCCCGGCAGCGCGGCGGCACGCATCGTGGCCCCATCGGCGGGCTGGTTCGGCAGGCTTTCGGTCACGCCGCGCCCGCCCGCGAAGACGGTGACGGACAACCGGTTGCCCCATGCGCCGGGGCTGTCGGATACAAGCCGCGACGGCGTTGTCAGGGGGCCGGAGTTGTCGCTTTGCCCCCGCCCGATGGCGGCATAGGCGGCGGACAGCGTCAGCCCGCCGGGCAGCGTGACCCGCGCCGTGGCCGCGTCTGCCGGATCGGCCACGCGCGCCATGAACGCGGTGTCGCCGCCGTTCTCAAAGAAGAGCCGCACGGCCTCCCCGGTATAGGCGTACTCAAGCGGTGGGCCGAAGGCGTCGAGGAATTGCCGCCAGCTGCGCAGCTTGACCGCCCGGTCTAGCGGTCCGCGTTCGGCAAACCCCGCAAAGCCGCAGATATCCGTCCGCAGCGCCGACACGCGGGGGCGGTTCAGATCGACGGTTTCGAAGGTGACGCCCGGGGCCAGCATGGCTTTCTCTCCTCACGCGTGGGCCCGGACTTACGTCTGGGTGTCCAGCCCTTCGTGGCAGATTTCCAGCGACTCGATGGCGACCTCGTTGGTGGTGGAGTTGAGCTTCGGCCCCTCCCACTTGCAGATCCAGCCTTCGCGGAAATTGAACCGCAGGGCTTCCTCCCGTGCCTCGTCCAGCACGATGATCGAGAACGACTTGCGCTCGGTCTGGCCGTCGATGGTCGTCTTGCGCCAGGTCCAGAGTTCGTAATTCTGGGTCCAGCCGCGTTTCAGCGCGATGTTGGCATAGTTGGTCAGACCGGGCAGTTTGCGCTTGGTCGTGATCTCGTTGCCGGTGCGGTATTCGATGATCTCCTGGCTGGTCTCCAGCCCGCTGGCCTCTGTAAAGCCCGCGCTGGCGACCCCGTCGATTTCGATGAGGAAGTTGAACTGGGCGAGGGGATCGTTCCTGTCTCCGACGGGCATGGGCGGGTCCTCCTGATGTCTGTGGCCGGCCGCTTAGGCGGACGCGGTTTTCTGGGAAATGCGGAAAATGACGAATTCGGCGGGGCGTAGCGGGGCGATGGCCACCTGTACGACCAGCCGCCCGTTCAGGATGTCCGACTGGCTCATCGTGTTGGGGCCGACATCGACGAAGAACGCCTCTTCGGGGCTGGCGCCGGCCAGTGCGCCGTCGCGCCACAGGCCCGTCAGGAAGTTCGTCAGGCTGCGGTTGATCGTGGCCCACAGCGCCTGTCCGTTCGGCTCGAACACCGCGAATTGCGTGCCCCGCTCGATCGATTTCTCCACGAACAGGAACAGGCGCCGCACCGGGACATAGATCCATTCGGAATCGGACGTCACGGTGCGGGCCCCCCATATGCGCTTGGACCGGCCGAGGTTGGAAAAATCGCGGATCACGTTGATGCCGCGCGGGTTCAGGATTTCCTGCTGCCCGGTTGTGATGTTGGCGTTCAGATCAAGGATGTTGCGCACCACGACATTGGCCGGGGCCTTGTGCACCCCGCGTTCGTTGTCGGTGCGGGCAAAGGCGCCGCAGACATGGCCCGAGGGCGGAATGACAAGCCGGTCGCCGGGCTGTCCGAACGGGTCGGAGATTTGCAGCCACGGGTAATAAAGTGCCGCCCGCGTGCTGTCGTAAAGCGCCCGCTGCGCCTGCACCGTTGCAAGATCGGCATTGGGCTGGCTGTCCAGCACGGCGATCCGATAGCGCATCAGTTCGCAATGGGTGATCATCTGGTTCTGGACGACCTGTTCCCAGCGGCCCGGCACCGCGACGATCGAGATATCGTCGATGCCGGTCAGGGCGTGGATGCCGGTGCGGTCGGCCACATCCGCCGCGTCATCGCCGCGATAGGTATTCTCGTTCACGGTGGCGAGGTCGTCGTCGCCCCCGTCAAGGCCGCGATTGAGCCCCAGCATGACCTGCGACAGGCGCAGGGTGGCGGCATCGGCCAGATCGGCGCCGGTGTCGTCCCGGGTCAGATCCGACAGGCGGATCAGGTCGGACAGGCCGGCACGCGCGCTTTCCCCGGCGGCCCGGTCGAAATGGCCGACGATGGTGGGTGCATAGCGGGGGTGCGTCGGGTCCTGCGCGAGACTGTCGAAGGATTCGTCCATCGCGACGCGCCCGGTTTCGTCCAGAAGCTCCACGGTCAGGGCGAATTCAAGGCTGGTGACGGTGTCGCCCAAATTCAGATCGACGGCGGCGCCGCCTTCCAACTCGACCTCTGCCCCGCTGGTGCCGGTCACGCGCTGGCGGGCGATCTCGGTCCCGGCGCGGGCGATGCTGACGACCGAACCGGGATAAAGGCCGACACCTGTGCCCAGCGTGATCGGGCTGTCGCCGGTCAGGGCGGCCACGGCCACGGTGGTTTCGTTCAAGGGCGCCGCGGTCGCGCGGACACGCAACCGGTTGGCCCAACCGCCTTCGTCCCGGGCATGGACGCGCAACAGGTCCACCTGCTTGCGGATTTCCACACCGGTGGCGTGGATCGCAAGGGTGGGCGTCGTGGCGACCGAAAGCTGAGAGACAACGGTGCGCACGACGTGGAATTCCCGTGTGGGCGCGGTGCCGATGGCGACCACGTCGCCCTCTGCCATACCGGCGGTGGCGGCGACGGCGACGATCCCGGCCCCGGCGGCGGTTGCGCCATCGACCGTGGTCGCCGTGGCGCTGTCGCCCATCGTGACGACCATCACCTCTACCGTGGCCTGCGGGTGATCGAAGAGGAGCGTGCCCTCGTCGAAATCGGCCGCGGCGTTGGCGGTGATGGTCACGAATTCCGTGGTGCTGTCGTCGCCGGTTTGGCGGATCCGCAGCACCTGCCCGGCGGTCAGGGCCGCGACGGTGGCGCCGTCCAGCGCAAGCCCGCCGCCCGCGTCCATGTCACCGGTGACGCCGGCGGTCAGGTCGGCGCCCTCGACCGGCGCGTTTTGCAGCACGACCGGTTGGGTATCCCCCTGTGCGGCGTGGAGCGTTCCGGTCAGAGCCAGACCCATGGCAAGCGGGTCGCTGTCGGCGGTTACATATTCGCTGCGCGCCCCGTCAGACAGCAGCAGCGTATCGCCATTGGCGATGTTGGTGCCATCGTCGATCTGAAGCAGAACCGCCCCGGCCACCGCGCGGCTGGACAGCGCCGTCACTGCCGGTGTCTGCGTCGCGTCGCCCAGCATGTCGACCGTGGCGAAATCGGCGTCGGTTCCGACAATCCGGTTGACGTAGATCCGGCCCGCGCCGTTGTCGAAGGCGCCCTGAACCGCAAGGGGCAGCGCGTCGCGGTTGTTGGTGTAGACCGCGCTGTTCAGCAAGCCGCCAAAGCTGCGGGTGAAATCCCCGAAACTGGTGACAAGTGTCGGCCGGTTCACCGGGCCGCGTTCGGTCATGCCGACCATGCCGATGGTCGATGTCGACACGCCCGCGATGGGTTTTGCGCCGCTCGGAACCTCTTCGACGAAAACGCCGGGTGCAAGATATTCAGGCATGCTTGGTCTCCCTACGTGGGTTGGAGCGTGAGGCTCACCCGGTTGATCGGTGCCGCGAAATTCAGTCTGATGTCGGTGTCGAGCGGGATGCGCCCCGTGGCCGTGACGGACAGCGTGACGGTTGCCGCGACGGGCGCGGGCCCAAGGGTGAAAAACCCGTCGGCATCCGTCAGAACGGGGCCCAGCGCGGCCGGCGCGGTGACGCTGACCGACGCGCCTGCAATGGCGATCTCGGGGTCTTCGGCCCGGGACACACGGCCCTTGAGCGTCACTGGGTCGGGCAAGAGCGCGATGTCCTGCGCGCGGGGCAGGCCGCCGATGATCTGCACCGCCTGGGTTTCGTCGCCCAGGGTCAGGCTGCGCGCGATGCGTGCCAGTTCCGCCGCGGTAAAGCTGAGCGTGACCGAGGACGGCTGATAGCCGTCGGCCTCGACCTCCAGCCGGATATCGACATTTGCCGGGGGCAGCATGTGCAGCGGATCGCCAAAGACCGCGTATTGCGCATCGGGCAGAACGCGCAAGGTGACGTGGTCCAACGGCCCGTCGTCGGCGGCATCCACGACCCGCACAAGGGGTGGTGTGCGCGGTTGCCCCGTGCTGATCGCATCGGTGATCCGCCCGGCGACCACCACCTGTCGGGACAGAACCTCGAACGTCATGGGCCAACCCCCTGATCGACAAGGATATGGCTTTCCGTCACGCGGTCGGCGCTGACCGGATCAAGCGCGCTGTCGATCATCACCGTCCGCATCTCATAGGCGACGGACAGGCGGTAATCGCTGCCCATGGCGTGCCAGACCCGCGCGATGTCTTCCAGCCGCAGGGGTTGCAGGTTGAGGCGCAGCGCCCGGCTGCCGCCGCCCCGGCTGTCGTCCAGCGGGGCACCGGCCAGCGTCTCGATGGTCGGCCGGTCATGCAGCGCCTGCATGATCCGCCCGAGGATCAGGTGGTTTTGTTCCTCATCGGCCTGAAGCGGGGTGATCAGGTACTGATGGCGCAGCGCCAGCGGCGCGCGGACCAGCCCAGTCGTGCCGATCGGCAGCGGCCGCTGGTTCCGCAACTGGGAATCGGGTTCGATGCTGTAAAGATAGACCGACAGGCGCGCGGTGGCGGGTACGTCGCTGTCCGGGGCCGACAGGATAATGTCGGTCGCCATGTCGGCAAACCCGAAATCGACGTCCGCAACGGTGGTCAGGGCCTCGTAAAGGAAGGCGCGCAATTCCCGCGTTGCGTCGCGCAGGATCGAGAAGTGGCTCATCTCCCGACCCCTCCTGCAATCGCGCCCGCTGTTTGCCTGTCTGACGAAATCCTGGCCATCGTCAGTGCCTTTTCTCGTCGGGGGCGTGCCAGTCGCCGGAGGGCGACGCGTCGGCGGCCTTGGCCATCCGGTCGCGCAGCCAGTCCAGCGCGCTCTCGATGGAATGGTGAAGGCTGAAGTCGGAACTGTTCACATGTTCGATCTGCACGAACAGGCGCCCTTCGCCGCCGCCGGTCTGCTGCGGCAATTGCGGTTGCAGGCTGGGATCGGGAGAGGCATTCACCCGCAGGCGCACCACGAAGGCATGGCTTTCGTCACGTGTCCTGTCCGGGGTCGGCGTGGTCATCGGAAGTCCGATCCTCTTGGGTGTCGGAATCACCCTTAACAGGTCGTGAATGCCGGCCCGTCCGCAGGGCGGCACATCGCCCTCACGACCGTCGGACAGATCGGGCACGCCGCCATCACCGATGCGTCACCGCCCGGTCACAACCTGACAAAGGCCGACCCGGTGGATCGGCCTTTCAGGTTTGAAATTGATAGGGAATTCGCGCCTGCTCAGTCGCCGGTATACATCGTCTGCAGCGCCGCATAGATCGAGGCGCGGGAGCGTTCCACGGTCTGCAGATAGCCCTCATACCGGCGCGCCGTGAGTTCCGAGGACGGCGCCTGCGGTGGCGCGTCAGGACAGCGTTCCAGCCCGGTCCGGATATAGTCGAACAGCGCCGCGGTTTCCGACATCGGACCGATGCCCAACTCGCGTTGCAGCAGGGTGCAGAATTCCTTGTGCCGGGTGATGGCCGTGGCGCGGCGTCCGGTCAGGACAAGCAGCCACATCACCTCGCAATGGATGCCCTCGCGAAACGGATCGACGGCCAGAACACGCTGGCCGCACTCCAGCGCCTCCTCGAACCGCCGTTCGCGGCCGGCATGGCGCATCAGGGCGATCAGCGCCTGAATATAGGTGTTCAACAGACGCTCTCGCATCACCAGCGCCCAGTTCGACGACAGGCCATCGGCGAAGTCGCCGCGCCACAGCTCGACCGCCGCGCGAAGCGTTTCCAGTTCTGTCAGCGTCAGGTCTTCCGGGGCGCTCGACAGGGCGGCCTGCGCGTCAAGAACCTTGCGGATATCCAGCCGGGCCGGGGCCGCGACATCCAGCATCAGCGTGTCGTTCCCGCACTCCATCGTGATTCCGGGCAGCCCGGTCAGGCACTTCTTCAGCCGCCAAAGCGTCGTGTTGAAGGCCGAGCGCGAGGGCGCACCGTCGGGCCAGACGGCCTCGGCAATGATTTCGCGCCGGATGCGCGTCCCGGATCGGGTCAGGAGATAAAAGAAAAGCCGCCGCGCCGGACCTTTCAAACGGTGGTCCATCGGCGTGCCGCGATGCAGCAGGGTAAATGGGCCAAGTAAGCGAATTTCGGTTTCTATGCCATTTTCAGCACTGCAAGCCATGATTGTCCGTCCCAGTCTGACTGCCGGAAAAAAAGACCGAGCCAAAGGCGATGGAGGCACCCTTCAAGGCCCAAGGCCGGGATCGTGCGTCGAAAAAGGTGACGCCGGTCGAACAACGCAAAACACTCAGTTAATAGCAATTAACGTAACATTCATGCGCGAGGCTGTCCAATTCTCACCGGTTTGTAACTGGCTTGTTACCGGAACTCGGCCGAGACGCACCGATATTGAAAGGATTTCCCGGCCGCGGATCCGGGATCGCAATTTCTTCCCGTGAATGCGGTTTCCGGTTTTGCGGCGGACAGGGCATCGGTCGGGTCCGCTCCTGTTTGGAAATATGCACGCTTGCCGTAGGTCGGCGCCCGGGCGGTTGCGCTTGACCCCGCAGACCGGTCGGCTAGCCTTCGGCCATGTTTCCCTTGCGCGACCACAATCCATCCCGGCGGACGCCGTATGTCACTTTGGCCCTGATCGCTGCAAATGTGGTGGTCTTCGTGTCCTACTTTCACCTGTTCGCCGATCCCCGGGCCGTGCAGGGCTTTTTCATTGAATGGGCGCTTGTCCCTGCCGCGGTGACAGAGGGCCATCACCTGACCGGGTTCCTGACCTCGATGTTCCTGCATGGCGGTCTGATGCATCTTGCGGGCAACATGCTGTTTCTGTGGATCTTCGGCGACAACATGGAAGACGAGTTCGGTCCTCTGGGTTTTTTGCTGTTCTATCTGGCCTGTGGGCTATTGGCGGCGGGCGGGCAGTATCTGGCCGCGCCGCAGTCGATGGTGCCGATGGTCGGGGCGTCGGGCGCGATTGCGGGCGTCATGGGGGGCTATCTGCTGCTGTTCCCGAAGGCGCGCGTCGATATCCTCGTGATCCTCGTCTTCATCTTCCGGGTGATCCCGATTCCCGCATGGCTGATGCTGGGCGTCTGGTTCGCGCTGCAACTTTTCGCCGGTGTCTCGGCCCCGCAGGATGGGGGCGGGGTGGCCTATTGGGCCCATGCGGGCGGGTTTGCGGCCGGTCTGGCCCTGACCCTGCCGCTGTGGTTGCGTCTTGGCGGGCCCGCCTACTGGGCCCGGACCCACGGTCATCCGCCGCATCCCGAGGGTCTTTATCGCCGAAGCCCGATTCCGAAGGTCAAACGCCGCCGCTAGGGGGCGGGTTCGTCACTCGCCCAGCACGCCAAGCTGCACGATCTCGGCCCCGGCCAGGCCGTCGTCTATGACCTCCCCAAGGCCGAGGACGCCCTTGTCGACCGTGAAAAGAACGGATGTGGACAGCCCGACAAGGGCCGCGGTCAAGACCACCCAGTCCACCGTCACGGTGCCGTCTTCAACCCGCGCGAACCGCGCAAGGGTTCTGCCGCTTCCGATCTTCGTGTCACGCATAGGCCAGCGCATCCCGTCGCCTCCCCTTACTGATCAAATGACTGGGCAGGAGGATGCCGCACGAACGGGGCACAACAATGACCGGTTGGCGGTGGTCAGGTGTTCCGGATGATGCCGGCAAAGCTGTTATAGATCGCCTCGTTCGCGACAAGCACATCGCCGTGGACAAGGGGGTCGTGCCCTTCGCGGAGCGGCCCGACAAGGCCCCCGGCCTCGCGCACGATCACAAGGCCCGCGGCCATGTCCCAGGCGTTGATCTCACGCTCCCAATAGCCGTCATAGCGCCCCGCGGCCACATAGGCGAGGTCGAGCGCCGCCGACCCCCAGCGCCGCACGCCTGCGCAATGCGGCATCAGCCGGGCAAGGTCCTGAAGCGTGGCGGGCAGGGTCTTCTTGGCCGCGAAGGGGACGCCGGTTGCGAAGATGCACTCCACCATGCGGGACCGGCCAGAGACGCGAAGCCGCCGGTCGTTCATCCATGCGCCCGCGCCCTTTTCGGCAAAGAACATCTCGTCCTTGGCGGCGTCGAACACCACGCCGGCCACGATCTCGCCCTTGTGCTCCAGCGCGATGGAGACGGCCCAATGCGGCAGGCCGTGAAGGAAATTCGTCGTGCCGTCCAGCGGATCGACGATCCAGCGCCGCGTGGGGTCTTCGCCGGCCTCTTCGCCGGTTTCCTCGCCCAGCCAGCCGTAATTCGGGCGGGCCTCGCGCAGCTCGGTGCGGATGATGTCCTCGGCCGCGGTGTCGGCCCGGGACACGAAATCGCCGGCGCCCTTCATCGAGACCTGAAGGTTTTCGACCTCGCGGAAGTCCTTGACGAGGCTCCGGCCGGCCTTGCGGGCGGCCTTGATCATGATGTTGAGATTGGCGCTGCCTTGCATCCTTGCCTCCTCGTGGCTTGGGGGCGGCTTACACGCGGGGCGCCCCGGTGCCAAGGGGCTTGCGGCAGTCTGGAGCGGGACGGTCCATGGACGGGAGCCGTCGGTAGCTGAGAACAAGGGCTGCGGCGGTCAGATCCCGAAGCTGGAATAGGGCAGGAACCGGACCGGGGTGCCGGGGGCGATCTCGGCCGCGTCGTCGGGCAGTTCCACCAGCCCGGTCGCCCAGGACAGCCCGCTGATCCGCCCCGAGCCTTCGGAGCGGAAGACCTCTGCCCGGCCGGCCCCGTCCAGCCGCGCGCGCAGATATTCCCGGCGTCCCGGCTTCTTGGCTTTCGTGAAGGCCGCCGGAACGGTAAAACCCTGCACCTCGGCCCAGCCGCTGCCCGCCATCAAGGATAGCGCCGGGCGGCCGAACACCAACGCGCAGACGAAGGCCGCAACCGGGTTGCCCGGCAGGCCGAAGACGGGCGTGCCCTGCCATAGCGCCAGCGCCAGGGGACGCCCCGGTTTCAGTGCGATCCGCCAGCTTGAGAGCGTCCCCCGGTCGCGTAGCAGGCGCGCGACGTGATCCTCATCCCCGGCCGAGGCCCCCCCCGAGGTCAGGATCACATCGGCGGTCTGCGCGCCCTTGTCGAAGCGCGCCGCGATCTCGGTCGGGTCATCGGGTGCATGGCCCAGATCGATGGGGTCGTATCCCCAGCGTTCTGCCAGCGACAGCAGCATCGGGCGGTTTGCGTCGAAGATGTGGTGGGGGCCGTCCGGCATCGTGCCGCCCGTGACCAGTTCGTCCCCGGTGGACAGGACGCCGACGCGCAGGCGGCGGTGCACCTGAACCTCTGCCACACCAAGGGCCGTCAGCAGGGCGATGTCGGGCGGGCGCAGCAGGTGACCGGCGGGCAGGGCGGGGGCGCCGGCCGCGACGTCCTCGCCAGCCTTGCGGGTGTTGGCCCCGGCGCGAATGGGGCCGTCGAATGCAACCGACAGGCCATCGGTGGCGGTGTCCTCTTCCAACACGACCGTATCCACGCCCGCGGGCAGGATCGCGCCGGTCAGGATGCGCACCGCGGCCCCGCCGGGACCACACCGTCGAAGGGCTGGCCCGCCGCCGCGCGGCCCGGCACAAGCGGCAGGCTTTGCGGGCCTGCCCCCGTCGCGGCATGGGCAAAGCCGTAGCCATCGACGGCGGAATTCGCTGCGGGCGGGTTGGAGCGTTGCGCGGTGGCCGCCTGTGCCAGCACCCGGCCCGCGGCGGCGGCGGTGTCGATCCGCTCCGTCCCGGTGATTGGATGCAAGGCCGCGCACAGCCGCGCCAGCGCGGTGTCGACCGGCACCCAGTCCACCCCTTGCGGCATGGCGAAACAGTCGTTCTTCAGACGCGGCGGGGTGAGCGTTTCGATTGAAGCGAGTTCCGTCAGCAGTTCCTTGTGACATGCGCCGATGATCCAGGCCTCTTCGGCAGCTTCGCGTGGCAGTCCGTCCATCATCTGCGAGAGCTTTTCGCTGGGTAGCCGAGCCAGAGCGAGGGACAGCAATCGCACCTGCTCTCGGTCGCGGATCGCGCAGTCGCCCAGTTCGGAGAGCCGTGTACTGACAGCCGGCTCGATGAGGCCCGGCCAGATCTCGGCCAGCACGATGGGCGCGTCCTGCACAGGCTCGAACGGCCAGACCGACACGCCGGGGCGGCGACGCAGACGCGCCAGCATCGGTAACCCCATCAGGATCTGACCGCCCACCGTTGGCGGAAAGAAGAGTTGAAAGCAACTTGAGGATGCCTGAGCAGCCATGTCGCAGGCACGACGTTCCGGGATGGCGTCATAGGCGATACCCTTTTTGCGATAGGGAATACCGGGCCAATCCTGTTCGTTCGGTTTGCCCCAGAACGGACCAAGGCCATCGAACGTCGCGTTGATCTCCTCTGCGACTTCAAAGCGGTTGTTCTTGCCGTCCGGCGCGTCCTCGATGCGGGTGGCGATCCAGTCCCAGAGTGCGAACGGATCGCTCTTGCCCGTCACGTGGCGGGCGAAGCCGCGGGGATAGCCGAACGGGAAGTCGAAGGTCAGGAGCATCCGCCGCCCGGCATCGCGTTCGGAGTCGATCAGGCCCTCCAGATGCACCTCGGCTGTCTGGCGGGTTCGGCAGTAGACAGGTTCCTGCGCGACACCTGCCCGCGCCACGCCCAGCCAAATCGCATCTTTCGATGGGTTCCTCGGACCGCGCTGCCCGGCCGACCAGTCCACAACCACGATGGTGTCGAACGTCACAGCCCCACCTCTGCCAGAATGAATTCGGCAATCGCCCCGGTGTCGTCCAGCGGCAGGACGGGGACCGGGGTATCGGGCGCGGCGTTCGAGGCCACGGCGCGGATTGTCGGGTTGTCATTCGCCAGCAGGGGCTGGCCGGTTGCGGCCCGGTGCGCCTCGACCTTTGGGTGCGGCGCGGTCTTGTAGCCTTCGATCAGCACCAGATCGACGGGGGAGAGGTGCGCCAGAAGGTCGGCCAAGGGCGGTTCCTCCGCCCCGCGCAATTCGTGCATCAGCGCCCAGCGCAGGGGGGAGGCCACCAGAACCTCCACCGCGCCCGCCTGACGGTGGCGATAGCTGTCGCGCCCGGGATGGTCGATCTCGGTCGCGTGGTGGGCGTGCTTGACGGTCGAGACGGTCAGGCCCCGGCCCGTGATCTCGGTCACCAGCCGTTCCATGAGGCCGGTCTTGCCGGAGTTCTTCCAGCCGGTGATACCGTAGAGCTTCACGCCGTCAGCCCCAGCAGACGCTCGGCCTCGTCGATATCCTCGGGCCGGTTGATATTGAAGAACGGATCGATTGGGGTCGTCGCGAATTCGGCCTCGCCCGCGCCGTGGGCGTCGGTCCATAGCACGACCTTGCGCAGGCCGCCCTCCAGCGCCGCGCGCAAATCCTCCCGCAGGGCGACGGGCCAGAGACCGAAGGTCGGTTGGCGCCATGTCTTGCCGGTTTCGTCCCGCGTCGCGGCCAATGCCAGACCGGCGGGGCTGCGGGCCGCCCAAAGCCGGTCTGCCAGATCGACCGGAAAGAACGGTGTATCGCCCGCGGCCGAGATCACATGGCTGGCCCCCAGCCCGGCGGCCCAGTCGAGTCCCGCCAGAACGCCCGCTAGCGGGCCGGGATGGTCGGGGATGCTGTCGGACAGGACCGGCAGCCCGTACCCTGCCAGCCGCGCCGGGTTGCCATTGGCGTTCAGCGCCAGCGGCGCGCATTGCGGTTTCATCCGCGCAATCACGTGGTCGAGGATGGCGCGGCCGCCAAGGGGGCGCAACGGCTTGTCCCCGCCGCCCATCCGGGTCGCGCGGCCGCCTGCAAGGATGACCGCCGGCAACCGCTCAGTCACGGTTCGCCGCCTTGCGCCGGTGGGCAGGGTCCTCGGTGGGCATTGCCGTTGGATCGGCGTCGAAGATCACCCGCTCGGCCCCCGACAGGCAGACGAAGCGCTGCCCCCGCAGCCGCCCGATCAGGGTCAGCCCGACCTGTTGCGCGATCTCCACCCCCCAGGCGGTAAAGCCGGAGCGGGAGGCGAGGACCGGGATGCCCATAAGCGCCGTCTTGATCACCATTTCCGAGGTCAGCCGACCCGTGGTGTAGAGGATCTTGTCGTCCGTCCGCGCGCTGCGGGTGAACATCCAACCCGCGATCTTGTCCACCGCATTGTGCCGCCCGACATCCTCCATGTAGATCAGCGGCCGGTCCCGCTCGCACAGCACCGTGCCGTGGATCGCGCCCGCGGTCAGGTAGAGCGAGGGCATGGTGTTGATCTGCCGGGCAAGGGCGTAAAGCCAGCTTGTACGCAATTCGGCGGGCGGCAGGCGCAGGCCCTCCAGCCCCTC
Source organism: Rhodovulum sp. P5 (assembly GCF_002079305.1). Classification (NCBI taxonomy): domain Bacteria; kingdom Pseudomonadati; phylum Pseudomonadota; class Alphaproteobacteria; order Rhodobacterales; family Paracoccaceae; genus Rhodovulum; species Rhodovulum sp. P5. Next base: position 3,729,353 of record NZ_CP015039.1, read on the forward strand.
CATCATGTCGCCAAAGACGGTGCCCACCGCGCAGCCGGAGGTGCGGGTTTTCTTCTTCACCTTCTCCTCATACCCGGTCTGGCGGGCGGTGCGGACGACGACGGTGTCTATGTCTTCGTCGTAGTCGACGCCTGTCACCTCGTCATCGTCGCGCAGCATGCCCTGATTGCGCAGGAATCCCAGTGCGAGATATTCGGGGTAATCGCCGATCGTCATGGCGGTGACGATTTCCTGGCCGTTGAGGAAGATGGTCAGCGGCCGTTCCTCGATCACCGGCAAGACCGTTGGTGCGCCGGTCTGGTCGATGCCGGTCACCGTTCGCGTCAGGCGCGCGTCCTGCGGCGTCGGGAAGATCGTCTCAGGCTGCGATGTCGGCATGGTTCCCATCCTGTCGGTCATATTGTATCCCTGAGACGTTCCGCGCAAGGGAGGCTGCGCCGGGGCAGGGGAGGACCATGCTGGCATTCTTTTCGACCGAGGGGCGCGGCGCGGCCGATGCGCTGATCGCCGGGGTGGCCGAACGGCTCCGGGCGGAGGGTGTGCGGCTGGCCGGGGCGGTGCAACGGAATATCGACCGGCCGGACAGGGCGCGGTGCGACATGGTCCTTGAGGTGCTGGACGGCACCGGCACGATCCCGATCAGCCAGAACCTGGGGGCGATGGCCACGGCCTGCCGTCTGGATCCCCGCGGTCTGGAACGGGCGGTCGGGCTGGCCGCTGCGGCGGTTGCGCGCGCGGATGTCGATCTGCTCATCGTGAACAAGTTCGGCAAGCAGGAGGCCGAGGGGCGCGGGTTTCGCCCCGTGATCGGCGAGGCGATGGCCGCGGGCCTGCCGGTGCTGACGACGGTGAACACCGAAAACCGGGCGGCCTTTCTGGCCTTCAGCGAGGGTATTGCCGAGGAACTGCCGCCCGATCCCGACCGGATCCTGGCGTGGTGTCGGGCTGCGGTGGGGCGCGCGACCGGGTGATCGGTCAGTCAAGCCGCACGCTGTCGCTGGTGTAACGTTCCTGCGTGGAATAGCCGTTCTGCTCCAGCACGTAATGCGCGCCGATGGCGATGGCGATGGTGGCGGCGAAGGCCAGAAACATGGCGCGCATGGGGTCCTCCGGTCAATCGGGTGCGGTTTCGCGTTTCAGGAACGCGATCAGGTCGGCCCGGTCCTCGGGCGCGGTGATCTTCTGCATCGGCATCTTGCTGCCGGGGGTGACGTGATCCGGCCCGATCTCGAACAGCTTGTCGATGGTGGCATCGGACCAGACGATGGAACTGTCGGCAAGGGCGGCGGAGTAGCTGTAGCCCGGATAGGTGCCCGCCCGCCGCCCGAACAGGCCATGCAGAGATGGGCCGGCGCGGCGCCCGCCATCGGGGGCAAGCGTGTGGCAGACCGAGCATTTGCGCAGGAACTGCCGCTCGCCATTCGAAACCTCGCCCGGCGCGGTGTGGAACCCGCGCCGTGTCTGGGCCATGGGGGCCGGATCGTCGTCTGTGTCCAGGGGCCAGAGAAAGGCCCGATCATCGATCCCGCCGGCGAGGATGCCCGCCCCGTCCCCCGCAAAGGCCAGCGCCCAGATGGGCCCGTTGACGGCGGCGCGGAAATCGTGGGCGACCGACCAGTCGGCGGTATCGACCACCATGATGTATCCTTCGCCATCGCCGATGGCGAGGCGGCTGCCATCGGGCGACCGGGCCAAGGCAAGGATCGGGCGGCGCCCCGCGGTCAGGTCGGCCAGCACCGCGCCGGTATCCGGGGCGACCACCACGGTTCCGCCGTCCACGGTGCCGAAGGCCAGCCATCCGGCCCCCTCGTCCAGCGCAAGAACGTTGATGCCGAACCCGTGCCGGACAATCCGGCGGACCGCGGTCCGGTGCTTGACGTCCCACAGGACGATCTTGCCGTCATACCCCGCGGAATAGATCTGCGCGCCCCCGGCGGCCCATGCCACGTCGTTGACCGGCCCGTCATGGTCCCCAAGCACCGCCAGCGATGTGCCGGTTTCGGCATCCCAAAGCCGTACCGTGCCGTCCCAGCTTGCCGAGGCGATCATCGATCCGTCCGGCGATGGCCGGGCGGTCATCACCTTGCCCTTGTGGCCGCCAAGCCGGTGCAGCACCCGTGCCGAGGCAAGATCCCAGATCAGAATGTCGAAATCGTCGCCCGCTGACACAGCCCGGTCGGTGCCAAGGAACGCCAGGGCATTGACCGCCGCGGCGTGCCCCTCCAGCCACCGGGGTGGGGTGTCGCGCCCGATTTCCCACAGACCCACGGAGTAGTCGAAGCTGGCGGTCAGCGCGCGGGTGCCGTCCGGCGACACCGCCACGCCCATCACCGGGCCGCCATGGCCGTCGAAGCTGCGAAACCCCTCTGCCCCTGCGGGGGCGGCGAGCATCGCAGACAGGATCAACATGCGCAGCGCCATGGATCTATTCGGCGGGGCTTTGTTTCGAACCGTCGAACAGGCGCCCCTCTTCTTCCTCCATCTCCTCCACCCACAGCTTGTGGTGATCGTTGGCCCAGTTGAGATCGACCTTGCCATTGCCCATGGCCGAGAACGCGCCCTGCATGCCCACAGTGCCGATATAGATATGGCCGGTGGTCAGGGCCATCAGGCCGAAGGCTGCCAGGACATGCCAAAGCTGGGCGAACTGCATCTCTTCCTGCGGGGAAAGTTGCGTGGGGAACGGGTCGAGGCCCAGCAGCCCGGGGATACCGATATCGTTCAGCACCGCGAAGGTCGGTGCGAAAAGCGGGAACTCGAACGGGAAGATCAGCGAAATGCCGGAGGCGGAGACCGACCCACCCAGCAGGATCACCGTCCAGAACAGGATCTTCTGCCCGGCGTTGAATTTCTTGGCGGGCGGGTGTTTCGACCCGAACAGGCCGCCTCCTTCCGCAAACCACTGGACATCGATCTTGCGGGGGATGTTGTGATGCACCCAGAACAGGAACACCATCACAAGGGCCAGCATGAAGGCCCAACTGACATTGTTATGGGTCAGCTTGGCGTAATGGGCGATCTGGGCATAGGTCTCCTTTCCGATGACGGGCATGAACCATGTTCGCCCGAACAGCAGCAAGAGCCCCGTCGCGCCCAGAAGCATCAGCGAGCCCGCCAGCATCCAGTGGGCGAACCGTTCGATGGCGGTGAAGCGCACGATCTTGATGCCCGACATGCCGCCCGAGACGCGGATCCGGCCACGGAGCAGGTAGAACAGGGCCAGGAAGGTCACCAGCCCGATCCAGAAGAAAAACCCCCAGTTCGAAAGCCGCCCCTCGCGGAATTTCAGCCACCACATGCCGCGATCCTGCATCACCACGCGGGCCTGTGCACCCCCGGCGGAGACCTGCACATCGGCGGTGCCGAAGCGCAGCGCCTCCCACACCTCCGAATCCGACGGGCCGCCGCGGGTGCCAAGCTGGGTACCGATCCCGGCCGCCTGTCCCGCGGCACTGTCGAAATCGCGCGGTGCGCGCGGGTCGTGCTGCCCCGCCTGCCGGGCAAGGATGTCGTCAAGCGTCTGGCGATGGGGGGCGGGGGTGTCGGGGGGCGTCTCTACCGGTTGCGCCGCGGCCCCGATGGCCAGCGCCAGGATCAACAGACCCGCGCAAAACATCTGTTCCAGCCGTTTCATCGGGTTTCTCCCTTAAAGACCATCAGGGGGCACACACGCGGCGCGCCCCCTCATGCCCAGTTCCCATCCGGTGTCAGGCGCGGCGATCAGTTGCCCTTCTGATCATAGGCGGTGCCCCAGCCCCATGCGCCGGAGCCGAAGCCGCGGGCGACCACCCGTTCGCGGTAGATGGCCGACACATCGTCCCCGTCACCCGCCAGGAGCGCCTTGGTCGCGCACATCTCTGCGCAGATCGGCAGCTTGCCCTCGGCGATCCGGTTGCGGCCGTATTTCTGGAACTCGGCCTCGGACATGTCCTTTTCCGGGCCGCCGGCGCAGAAGGTACATTTGTCCATCTTGCCGCGCGAGCCGAAATTGCCGGCCTGCGGGTATTGCGGCGCGCCGAAGGGGCAGGCGTAGAAGCAGTAGCCGCAGCCGATGCACAGGTCCTTGGAGTGCAGGACGATGCCGTCCTCGGTCTGGTAGAAGCAGTCGACCGGGCAAACCGCCATGCAGGGCGCATCGGAACAATGCATGCAGGCCACCGAGATCGAGCGTTCGCCGGGCTTGCCGTCCTGGATCGTCACCACCCGGCGCCGGTTGATGCCCCAGGGCACCTCATGCTCGTTCTTGCAGGCGGTCACGCAGGCGTTGCACTCGATGCAGCGTTCCGCGTCACAGAGGAATTTCGCTCTTGCCATCTCTCAGTCCTCCCTCAAGCGGCCCAGATCTTGCAGAGCGTGGCCTTGGTCTCCTGCATCTGCGTGACGGAGTCGTAGCCATAGGTCTGCGCGGTGTTGGTGGATTCCCCAAGCACGTAAGGATCGGCCCCCTTGGGATATTTCGAGCGCCGGTCCTCGCCCTGCCAGTAGCCGCCGAAGTGGAACGGCATGAAGGCAACGCCGGGCGCCACCCGCTCGGTGACCATGGCCTTGACGCGGACCTTGCCCTTTTCGGGGCCCTCGACCCAGACATCGGCGCCGTCGCGGATGCCGATATCGTTCGCGGTGCGCGGGTTCACCTCGATGAACATCTCCTGCTGCAACTCGGCCAGCCACGGGTTCGAGCGGGTCTCATCGCCGCCGCCCTCGTATTCGACCAGCCGGCCGGAGGTCAGGATGATCGGGTAGTCCTCGGAGAAGTCATTGCTCTGGATCGAGGCATACATGGTCGGCACCCGCCAGAACTTCTTGTCGTCATAGGTCGGGTAGTCGGCCACCAGATCGCGCCGGTTGGAATAGAGCGGTTCGCGGTGCAGCGGCACCGGGTCGGGGAAGGTCCAGACCACGGCGCGGGCCTTTGCGTTGCCGTAGGGCGCGCAGCCATGCTTGATCGCGACCCGCTGGATGCCGCCCGAAAGGTCGGTCTTCCAGTTGGTCTTGGGGCCTGCGATGCCGTCGATGGTGGCGCGTTCCTCTGCCGTCAGGTCGCCATCCCAGCCCAGATCCATCAGCATCTGCATGGTGAATTCCGGGTAGCCGTCCTGAATTTCCGACCCCACGGGGGCCACGCCCTCGGCCAGCAGGTTGTCGCCGTTGCGTTCGACGCCAAACCGCGCGCGGAAGCCCATGCCGCCATCCTTCACCGGCAGCGAGATGTCGTAAAGGTTGGCCGAGCCCGGATGCCCCATTTCGGCGGTGCCCCAGCAGGGCCACGGCATGCCGTAGTAGTCGCCATCGGCCGGGCCGCCCAGCGCGCGCAGCGTCGTGCGGTCGAAGGTGTGCTGGTTTTCCATGTGCAGGCGCATCCGCTCCGGGCTTTGGCCGGTATAGCCGATGGTCCACATGCCGCGGTTGAACTCCCGCGTGATATCCTCCACCAGCGGCTCGTCGCCATTCACCGCGATGTTGCGGAAGAGCCGGTCGGAGAAGCCGAACTTGTCGGCGAAGAGCTTCATGATCGTGTGGTCGGGTTTGCACTCGAAGAGCGGTTCCACCACCTTCTCGCGCCACTGGATCGAGCGGTTGGAGGCCGTCACCGATCCGTAGGTTTCGAACTGCGTCGCGGCGGGCAGCAGGTACACCCCGTCGGTGCGGTCCTGCATGATCGCGCTGACCGTGGGATAGGGATCGATGACGACCATCAGGTCGAGCATCTCCATCGCCTTTTTCATGTCGGGCAGGCGGGTTTGCGAGTTCGGCGCATGGCCCCAGAACACCATCGCGCGGGTGTTGTCGGGCTGGTCGATGTTCTCTTTCGCCTCAAGCACGCCGTCGATCCAGCGGGACACGGGGATGCCGGTCTCGTTGATCATCATCCGGTCCTTGCCATCGGCACCTGCGCCGGGCATCACGTTGAACCGGCCGCGCAGCCAGTCCTCGTCTTCCTCCCAGACGCGGGCCCAGTGGCTCCACGATCCGTCGGCCAGACCGTAATAACCCGGCAGCGTATCGGCCAGAACACCCAGATCGGTTGCGCCCTGCACGTTGTCATGGCCGCGGAAGATGTTGGTGCCGCCCCCCGCCGTGCCCATGTTCCCCAGCGCAAGCTGAAGGATGCAATAGGCGCGGGTGTTGTTGTTGCCGTTGGTATGCTGGGTGCCGCCCATGCACCAGATGACCGTGCCGGGGCGGTTGTTGGCCAAGGTCCGCGCGACCCGTTCCATCTGAGAGCCGGGAACGCCGGTGACGCGCTCCACTTCCTCCGGATCCCAGCGGGCGACCTCTTCGCGGATCTGATCCATGCCCCAGACGCGGGTGCGGATGAATTCCTTGTCCTCCCAGCCATTTTCGAAGATGTGCCAGAGGATGCCCCAGACCAGCGCCACATCGCTGCCGGGCCGGAAGCGGACATATTCGTCGGCATGGGCCGCGGTGCGGGTAAAGCGCGGATCGCAGACGATCAGGGGCGCGTTGTTCTCTTCCTTCGACTTCAGCACATGCAGCAGCGACACGGGATGCGCCTCGGCCGGGTTGCCGCCGATGATGAAGATCGCCTTTGACTTGTGGATATCGTTGTAGGAGTTGGTCATGGCGCCGTAGCCCCATGTATTGGCCACCCCGGCCACGGTGGTCGAATGGCAGATCCGCGCCTGATGGTCGATGTTGTTGGTGCCCCAATAGGCGGCAAACTTGCGCAAGAGGTAGGCCTGCTCGTTCGAATGCTTGGCCGAACCCAGCCAATAGACGCTGTCAGGCCCGCTTTCCTCGCGGATCGCCAGCATCTGGTCGCCGATCTCATTGATCGCATCTTCCCAAGTGACGCGGGTCCATTCACCGCCGACAAGCTTCATCGGGTATTTCAGCCGCCGTTCCCCATGGGCATGTTCGCGCACCGCCGCGCCCTTGGCGCAATGGGCGCCCAGGTTGAACGGGCTGTCCCAGCCGGGTTCCTGCCCGATCCAGACGCCGTTCTGGACCTCGGCGATCACCGTGCATCCGACAGAGCAATGGGTGCAGATCGACTTGACGTTGGTGACCGCCGTCGCCGCCGTGGTCTGGGCGTTTGCCTTCGTGACCGTGCCCCCGGTGGTGCCCAGCGCGGCAAGCCCGCCGATGGCAAGGCCGGAGGTCCGCAGGAACGACCGGCGGTCGACCCGTGCCTCGGACGCGCGGTCCAAAAGCCCGTTGGCCCGGTTGCGTGCGGGCGCTGTCGTGGTCTTCTTTCTCAGCATGGACTCCTCCCTTGCCGGGCCCCCGGTCCCGGCGCTGTTCCCGGTTGTTCCGCCTTAGAAGCGGGCGCTGTCCAGATAGGCCCGGACATGCGCGGTCTTGCGCAACCCGGTGACTTCGGGCGTGTCTTCGGCCGCCTCGGCCTCGGTTCCGCTGACCGCCGTCACGGCCACGGCCGGCGCTGCGGTCGCGGCAAGGGCAAGGAACGTGCGCCGCCCCTTGTCGGTGGGTATGTCGGAATCGTTCACGTCCGTGTCCTCCCTTTTCCGCATGCCCCGCTTCCCGACGGGGCCTGTCGCGTCATGCGGGTTCTGCCGCGGCAAGGCGAAAGGCCTCTCTCTCGATCTCGATGAAGCTCTTCCCGATGGCCCCGACGGGGGCATAGAAGAACGAGGCCTCCGCCCCTTCCAGATCGGTGAAGAACGGCCCCGCCCATGGGGCAATGTGCCGGTTGAAAAAGTCGCGCTGTGCGGACAGGGACGCCGGGGCACCGAACCGCCCCGCGATCAGGAATCCCATCATCTCGCACAGGCTGGCGATGTTGTCCTCGGGCTCATAGACATTCGGCGCGCGCTCGATGCCCAGTCGCGCCATGTCCTGCCGCAACAGCGCCAGCGGTTTTTCATTCAGAAAGCCCGTCATGTAGAAACTGGCATAGGGCACCAGTTCGCCGCGGCCGAGCCCGATGAAAAGCCGATTGAATTCTCGCTCGACGGCACCTGCATCGACGGTGTGGGCAACCTTGGACAATGCGATGGCGCCTCGACCGAGGGGGGTATCATCGCCTGTCAGGCCCCGCAGCTTTGTTATCAGCGCTCCATCGGCGGGTCGGGCCAGTACCGACGCGAGCAGATCGTAAAGACCTGCCCTCAGCATGTCTTCCTCTGCAACGTCGGGGTTTTCGGTGCGCTGCGGCACGAAACCAGTCCTCCCCATCTCCGGCTGTCCGGGATTTTGATCGAGTCTAAGAGGCAACCTTGCCGTTTATCAAGAAAATCTTCCGGGGGCCTCGGCGGGTGGCAATCACGCTTCGAACCGGAAATGCATGCGGCGGCGGGGGGCGGGGCTGTCGGACTCTTGCAGAATTTGTCGTTCTGTTACGTCCTCTGCGGCAGCGGTGAAATCTTCGCCGGGATCCGCATCGCCGGTGGCGGTGTCTGCGGCGACGTCTTTTTCGGAGGGTGCCGTGTCGGCGGTGGAGGGTTCCGTAGCGTCAGCAATGTCTTGCACGAATCCCAGCCCCACCCGATAGGCCGTCTGCAACAGGCCCGGGGCGACGGAATCGCCGGTGAAGTCGGTATCGTAGTCGTTCAGCCCGTCCAGATTCGCCAGAACCGGGTTCGACCGCCACAGCCGGCGCAGGGCGCGGCGGCGCAGATGCTCGGGCACGGCCTCGCGCAGGAATGCCGAGAAATCGTCGCCGGGTTGCAACAGGTCCGGATCGGTCAGGCCGAGGTCTTGCAGGATTTCGGCATCGTCGCGGTCGTCTAGTTCGGCCGGGGGGGCAGTTTCTGTCGGCTCCGCCAGCTCCACGCCTCCGGCGCGCTTGGTGCGCGACCAGCGGGACAGAAAGCCGTCGGAATCCCCGGTCATGACTGCCCGCCGCGGAGCGAGGCCGGAGAGCGGTAGACATCGGCCCCCTGCCGGATCCGCGCGTCGCCTTTGCCGTCTTCGGTCTGCGCCTCCACATGCGGGCGGCGCTTGCGCTTGACGAAGGTCTCCTCGACATGATGGCGGGCGCAGAAATCGGCGATCCACGCCTTCAGCCCCTCGGGCATCGGCACAGGTTCGACGATGTCCTCGCCATTGTCGGTGTGGTCCTGCGCGGCATAGGCCGAGGCGGTGACGGCGACGACCTCGGGCCGATCATCGGCACCGCCGTTGGCCCGCAGGATCACGAAGACCGACGGCGGGGTGGCGTTCAGCGATACGAGGTATCCTTCGGTTTCCGCGCGATGCAATTCCATCGGCACGGTGGCGGCGTGAAATTCTGCGGTGTCGCCTTCGCGCCGCAGTTCGGTCCAGTGTCCCGGGCCGCCGCCGGGTGTCACCGCCACGGCGCGCCACGCCCATTTGGCCCAGCGGGTGACACCGGGACTTTGGCGCAGGACGACGCCGACCGGCATCGTCGCCGTGCGGGCCTCGGCCACCTTGTCGTTCATCTTGTCCTCCCGCCCCTGCCGTCCTAGTCTTCGTCAAGACAGTAAAACGCCGCAAGGGCGATCTGTCCAGCGCACTGGGGGGAGGATCCATGGGCGTAAAGCTGTTGCTGTGCGATTGCGCAGGCACGCAGGTACTGGGTCGCGAGGCCATCGCGCGGGCCTGTGGCCTCGACTGTTCGGCGATCCATTCAGAACTTTGCGGGGCCGAGGCCGACAGGTTGGCCTCGGCCCTGTCCGCGCCGGGGGCGGAGGTCATCGTCGCCTGTGCGCAAGAGGCGGAGACCTTTGCGGAATTGGCCGAGGATCTGGGCGCCGCGCCCCCGCTGAGCGTCGATATTCGCGACCGAGCGGGATGGTCGGACGAGGCCGGACAGGCGACCCCGAAGATCGCGGCGCTGCTGGCCGCGGCGCAGCGGCACAGGCCGCCGGTGAAGACCGTGGATGTGCTTTCGGACGGGGTGTGCCTCGTGCTTGGTCCTCCCGGTGTGGCGCTGCCCGCCGCCGAACAGCTTGCCGATGTCCTGTCCGTGACCTGCCTGCTGACGGAAACGACCGAAATAGTCCCCGCACCGGTCCGGCGCTTCGATATCGCGGTGGGGAGGTTGCGCAAGGCGTCGGGCGTCTTCGGGCGGTTCGCGGTCACTGTCGATGCGATGCGCGCAGGCGCCCCGTCGGGGCGCGGGGCGGTGAGCTTTGGCGAAGCCCGCGATGGCGGTGTCGCCGATTGCGACATCATCCTCGATCTGTCGGGCAATCCGCCGCTGTTCCCCGCGCATGAGAAACGCGATGGATATCTGCGCGCCGATCCGGGTGATCCGCTGACGGTTCAGCGGGTGGTGTTCGACGCGTCGCATCTGGTGGGCGTGTTCGAAAAGACGCTGCATGTCGCGCTGGATGGCAGCCTGTGCGCGCATGCGCGGGCGGGAAAGACCGGCTGTACCCGGTGTCTGGACGCTTGCCCCACCGGGGCGATCCTGCCTGACGGGGACAGCGTGGCGGTCGATCCGCTGATTTGCGCGGGCTGCGGTGCATGCTCGTCGCTTTGCCCATCGGGGGCGATCGCTTATGACGCCCCGCCCGTGACCGCCACCTTCGACCACATCCTGACCCTGGCCGGGGCCTATCGTGCGGCCGGTGGCGTGGCGCCCCGCCTGCTGGTCCATGACGACACGCACGGGCGGGAGATGATCGCCCTGGCCGCCCGTTTCGGTCGTGGATTGCCCGCGGACGTGATTCCGCTGGCGCTGCCGTCACTTGGGGCGTTCGGTCATGCCGAGATGATGGCCGCGCTGGCGACCGGGTTCGTTGCGGTCGATCTTTTGTTGTCGCCCCGGGCCGACCGGGAGACGCTGACGCAAGAGACGGCGTTGGCCAATGCAATGACCGCAGGGCTTGGTGCCGGGGCCGGACGGGTTGCGTTGCTGGACGTGACCGACCCCGACGCGCTGTCGGATGCGCTTTATGGCGCCCAGCCACATCCGCTGCCGGTGGACCCGATCCTGCCGCTGGGCCAGCGGCGCGAGGTGACGCGGCTCGCGGCCCGGGCCCTGGCGCAGCAGGCCGCGCCTGTCGCACTGCCTGCGGGCGCCCCCTATGGCGCGGTCGTTCTGGATGCCGAGGCGTGCACCCTGTGCCTGTCCTGCGCCGGTCTCTGCCCGCCCGGCGCCCTTCTGGACAACCCCGACAAGCCACAGTTGCGATTTCGCGAGGAGGCCTGCCTGCAATGCGGGCTTTGCGTGGCGGTGTGCCCGGAAGATGCGATCCGGTTGCAGCCGCGGCTCGATATCTCCGATGCGGCGCTGTCGCCCCGGGTGCTGAAGGAGGAGGAGCCTTACCACTGCATCGAATGCGGCAAGCCCTTCGGCGTGAAATCCACCGTCGAACGGATCGTGGCCAAGCTTGAGGGCAGCCATGCGATGTTCACCAATTCCGACAATACCCGTCTGATCCGCATGTGCGACGATTGCCGGGTGAATGCGCAATACCACGCCCAGGCCGCGCCGTTCCGGATGGGGGACCGGCCGAAGGTGCGCACGACCGACGACTATCTGGAGGAGCGGAAGAAGACCTGAGCCCCTACCGCGCCTGCACCCCGGCGCCCAGATCGGCGGGCGTGATCGACGCGGCATAGGCGGTGATCGCCTCCACATCCTCCGGTGTCAGTTCCACGGGCGCGATATGGGGTGGGCGCGCGGGGTCGAATGGTACCGTCACGCCCGCCACCTGCGTGAAGGCGGGATGGGGGTTTTCCCGCCAGAAGCTGCGGAACTTGTCCTCCCATCCCGGGATCGTGCGCAGCGCCGCGAAAGAGGGGGTGGAGCCGATCCCGCCGAACCGGTTCTTCGCAGAGACGACATGACACCGGCCGCAATGCAGCAGCGCCAGCGCCGCGCCCCGGTCCTCATCCCCCTGTGGGCGGGTCGGTTCGGCCACCGCGACGGCCTGTGCGCCGGGAATGTAGACGACGCCGGAAGGCGAGGCGAACTGCGCCACGGTGCGCTGCCCGATGTCGGAGGTCAGCCAGTCGGCAAACCGTGCGCCCAACTCCGCGTTAGTGGCGTTCGGGGGAAGGGCAATGGCGAACAGGCCGCCGCCGTCCGGTGTACTGGCTTGGAAGATGGGTGTTGCGGAGGCGCCTGCGAACAACCTCTCGACAACGGCTTTGGGCCCGATCACGGCATCTGCCGGGGGCACGATGTTGGCGGCAAGGTCGCTGGGTGCTGTGCTGGTCACGCTGACCCGAATGCCGGTCTTCAGGGAAAACCGGGGGATGAGAAAGGCCAGAAGGCCACTGTCCTCCAGCCGTGCATCGGCGGCCAGCGTCATGTTGCGGGTCTGGGCCGTGGCTTGGCCCGCGCTGCCAAGGGCCGCGCAAAACAGCGTGCAGATCAGGACAGTACGCATCGCATCCTTCCCTTGCCTCCGTCCCGTCATTGTTTCACAACGGTTGAAAAGCGCAATTATTACAATGAAAGCGCAGATGGACGGGGAGTTTTGGACATGAACGACAATGCGTTCGCGACGCGGATGCGGCAGCCGGGGAATGCGGGCCTCGCGACCGGAGACCGGGTGTGAGTGTGACGCGCGATGAGGTGCTTGCCGTCCTGAAGGGCATCGTGAACCCGGCGACGGGGACCGATCTGATCGCTTCTGACACCGTGCGGGCCCTTACGGTGGAGGGCGGCAAGATCCGCTTCGTGCTGGAGGTCGCACCCGATCAGGGCAGTGCGATGGCGCCGGTTCGGCAGGCCGCGCAGGCCGCGCTGGAACAGATCGCGGGGGAGGGCAATGTCACGGTCCTGCTGACCGCCCATTCCACGCCAAAACCGCCCGATCTGAAGGCGGCGGGGCGCCCGGCGCAGGGGCCGCAGAAACCGGACGGCGTCGGCGCCGTGATCGCCATCGCCTCGGGCAAGGGGGGCGTCGGCAAATCCACCGTTGCCGCGAACCTTGCCGTTGCGCTTGTGGCCGAGGGCAAGCGGGTTGGCCTGTTGGATGCCGATGTCTATGGGCCGTCGCAGCCGCGCATGCTGGGGGTCACAGGGCGGCCGGCATCGCCGGATGGCAAGACGATCCTGCCGTTGCGCAATCACGGCGTCACGCTGATGTCGATCGGGCTGATGACGCAGGAGGAAGAGGCCGTCATCTGGCGCGGTCCGATGCTGATCGGGGCGCTGCAACAGATGCTGACCCAGGTGAAGTGGGGGCAGCTTGACGTGCTGCTGGTCGACCTGCCGCCGGGGACGGGCGATGTGCAGTTGACGTTGACGCAGAAGACCGAACTCGCCGGGGCGGTCGTCGTCTCCACCCCGCAGGACATCGCGCTGCTGGATGTGCGCAAGGCGCTGAACATGTTCGAGAAGACCGGGACGCCGGTGCTGGGTATGATCGAGAACATGTCGACCTTTATCTGCCCCCATTGCGGGGGAGAGACCCAGCTGTTCGGCCATGGCGGCGCGCGGGAGAATGCGGAGCGGCTGGGTATTCCGTTCCTTGGCGAAATCCCGCTTGATCTTGAAATTCGGAAGGCAGGGGATGGCGGCGCGCCCATCGTGGTGTCGAAGGCCGACAGCCCCGAGGCGCTGGCCTTTCGCGCTATCGCGCGCGGGCTGATCGATGAAGGGCGTGTCTGACGCCGCACCCAACCTGCCGCCCCTGATGTCGGGGGAGGGCACGCCGGGCGACCCGTTCGCGGTGGCCGTCGCACGGGCCCGGGCCGGGACGGAGGCGGGGCTGATCGTCCACAATGTCACGCCTGATCATCTGTCTGCCGCGCTGGTGCTGGCGCCCGAGGTGCCGCTGGCCGAGGCGATGGCGATGGTGCTGGCCGTGGCCAATGGCTTCGCCGATGCGTTCGGCGCGCTGGCCCCGTCAGAGGTCGCCGCGCAGTTCGACTGGCCGGGCGGGTTTCGGATCAACGGCGGGCAATGCGGCGGTATTCGGGCCGCGGCGTCGACCACGGCGCCGGGGAAGGTGCCCGGCTGGCTGGTGCTGGGCCTTGATGTGCCGTTTCGTGCCCCCGCGGATCGTGAACCGGGCGAGGACCCGGAGCGGACGACGCTGGACGAGGAAGGCTGTGGTGACATCTGCCCGGTGCGGCTTGTGGAAAGCTGGGCGCGGCATACCCTGTTCTGGATCCACGACTGGCAGGAGGGAGGACCGGCGCGGCTGCACGATCACTGGTGCGGCCGGGCCTTTGCGCTGGGCCGCGATGTGACGCTGACGGCGGGCGGCGAGAGGCGGAGCGGGCGGGCCATCGGCCTTGACGAACAGGGGGGGCTGTTGCTGAGACTTGGGGACGACACGCGCATCCTGCCGCTGACCGAGATGCTGGAGCCGCTGCCATGCTGAAACTCGCCCGCACGATCCGTCTTGACGAAAGCGACGGCAATATATTCGCCCGGCCCGCCGACAGCGGCGAATGGGCGATCCCCGGCGGGTTCGAGTTTTCCAACTGGACCGAGGGCGACCTGACCGGCAAGGCGCGGCAGGCGTTTGCCAATGGCTGGCTGTCGCTGGACAGTTTCGGCCGGGCGACCTTCGTCGCGGTCACGGCTATCGAACAGGCGGAGCTGGACGTGCTGGCCGAGGCGCTGGCCGGCCATTTCGTGACGATCTACGGCGCACCCGATATCGCGGCGGCGCTGCCGACGGCGCGGGAAGAACTCGCCTTCATGCAGGACCTGTGCGCCGAGCACGACCCGAACACGCTGCTGGTCGTGCAACGGGAACTGACCGGGGCCGGGGTTCGGGAAAGCTTCCGTGCGATTGCGCCGGGCGAGGCCGGGATCGACCTTGTCGCCCTGCATGGCAGTCTGGAGTAGCCCGGCCAGTTGGCAGGGACCGCGCCATCAGTCCAGCAGCAACTGTCCCAACGCCAGCGCCATGACCTTTGCGCTGTCCACCATGTCGTCGATCCCCACCCATTCGTCGGGCTGGTGGGCGAGGTCAAGGATACCGGGGCCATAGGCGATACAGTTCTTCAGCCGCCCGATCCGGTCGATATGCTTTTGATCATAGGTGCCGGGGGAGACGACGAAATCGGGCGCGTGGCCCAGCACCGTCTCGATAGCGCCTGCAACGGTCGTGACCACGGGGGCGTCGCGTTCGGCCATGGTGGGCAGAACTTCGAACAACTCCCGTATCTCGTAATCGAAGCCGGGGCGCTTGGCTTTCACCCGTTCCATCATGTCGGCGATCTCGCGCTTCACCTCGCCCAGATCCTCCTCGATCAGGAAACGGCGGTCGAGCGTGATGCGGCAGCGGTCGGGCACGCAAGGGGCTGGCAGGCCGGTATAGTCGGGGTCCTGTTCGGGCTCTCCCCCGTGGATGGCGTTGATGTTCAGGGTGGACTGGCGCGCCCCTTCGGGCACCACCGGCATGTCTGTCCGCTTGCCGGCCAGCAGGGGGAACAGGGTCGCCTCCATCTCCTCCAGCACGGCGCCCATATGGCGGATCGCGCAATCGCCGAGGAAAGGCATGGACCCGTGCGCGATGCGCCCCTTGGTCTCGATCTCGGCCCACCAGACGCCGCGATGGCCAAGGCAGACGCGATCCTTGTTCAGCGGCTCGGGAATGATGACATGCTGCACGCGGGCGGGATCGAACCAGCCGTGCTCGGCCAGATAGGCCACGCCCCCATAGCCGCCGGATTCCTCGTCCGCCGTGGCGCTGATTTCCACGGCGCCCTTGAAATCGGGGCAGACCTCAATGAACGCCTCGGCCGCAATGATCGACGCGGCGATCCCGCCTTTCATGTCACAGGCGCCGCGACCGTAGACCCGGCCGTCCTTGACCTCTCCACCGAAGGGATCGACGGTCCAGCCATGGCCGACCTCGACCACGTCGTGATGGCCGTTGAAATGGACGCAGTCGCCGGGGCGGGTGCCCTCGCACCGGGCGACCAGGTTCCAGCGCGGATGCCGGTCACTGTCGGCCGGTGCCCCCTCTGCCCGGATCAGGTCGACCTTGAAGCCACCCGCCGACAGCCGCGCCGCCAGCAGATCGCAGATCTCGCGGTAATGGCGCCCGGGCGGGTTCAGCGTGGGGATGCGGATCAAGTCCTGCGTCAGGGCAACCACCGCGTCCCGGCGGCGCGCGACGGCTTCTTCCAGTCTTGTGCGGATGTCGTCATTCATCCCGCGACAGTAGCGTGGCCTTGTGCCTGCGGCAATCGCATCCGGACCGGGGCAAGGGGTGCAAAGAACGGCCGCGATCCCCTATATTCCGACGCAGGAACGGGACCCGGCGACAGGGCATGCCCGGCGGATGGAGGGAACCATGTTCGCATTCCTGCGTTTCGCCGTCATAGGCTTCGTGATCCTCAGCGTGATCTACGTGGCCCTTTCTCTCTATTCGCGCGCCGTGCGCCGCGCCAAGCTGAAACGGGAATGGGAAGATGAAATCGGCTATGGCGACCGCGATGTCTATGTGCGCGAGGGACTGGAAGATTATGACAGTTCACTGAGGCGCAAGCTGATCCTCGGTGTCTATGTCGTGCCGGTCGCGGTGATCGGCACGATCATCTATATCACGAATTACATGTGAGGCTAGAATGACTTACGTCAAATGGACCTTCATCGCGATCATCGTGCTGATCGTCGGCGGCTTCCTGCACTACACGCTCCCCCAGCACGATGTCGTTCGCCTGATCGACGCGCGCGAACGCCAGATCGAATGGGGTGAGAACGACCTGTTCTTCGCGGATTCGTCGTCTGCGGAGAACCGGGAGAAAAGCTCGGGCCGTTACGTGAACTTCATCTCGGGCGCGCGGCCGAACGACGATATCGAGGTCTATCGCAACCAGGATACGGGCTGGGGCTGGCCGCCCTATTTCAAGTTCGACACGTCGAACCTTCAGGCCAAGGCCAGCGATATGATCTCGTCCAAAGAAGACCCGGACTGGGTGATCGTGACCCATTACGGCTGGCGGAACGAGTATCTGAGCATCTATCCCAACGCGGTTGAAATCCGCCCGGTCGAAGGCCCGGACGTGACCGTCATCCCGTGGTTCAACATCGCCTTCCTGTCGGTGTTTGCGATCTTCGGGCTGTGGGTCTGGCGGGTGGTGGCGCGGTTCCGCGAGGACCGGATCGAGCCGATGATCGACGATATGGAAGACACGTTCGAAGCTGCGGGCGACCGGGCACAGGGGATCTGGAGCCGGCTGTTCGGTTCGCGCGGATAGGCGCGGGGCTCAGGCCCCGGTCGGAATCCAGATGCTCTTGATCTTGCAGGCCGCGCCGCCAAAGGCGCGGCCTGCGTCATGTCCGGGCTGTTGGTCGATGCGTTTTCCAGCGTTGCGTGCCGCTTGGACGACCTGTGCCGAGACGTCAGCGGAGGACAGGAACCGAACCGCATCGATGCCGGGCTCGGTTGCAAGGCGGTCGGCCGGGGTATCGTCCGGGCCGGTGACGACACCGATCAGCCCCGGCGGGGCGCCTGCCTCGGTCAATAGCCCCGACAGAGCGATGATCGCGGGGTCGAGATGTCCGGACGACACGATCAGGCACGCATTGCCACGGGCGATGGCGGGCGCAACGGCCGCGACGATGCCCTGAAGCGTGGGGGACCGCTGGCCGATCAGGGCGACGACGCCTGCGGGTCGCTCCATCTCCTGCACCATGAAACCGCCGGGCAGGTGCTGCGTGCGTCCGGCGGAGCGCAGAGCAAGCGCTGCACTTTCGTTAAGGCATGCGCGGCAGACGGCGATCTCCTCGACGGTGGCCGTCAGGTCTTCGACGAACGCTGACGCGCTGTCCGCCAGCATCGCGGCCGCGGCGTGCAGGACCCTTGCCCGGTGATGGTCCGCCGCCGATGCCCATGCGGACTGCCGAACTTCGACAAAATCCGGGGGAATCTGCGTGAGCGCGTTCAGCGCAGGTATGGGATTTCAATAGCTTAAGGCGCGCGAGGTGGGCAGTTCGGCCGAAGTCGTGTAGTTACACGTTATGATGTTTAAGACCCTATGAATGCGCCCAAACGTGCGATATCCTGCATGCCATGTTCACGCGCATCACCGAGAGCGGCGGGCGTCGCTATCTGCAGATTGTCGAGTCCTTCCGTAACGAGGCGGGCAAGCCCCGGCTGCGCGTCGTGGCCAATCTGGGGCGCGTGGACGGGATGAAGGATGGCCAGCTCGATGCGCTGATCCGGGGGCTCAGTCGCGCCGCGGGTCGGGTCGAGCCCGAGAAGGCCGAGATCACCTACGAGGCGGCGCGCAGCTATGGCGACGTCTTTGCCCTGCACGAGTTGTGGAAGGA